>CAZJMK010000014.1:0-61436 GCA_964547135.1 uncultured Phycisphaeraceae bacterium | reverse complement strand
AACACACACGTTCATTGTGCCGCCCCAGGCCCCTACATGGTTTCACACTGATCGAACTGCTGGTGGTCATCAGTATCATCGCGTTGCTGATTGCGCTGCTTTTGCCGGCGTTGGGTGCTGCCCGTGAAGCGGCGCAGACCTCGACATGTTTATCGAATCTGCGGCAAGTGCACATGGGGTTGATGATGTACGCGGGGGAACATAGCGATTATTCACCTCCAGGTGATGTAAACACTGGCAACGGTTTCGAAAACTGGGTATCGATACTGGTCCATCGTCAGTATGTGAGTTATCAGGTGGTGCCGTGGACAACCAGCAATAAAAGCAGCATGATGAATGCCGCGCTTTCGGCGAACAAGGGCGTGTTTCGTTGTCCCTCTGACAATGGCGCACATCTGAAACTTAATTGGGGGGCCAATGATTTTCCGCGTAATCAGTGGTTCAGTTCGACAATGACTTTTGATCCGATGATGGATCGCGTTTGGCGGGTTGATTCAAATTGGTACCTGAGTGCTGTGGTCGATACGTCCTACGGGGTCAACGGTACCTACGGTTACCTTATGTCATGGAATCAACATGAGCGATATTTTTTCCGTTATCACTCGCTGTGGGACGCATCCCCAAACCACGATTTCCGGTTGCACCGGTTTTCGGATGTGGCGCGCCCCGGTCGTTTTGCATTGATTTATGATGGACTTTATATGCTTGACAATGACCTGGGGAAAATAGCAGGTCGTCATACCAACGGGGAATATACGAATGTTCTAGCCGCCGATGGCCATGCCGAAACCGCAAATCGACGGACTGAATTGCCCAATTCATTGAGTTTGACCGCGCTGAACAATCAATTCCCCCGTTTTCAATGGCGGCTGGACCAGTAACAAGTGTTCGATGGTATCACTATGATGATGATGACCATGCGGTGAAGCGCATGATCATGATTGTTCCGACTCACCGTCGGTGATGTCGTCAACCACGATGTCAAACGAAGACGAATGACCTCAGCGAGTGAACGCCTTGCCGACCTACACACGCAAACCGAGTTTGAAGGACATTGCCGAGTCAGCCGGGGTGTCGGTGCCGACGGTCAGTCGCATTTTGAACAATCGCAGCGATGGTTTTTCGGTGCGGCCGGAGGTGCGTGAGCGGGTGTGCAAGGCTGCGACGGAATTGTCGTATCGGCCGCACCTGATGGCCCAGTCGTTGCGGAAGAACAGCATGGGGCTGGTGGGGCTGTTGGGCATTCACATGCCGGTGATTCTGCCGGAGGATGCGATACGCGGGATGGTGGAAGTGTTCGAGGCCCATGGGGTAAAGCTTTCGACTTATTTTTCGCCGACGATCGAGGCATCGCATGATTTGCCTCCCTGGCGGATTGATGGGGCGATCGTGGCCGGTGTGCTGGCGATGGCGGATTTGCAGCCGTTGGAGAAAGCGAGGCTGCCTTATGTGAGCATCAACGGCTGGGCGGGGCCTCGGGGCGGATCGGTCAACTATGACGATGCGGTGGGGACGCGGCAGGCTTTGACGCACTTGATGCAATTGGGTCACAAGCGAATTGCCTACGCCAACGCACGCGGCCCCTGGCGGACGCATCCGTCGGTGCAGGAGCGTCATCAGGCTTATGTGCAGTGCCTGCGTGAGGCTGGATTGCAACCCGTGGCGGGGCACGATCAGCCTTGGACGGAGGAAGAGGCTCACCGGACGATCAAAGGTTGGATTGAAAAAGAGGGGGTGACCGCTGTGCTGACCTACCAGCATTTTCACGGGCTGGAGGTGATGCGTGCGGCTTATGAGTTGGGTTACCAGCCGCCCAGGGCTTTGAGTATTGTTTGTTTCAATGATGAGTACATCGGGCGGATGACATACCCGGCAATGACCTCGGTGCGTCTGCCGACGCTGGAAGCCGGTCGCATGGCAGCGAGCATGTTGCTGGACAGTATTGGTTCGCAGCGTGTGCCCGCCAAGCCGGTGATGCTGCAACCGCAATTAGCGATTTATGATTCGACTGCACCGCCGCGGGTGTGATGTTTTTCACACGCACGCATTGGGCGTGTTGCAGCGCATACGAAAACAAACGCACGGAGTAGGCTCGAATGACCACGCCCACGATGGCAACGTTTTTATGCTGCGCCTGGTTGCTAGTTGGCACCGTGATGACCGGCTGGTGTGCCGGACAGGGCAGTGACACACCGGGGCATCGGCGTTACGGCACATGGCACAGTGGTGTCATCGGCGCGGGTGGCTATTTGCAGCAGGTACACTTTTGCCCCAGTGATGCCAAGCGGTTGTACCTGACCAGCGATGTGGGCGGGTTTTATCGCAGTGATGACCTGGGGCAGAGCTGGCGCATGCTGCATGGCAACCTGCCTGATGGGGCGGGGGGCGATTTTTGTCGCGGCTTGTGGGTGGACCCGGACGATGCGGATCGACTGCTGGTGGCGGTGGACCAAGGCATTTACCTTTCAACCGATGGCGGAGCTACCTTTCGACAAACCCTCAAGGCACAGTTTCACGGCAACAATCATTCCCGTAATCATGGGTTGATACTGATCAGCATCCCGGGTGATAAAAACGTTATGCTGGCGGCGGCAGATCGGCAGGGGGTGTATCGTTCGGTCGATGGTGGGCTGAACTGGAAACATCATGGGCCGACGAATTTGTGGTCGCCCAGTGCACTGGTGTTTGATGAACACAACCCGCAGCGCGTCTGGCTGTGCGTCAGCGGTTGGAAAGACCAGCAAAACCTGGAACTGGGTTTGTGGCGAAGTGATGATCAGGGGCAGACCTGGCAAAAAATCGCGGAACAATCACCCAGTGAATTTTTACAAGACCCGCAAGCCCCCGGCACGTTTTACGGCTTGATCGGTCAACGGCCGGTACGCAGCACCGATGCGGGCAGCACATGGGTTCAATTTGAGGAAGGGTTGCCGGCGAAAACCAATGATGCCCGCAGCGATGGTCAATACGCAGCCATCACGGCCCAGGGTTCGATCATCGCGCTGGGCGGTCACGGCGGCCACTTTTACACGTTGAATCGAGCCACGAATCGATGGGTGAAATTACCACGGGGAACGATTGACGAAGGCAACTGGTGGGGTCGATTGGGGACGGGGGGCGTGAATCATTTTGGCAGTGCGCTGGGTTACCTGACCATCAACCCGCGTGATGAGCAGCACTGGTTTTTCACCGACTGGTACGCCTGCTATCAAAGCAGGGATGGGGGCAAAAGCTGGAAGCTGAGCATCGACGGCATCGAAATGACGGTGCTGCATGGCGTGACGCAGGAACCGACGGATGCAAATGTCGTGCATGCGGCCATGGCGGACCTGGGTTACTTTCGCAGTTCGGACAGGGGCAGTACGTTTGCTTGGACCCCCAAAGGCATCAGCAACAACATCAGGCCGATGGCGGTGACGCTTGCGCAACCGGGCAGGGCGTATGCGGTGGGGCCGATGGAGTGGCAATGGCACGCCAATCAGGTGTTTATCAGTGATGATGCGGGAAAACAGTGGCGACGATCGGCGATGCGCGGTTTGCCGGACATGAAGGAACGTCGTTGCAATTCGATCGTGGCGGATGGTAAACAGCGTGACCGGGTGTACATCACGGTGTCGGGCAAGGTGGCGGTGGGGGAGGGCGGGGTGTATCGCAGTGATGATGGCGGGCAGAATTGGACCTGGGTTGGAGCGGGTTTGCCGACGGTCGATCATTTGTTTCGGAATAACATTTGGGTGCATGGGCCGGAGTTGGCATCAAGCGGTGATGGCAGCTTGCTGGCGATCAGTGTTGATCGCAATCGACTGATGCGGTGGGAAGAAAAGACACGGCAATGGTCGGAGTTGCGCTTGCCGGCGGGGGGAAGTGCATTTGCGGTATTTGCTGATGTGCATCAAGCCGGTCGGTTTTATCTGTGTATGCAGGCGGGCGGGTTGTGGCGCAGTGACGATGGCGGTGATACCTGGGCACAGGTGCTCAATCGACCAGCCTATTGGTGGACGGTCGATTATCACCAGCCCGAGCACCTTGCGGTCGTGTCGGCTCATGAAGTGCTGTTTTCGGTCGATGGCGGAAAAAATTGGGCGGTGTTGGACAAGGCATTGCCGTATCGTCACATGCGTAATCAGGTCTGTTTTGCGGGTGATCGCATCATCGTCGGCACCGGCGGGAACGGTATTTTTTGGATGCACAAGCGTGATGCACCACCACCCACAATCAGCGCTGTCACCGGACCAGTACATCAAGCCGGCGGTCAGAGCGCCAGCGGATTGCCAGCGGCGCAAAATGCGGGGACTTCACACCTGCACAACGGCAACATGGAATCGGGTGACGCAACCCCGTCGCACTGGGGTTTGTCGGACTATCGACAGGGGCGATTGTCGGTGCGACGTGATACGAGTGTATTCAAGGAAGGCGCTGCTTCATTGGCGCTGGTGACCGAGGGCAGGGCATCGGGGTTTGTGCATCAGCGAATGGAACCCAAGCCCAGCGGGTCGTTTGCCGTCAGCGGCGCGGTGCGTGTGCAGGGTCGATTCGATCAGGTACAGGTGGCGATTCAGTGTTTTGATGCCGATTGGAAACAGGTGGATTGGAAAAGCGTGTTCATGGCTCGCAATACGACCGGTGATTGGCAGACATTTTCAAGCACCATCACCTTGCCCAACAACACCGTGCATGCCTTGCTTGGGTTGTCGGCCACCGGCGATGGCACGGTATGGTTGGACGATGTCAAAGCCTTCAGCGGTACGTCAGCAGGTGCGACGGCAGCGACCATGCAACAGGTCAAAGCCTTGCCGGTGCAGGTGCGTGCGGACGATGGCAACCTGCGGTATGTGGGTCGATTTCAAAAGCTGGAAAATGGTGCGATGCGTTGTGCGTGGCCGCATTCGTCACTGGTGATGAACGTGCGCACGGCTGCGGTGAATGTGCTGGTGAGTGATGGCGGACAAAATCGGTTGCAGGTGTTTGTCGATCATCAGCCGGGCAAAACCATCACGCTGAAAAATGGTACGCACTGGTACACCCTGGCGGACAACCTGTCGCCCGATCGTGTGCAGCGGGTGGAAGTGGTGCGCATCACCGAAGCGATTTTCGGGGAGTTGAGCTTTGGCGGAGTGCAACTGGCCGAGGCAGGCAGGTTGGAAACAGTGCAACCCTTGTCACGCCAAATCGAAGTCATCGGCGATTCAATTTCCGCCGGGTATGGCAATGAGGCTGCGAACCAACAAGCCAGGTTTTCACCGCAAACCCAGAACGCTGCGCTCACCTATGGCGCGATGGCGGCAAGGGTGCTCAATGCGGAGTATCACTGCATCGCCTGGTCGGGCAAGTTGCTTTGGCCCGACAACACACTCACGGAGTTGTACGATCGTATGCTGCCCACTCAGAAGGGCATGACATGGAACCCGGCACAAGCGGGCTGGTCGCCGGAGGTGATTCTGATCAATCTGGGCACCAACGACTTTGCAGGAAAAAACCCGGAAGAGGAGGGCTGGGTGAATGCGTACATCGCTTTTGTGACCAAACTGCGGTCACAGCACCCACAGGCCATGATTTACGCAGCCCTTGGCCCGATGCTCAGCGATCCGCATTCGCCCAGTAAAAATGCGCTGTCAACCATTCGGCGCTACCTGCAACGCATCGTGGCCCATTTTCATGAGCAGGGTGACAGCCGGGTGAAGCTGATCGAATTTGCCACCCAGCGCGGTGATGATGGTTTTGGGGCCGACTGGCACCCGTCGCTTAAAACTCATCGCATCATGGCTGATAAACTCACACAAATCCTTGAAAATGATTTGCAATGGAGTCAGGCACCGATGACCACGGCCGCATCATCGTTTCAAATCACCCCTCAATTCCCCGCAGGCAACGCGATCATCGAAAGTATCGAAGGCGACACGATCCGCCTTCGACCCGACCTGCGCGACACCAAGGGCGATTGGTTTTACTGGTCGGTGCGTGTGCAGGGCGCTGCCAGTCGAACCTTGCACTTTATTTTCACCGCCCAAAACCCCCTGGCGGATCGCGGCCCGGCCATGTCCACCGATCAGGGACGCACCTGGCAATGGCTGGGTCGTCAAAATGGTCAGCGCGATCGGTTCACGGTCACGTTGCCAGCCGACGGCGACGATGTGATTCTGAGCATGGGCATGAATTACACGCTGCGCACCTGGCATCGCTTTTTGGACACGCTGCCGGGCGAACCGAGTGTGCAACTCAGTCAGCTGACGCAAACCCGTCAGGGGCGCGAGGTGCCCATGTTGCGCACCGGTCGGCTTGATGGTCAGGCGAAATATCGCTGGCTGCTCACGGCTCGGACCCATGCCTGTGAAATGATGGCCAACTACGTCATGGAGGGCGTGATTCAAAGCATGTTGGCTGACGATGAAACGGGGCGTTGGTTGCGCGAACATGTCGAACTCGTGGCCGTGCCGTTTGTCGATTTGGACGGCGTGGAAAACGGCGATCAGGGGAAAAATCGTCAGCCGCATGATCACAATCGTGATTTTGCCCCGCCTCATGTGTATGTCGAAACCGCAGCCCTGGTGCAATTCGGCAAACAGTTTTTCGATGGTCGCCCAGCCCTGGCGATCGACCTGCATTGCCCCTGGATTTACCACGGGTTCAATGAACAGGTGTATCAGGTCGGTCGTGATGATCCAACGATTTGGGCACGACAACAGCAATTGGCACGACTGATCGAAACCCATCGCAAAGGACCGATACCTTACGGGCCGGGGAATGATCTGCCCTTTGGCGTGGATTGGAACACCAGCCGAAATTACGGCGAGTTTCTGAGCAACTCACGCTGGAGCGGCAGCCAACCGGGAGTGCATTTGGGGACGACTTTTGAAATACCCTATGCCACTGCCGGTGGTGTGGAAGTCAACCCCGACACCGCCCGCGCGTTTGGACGCGACCTTGCGGCAGGTGTGCGTGCGTGCCTCATGGAACTTCGATGAGGATGTGACAAGATCACGGTCATGGCGAGAAATCAACTGGCGAGCACATTTACCACGATTTCACATACGGATTTGCAAGAAATCACCATGGCTTGACCACGTGCATAGCACGTCGATTGCCATTGGCGGTGCCGATGCGCTTTGCCTGTCGAGCCTGTTTGCGATTCAATGATCGTGTACCTTTGATGTTTGTCTGGAGGATGACAGGCAGGTCACGCAGATGAAACCATGAGGGGGTGTGCATGTTGCTGATGATGGTGATGGTGGTATTGCTGCTGGTGGTGATGGTGCCGTCGCTCACCGGGCCGGGGTGGTGGGTTGCCAATCGTTTGCCATGGTCGTTACCCGAACGGTTTTTGGCTGCAATCGGCCTGTCGCTGTTTTGGATTTACCTGGTGACGCTGATGTTTCGCACGTTCGACCTGCCGATGGGTTGGCACCAGTTGTTGCTCGTGGTGAACCTGCTGCTGGCAGGGCTGGCCTGGCGGCAGTATCGTGCCCTCTGGCAGCATCACGGCCTGCGGCGAATGCTGGTTTTTTTCGGCTTGCTGCTGGGGTGGATGCTGCTGGCTCTGGCTCACGTACGAAATTATTCGGGCGGCGGCTGGCATGGTGATTATTACGAACATTATGAACGTGCCTTGTTTTTCATCGGGTTGTTGCCGATGGAGCACATGTTCATCGAGGTGTATCGGATGCCGGCTCGTCCGCCGCTGATGAACGCGGTCACCGGGCACTTCATGGGACTGGTCGGCACGGTATATGAAACCTATCAACTGGTCATGGTGATGCTCAACCTGCTGGTGGTGCTGGCACTGCTGTGGGTGAGCCGGTTTGTGGTGAACGCCAAATCGATCAGGCAACATTGGACGGGGGTACTGCTGGTGTTGCTGATGTGTTCGCCGATGTTTGTGCAGAATCATTTGTACCCATGGACGAAGCTGCTCACGGGGTTTTATGTGCTTTTGGGGTTGGGGCTTTACTTGCAGGGGCTGCGCAAGAACGACACGACGCGGATCATCGCAGCGGCCTTGAGTCTGGCGATGGGTATGTTGGTGCATTACTCGGCTGGGCCTTACATCGTCGCCCTCGGACTGCATTACCTGATGATCGGTTTCAAACGACGCATGAATTTGCAGGAGGCATTTGCTGCGGGGTGGTTGGCGATGCTGGTGATGCTGACTTGGTTGGGCTGGTCGGTGATGCACTACGGGTTAGCAGGTACGTTTGCCACCAACACCACGATCACCAGTTCACAGGCATTCACCTTCACGCAGAACCTTGCCAAGATGGGCGGCAATTTGTGGGACACCATCGTTCCTTATTTTGTGCGTCAAAGTCCCTGGTACTTGTTTCAACAACCTTCGCCGTTGGGTTGGATGCGGGACACGCTGTTTTTTGTGTATCAGGTGAACCTGCCGCTGGCGATGGGCTTGGTGGGTGGGCTGATGGTGTTGGGGTTGTTGTGGCAGCATTTGATCCGTGAGCGGGCCGGGCTGTCCGAATCCGCCAAGCGTGATCGTGCCTTTTGGCGTTTTGCAATTCCGGCAATGGTGGTCATGGGCATAGTGGTTGTCGGCGAACGCGATATCACCGGGTTGGCACATTTATGCCTGCAACCATTGGTGTTGCTCGGCTTGCTGTTTCTGGCCACGCAATATGCAGGTTTACCCTGTTGGCTGCGACGGTTGCTTTTCGCAGGCGTGCTGATCGACCTATTACTGGGCGTGCTGCTGCACCTGCACCTGTTTGCCAACACGTATGAAATGAGGAGCGGGCCGGGGCAACAGGTGTTGTTCTTTGGCGACCACATTCTCAATAACATTTCGTTCTTCAACTGGATGTGGAAACACAAGCACGGCGTATCCTTCTTCGGCGATGTCTGGGGCGATTACCACTGGTTTGTGCAAGCCGTTTTCATCCTTGTCACCGGTCTGATGCTCGCCCGATTTTGGGGACGGGGCCGATCAGTTGCTTGACGCTCATGCGAGTGGGCGGTAGATTCGGTCAACCGTAGTCGTGGTCAATGTTTGTCATGCTGCCGGTTCCCTTAGGGAGTTGCCATCCATGTCCAATTTCCGTCGCACGGTCCTTGGCGCGTTACCGATAGTTGTGATGTCGTTTTTACCGCCCGCCATGGCTCAGCAATCGGGGAACCTGGCGACCTCATGGGCGGACTTTAACCACTATGTATTGATCGCCCGCCCGGACCTGGCCGCCGCCAGTGCCAAGTCGTTGCTCGCTGCCGATGCCGGTCAGTTGCTGGATGTGGTGGAAGCCAGCGATTACCGTGATGATTTTGGACGAACCCTTGATCGAGCCGGTCGTACGCAGGGATTGCAGGAAGCAGCCCAACAACTGACGCAGAAAATTCAGGAAGCGAAGATCGCCCGCAGCCGTGATGCCAAACGCATTGCTGCCGACATACAAGCCCTGGCTGGCGGAACCCGTGAAAATGCCAACGCCACCGCACGATTGGCCGCAGCCGGTCAATTCGCCGCCCCGCAATTGTTGTCCACGCTGCTCAATGATCGTCAAACGAACCTGCATCCGTTTGTCATCAAGGCCATGGTCAGCATTGGGCAGCCGATGATCGCGCCGCTGTCCGCCGCACTGCCGCAGCTTCCGCCCCGGTCGATGATTCAAGTGGCCCAATCATTGGCGGAAATCGGCTACCCCCGTGCCTTGCCCGCCCTCAAACAAGTTCTCGAAAACCCTGCCACCGATGCCGGTGCCCGTGCTGCGGTGCAGGCTGCGTTCACCAAACTCGTCGCTGCCGCCAACCTGCCTGCCGACCTCTCCGCCGCCGAGTTGCATCTGCGCCTGGGGCAAAGCTTTTACCAAACCGCCACCACCGGCGGAGCCTTGCCCGGCTTCGACCCCGATCAACAAGTCGGCATCCTCTGGGAATACAAACCCGACGTCGGCCTGATCGCCATTCCCGTTCCGGGCCTGATTTACGGTGACGTGCTGGCCATGCGCTCCGCACAGGAAGCCCTCGCCCTGTCACCGGAAATGGAACCAGCCATCGTGCTCTGGCTCACCGCCAATCTGCGTCGTGAAAATCGTTTGGACGGCAAGCCCGACCCCAGCTACCCGGCTCACCTCCGCGCTCCGACCTACTACCTCAAGCTCGCCGGCCCCAATCGTCAACATGCCGTGCTGGCCCGCGCTTTGGACGATGGCGATGTCACCCTCGCCTTTGATGCCATCACCGCCCTGGCGCAAACCGCAGGCTCTGCCTCATTGATTTCAGGCAGTGCCGGTTCACAACCATTGATTCGCGCCCTGTATCACGCCGACCGTCGGGTGCGCATCAGTGCCGCGCTGGTGCTTTCACGTGCCACCGACCTGCAACCCTACGTCGGCAGTGATCGTGTCGTGCGTGTATTGGCCGAAGCCATTCGACCGGCTGACATTCGTTACGCCCTGGCACTCGCCCCCGAATTGGACACACTCAACAAACTGTCAGCCACGCTCAAGGAACAGGGCTTTGAAGTGATTTCAGGCACCAGCCTGGCGGCGGTGAGTTCACAGCTTACCGCTTCCGTCGGCGTCGATGTGGTCGTCGCACAAATGAAGCTGGACGACC
Organism: uncultured Phycisphaeraceae bacterium; assembly: GCA_964547135.1. GTDB lineage: Bacteria > Planctomycetota > Phycisphaerae > Phycisphaerales > Phycisphaeraceae > JAJXSS01. The sequence continues at coordinate 50,882 of CAZJMK010000014.1, read as the reverse complement.
TGGGCGTACTCGCCCGGCAGGCGCGTGAAGACAATCGACTGGCCGCACTGCCCATGGTGGCGGTGATTGATGCACGCGATCAGGCGGAGTTGAAACGTCGTTTTGACGCTGCCGCCCGCAAACCCATCGTCGCCCTGGCCGGTGATGCCGACAGCCTCAAGGCCGCCGGTAAAGCAGCGCTGGAGCAGTCAGCCGCACTGTCGCCCAAGGAAACGCAGGAACTCACCCTGGCCGCCATCACAGCCTTGCGTGACCTGGTCACTGCCCGCAGCACGCTCTACAACCCCATTGATGCCCAGGGCTCGCTGATTCGCTGCGTGCAGGACAAAGCCCCGGAAGTGGTCAGTTCCGCCGCGTCAGTGTTGGCGATGCTCAACACCGCACAGGCGCAGCAAGCCCTGGCCGATGCCGCCCTGAGCAAGGAACACCCGGCTGACCTGCGTCTATCCCTGCTGGGTTACCTTGGCAACTCCGCCCGCAGCTTCGGCAACCAGTTGACTGCCCCGCAACTCGAACAGGTATTGGCCCTGTCCGCCGGTGATGAGGTCAACCTGGCCGGCGCCGCCGCCCGCGTGGTGGGTGCTTTGTCCCTGCCGCCGTCGCATCTGGTCAAGGCGTTGCATCAATGATGTGAAATATACGATGACGCCGTGCAATCGGCGGAGTATGCGTTTTGTCGTGCGGAGTAACGACTCGTGATACGCAATGAGGCATGACGCCGAGGGCTTCAGCCCCGGATGGGTTTCTCTTGGTGATGAATTAAACCATCCAGCCCTCAAGAGCAGCATCAACGTGCCGTTACCATTTGTTCAATGATCTGCGTGGCAAATTCACTGCACTTGACTTCCGTGGCCCCATCCATCAATCGGGCAAAGTCGTAGGTGACGTTTTTTTCTGCGATGGTTTTTTCCATGCCCTTGATCACCAGGTCCGCCGCCTCGTTCCAGCCCAGGTGACGCAGCATCATTTCGCCCGACAGTATCACCGAGCCGGGGTTGACCTTGTCCATGCGGGCATATTTGGGGGCGGTTCCGTGGGTGGCTTCGAAGATGGCGTGACCGGTCATGTAATTGATGTTGCCGCCGGGCGCGATGCCGATGCCGCCGACCTGTGCCGCCAGGGCGTCGCTGATGTAGTCGCCGTTCAAGTTGGGCGTGGCGATCACGTCATATTCCTCCGGGCGCAGCAAAATCTGCTGCAGGAAGTTGTCCGCGATCATGTCCTTGACAACCAATTCACCGCCCTCGGGCGTCACGATTTTCACCCAAGGCCCCTGGTCAATCACCGTCCCGTGGTAGCTTTCCGTGGCCAGTTGATAACCCCAGTCACGGAACGCGCCGCTGGTGAACTTCATGATGTTGCCCTTGTGTACCAGCGTGACACTTTTTCGCTTGTGAGCGATGGCGTAATCGATGGCAGCCTTGACCAGTCGTTCCGTCCCCTGCTTGGAAATCGGTTTGATGCCAAAGCCCGACGTATCCGGGAAACGAATTTTTCGGAAGCGATCCGGGAAGTGGTCAGCCAATAGTTTTTTGAAGCGTTCGCAATCGGGTGTACCCTGTTGAAATTCGATGCCTGCGTAAATGTCCTCCGTGTTTTCGCGGAAGATGGTCATGTTGACTTTTTCAGGGTGTTTCACCGGCGAAGGCACGCCCTTGAAATATTGCACCGGGCGCAGACACACATACAAATCCAGCGTTTGCCGCAAGGCGACGTTGAGTGAGCGAATACCGCCGCCCACCGGCGTAGTCAAAGGCCCCTTGATGCCCACCAGGTATTTGCGAAACGCCTCGATGGTTTCCTCCGGCAGCCAGTTGCCGGTTTTATGAAACGCCTTTTCCCCCGCCAACACTTCCAACCAAGCAATCGCACGGGTGTTGTTGTAAGCCTTGCTCACCGCGGCATCGAGCACCCGCACCGAAGCCTTCCAAATGTCAGGTCCGGTCCCGTCGCCCTCAATGAAGGGAACCATCGGCCGAGGCGGTACTTGCAGTTTGCCATCGGTGAAGGTGATCGGTTGTCCGCTGGTGGTCATGCTTGGTTTCCTGTTTGCAATGCTTCACAGCCGCAGGGATTAAACTGCCGGGCGTTATTGCGAAATCGGGTCAGTGATAATGGATAAAGGATAATGGATAATGTTCAAACCAAGGCCTTGACCTTCCTTCAATATTTGCGTGAATCAGTACGTCGGCTGATCGGCAACTTTAATCGATCTGTATTCTTTCCGAGTCACCGATTTACCGACCAACCGATTCACCACAAAGAATACCCAATTCCTCGTCCGCCTGCGGCGAGACTCGTCCTTGGCTTGGTTCTTTCACTTGGCCACTTGGCCACTTCGTGGTCAATGTCCAAACAAACTCGTCGGCACAAAGTAACCTTTGTTTTCAAAATAGCTCATCGCTTCCTGCGTGGATTTGAACACAGCCGTGGCCGTTTCGGTGATGAACGGGCTGGGTGATTTTTGCGGCTTCCATACCACATAAACTTCCTTGCCGTGTTCAAAAGCATGTTGCAGTTCGCGTTCGACACCTGATGACAACCCCGGTATGCCGTCGCGTAGTTCGGGAATGTAACTGACGATCATGTCCGACTGATCGATGAGTTTGAAATCACGGGTGTAAATCTGCCCGTCCACGTCGCCGGCGATGTCCAGCACCTGTTTCACACTCACCGGGAAACTCGTCACCTTGCCGGCGTAGCTGCCGGCTTCCACGTCGATAAAATCCTTGCCCTCACGGGCTGCGGCAATGGCGCGATCCAAAAGCAGTTTTTCATCGACATCGCCCGGGTCAAAGGCAATGAACTTTTGTGCGATCTGAGCGCGGAAAGCATCGATTTCCGCCAGTACGTCGGGCATGTTCACCACATGGCTCATCGGAAACGACGGATACACTTTGCGCATCTGTGGCCTGCAAACCAGACGAAAGCAGGTTTCGTGGGTTTCCGACAGTCGTCCGCGTGACAGAATGGCAAAGTTGTTGGGCTGCTCCAAGGCCCTTGCCAATATTTCCGTGGCCATGATTTCCTCTTCACGCCAGACCATCAGGTCCTTGAGCGTGGCATCGGAGGCATGTTCCCGATGCAGACGATGATGCACCACTTCGATGTTATCCACCAGACAGACCAAAAGGTCGGGTTTCAATTTGCGGACCTGATCAAAATCAAATGCTGCGAACAAACCATGTCGCCAGCGAAACGTGGCATGGGTGTTGACGATGATGTTTTTTTGGTCGGCTGATTCGCTGATGATGTCCTTCATCGCCGAGCGACGCAGCGCGTTGAGCCGTTGCAACGGCAGATCGAGTATGCGTCCGGGCTTCACGTCCGGGGCCTCGGCATACATTTTGTCACCCACGTGATACACATCAATTTTTTCGCCGCGTTCACCCGCCAGTTTCGCCACCGCTGACAAATAGTTTTTTTTGTCCATTCCGATCTGACCGGTGACGATGACGCGCATGGGCTGCTCCTCTTCATGTATCAAAACCTTGTGCCGGAGCGATTATAAGCACAACCAGGCTCAGAGCCACGAGCGGAAGCGAGTGGTTCTTCGAATAACCCAAAACCACTCACTACCGCCCCCGGGGGTCGCGGCTCTGAATCGCGCGTGGTGCTTTCAATACACCCCCGATACCATTGAGGTTTTATCGATCAGTTATCGTTGGAGCAGTGCTGCGTAAAAACCGTCGTGATAGGTGTTGCCGTTACCTGCTGGTTTGTCGTCGGCTTCACGCAACAAGGTTAGTCCATGCTCGGTCACCATGTGCCGGACCTGTTGCTGATTTTCATCCGGGTCCAGCGAACAGGTGGCATACAACACGTGTGCGCCGGGGGAACCGGGGGAACCGGGGGAACCGGGGGAACCGGGGGAACCGGTGTGAATCAGTGACAAACCACGTGTGATGATGTCGCGCTGCAAGGCGATGAGCGACTGCATGGTTGAAGGTCGAAAACGATAACGGGCTTCGGGGCGGCGCGCCAGCACAGCCGTGTTGCTGCAAGGGACATCGAGCACCAGCAGGTCGGCTTTGTCGGAACCCAGGGCGTGATTGATTTTTTCCGATTCGACCACCTGCACGTTTTTAAAAACGTTGGCAACCTCGTGCAGTGATGTCATGCGTTTGGCATCGACATCGCCGGCGATGATGCGTGCTTGCGGAAACATCATGGCCAGTTGCCGGGTTTTGGTGCCTCGGCCGGCACATAAATCAATGATGATTTTGGGTGATAACCCGTCGAGTAGTGACACCGGTTGCGCACTGGCCGGGTCTTGCACACGTCGGGCCGGGTGTTGGTTCAAAAACTCGGTCATGGCGGCATGTTCAGCCTGCCAGACGACATAGCCCGGAGTGGCATGGGGTGACATGTGGTAGGGGCTACCCGGGCCCTCGTCACTCACCCCCGGAGGGCTTGTGTCTCGTTCCCGGCTTGGTGTTGAACCAATGGTCGTCATACCACCTTCAATCGCGATCACCATGGGCGGGGTTTGTATGCCGTGGTGACAAAGTTGCTGCGTGGTTTGCGGACCGAATAATTCAAGCCAGCGTTCGACCAGTGCGGAAGGGTGACTGGTGACGACGGACAGATGTTTGACCAGTTGCGTGGCCGGGTCGGGCAGACAATCACTTTTCAAAAAGAGCGTGCCTGCTTCGACGGGTAAACGGTTGGCAGCGGGTGACCAGGGCGTTTTGGCATCATGATGATCGATGGCGTCGGCCAGTTTGCGTAGTACCGCATTCACCAGCCCACGGGCGTTTTTACGCACCAGTTCGCGTGCCAGACTGACCGATTCATCGACCACGGCATAGGCCGGCAAACGATCAAAAAACAGCAACTGCACCGCCCCGGCCATGAGCACCCCGCGCAGCTCGGCCTGTAAACGACGGCAGGGCCGACGAAGGAATTGATCCAGCAAATACTCAGCCGTGAGCCAGCGTTGCATGGCAGCCCGATGAATCGCCATCGCCAGTCGTGCATCGCGCGGGTTCAAGCCGGGGGCGGAAAAAGGCTGAGTGTCGAGGTTGGGGAATGCAGCGGCAGCGCGTGCCAGTGTATGGGCTGCAACCAAACGCGCATTGGGGGTCACATCAGGCTGATCAGGGTGGGTCATGGCAGGGCATTATGCACATTGCCCGCAAACATGTCGTGCAGGTGGTTGGCCACGAAGACACGCAATAAAATCTGACAGCAATGAAAACGATAACGCCAAGACGCCAAGCAGAAAGGGATTGAGCCGGGAAAGGCATGAAGATACGGAAGTGGTCGAGTGGCCCAGTGGCCAAGTGCAGGAATCCTGTTCGGATGTTAGCGCCGCGATTGATCGCGTCATAAGGAGTGGTCAAGTGGACGAGTGATTTTACATTTTGCAGTTGATAGGTCGTCCAATTCCATCAATCACCAAATCGCCAGATCACCAGATCGCCAGATCGCCAGATCACCAGATCACTGACCAGACGCGATCAATCGAGGCGGAAACTCCCTTGGCGACTTGGCGATCACTCTGGTCGATTCGTCCGGTTTTTTCTCGTGGCCTTGGTTTCATCAAGTCGTTGTTGGGCCGCACGTCGGGCGGGGGTATCGACGGCACCGGGCAGGTTCACGGCTTGTTGCCAGGCCTCACGCGCAGCTTGCAGGCGACCAGCGGCTTCGAGGTTCAAGCCATGATGATAGAGCGCTGCCGTGGCCAGGCGGGCATCGAATTCACCGCGCTGCACCGCTTGTTCTGCATCGGCAGCGATGAGGGTCAGGTCGTCGATCGATTGTTGCGACCGACCGAAAAACCCCGGCAGATGACGGCAGGCCATGGCACGCATGAAGCGCACTTCGAGGTTGTGAGGGGCCAGATGCACGGCTTGGTCCAACGCGGTCAACCCTTCTTTGCTCAAGGCAAACAGTTCGTTCATCGCCGGCTTTTCACGCGCTTGCAACAATCGCGCACTGCCAAAGTAAGCCAAAGCGACGGCGTCGTCAGGGTGTTGTTTTAACCATTCACGCAGCAAAGTCACTGCCTGCCGATTGGCAACGTCATCACCCTCCAGCCCGGTAAAGTGCAAGGCCTTGGCCCGCTGCAAGGTCGTGTCTGCATCGGCTGTCGAGTTGGTGGGCAGCGGCGATTGGATCATATTGACAGGGTGGTGTACTGACACGGAAGGTGAATGCCCACTGCAACCCATCAGCCCAAAACACATGAACAGCAATGCCCCCGCCATCATGTTGTTGGGGGCGATGTCATTACGGTTTTGTAAGGCTGCTTCCATTATCTGAGTGTGTGCCTCGTGCCCAATCGTAGGTCAGACAATGGCTTACGGTTATAACTATTTTAAATGTTTTGAACGATTTGGACGTTTTAAAAATGGATGCCTAGCATTGCCTGAACATTGGGTTGTGGATACGGAACATGAACCATGTAGTTGCGGGGTTTGTGCCATGAGTCAATCAGTGGTGATCATCGGGGCTGGGCCGGGCGGGTTGGCCAGTGCGTTGTTGCTTGCCAAGGCTGGGCTGGATGTGCGCATCATCGAACGACGTGAGCGTGTGGGCGGGCGCACCAGCGCGATCGAGGCGGAAGGGTTTCGCTTCGATGTTGGGCCGACGTTTTTTTTATACCCACAGGTGTTACGGGAGGTGTTCGCTGCGGTGGGGCGTGACTTGGACCGTGAGGTGCCGATGCGCCGGCTGGACCCGCAATACCGTTTGGTATTCGGTTCGGGGGGCGAACTCAATGCCACGCCCGATGTGGCACGGATGAAAGCGGAAATTGCCAAACTCAACCCGGACGATGCGCATCAATTTGAGCGTTACTTAAGTGAAAACGCCCGCAAGCTGGAGTTGTTCAAGCCGATTTTGCAGTCGCCGTTTGCGCAGGTGACGGACCTGTTGCGTTTGGACCTGCTCAAATCGGTGGCGATGCTGCGACCGACCAAATCGGTCGATGCGGATTTGAAATCGTATTTTTCGGATGAACGGGTGCGCCTCGCGTTTTCGTTTCAGTCCAAGTATTTGGGCATGTCGCCCTTTAAGTGTCCGAGTCTGTTCACGATTTTGTCGTACCTCGAATATGCCCACGGCGTGTGGCACCCCATCGGCGGATGCAGCGCGGTCATGGAAGCCATGGCCCGCATCGCACGGGACATGGGCGTCCGCATTCACCTGGACGAATCGGTACAGGGCATTGAGTTTGCCGGTCGTCGCGCCAAGGCGGTGCACACCCAGCGGGGCACGTATCGTTGTGATGCCCTGGTCATCAACTCCGACTTCGCTCATACCATGCGCAAACTGGTGCCCGATCATTTGCGTCGTCGCTGGACCAATCAGAAATTGGCAAACAAAAAGTTTTCGTGCTCGACGTTCATGCTGTACCTGGGCGTTGAAGGACTGGACCGGAAACTAGCCCATCACAACATTTACCTTTCGCAAAATTATCAGCAGAACCTGGACGACATCGAGCGCTTGCATGTGCTTTCGGATGACCCTTCGGTGTATGTGCAGAACGCCTGCGTGACCGATGAAACACTCGCACCCAAGGGCATGAGTACGTTGTATGTGCTTTCGCCGGTGACGCATGAGTCGCAGAAGGTCGATTGGTCGCGGAGCGGGCGGACGTTTCATGATTTTCGCGCCAAGGTTTTGGAGCAGGTGCGTAAGCTGGGTATTCATGATGTTGAAAAACGCATTGGTTTTGAAAAGGCGATCACCCCCGACGATTGGCGTGATGATTATGCGATTCACCTGGGCGCGACCTTCAACCTGGCGCACAACCTTGGCCAAATGCTGCACCTTCGGCCCAACAACCGTTTCGAAGATTTACAAGGCGTGTATCTGGTCGGCGGAGGCACGCATCCGGGCAGCGGCTTGCCGGTGATTTTCGAGTCGGCACGCATCACCAGCCGACTGCTGGCGGAGGATTTGGGCGTTAAGCACCCGGTGCATCAGCACACCCCGACGCAGCCTGCCGAATCAATCCTCAACCCCGCCCCGGCGTATGTCACGGTGCGAAATTAAGTCAATGTTTACGCAAGGCAGTTTCACCGCAGAGAACGCAGAGAAGAAAGGATAATGGATAATGTTCAGAGATGGTTGACGTTCACTGCCTCTTGGTTTGTACAACATCCATTATCCATTTTCCTTGAGTGCAAACATACTGTGACCCCATGAAACCCCCAGCACCGGACAACTCGTCGTTTTCATCGTCGCTGCCGCCGTCGTTACCACGGTCGGGTGGGGCATCGTTGACGCAGGTATCCGTGCAGCCGGGTGAATCGACGGGGATCGATATCGAACGTTTACGACAGGCTCAACAAGCGTGGGCGGCGACGCCTTTGCGTGAACGTTTGCAGGTCATGCGTCGATTGCGTCATGCCCTGGCGGAGCAATCGCGTGAACTGGCGATGACGGTGCAGTTGCCGCAACGCCCTGATGTGGCGGTGACGCTGGCATCGGAAGTGATGCCGTTGGCCGAGGCCTGCCGATTTTTGCAAAAAAATGCGGCGCGGATTTTGCGACCTCAAAAGCACACCCCGCGTGGGCAGGCACTTTGGTTGCGCGGCCATCACCTGGAAATTCATCACGAACCGTTGGGGGTGGTGCTGATACTCGGCCCATCGAACTACCCATTGCTGCTTGCGGGGGTGCAGGTGATTCAAGCCCTGACAGCAGGCAATGCGGTGATGGTCAAACCCGGCGAGCACGGCCAACCTTGCATGCGCAGGCTTGCTGAATTGTTGCGTGAATCAGGTTTGCCAAGTGACTTATTGATGGTGTTGGATGAGTCGGTGCAAAGTGCAAAGGCAGCGCTACGTTTACCGCCGGATAAAGTTTTTCTGACCGGCTCGGCGACAACGGGGCGTCGCGTGCTGCACGAACTGGCGGACACACTCACCCCGGCGGTGATGGAATTATCAGGCTGTGATGCCGTGCTGGTGCGCGAGGATGCGGACCTTGAATTGGTGGTGCGAGCCTTGACATTCGGGTTAAACATCAACGGTTCAGCCACGTGCATTGCTCCGCGACGTGTGTTCGTGCATCACCGCTTGGCGGATCGACTGGCACAACAACTCACAACCGCATGGCAAGTGATCGCAGCACAACCGATTTCAAGTCGAGTGGCAGTTCAGGTGCGCGAACTTGTGACCGAGGCGATTGCACAAGGGGCAGTGCCCTTGTTGTGGGAACCCCCGGCCCCGCCCCCGGCCCAGCCCCCGGAAGTTGCAACACACACAGCGGCCACCACGCCTCACACACTCAAACCGGTGCTGTTGACGCACGCGCAGCCGACGATGCGCTTGTTGCAGGCCGACCTGTTTGCCCCGGTGTTGTCGTTGATATCGGTGCGTGATGATGCGCACGCCCTTGAACTCATGCAGCAATGCCCTTACGCACTGGGGGCGACGGTGTTTGGTTCGACCGCAGCAGCACAACAATTGGCGCAGCGATTGAATGTGGGGTGTGTGGTGATCAATGACATGATCGCGCCCACAGCCGACCCGCGTCTGCCCTTTGCCGGACGCAAACAAAGCGGTTTCGGGGTTACACGTGGTGCTGCGGGGTTGCTGGAAATGACGCAACCCAAAGCCATCGTCGTGACCCGTGGCAAGTTCAAGCCGCATTTGCTGCCGGCCAAACCCGACGACGCGGACATGCTGCAATATTACCTGCAACTGGCACACGGCCAGCACTGGTCGGGGCGGTTCAAGGCTTTGCGATCGTTGATGCGGTTGCTGTTGCGACGAAACAAGTAATAACCGAATTCAATACCGGCCACGAAGACACGAAGGACTCGAAGAAGAACAGAAGGGATAATGGATAAAGGATAATGGATGATGTACAAACCAAGAGGCAGTTAACGCAAACCATCTCTAAACATTATCCATCATCCACTATCCATCATCCATTCTGCGTCGTGTCTTCGTGGCATTCATACTTGCCCTCAACATAATCAAGGATTGACACCATGGCAGCGCATCATCGTTCAAAAGTGATCGTCATCGGCGGAGGATTGGGCGGGTTGGCGGCAGCCTGCACTGCGGCGGCGCGCGGGCATCATGTCACTCTGCTGGAACGCAACGCCTGGCTGGGCGGCAAGGCGGCGGTGCTGTCGCAACAGGGGTTTCGGTTCGACATGGGGCCGACGATTCTGACCCTGCCCGAAGTGCTCCGCCGGATTTTCAGCGAAGCGGGACGCAACCTCGAAGCCTACCTGGACCTGGTGCGCCTCGACCCGCAGTGGCGCTGCTTTTTCGATGATGGGTCGGTGCTGAACCTGTACGAAAACGTCGAAAAAATGTCGCAAACCCTCGACAGCTTTGCGCCCGGCGGCGAAGTGTCACGTCGCTATCGTCAATTCATCGACTATTCGCAAAAACTGCACGATATTTCCGACCGCTTTTTTTTCTGGAAATCGATCGACAGTCTGCGCGACATGTTCGATGTGAAAACCACTTTCAACGCAAGCACGTTGAAGGACATATTGGCCATGCGCATGGGTCACACCGTGGCGGGCACGATTCGCAGCTATGTGCCCGATGCACGGGTGTCGCAGATGCTCGATCACTTCACGCAATATGTTGGTTCATCACCCGATCAGTCGCCGGCCATTTTGTGCGCCATCGCCCACATGCAGACCGACCGGGGCATCTGGTACCCCATGGGCGGCACGGGGGCGGTGCCGCGAGCCTTGCGGCAACTGGGCACGGACCTGGGCGTGCATTTTGTCAATGGTGTGCAGGTGCGTCAGATCGTGCGTGATGAGGGTCGCGTCATCGGGGTTGAAACCGAGCAGGGCACACGCTTTGAAGCCGATGCAGTGATTTCCAACATGGATGCCTTGCGCACCTATCGTGAGTTGGTCGGCGGCCCGGTCGCCCAGCAATTTGAAAAAGAACGCAGGTTCGAACCCGCCTGTTCGGGCGTGGTGCTTTACCTGGGCCTGAACCGTCGTTACGACCACCTGGCACATCACGACTTTGTTTTTTCGCGTGATCCGCACGAGGAATTTGACGCCATTTACAAGCGTGGCGAACCGGCCCCCGACCCGACCTGTTACCTGGCGGCCCCGGCGCAGACCGACCCCGGTGTCGCTCCGCCCGGCGGCGAGGCGCTTTACATACTCGTACACACGCCTTACCTGCGTCCGCATCATGACTGGTCGGCGATGCTGCCTGAATATCGTCAGGTGATTTTGAACAAACTCAAACGTTGCGCAGGCATGGAGGATATTGAAGATCGCATTGTGTTTGAAAGGGCACTCACGCCGCGCGACATCCATGAACGGTATCAGGTGCTCAACGGTGCGATTTACGGACTGGCCAGTCACGGGCGATTTTTGGGCGCTTTCAAACCGGGCAATCGTCAGGCAAGGTTGTTACCGGGGTTGTATTTGGCGGGTGGGGCGGCGCACCCTGGGCCGGGCATGCCGATGGTGATGATGTCGGGTTGGATCGCTGCGGATGCGCTGGACCATGACGCCCGTGCGGGTGAACTGGCGTTGAAACATGCCGCCGCATTGGCAGCGGTGTGATTGAGTATTGGGTGATTTGGTGATTTGGCGATTGGGTGATTTTCGAAACAAAGACGCCGAGGGCTTTAGCCCCGGATGGTTTTGCTTAAAAGATGTATAAAATCATCCGGCCCTAAAGGGCACGGCGTCAAGGGGCATCATCACTTCAAACTGTTGCGGATGTTGCTGATCAGTGGGGCGATGTCGCTGATGCTGGCATTGCTGCCACGGGAGCGGATGAATTCCTGCGCGATGGCGGCAGTGGCGTAAACCCTTGCAACCTCAATATTGTCCGTCGGCGGCAGGGTCGTCAAGGTGTTGAAAACCACCGGGGCGGGCGCGCTGGGCGAATCGAAGCGGCGCAGGTTATCGCTTTGCGCCATGGCTGCATAGACCATCACACCGATCAGGCCGCCGCCGAGGGTCATCGCCAGTAGTTGTTTGCCGTTCATGTTGGACGCTCCTTGAAAGAGGGTGGGCTTTGCTACACTACATACATGATAGAACTGGGTGTCAACATCGATCACGTGGCCACGATCCGTCAAGCCCGGCGAACCTACGAACCCGACCCGGTATGGGCGGCGGTCGAAGCACAGTTGGGCGGAGCTGATGGCATCACCATGCACTTGCGCGAAGATCGACGTCACATTCAGGACCATGATGTGATTCGGGTGCAGAACACCTGTCACGTGCGTTTGAATTTGGAAATGGCGGCGACCGATGAAATGGTGAATATCGCCCGGCGGATTAAGCCCACACTGGCGATGCTGGTGCCAGAAGGTCGCATGGAAATCACCACCGAAGGTGGGCTGGACGTGGCAGGGCAGAGCGCCCGCATCACCGACATCGTGGGCAGACTCAAGGAAGCGGGCATTCAGGTGAGTGCGTTTATCGATGCGGACCCAAGGCAGATTGACGCGGCGGCGATGGCGGATTTTGCCGTGTGTGAAGTGCATACCGGGCCGTATGCTGCGGTGTTTCACCAGACCGGCGGACGACTCGACGACCCTCGTTTGCAGGCGGAATTGCAGAAGGTGGCCGAGGCAGGGCAGCGCATCATGGGGGCGGGCATGAAGTTCAACGCAGGGCATGCACTGAATTATTTGAATGTGAAACCGATCGCGGCGCTGCCGGGGGTGTGTGAGCTGCATATCGGTCATGCGATTGTGAGCAGGGCGGTGTTTGTGGGCTTGCGCGAAGCAGTGCGTGAAATGAAACGACTGATGACCGAGGCGGCAGGGTGATACCGTATTTGGCGATTTGGTGATTTGGCGATTTGGCGATTGAGTGTTTTTTAAAGAATGACGCCGAGGGCTTTAGCCCCGGATGGTATTCCATGAACGATGAATCAAATCATCCGGCCCTAAAGGGCACGGCGTCACGGGCGGACGGTTTTGATGCACCCAGCCGTGGGCGGCTGGGCCACAACATCAACGCCGACGCAAAGCGTCCGCGCTAAACATGGATGCATCACACCACCACTTTACGTAGGGCCAAGGTGATAAAAACTCCAAAATCACTTATGATGACAAGTCCTTGGAGCGGGCGGGACGCTGAGGGCGATGGAACTGAACCCCTCGGATCGACCTTGGCCTGAAAATTGCTCACGAAACCTGCGTATTCAACTTCGACCCACCGCGACGGTAAAGCACCGTTGCGCGATGAGTCGATGGAAATAGATACCTCACCCTTACCCCTGCGGAGCCTGCCATGACCTGCAACTGTCACCCCTTCCCTCAACTCACTGCTGACGAAGCCGCTGCGATGATTCAGCACGGCGCGACCATCGGCTTTTCCGGCTTCACCCCGGCTGGGGCTGCCAAGGCGATACCCTCGGCCCTGGCGAAAAAAGCAACGCAGCTTCACGCGGCAGGCAAGCCGTTTCAGGTGCGGGTGTTGACGGGTGCTTCGACGGGCAAAGCCTTTGATGAAGCGCTGGCACAGGCTGATGCGATTGCCTGGCGGGCACCGTATCAATCGTCGAACACCTTGCGGAAAAAAATCAACAACCAAACCGCCAAGTTTGCAGACCTGCATTTGTCGCACGTGCCGCAGATGGTTGAGTTCGGTTTTTTCGGAAAGATTGATTTTGCCGTGGTGGAAGCGGTGGATGTGACGCCCGATGGCCGGGTGTATCTGTCCACGAGCGTGGGGGCATCGCCTTCGTATCTGCGTCATGCGGAAAAGGTGTTCATTGAAATCAATCGACATCACTCGACGCGTTTGCCGGAGATGCACGACATTGCGATTCTGCCCAAGCCGCCGCATCGCAGCCCGATTTCGATTCATCATCCGCTGACGAAACTGGGCACGCCGTTTGCGGTGGTGGACCCGAAAAAGATTGTGGGCATCATTGAAACCAACGAAGCGGACGGGGTGGCGGGGTTTGATACGCCGGATGAAGTGAGTGAAAAAATTGCCGGTCATGTGATCAAGTTTTTGGTCGATGAAATGCGCGCCGGGCGCATACCGGAAGAGTTTTTGCCGTTGCAGTCGGGGGTGGGGAATGTGGCCAACGCGGTGATGGCGGGGTTGGGCCAATCGAAGGATGTTCCGCCGTTTTATATGTACAGCGAAGTATTTCAGGATGCGGTGCTGGACCTGATGATTCACGGTCGGCTGCTGGGGGCTTCGACGACGAGTCTGACGCTCAGCGATGTGCAGATGCAGAAGCTGTACGCGGACATGGATTTCTTTGCCCCCAAAATCGTTCTGCGCCCGCAGGAACTTTCCAACAACCCCGGCGTGGTGCGACGACTGGGCGTGATCGCCATCAACACCGTTTTGGAAATGGATATTTACGGGCACGCCAACAGCACGCACGTCTGTGGGACGCAGATGATGAACGGGGTGGGCGGGTCGGGCGACTTTGTGCGTAATGCGTACCTTTCGATTTTGGTCGCGCCATCGGTCGCCAAGGCGGGCAAAATTTCAGCGGTGGTGCCGATGTGTACGCACGTGGACCACAATGAACACTCGGTGCAGGTGCTGGTGACCGAGCAGGGTTTGGCGGACCTGCGCGGACTTGGCCCGATGGAACGGGCGGCGATGATCATCGAAAAATGTGCGCACCCGCTGTACAAGGAATATTTGTTCAAGTACATCAGTGAAGCGCCGATGGGTCACCTGCGTCATGACCTGTCCAAGTGCTTTGAACTGCACCAGAACTTTTTGGCCAGCGGGTCGATGCTGCCGGGCGTGGCCGCGGGGGTTTAAGAAGAAGTGGCCGTGCATCATGACTGACGCCGAGGGCTTTAGCCCCGGATATCGTTTCACTTATTCATCAAGCATCCGGCCCTGAAGGGCACGGCGTCAATCACCGTGTGGTGGTTGTATTTATCATTCTGCTTAACAAGAAATCACCCCGGTTGGGGCGGTACAATTCCCTGTTTCATCACGGGAGAACAGCCTTGACTGCGACATTGACGAGCACTGTGTCTGACATGAAGCCGACCGGTTCAACGCCGCCTGCGCCGGGGCAGGCTTTTTTACATCGTCACCTTGGCCCCAGCCCCGATGACATGGCGGGGATGTTGCAACAGGTGGGCGCAGCGTCGCTGGATGAATTGACCGGCGCGACTTTGCCGGGCGATATTCAATTGCAAAAGCCGATGCAACTTCCCGGTGCGGGAGGGGCGGGGGAACAAGCGGTGCTGGCCAAGCTGCGGGCGATGAGTGAAAAAAATCAGGTGATGCGCTCGCTCATCGGCATGGGGTATCACGCCTGCATCACCCCTGCTGTGGTGCAGCGCAACATTCTCGAAAACCCCGGTTGGTACACGCAGTACACCCCCTATCAGGCGGAAATCGCGCAAGGTCGGCTCGAAGCCCTGCTCAATTTTCAAACCATGATCAGCGACCTCACCGGGCTGCCGGTCGCCAACGCATCACTGCTGGATGAAGCCACGGCGGCGGCGGAAGCCATGGCCATGTGCAAGGCGATCAAGGGCGGCGAGCACTGCACCTTTTTGGTGAGCAGCGATTGTCACCCGCAGACCATTGCAGTGGTACGCACACGGGCGGAGGCACTGGGGATTGAGTTGAAGATGGTGGATGCGGGGCAGGTTGGGTTGACGGGATCAAAGACACCGTCGAGGGCGGCGGTGCCACAATCAAATGACATGAAAAATTCATCGCCGTTGTGCGGGGCGCTGTTGCAATACCCGGCGACGGACGGGGTGATTCGTGATCATCGCGCCTTGGTGGAACAGGTACACAAGGCAGGCGGGTTGGTGGTGGCGGCTTGTGATTTGTTGGCGCTGACGCTGCTGGTTCCGCCGGGGGAATGGGGGGCGGATGTGGCGGTGGGTTCGACGCAGCGTTTGGGGATGCCGATGGGTTTGGGCGGGCCTCATGCGGCGTTCATGGCCACGCGGAATGAGTACGTCCGTCGCATGCCGGGGCGGTTGGTCGGTGTGTCGAAAGATGCACAAGGAAGGTCGGCATATCGGTTGGCGATACAGACCCGTGAACAGCACATTCGACGGGAGAAGGCCACGAGCAACATTTGCACGGCTCAGGTTTTGCCGGCCATCGTGGCGAGCATGTACAGCGTGTACCACGGGCCTGATGGATTACGCACCATTGCGCAGCATATCGCCGACCTGACCACGACACTGGCACTGGCCTTGCAACAGGCGGGCTTGGTTGTGGGTGATGGACCTTGGTTTGACACGTTGCGGGTGAAGGTCAATGGTTCAACGGGGGCAACAACGCGGGGCATCGATGCGGGCAGGGTGCTGAGCAAGGCACTGGCACAGGGCATTAACCTGCGTGACTTGGGCGATGGATCGGTCGGCATCAGTTTGGATGAACGCAGTGATGAAAACCAGGTGCGTCAATTGCTGTCGTGCTTTGCGGTCGATGGCAAAGCGGTTGTGTTGAGGCGAGCCGAGTATCCGCAAGTGTTACAGCGAACGTCGGCTTACATGACGCACCCGGTGTTTCATCGTTATCACAGTGAGCATGAATTACTGCGTTATATCAAGCGGTTGGAGTCGCGCGATTTGTCATTGACGACGAGTATGATTGCCCTGGGGTCATGCACGATGAAGTTGAACGCGGCGGCGGAGATGCTGCCGATCACCTGGCCGAACTGGGCGGAATTGCACCCGTATGCCCCGATGGCGCAGTGGCAGGGGTATGGTGAATTATTTGCCCAGTTGGAAGCGTGGCTGGGGGAAATCACCGGTTTGCCGGGGGTATCGTTGCAACCCAATGCCGGGTCACAGGGCGAGTATGCGGGGTTACTCGTGATTCGCGCTTGGCACCGGTCAAGGGGTGATGATGATCGCAAGGTGTGCCTGATACCGGTGTCGGCCCATGGCACCAACCCCGCCAGCGCGGTGGTGGCCGGGTTTGAAGTGGTGCCGGTGGCCTGTGATGGCGATGGCAACATTGACCTGACTGATTTGGAGCAAAAAGCCAAGCAACATTCAGCGCGGTTGGGGGCGTTGATGATCACGTACCCTTCGACGCACGGGGTGTTTGAGGAGGGCGTGGCGAAGGCTTGCGCGATCGTGCATCAGCATGGCGGACGGGTGTACATGGATGGTGCGAACATGAACGCGCAGGTGGGTTTGACCAGTCCGGGGTACATCGGCGCGGATGTGTGTCATTTGAATTTGCATAAAACGTTTTGCATACCGCATGGGGGTGGTGGGCCGGGGATGGGGCCGATTTGTGTGAAGGCGGATTTGCAGCCGTTTTTACCCGTCACCGAGGCGGAGACACTGTGGCGCAGTTTGACGGTTGCTGGTAACGATCAAGGGCAATCACCGCCGATGATGGTGTCGGCTGCACCGTATGGGTCGGCTTTGATTTTGGTGATACCGTGGGTGTACATCGCGCTGCTGGGTGCGGATGGTTTACGCAAAGCCACGCAGACGGCGATATTGAACGCCAACTACATGGCGAAAAAGTTGGAGGGGCATTACCCGATTGTGTACCGGGGCAAGGGCGGACGGGTGGCCCATGAGTTCATCGTCGATTGCAGGGGTTTTGAAGCCTCGGCTGGGGTGAAGGTGGAGGACATTGCCAAGCGGTTGATGGATTATGGTTTTCACGCCCCGACGATGAGTTGGCCGGTGGGGGGCACGCTGATGATCGAGCCGACGGAAAGCGAATCGCGGGCGGAGTTGGATCGGTTTTGTGAAGCGATGATTTTGATTCGGGAGGAAATTCGCGCTGTTGAAGAGGGGCGCAGTGATCGACATGACAACCCGCTCAAAGGGGCACCGCACACAGCCATGGTGGTGACCGGTGATCAGTGGCCGCATGTTTATTCAAGGCAACAGGCGGCCTACCCGGCGGCGTGGCTCAAGGAACATAAGTTTTGGCCGTATGTGGGTCGGATTGATAATGCGCATGGGGATCGACATTTGGTGTGTTCGTGTCCGCCGATGGAGGAAATGTAAAGTGGCCGAGTGGCCGAGTGGCGGAGCCGTATTCGGGTGTTAGCGCCGCGATTTATCGCGTCTGATGGGAGCGGTTAATCGGTTGGTCGGTGGCTCGGTTAATCGGTGATAACAAATGCCATTGTTTCCGAGTAACCGATTCACTGACTCACCGATTAACTTTTTCAATACCCAAGCCCTCGTCCGCCTGCGGCGAGACTCGTGCTTGGCTTGGTTTAGACGCGTAACCACACAACCGATTTTTTCGGGATTGCATTCTGCGGGTATTGTCGTATGCTCAAGGTCATGTCACCCAACCCTGTCACGACAGCCGGCCAGTTGCGGGAGGCGTATCGCAGGACCACCGAGCAGGTGGCTGAGGCTGCTTTGCGCAGCGGTCGGCGAGCGACGGACATACTTACGGTGGCGGTGACCAAGTACGCCAGCCCGGATCAGATTCGGCTGCTCTGGGAACTGGGGCAGGTGGACTTTGCCGAGAACCGGGTGCAGCAACTGGTGCAGCGGGCAGCCTTGATGGACGAGTTCGTCGCCCGGCGGCGCTGGCTTGGCCCGGCAGTACACGAAGTGCTCGATCAACCCAAACTCAACCAAACACAGCAGAACCCGTCACGTCAGGGCGGAGGCATTCGCTGGCACATGATCGGGCGGTTACAGCGCAACAAGATCAAGGCGGTCGTGCCGCTGGTTCGGCTGGTGCATAGTGTTGATTCGCTGCGTTTGGCGGAGGATTTGCACGCTTTTGGCGCCAAGCAGGACCGGGTGATTGATGTGTTGCTTCAGGTCAACGCCAGTGGCGAGGAGAGCAAGGCGGGCATCACCCCCGCAGCCGTGCCGCATCTGGCGGAGCAGATCGATTCGATGGTGCATCTGCGTCTGCGTGGTTTGATGACCATGGCCCCGCACAGCGACGATGCGGAAGATAGCCGACCGACTTTCGCCCGCACCGCGGAGGTGTTTCACGAATTGCGGCAAAGCAAACTCGGCGGAGGCGCAGTCAACATTTTGTCGATGGGCATGAGCACCGATTTTGTCGTCGCCATCGAGGAAGGTGCCAACCTGGTGCGCCTGGGTTCGGTCTTTTTCGGCACACCCACCGGCCAACAGGATACCGATGAAGATGATCAGGCCCGCGGCGTCATGGAAGATGAACCGATTGATGCCGCGGAGGAGTGAGGGGGAATTTCGGATTTCGAATTTCGGATTTAGCGGAAAGACCCGCTGTTGAAGCCGTCGGATTTACCAAGCCAAGAACGAGGCCGATAGGCCGAGGGCTTGGGTATTGAATAAGTTAATCGGTGAGTCAGTGAATCGGTAACTCGGACAGAATGGCATTTGTTAACACCGATTAACCGACCCACCGACCAACCGATTCACCGTTCCCATCAGACGCGACAAGTCGCGGCGCTAACATTCGACTACAGTTCCGTCACTTGCCACTTGACTTTATCAACGCATCAACCCGCGCAGCCGGTTTTCGAGCGCCGCGGACATGGTCAGCTTACGTCGCGCCATCATGGCCCTTGCGGTAGCGATGAACTTATCGGGTTCGTGGGCAGCACCATCGGGGGATTCATCGGTGTAAAAACCAAAGGCTTTGGCGCATTTGGGGGCGTAACCCGACAGGGCGAGCATGGCCCCGGTGTTGATGCACGAACCGGTCAGCAAACGCGAACCGATGGCCGTACGCACAAAGTCGCCGATGATCGGCCCGTGAAAGTTGCGTTGCGTGTTTTCGGCGGGCTTGCCCTGGTGCAGTTGCACGCGAATCGACCCATAGGTGTTTTTCAAATTGCTGACCGTGGTCGCAGCGCCCAGGTTCACCCACTGACCAACGAGGCTGTGGCCCAGGTAACCCAGGTGGGCCTTGTTGGTGAAGCCCTGCACGATGCTGAAGGAAATTTCACCCGCCACCTTGCACGACGGCCCGATGACCGTGCATGGCCGCAGGTAACTGTGGGCTGCCAGTTGGGTGTGCTGACCGATGTAGCAGGGGCCTTCGATGACACTGTGGGCACCGATGATCGCGTCGGGTTCGATCACGATCGGGCCGGCTTCGGCGTTGAGCACCACGCCCGGCTGCAAACGGGCATTGATCACCCGAATCGGATGCGTACCCAGCGTGTGTACGTAATTGCGTAACGGCTGAATTGTTTTGTGCGCAGCCCACGTGGCAAGGTCGTGCTGCAAAGCGGATTCAAGGTTGTCAAGCAAGTGCCAGGGTCGGTCGTGAAGCAGCCGTTGCGTGTCTTGGTGGGTGACGACATGAACCGAAGGGTGCTGCGGGACGAAATGATTTTCAATCAGCACCTGGGCCTGTTCATGCGATAACAACGCCCAGAGCAACTGCCCGTCGGCGGCAAGGTGCATCACCGGTTCATGCAGTGTATTGATTTTCGGCAACGACACCTGTGAGGTGATTCGACCATTCACGACCAGCCAAAGCCCCGATGACAACGGCTGATTCACTTGGAGCGGCGCGTTTTCACTGGTCGTCAGTTCAACCCATGATTCAGGCACATGCAACGCACTGGCTTGGATACCAAGGGCAAGTTCGAGGCGTTGTCGGGTGGTGAGGGCGCCGGTGCGCAGGTCGAAGCAGGGGCGCAGATCGCAGAGCGGGCCGAAGTCATGCTTACCGTCGTCAAAGAGGAGCAGGGAGGGGGTTGCCATGTGGGTATTATCGTGCATTACCGCGGATGGGATCAATGTGAAGGATTTCGAATATGTGAAAAGTGGTCAAGTGGCCGAGTGGCCAAGTGGCCAAGTGGCCGAGTGGCCAAGTGGTCAAGTGACAGAACAGTATTCGGGTGTTAGCGCCGCGATTGATCGCGTCTGGTCGGAGTGGTTAATCGGTGGGTCGGTGGGTCGGTTAATCGGTGTTGATAAATGCCATTCTGTCCGAGTAACCGATTCACTGACTCACCGATTAACTTATTCAATACCCAAGCCCTCGGCTTGCCAGCCTCGTTCCTGGCTTGATAAGTTCGTGATATGGGTACATGCCGAAGAAGGAAAAAAGATCAACTCGCTTGCGTCTGTCAACAAGCCTTGCACGATGAAAAAGTTTATGGTGAGTTTCGGATTGACAACCCACCCGTGCTGGTTGTAGGGTTGATGTTTGGTGAATGGCGAACGCTTGCATAATGTGTGTGAGTGGACGCATGATGTGAGTGATGTGGTTGGGTCTGATCGGTGTGAGGGAGAAGCTCACGTTGATCGGGCTTGGAACGGTGAGGCATTTAGCGCTGGTGGATGAAAGGTCATGCCCAAATTAGACCCCGCGCTGTGGCGCGACATGATGACGTATTTGCGCGACAGGCACGCCCCGATCTGTCGCCAATGGTTTGAGGAGCTGCGCCCGGTCAGCCTGGAATCGGGCCTGCTCAAGGTGTCAACCAACTCGCCGGTGCAGCAGAATTACCTGCAGAAAAAATGCCTCGACCAGTTCACCGAGGCCGCCCAGGCAGCGACCAAGGCCCTGATCGCGGTACGCTTTGTGCATGACAGTTCGGAATTGCTGGAGGAGGAGGCGGACGGAAGCGCAGGCGTCGGAGCAACGGTTGCTGCGAACACGTTGAACGGAACCGTCGGCAGTGCCACCGGGCTTCTGCGCAGCACACCGATGAGTCAACCGCTGTCGCCAAGCTTCGATCAAGGTGTCGGCGGGGCGACGATCAACGTGCCACGATCATTACCAGTTCCGCAACCCGGCAGTGCTTCGCCCCCCCCGGCACTGCCCAATCGGACAATGACGTCGGCGGGCATCACGGCGGCGGCGATGTCCGTGGTTCGTCCGACACCGGCCCTATCGACTTACGCAGCGGACCCGGTGATGACCGAGCAGGTGTTTGAGCAGCCGGTGATCAGCCCGGACTATGCCTTTGAAAATTTTGTCCGGGGGCCGGGTAATCAATTGGCTTATGCCGCAGCCGTGGCCGTGGCCGATCAGCCGGGCATCGCCTACAACCCTCTGTTCATTCACGGCGGCGTCGGTCTGGGTAAAACCCACCTGTTACAGGCCATCTGTCAAACCATTCTGCAACGCAATCCGACGCTGAAAATTTGTTATCTTTCATGCGATGCGTTCATCAATCAATTTCTGCATTGCGTGCAGAAGGGCATCATGGACCAGTTCCGTCATCGCTATCGCCATGTCGATGTGCTGGTGATCGATGACATTCATTTTCTGGGCATGGGCAACCGCGAGCGGACGCAGGAGGAATTTTTTCACACCTTCAACCAACTGCACCAATCGCGGAAGCAGATCGTGCTTTCATCCGATGCCGCTCCGACGGAAATACCCTCCTTGGAAGATCGGCTGCTCAGTCGCTTTCAATGGGGTTTGGTCGCACACATCGCCAAGCCCGATTACGAAACGCGCATGGCCATCGTGCAATCGAAGACGCAGTTGCGCGGGCTGATGCTGCCGGAGGACGTGATCAGTTACATCGCCACGCGGATTGATTCCAACGCCCGTGAGTTGGAGGGCGCGATCAACACCATTCAGGCCATGGCCATGCTGCAGGGTAAAACCATCGACCTGCCCTTGGCGCAAAAAGCGCTGGGTGAACCGGGCGCAAGCGGTCGCAACGGGCAGGTGACGCTGCAACAGATCGTCGATGCCGTGACCGCGTTTTACAATGTGAAACTGTCGGACTTGCAATCCAAGCGAAGGCACAAGTCGATCACCATGCCGCGGCAGGTGTGCATGTGGCTGGCGCGCAAACGCACCCGTTTTTCTTTGCAGGAAATCGGCGCGTTCTTTGGCGGACGCGATCACACCACCGTGATGCACTCGATTCAAATGGTCGAAGACCGCCACAAAGCCGACGCCTCGTTTGCCAAACAGGTCGAACAGATCGATGTGCAAATCACCCATCCGGCGGCGATGTGAGTTGCATCGAAGTGGTCAAGTGGTCAAGTGGTCGAGTGGCCGAGTGCCGGAATCGTGTTCGGCAGTTAGCGCCGCGACTTGTCGCGTCTGGTCGGAGTGGTTAGAGCAATTTGCATGATTCTTAAAAATACAGCATGCCTTGTCCGGTCCCCTCTCCCTCCGGGAGAGGGTTAGGGTGAGGGCGTGCCTGGTATTAGAAAACTCGATGATTTATGTCCTGTTCTGCTTCGCGCCCTCACCCGGCCTCGCAGACTCGGCCACCCTCTCCCGGAGGGAGAGGGGATAGAACAAGTCAAGCGTCATCCAAATTATTACGTGAGTTGCTCTAATTGGTGGGTCGGTTACCAGGCGATTGGGTGATTTTGAATCATATACACCCGAGCCTCATCTCATGCGTGAACTTCAAAATTTTCAATCCACCCTCGGCTCAACCTGTGTCGCCACCGCACGCAGGTACCCATCCAAATACTGGCTGATGAAGTGGTCCAGTGCCGCGATCGTCAGTTCATGATTCATGCCCCAGACGCAGACCCGCAGGTCCACAAATTCGGGGTCCAGTTGAATGATCATCTGATTTTCGCTGACCACCGCGGGGTTGAGTTTCTGGGCGTAATAAGCTGACAGGGCATTGACCCCCGGCCCGCCCACGCTGATCGTCGGCCTGCGCTGCAACTTCTCCTGATTCATGTACCACACGTCACTGCACACCACCGGCGCAAAACGCACATTGAGCTTGGGGCTGCGCTGCCGAAGCCAGTTGGATATCACCTCCGCCAAACGATAGCCCAGCGGTCGATCCGCGATTTCCGCGCGCAGGTGCGCCCCCACCACGATCAGCAACAGGTTGCCGACCTCCGCACCGGTGGTTGAGGGTTGGGGCTGTTCCTTGGCCATGCGTGAAATGATACGCGATTGGTAGCTGAAGTGGTCAAGTGGGGAACAAAGTGGCCCAGTGAAGTGAATTTCGAATTTCGAATTTCGAATTTCGGATTTGCAGAACCAAGCCGGGAACGAACCACGAGCGCAGCGAGTGGTGAGGGCCCGGGTATTCTGCATTAAGCGATCTGGTGATCTGGCGATTGGGTGATTAGCGGAATTGGACGGCTAATCGACCGCAAAATGTAACATCACTCAACCACTCGACCGCTTCTTTCCGATAACTTTGAACCTTGGACTTTGGACTTTGGACTTTGGACTTTGGACCAAACCATACCCAAGCCCTCGTCCGCCTGCGGCGAGACTCGTTCTTGGCTTGATAAATCCGATATTCGAAATTCCATATTCGAAATTTCCCTCACACCCCGCCCAATAGCACCGAAAGCAACCCCTTTTGGGCGTGCAGGCG
The DNA here is from genome assembly GCA_964547135.1 of uncultured Phycisphaeraceae bacterium. Lineage (GTDB taxonomy): Bacteria > Planctomycetota > Phycisphaerae > Phycisphaerales > Phycisphaeraceae > JAJXSS01. The sequence goes on along the minus strand of CAZJMK010000014.1, from coordinate 26,730 downwards.
ATTGTGGGCCTGCGGGAACGCCCTGCTTTGTGCGCCTTCGAGCACATCTTCGGTGATTTCGCAGCCGCGATAAGCCGGCAGACAATGCAGCACAATCGCATGTTTGGGCGCCGCAGCCACCAGTTCGCCGTTGACCTGATATTTTTCAAACACCTGCGTGCGGGTATGGGCCTGGTTTTCCTGTCCCATCGACACCCATGTGTCGGTGTAAATCACGTCCGCGTTTTTGACTGCTGCCAACGGGTCATCGGTGGCTTCGATTTTGATTTCTTCGGTCATGGTGCGCAGCCGATGCGCCAGGTTGCTTTCCAACTGATACCCCTTGGGGGCAGCGAGTATGAAGTTCATGCCAAACTTGCCGCAGATCACCGCCAGGCTGCGGGCCACGTTGTTGCCATCGCCCACAAAGGCCATGGTGCGACCGCGCAGATCAGGCCCGAACTCGTCGGTCATGGTCAGCACATCCGCCAGGGCCTGACAGGGGTGTGAATAGTCCGACAGTGCGTTGATCACCGGCACACTGCTGAACTGTGCCAGCTCGATCAATTTTTGATGTTCGAAAACACGAGCCATGATTGCCTGCACCATGCCTGATAACACCCGGGCCACGTCAGCCGGTCGCTCGCGCTTGCCCAGCCCGACTTCCGCATGGTGCAACACCATCGCATGACCGCCCAGTTCGATCATCGCCATTTCAAAGCTGGCGCGGGTGCGCAGGCTCGGCTTTTCAAAAATCATCGCCAGCGTTTTACCCGCCAGCAATCTGCCTGATTTGGCGTCAGCTTTGCCGCGCTGCGAACGAAGTGTGCGGGCCACCTCCAGCACATGCAACAGTTCCTGCGTCGGCGTATCCGTGATTGAAATAAAGTGCTTCATTGGATTCACACGCGTTCATTGCAAAATGCCAAGCCGGGAACGAATCGCCTCAGGCGATGAGGGCCCGGGTATCGATGAATCATGCTTCATCGCCGTCATCATCAATCCAATACAATTTCCGTGCCGATGCCCTGCGTGGTGTAAACTTCCAGCAGTGGTGAATGCGGAATGCCGCCATCGACGATGTGTACCTTTTTCACGCCCCCAGCCAGGGCTGTGAACGACGCCTCGACCTTGGGCAACATGCCCCCGCCGATGACCCCCTGATTTACCAGTGCCTCGATCTTCTTTTTGGTCAGACTTGAAGTCAGGGTTTCTTCGCCCTTGCCGGTGCGTATGCCGTGGGTGTCGGACACCAGTATCAATTTTTCCGCTTGCAGGGCCGCTGCAATGTGCCCAGCCACCAGGTCCGCATTCACGTTCAGCTTGCCGCCTGCCGCATCACGGGCAATCGGTGCGATCACCGGAATGTAATCCGCTTCCATCAATGCTCGTAACAACGGTGCATTGACCCACTCGACCTCGCCGACGAAACCGATATCGACCTTGCGGGTCGGGTCTTCCGCACTGGGCAGGTACATGCGTTTGCCAAACACCGCGCAACTCGTCAGGCTGTGCAGCACCATCGGCTTGTGCCCCTGCTCGGCAATCCAATCCGCCAATTGCTTGTTCACCTCATTCACCAGCACCGCCTCGGCGATCGCCAGGGTGCGTTCATCGGTGTAGCGATAGCCCTGCACGAAATGTGCGTCCAGCCCGGCTTTCTGCATCGCAGTGGTGATGCTTTTGCCTCCGCCATGGATGACGATCGGGTGCATGCCCACCGCATCCATGAAGCAGACGTCCGCGATGACCGAGCGCAGGTTGTCAGGCTCGTCCATGATCGATCCGCCGACCTTGACGACAATGATTTTGCCCTCAAAGCGACGAATGTATTCGTGTGCCTCGACGAGCGCCGCAGCCTTGGCGATTGCTGTTTCCATGCCATTTGTCCCATAGAAAAGGGAAACCGGGGGAATCCGGGGGAAGCCAAGCAGTGTAACGCTGCCTTCCTCACGCTGCAAAAGCCATGATGCGTTATGCTGGTGACTCGGTTCCCTCCCCTGGTCCGCGTGCAAGGACACTTTCGCGCATGAACTCCGTCAACCGCAACCCTGTCAAACTGATCGTTTTCGACCTCGGTGGTGTACTGATCCAAATCACCCACGGCTGGGAACAAGCCTGCCAACGCGCCGGCTACGACCCCAAACAACTGAACCCCGCCAAACCGGGCACCGACCTGGACCTGCAAGACCTTTGGAAAGCCCACGAAACCGGGCAGATGGCCAGTGACGAGGTTTACACCCAGGCCGGCCGTTTGCTTGACATCCCTGCGCAGACCATTGCCGACATCACCCTGGCCTGGCTCATCGGCCCCTACCCCGGCGTCACCGAACTGCTCACCGATCTCCAAAAGCAACAAACCCCCACCGCCTGTTTATCCAACACCAACGCCCACCATTGGCAGCTCATGACCGCGCCCACCGGCCCGGTTGCTTTGCCGTTGCATTTGCTCACGCATCGCTTTGCCAGCCAGTTGATCGGTTACGTGAAACCCGCCCCCGCCGTGTTCGAACATGTTGAAATGCAAACGGGCGTTGATCGCGCCAACATTTTATTTTTTGATGATGCGCAACCCAACGTGGTTGCCGCGCGTCGTCGTGGTTGGCAGACGGTGCAGGTGGACCCCGCCGGTGACACGGTGATGCAGATGCGCCGTGAACTGATGACTCGTGGGTTGCTGCCTACTTGAATCGAAGTGGCCGAGTGGCGAAAGAAGTGGTCAAGTGGCCAAGTGGTCGAGTGCCGGAACCGTATTCGGGGGTTAGCGCCGCGATTTATCGCGTCTGATGGGAGCGGTGAATCGGTTAGTCGGTGGGTCGGTTAATCGGTGTTAACAAATTCCATTCTGTCCGAGTAACCGATTCACTGACTCACCGATTAACTTATTCAATACCCAAGCCCTCGGCTTGGCAGCCTCGTTCTTGGCTTGGTTCCGTAAATTCGAAATCCAAAATACGAAATCCGAAATATCGCCATTCCCTTCAATACGTCCGTCCGTGTCGGGCCTTGAACAGGTCAAACAATGCCAGCGCCAGATCGCGCTGAAAATCGCCCACCAGTTCCACTTCCAACCGACCCAGTGATTTCAACTGGGCATTACCCATCGGCAATTCATTGAACCCATAACGGGCTGCGTCCTCCACCCGGGCCGCAAACACAATGCGACCGATGCGTGCCCAGTGAATCGCGGCAAAGCACATCGCACAAGGCTCGGTCGTGCTGTAAATCGTCGCCCCCGACAGATGCACTTGTCCGCAACCCTGACAAGCCTGTCGAATGGCCGTCACCTCCGCGTGAGCCGTCGGATCGGTCCATTGCCAGACGTGATTGTGCGCCACCGCCAGCACCTGCCCTTCACGCACAATCGCCGCCCCGAAGGGCGATTGCCCCGCTTCCACCCCGGCTCGACAAACCTCCAGCGCCAGGCTCATGCCCTCAATGTCGTTGCGGATGGTTTTCATCATGCCCTTGTCGCAGCCAGCCATTTGTTCAGGCTGGTTTGATCGAAGGTGTTGACGACATCGTCTTTGCTTGCACCGGCACGGCGGGCGGTGAGCACCCCGTAAATCAGTTCGTCGAAGTCAGCCGACCCGTGGGCGTCGGTGTTGATGGCCAGTTTCACGCCTGCTTCGCGTACGGCCCGTGCATGGGTGTCACGCAGATCAAGGCGATGCGAGTTGGCGTTGATTTCCATGGCGATGCGGCGCTCTTTGGCAGCGGTGATGAGTTCCTTCCACTCCGGCGACATGCCTTCGCGTCGTCCAATCAACCGACCGGTGGGGTGACCCATGATGGTGACATACGGATTTTCAATGGCTTTGCGTAATCGCAGCGTCGCTTTGAGCGGGTCCTGGTTCAAAGCACTGTGCGGGGAAGCGACGACGATGTCCAGTTGTTTGAGCAGGCTGTTGGGGTAATCCAGTCGTCCGTCGGAAAGAATGTCCACCTCGCTGCCTGCCAGCACCTGAATGCGACCTTTGAATTCGTCCGCAATACGGCGGACCTCAACGATGTGTTCTTCGAGGCGTTGTGCATTGAGTCCGTGGGCCACGGTCTGACTGACCGAGTGATCGGTGACGGCAATGGTGTGAAACCCGCGGTCGAGGGCGGTGAGCACCAGTTCACGAATCGATAGTTTCCCGTCGCTGGCCTTGGTGTGAGCGTGCAGCTCCGCCCGTATGTCCGACAGTTCCAGCAACCGGGGTAGTTGACTATTTTCCGCCAGGGCGATTTCGCCCCGTGCTTCGCGCAGTTCGGGCGGAATGTAGGTTAAACCAAGGGCTTTGAAAATATCATTTTCACTGCCGCCGGCGATCAGTGCTTCGCCTTTGAACAAGCCGTATTCATTAAGTTTGTAACCACGGTCGATGGCCCGCTGGCGCATTTGAACGTTGTGTTCCTTGGACCCGGTGAAATACAAAAGGGCAGCACCGTAGGAAGCGGGGGGCACGATGCGCAGGTCCACCTGCAAGCCGTCACTGGTGCGCAGGGAACACTTGGTATCGCCCATGCCGATGAGCGTGACATCGGAGGGAAACAGGGCGACAAAACTTTGCATGAGTCGTTGTGCGTCGTCGGCTTGGGCGGCTACCAAAAGGTCCAGGTCGCCGATGGTCTCTTTGCCCCGGCGCAGGCTGCCGGCAAACTGCACCTGCTGAACGCCCTGAATTGCCGACAGGTGTGACACCAGCCAGCGTGCCAGCGGAAACACCTTGCCGATGCGTCTTCGTTCCCCGACGGCTGCGAGCGTGTTCATGCTTTTACGCAGGTTGTCGAGTTTCTTTTCCCCCATCCCCGGCAATGCCAACAATTTTTGCGGCTGATCCGTCAATGCTTTTTTCAGTTCATCACTGCTGGTGATGCCCGCCTGTTTCCAGAACAGAGCCACCGTCTTTGGCCCCAGCCCCGGCACGCCCAGCAATTCCAGCACCCCCGGCGGAACCTGTGCCAGTAATTGCTGATGGTCCGTGATCGAACCGGTGGTGATGAATTCGTGAATGCGGCCGGCGGTGCCCTTGCCGACCCCCGGTATGGTCAGCAGTTTTTTGGGGTCTTTGGCAAGCTCGGCCACGTCATCGGTGAGTTCGTCCAATACACGGGCTGCCCGCTGCATGGCGATCACTTTGAACGAGTCAACGCCAAGCACCTGCATCAGGTCCGCCATCTGGGTGAAAATTGCGGCGAGTTTCTGATTCGTCGTGGCCATGACCTGTTAGCTTACAAACTGTTTCATCATTCTGTAAACGGTGGGGCGGGCGTCTCGCCTGCCAATGGGCGTAAGCCCATTTCGAGCAACCATGGTTGATCAACATGAGCCTTCGGCTCATTGACAGGCGAGACGCCTGCCCCACCCAGACCCGATATGCAGCAGAACAGTGTAACCTTGCGCTGCTATTGATCGAATGAATGATTGACCGTTTGGTGTACCAACCATCACCCTCAATCACGCTACAATCCAACCACCATGAGCGACTCACACAACAACATCGAACGAATCGTCATCATCGGCTCGGGGCCTGCGGGGTGGACGGCTGCGATTTACGCAGCCCGCGCCAACCTCCATCCCCTGGTGCTCGAAGGTCAGCCCAAACAGGTGCCTTCGATTCAACTCCCCGGTGGGCAGTTGATGCTGACCACGGAAGTGGAAAATTACCCCGGTTTCCCCAAGGGCGTGCAAGGCCCGGAAATGATGCAACTTTTCAAAGATCAGGCGTTGCGCTTTGAAACACGGGTGAAAACGCAGGATGTGGTGCGTTGTGAGTTCGACAAAAAGCCGATGGTTTTGCATTTGGATGATGGTTCGATCCTCAAGGCTCACACGGTGGTGATTGCCACGGGCGCCAGCGCCAATTGGCTGGGGCTGGACAACGAAATGCGCCTTGCCCGGCAGGGGGGCGGGGTGTCGGCCTGTGCGGTGTGCGATGGGGCCTTGCCGGCGTTTCGCAATCAGGCTCTCGCTGTCGTCGGCGGCGGCGACACCGCCATGGAAGAAGCCAATTACCTGACCAAGTTCGCGTCCAAGGTTTACATCATTCACAGGCGCGACCAGTTCCGTGCGTCCAAGGTGATGCAGAAGCGTTTGCTGGACAACCCCAAGGCCCAGCCCGTGTGGGACAGTGTCGTGACCGATGTGCTGGGCGATAAGTTTCTGACCGGGGTGAAATTGAAAAATGTCAAAACCGGAGTTGAATCAACCCTTGAAGTCAAAGGGTTGTTCATTGCGATTGGCCACACACCCAACACGCACTTTTTGCAGGACACGGGTTTGGCGCTGGATGAAAAAGGGTATGTGAAATTGAACGATGGTTTTCGAACCTACACCAATCTGCCGGGGGTGTTCGCGGCGGGGGACGTGGCCGACCAGGTGTATCGACAGGCCATCAGCGCTGCGGGCATGGGCTGCAAAGCGGCGATCGATGCCGAGCGCTGGTTGGCCGAGCAGGGGGTGCATTGAGGAAGTGGCCGAGTGAATCATGATGACGCCGAGGGCTTTAGCCCCGGATCGTTTGCATTGGATGAAAAATCAAACCATCCGGCCCTGAAGGGCACGGCGTCAATCAAGCCGACGCAAAGCGTCCGCGCTAAACATTTCATATCACCCGACCACTTGATCATCACGCAAACAATTTTCGACTGACTTGCTGCAATTGGTGGTCGATGCGTTGCGGGCGGGTGGTGGATTGGGCATAGGCCCGGCCATGGTGGGCGAGCGTGGCCGGTGACAAAAGCAACGTCAGCGCACTGGGCAGACGTTGATATCGGGCGATGCGCCAAAGCAATCGGCGCTCGGCGATGGTCAGCCCCAACCCCCCGGCCAGGGACCAGAACGCCAATGTCGGTGAACTGTTGTCACGACCACCCCACCAATGCTTGCCCAGTTTCAACCCGACCATCAGCGCGACCACCAACCCCACCAACACCAGCCCCGACCAGGGCAGATTAAAATAATCGGAGCGCAAATCCTCCGGCCAGTTTTCGGCCAACCAGTGCCAACGTTGATTGGGCGCCTCTGCCAAATCCCTCTCCCCTTGGGAGAGGGTGGCCGAGGTCACCGTGGTGACCGAGGCGGGTGAGGGCCAAAGAGCGGAAAGACGTTGAAAAAACGAATGGTTTTCAACCGATACGCCCGCACTCCACCCACCAAGCGGGTCTCCTTCCTCTCCCGGAGAGAGAGGCAACTGTGCATGCGTCACCGTCTGCATCATCACTGTGACCACCATCACCAGCAGTGTCACCAAGCCCATCGGCCCGGCTGGGGTGCGATTGGTTTGCGTCGGAACCGATGACAGTTTCGTTTCACTGCGACCCAGCAATTGTTGCGTCACCTGCTCAGCACGTTTGCGCACCTGCGGGTCGGGGTCGATGAGTGACAGGTCAGCCACCGTCGCCGCAGCCAGGGCGTAACCCAGTGCTTGCACCACCCAGAGCGCGCTGATGCGCTGGTTGGCGTGCGGGTCCGCCAGCATGGTTGTCAGCAATTCGCCGGCTTGTGAATGATGCAATCGCAACAGGGCACGAATCGCATTGGCGCGCGGCCGTGGTGCTTCCTTTTGAGCCATGCGCAGCAGTCGTTGCAGGTGACCACTGGCCCCCAGTTGTTCAAGGGCTTCGACGGCATTGGCACGCACCCGTGAATCGTTATGTTCCAAACATTTTTCAAGAGCGGCGATCACCAGCGGTGAAGCCGGCGTCGGGGGCAGTGATGTCGAACCCAACCCACGCACCACCGATGCCACCACCTTGGCGTCACCATCACCAGCCAGATGCAACAAGGGTCGCTCAAAGAATGCACCCTGGCCCAGCGTGGCGATCATGGCCAGGGCGCGCATACGGGTTGAACGTTCACGGGCACACAAGCGTTCACCCAGTCGATGATGAAAGTGCGGGTCGAATTTGATTTGGGCAGCCCCGGCTGCGAGCTTTTGTTTTTCGCTCAGCCGATACCAGGCCGTCCACAAACGATCAAACGCCAGGGGCGACAAAAAATGCGTGGCAATGCGTTTGACCGTCGGATGCGGTGAATTGATAAACGCAGGCAACAAGCGCAGCAACCCCGGCCAACGCACCCGTAACAAGTGACGCAACGTCAGCACCGCCACCGGGGCACTTTCGTCATGATGAAACCCCGCCAGCGCGGCATGAGCGGACTCGGCAAAGGGTGGTTGTGCCTGTTCGATCAAAGCCCGTACGGCTGCCAATCGCGCCCCGGCATCGGGTGCGTTTTTCAAGCGACTCAAGGCTTCAATGCGTTGCGGCGGGTCCAGCGGCAATCGTTCCAACCAATGCACAGTCGCCAGTTGCTGGTCCGCGGTCATGCGTTGGTAATCGGTTGAATCAGGGAGCAGGTCGTGTACGCCGGTCATGCTGCGCAGCGTGCCGCGCAACCGGGGCAGGTGCAGCAGGTGCGGGTGGGTGAACACATCGACATGTTTACCCGACAAGCGGGCGCGTTTGAAGCCCATCATGGCTGAGTCGGTGAGCGTGGGGATGAGCATGAGCACCGGCAAAGCCTGTCGCACCCAGGGTTCGTCTGCTTGTTCCATCAGCCGGCGCAGATGGTTCACCAACACATGACGATCATCCGAAAGCAGTGGGCCGGCGGTGGCAATGGCGACTGTGCCCAGCAGCAGCAAACTTTGCAGCACCATGGTCTGACGATGGCCTTCGTAACTGTGCAGCCCCTGTACCACGGCTTGAATCAGTGATGCCATTTGCGTGGCGGAGGGCGGCTGTGACTGTTTCATCGCCTCATGCACGGCGGTGGCAAACGACAACAAGGTTTGGGCAGCTCGTTCGCGGACCTGTTCCTGCGGGGAACGCAGGCCGTTGGGTAACAGATAGGCCAAGTCGACGAGCTGTGCATCCGCGATGAGGGTCAAGGCGTTGTCAGCAGCAGCCGAGCGCGGGTCAGCCAGTAACAGGGCCAGTTCACCGGTGAGGTCGGTGATGTGCTGCTGAATCTGTTGCTGAAGTTCGGGGGACAGAGAGTGGTAATAGGTAATGATACCGATGCGACCAGCGTGTTGATTGCGTTGTTGAAGTTGGTCAATCAAGTGTTGTTGCACCCAGGGTTCAGCAGTGGGCAGCGCTGCTGCCAAACACTCATCGACCCCCGTATCGGGGAGGGCAGCCACCTGCGCGATGATGTTTTCAACCTTTGTCATCACAGTGAATTATGATTTTCAGGGCGACTTGATCCAACCCAACGATTCCCTGATCTGTTATCGGTAGAAACGCCCGTTATTCTGGACGATCTGGCAGGTTTGGGTAAGTTTTGTGTCACAACTTTGTCAATGAATGTAAAAAAGTGCTTCTCTTTTGGTTGAACTCTGATAAAATGACGGGCTACACTCCACGCCCGGTGTCCACTGGGTTTTATTTCCCTCCAGGAAGGTTTTTCCGTATGAGCGTCAGCCATAAGTCATCCAACACACAGATGTTCCGACTCATGTTGTATCAGCGTGCCCTGCACCCTGAACTGTTCCCCTTACAAGCCCGGCGGACCTACCGTCAGGCTGAATATGAAGTCGAGCTTTGGCTGCTGCCGGCCGGTCACGTGGTGCGGTTTCAGACCCCCCAGGGCCGATGCCTGGCGGAGGCGGTGTTGGACCAGGGCGACCATCTGCCTGAGCATGGCCTGATTCACGCCCTGCCCTGTCTGGGTGAAAAAGATTACGAAATGCAGCCGTTGGGCAACATCGGCTATGTCACGACGATTCAAACCGAAACGCTGACGGAAAACCTGTTCGATGCGACGTTGCGGGAAATGCGCGATTATGCTTCCGAGCACAACGCGATGTGCCACGAGTGGAAGGATGCCGATGCCGGGCTGTGCCTGTCCATCCTTGACAGCCAGAAGTACAAGCGCGAGTACCACATTCAAAGCTACCACCTGCTGAGCAACACCGGCTTGGTGCTGCGTACCCAGTCCATCTTTGAAGTGCAGTGAAAAAGACGTGGTTGTGTGGTCAAGTGGCCAAGTGTAAAAATGTTAAGCGCGGACGCTTTGCGTCGGCATATACGTTAGCGCAGCGATTGATTGCCTCTATGAATGTGGCACCGCCGCCCTCGGCGGTGTATTGACAAAGCGGTGGATGGTATCCGCCGAGTTCGTTGAACCATTGATTTGCCATTCATCGATTGGGCCGACCGCCGATACCATCAGCGGTGCGAACTGGCGGATCATGTCAGCCGACCCAGCCGAGGGCGGCTGGGCTACATCTGACGCCGAGGGCTTCAGCCCCGGTTTGTTTGCATCGGCAAGTGCCAACCATCCGCCCCTGCCCCCGGTGGGCACGGCGTCAAGCAAAGCGTCCGCGCAAAACAAATCCGCAATTCAATATTCGAAATTTCCCTCATCCCCCGATGCGCGAGTAAAACTCAGTCACCCCTTTCACCCCCGGCAAGCGCAACCGAAAAATCGCACCCGCCTGTTCGCCGTTGTCTTTTTTGTTATTGCCCCCTGCGGTGGTGAAGTACATCGACGCACAATCATCGTCCCCGAATGTCACACTGCTGACCTTTTTCACCGGGAACTTGATGCGCTGTTTTTCTGTGCCATCGGGTCCGTAACGCACCACGCAGGAACCGTCCCAACGGGTGGACCAGATGTCGCCGGCCGCATCGACGGTCATGCCATCGGGTCCGCCCCCGCCGTCTTCGGTTTTGATCAGCACGCGCTGGCGGGAGATGTTGCCCGTCGTCTGGTCATAATCGAAGGCGTAAATTTCATGTTTGGGCGTGTCGGTGTAGTACATGGTTTTGCGATCGGGTGAAAAACCCATGCCGTTGGAGCAGCCGATGCCTTCGAGTAATTTGTGAATCGATCCGTCGCGGTCCAAGCGATACAACCGACCGGGCCGATCTTTGGTGGGCATCGTCCCGCAAAAGACGCGCCCTTCCGGGTCAGCAATCACATCATTAAATCGCGTGGTTTTTTCCTCCGGCAACTCACCGATGAGTGTGCGTGTGATCTGACCGTTATGCCACAAGGCCACCGTGCCCTGATCCATGAAAAGCAACAGCGCCCCATCGGGTTGCACCGTGAAGCCGCCGACGATTCGACCCTGGTAACACATTTCATGACTGCCGTCCGCCGGGTTGTACCGGTAAAGCTTCCCTGCCGGTATGTCCGTCCAGTAAAACATTTTTTCCAGCGGGTGCCAGTAGGGGTTTTCACCACAGGCACAGGCGTAATCGCAAAGCATTTTCGGCTGCATATCACTGGTCATCAATAAACCTTTCTGCAACAGGGACGTTGGTTGATTCATTGGCATTCTACATGCCTTCATGTCGCTGGGGTGGTTGATCACCAACAACTGACGCCGAGGGCTTTAGCCCCGGATCGTCTAGTTGAGGTAAATGCAAACATCCGGCCCTGCCCCCGGTGGGCACGGCGTCACAAGCCAATGCCAAGTTTCCGCGCTCAACAAATCCGCAATCCGACGGCTTCAACAGCGGGGTCTCCCGCTAAATTCGCAATTTCATTCCCACGGCCAGGTCAGTGTCACGCCCTCTGACCGCAACAACTTTTGATATTCACTCAAACACTCATTCTGTTCATGCACCTGTTCCGGTTTCATTTTTTTCGTCACACAAAAATGTGCAAGCACCCCCGCCGCTTCGCCCACGTTCCACTCCACCGGGTGCAATCGGTAACAACCATTGGTCACATGCGTCACACCCAGACACTTTCCCGCTGCCAACAGGTTTTTCACCCGCACCGGAATCAATGCCCCCATGGGTATGCGAAACGGACAAGCAGGCACATACAACCCGCTGCGCAGCGCACACGACGGATGAAAATCAATCGAGTAATGACCAATACCCACACTGTCCGCAAAACACTCCCCCGCCACCCAAGGCGGCTCACCCAACGGTTTTTTTCCTTCTGCCTGCCGCTGTTCCAATCCGACATGACCCTCAGTAATGATCGTGCGCGCGATCAATCGCCTTGCTTCCCGAATGTACGCCGCCTTGGCAAACCCATCACGGGTGCCCAGTTCATTGCCGCGTAATTTCAGGCCCGGGTAGCCTTGCTGTTGCGGGTCATCGTGGTGCGGGGCCTGGGTCTGCATCCAATAAAACCAGCACAACGACTGCGCCCTTGCCTCGCGCATCGCCAATTCATAGTCCGACTTGCTCACATCCAACACCGGCTTTTGAAAGTAGTCGTTCTGCACCCAATTCACCAGGCACACATCCGTCCCATCGCGTGCATCCGATTTGAAAAGTGATCGATCCACCACCCGCCGATAGCGCCAAAGTTCCAGTTCATCGTTATCCGGTTCCGTCGGCCAAGGCTGCATCTGCAAATCACGTTGCCCGCCCTTGTGGTCCGGCACACGCCAGTCAAACAACCTGCCCGGCCAACCACCGTCGAGCATCGGCACATAATTCCGCCAAAACTCATATTCCGCGGGCTTGTCGATCACATGGTTTTCCCCCGGTCGATGCTCCATCGCCAAGCACCAGGTGATCGCCTGCTGATCCAGCCGCTCTTCACGATCCGTCCGTCCGTGCAACTCCCCGTACATCGACCGATGTTCCGCACCAATCGCATACTCCGCACCCGCCAGCGGCAGCACATCCCCCAACTCCGTCGCATCCAGCACATACTCGGCTGCGATTTCCACCTCCGCCCCATTGCGCAAATCTCTGAAAACCACCGCCTGCACACGATCACCCTGCATCACCGCAGCCACGGGTTCATGTTCATACAACACTTTCACTCGACCACTGGCCACGTGTTCCGCCAACAGGGATTGCAACACCTGATGGCCGAGCACGGGGGCAAACCCAAGGCGACTGACCCAGCATCCGCCGGGGTTGATGTTGATCGTGTTGCGGGCTGCCTCCGTCAGTTGCGGGTGTTGTAAAAACAACCGTCGCACCTCACGGCGAAAATGCAGGTACGAACCCGTGGCTGAGCTGACGCCATCGATGCCTTCAATCCATCGGTTTTCATCCGGCGGAACCGCCTGCGTCGTCAGTTGCCCACCCAGCCAGTCGGTCGGTTCGGTCACCACACACGACCCGCCCAGCCGGGCAATCGCCCACGCCGCAGCAAACCCGCCCGTGCCTCCGCCGACGATCAATATCGGTGTTTTCAAATTCATGCTTATTGCAACACAGAGTGCGCAGAGAAAAGTGAGCCATGGTTACCAGCTTGTTGACGCAACCATTGTCATCGGTTTTGCCAAGCCCCCAGCCACTAGCACCTAGCCACATAGCGTCGCTGTGTTGAAGTCTTTCCGTACATTATCCTTTATCCATCATCCATTATCCATTACCCCCCCCCCGGCGGCGCTGACGATTGTCGTATCACCAGCTCCGGGCGCAGCACCTGATCGATCAGTTCATGTTGCGGGTCGCGCACCGCTTCATGCAAAGCCGACAGCGCCACATGCCCCAGTTGCACCAACGGCTGGCGCAACGTTGACATCGACGGCGAAAGATGAGCCGCACTCGGCGGATCATCCACCCCCACCACCGACAACTGCACCGGTATCGATACCCCCAGCGTCAATGCCGCTTCATACACATCCAAGGCAAAGTAATACCCCGCCGCAAACAACGCGGTCGGCTGATTGGGGCCTCGCAACATGCGCGCGAGTGTCAACTTTTCCGCATCATCCAATCGCCAGCTTGCCGCTTGCAGCACATGACCCGGGTCCACCGGCAACTCCAGCAATTGACACGCTTGCATAAACCCCAAGCGACGATCCCTGCTGTTGGACAATTCCTCCGCGCCGCCCACGTAACCGATGCGCCTGTGCCCCAGGGCAAACAAATGTTTCACCGCCTGCCGGGCAAGTTCGGGGTTGTCCACGTCGATGGCGGCAATGTCCTTGTGCGGCGAACGGGCAGCCACCACCAGCACCGGGTGACGCTCCGACACCTCGCCCACAAACGCATCCAACTCCCCCGGCAAAGGGTTCACAAACAAAAACCCGTCACAATCCTTGCGCACCGCACCGTAATGTAAAATCACCATATCGACCGCCTGCTGACGGGCTGCCTGGCGCATGCCTTCCAAAATCTGCCCGTGATAAAAATCGCCCAGTGATGCGTCCGGGTGAAATACAATCGCCACCCGTGATTTGGTCGCCCGCTGTCCCGTATGCCCCAGCCGATCGACGACAAATGTGCCCCGCCCCTGCGTCCGCGTCAGCACCCCCAGCGACACCAAATCCTGCAACGCACGGTGAGCCGTCACCAGCGACACCGCCATCTGCGCACTTAATTCCTTGGTGCTGGGCATGCGGTCCCCCGGGCGAAATGAGCCGGTGTTGATCGCATCCACCACCGCATCGCGCACCGATTGATACAACGGCCTGCCCGCCTGCGCCACCACCGGCTTTAATTTCGTCTCCGTCGTCATGGTTACTACCTCATTCTGTTCCTGCTGGCCCCCTCTCCCGACGAGCATCTGACGTTGAAAGGTCGATGTCGTTTTCCGCCCCCTCTCCCTTCGGGAGAGGGTGGGGTGAGGGCGCTGAGTACATTCATCAATTCAAATCATCAAACAATACTTCATTCCTTATTACTATCCCTCCACCTCACCCCCAAATGATTGGCCACGGGTCGAAACACGCCATCACTGGGTCGGTTGGTCAACACTTTTTCATCAATCGCATTTTGCATCGTTCGCATTTTTTGAGGGTCGTAATAAAACGATGTCGAGCCGCCCCCGTCGAGGTTGATCGCTTCCGTCGCGCCATAATCAATCAATATCGCTGCGGTTTCCTCCAGCGTTGCGCCGATGCTCCAATGGGGTTGTCGTCCGTCGATCACCAGCACATACAACCAGCGTCCCTGCGCATCAGTACCAATCGCAGTACGTGGGTGTCGGGTCAATGGTTCCACCCGTGCCGACTTGCCCTGATTGCGCCCTTCATGCACCAGCAGTCCGCCGCGGGTTGGGTCGCTCTCCGATGCACCGACGCCCGCCACCGCCAGCCATGCCTCCTCCAACTGTGTTGCATCGATCAACCCCACGCGAATTGTGCCCTGTTTGTCGATCATCAAAGCCGGGTCCGCCATGCCTTGATACTTTCGGGGGGGTGACACGATCACGCCATCTGAAATCGACAACCCGATGATGTCCGCAGCACCATCGCCCTGCTTGGCGAAAAAATTGGCGTTGATCGCCAGCACCGCACCGACTTGCCTGGCCCACTCATCCGTCGGCAACAACACCGCCTCTTGTGACGCCGTGCCCTTCTGGGTTGTTTGTGATGATGTAACCCCCATCATTTTCAATTCTTCTGACGCCGAGCCCTTCAGGGCCGGTTGGTTTGCATCCTTGTCATTGCCATCCCCATCTATTTTCACATCATCGCTTCCCCGCGCCGCGGTCACGATCACTTCCAACCTTTGATCATGCACATCCACCTTCGCCAGCCAGCCGCGTATCTCGCCTGCTTCCACGTTTTTTTCCAGCCGTTGCACCACCATCGGCTGCGCAACCACCGTTTCCGCTGACCCCGCCATCAGCAGCATCAACATCAACAACCTCAACCACCGATTCCGCCGCATCAACATCACTCCAACCGCAATCGACCTTCATGAATTGCCGTGAACAACTTTTCCGCTGCCTCGCTCATGTATTTTTTGGCATCCTCCTCCGTGCCCTGCACATACACGCCCAGCAGGTAATGCTCGTCGCGCTGTACATCGTAAATGTAAAGCGCATCGACGTTCGCCCCGTCCCCCGGCCACCACCCCGGTTTGTTCAGCACCACAAACCCCGGCGAACCGGCCAACCTGCCCGTCAAACGCACCAACCCATCACGGGCAAAACACTGGTCCGTCGCACTCAGCCATTGTGTTACTTCCGCAAAGTACGTGCGCTCGCGCATCGGCCCCATCAAGGTTGCCGCCACCATGCGCACCAGGTCATCACTGGTGAACCAGTTGGCTTCACGGTTGCCCACCGGGGCAGGTCGATCATCGTCATTCAAGGGTATTTCCGCCGGGGGCCGACCGGGTATGGTTTTGATCGTTTCGCCCAACGGTGAAATCAACTGCACCGCGCGACTCGAGTTGTACCTCGGTCTTGTGAAGTGCCTGCGTACCATGCTTTTTTCACAACCCCAGCGCTGCATCGCCTCATACGTTTCCGCAAACCCGACCGCTTCCTGCAACGTGTTGAACGCATCGTTGTCACTGACCACAATCATCGCCGACAGCAGCCCGCGTAAACTCGCAGGCGGATCATCCCCCACCTGAATCACGTGATCGAGGGTCAGTTGGTGACGATCCATCCAATCCAGCGCCATGAAAGCCGTGACCCATTTCACTGTGCTGGCTGGGTAAAACCCCATGCTGCCGGTGTTCCGCCAGCGGGCGGTGATCAGTTGTCCCTGCGGGGTGACCCGCGCCAGTGTCAGCATCGAACCCGGCGGCAAGTCAATCAACTCGTCAATGCCCGCGCGTGCAGCCTGCAACCTCACGGGCAACGTCCCTTGCGGCAATTCTGCCCACGGCTGACGCGGCACTGTTGCCGATCGCGCCCGCGGCGTCGTTTGATTATTCATCGTCGTTGCCGGCAGTGACTGTGTGCGATTCTCCGGCCACCTGCCCTGTGTGTTATTGGGTAACACCGGCACCGGTGGCGTCGGTGCTATTTCAGGTTGTACCCGCATCGGCCCCAAAGCCTTGACCTCACCCACCTGCCATGCCCCATCCTTGTGCATCAACACGACCTCATACCGCTGCGGCCAATTGTGCTGCTTGAACTGATTGGCGTGATGCACGCGCAGTATTTGCCTGATTTCCTTTTGTTCGCTTGAAGCCTCATCACTCGCTGTACCCTGCACTACCTCCGCCAATTTCACCTTTGCGGTCAGCGTCCTTGTCTTCGCGTCATACGACCAGGGTGCAACCGCATCACCGAACTTGACGTGAATACTCGAAGTTAAAGTACGCTGCCTGGCACCACCCCACCAGCCCGTCGGCAAACCATCATTTACCCGACTGGTGATCGCCAGCCAATCACCCTCGACCTGCACCACGGGCGTACTTTGTGTGGGTCGGCCCAACCACGCATACTCACAAAGCCCCCGATAAATCGCATAGGCCTCCGCCAGGTTGTAATGCGGGTCGCGTAGTCGTTGTTCCTCCTCCGGGTTGGAATGAAACGATGACTCAAGCAGCACCGCAGGCACTTCACAGCGACGCAGCACGCCGAATCCGTTTTTGTAAATCAATTGATCGCTGAGCACCGGGCTGACCCGTCCGACTTCCGTGCGCAATGCAGCCGCAATATGCAATGCCAAATGTCGTGCGACATCCAGCGCCACTTCCGAGCCGTCCACTTCCGCGTGGTGCCAAACGCTGGTGTAATTGGTTGTCGTGCTTTCGGCTGCGTTGTGATGCAACGACAAAAACAAATCCGCCCCCTGCGCGCCATCCGGACGGGGCACGCTGTTGGCAATGCGGGCGCGCTCTTCCAAGCTCACATCGACATCGCCCTCGCGGGTCATCACCACCGTCACCCCCGCATCGGCCAGCAACTTGCGCAACAGTAGTGCCACACGCAGGTTGATTTCCGCTTCACGCACCCCCGTCGGCCCGCGCTTGTAATTTTTCAGATGTGCATCGCCACCATGGCCGGGGTCCAGCACGATGATCATGCCCTGCAAAAAACGCTCTGCTGGGTGACGGGGCACATCCAGTTGTGTGTAGTCGGGGCGATCAGTCCAATCCGGGCGTTGCTCCAGCCGGGCCAATACATCTTCGAACGGGGCTGTCGGGCCGATGTCGTTTTCCATGTCCTGCGTGGTCGGCGTTGCCTGCTCTGTGATTTGCAACGCGGCTGGTTGCGTCGTCGTGTCTTTGGGTGTCGCTGGTTCCATCACTTGCTCTGGCGGATGACAACCCGTCATGAACAACGCCAACCACAAACCAATCACAACAAGCCTCATCGGGGCTTGCGTGCTCTGCATCCCTGTCGCATACAACCGTTGGTTTATTGGCATTGCATCTTCCATGACGATGGTCAACGTTGACGGTATTCAATGGGGTGACATCACCGCTGTGCAATCGATCAAAATACACCGCAGAGAACGCGGAGAACGCAGAGTTAAAGCCTATATGACCTGTGCTCCAACGGCTGATCGATCATGGATGAAGCATGACGGATAATGTTTAAGCCTATATCGTCCAGCAATATTTCTGAACATAATCCATGATCCATCATCCATCATCCATTCTGCTTGGCAACTTGGCGTAAAAGCTTTGATTTCGCAATATCCGCAACCTCCGCAACCTCCGCGATCTCTGCGCTCTCTGCGGTGAAAATGCTTATTGACTTCACCCTTTTTCGCTCGACATCGTGACTCGTTACAAACTCACCCACGTTCCGTTCTGTTCCATCGACCGGTTCCCCGCCGCCATCACCGCCACGTTTTCGACGATCCGTTCCAGCGTCACCGGCTCAGGTCCGCCTTCAAAGAATCGCACCAATCCCGCAATCAATCGGTCGTACACCGGCCCGAAATCCACCTTGAACTGCGCCAACCCCTTTTCACCATGTACCGTTGCTGCAAAAGTGTATGAACCCGCGCGCTCCATCCGCAGGTGCGCCACCCGACCATCGTGATACTGCAAATCCACCAGGTCACGTTCCGCTGTCCGCACGCAGCGCACCCTGTTCACCCCCGGCCCCCAAAGCGCATCCACCATTTCCACCGTGTGCACCCCGTAGTAAAACAGCCCCGGCATCGCAGGGTTCAATTCCCCCGGCCCGACCGCCTCCACCGTCAACAATCGCCCCAACCCCGCCCGCTCCAACTGTTCCACTTCCAACGCAAACCGCAAACTCGAAGCCGAGTAACATCGCGCCCCATACCGCTGACTGGCAGCCAATAATTTCTTCGCCTGCGCCAGGTCACAGGTCAACGGCTTATCAATGTACGTCGGCAACCCACGCTGCAAAGCGGGTAACGCATGTTCCAAATGCCGCTGCCCATTGACCGACAGTACCATCACCCCGTCGCATTGATCCAGCAATTGGTCCAATGAATCAACCTGCGCCACCCCGTAGGCTTTGGTCTGCAATTTCCATTTTTCGACACTCTCCTCCGGCAGATCATGCCTTCCATCCGTCCAAAACCCGGTCACCTTCACCGGTGTCCGCCGTTTTTGGTGCAACTGATTCACCCGCTTGCTGAACTCCGGCAAGTGCGAACTGTCACACCCGATCACCCCCAAACGCATCATCGCCTTCCCGATTCGACGTGTTGGTGACCATGGCCGAGTGGTTTGGGTTGTTGTTCGTGTCATCAGTAAAACTCCCGCTTCCGCCCCGTGGTTGATCGAAAATCATGCAAAAACAGTTGCCAACCCGCCAAACTCATCTATTATTACATAATATCTCGCCTAGGTCTTATGGGTGTTATATTACAATACCCCGAAAATCAAAAGAGTCCAATCGTCCGGTTTTTTTAGGTGGGTGAAAGGGAAAAAAGCATGAACGGGTTGTTCTGTCGTGGGTATTTAACCATGCAAACCATGGTGGGGCTGATGGTTATCATCGTGTCCCTCATGGCCGTCAGCACCCGTGCCGCCCCGGCTCAGGTACGAGGCACGTGGGTCACCACCACCGGCTTCACCACTGGGCAGGTGCGTAACCCCTCGGCCCTCAACGCCACCTTCGCCGACCTTCGGCAAATCGGGCTGAACACGGTGTACATCGATGCCTGGCGTGATGGGTACACCTACTTTCCCTCCCCGACGCTTCGTGCCCTGGTTCCGCAAGACCGTCACCCGCAGCTGGCAGGGCGCGACCTCCTCATGGAATCGATCATCGCCGGCCACCGCAACGGCTTGGCGGTCATTCCCTGGTTCCAATACGGCTTTGCCACCCAGTTTCAATCCACCTCCAACCCCATTTCCACCCAGATGCGCAACCAGGGTTGGCTCTTGCAAGACAACGCGGGCAATTACTTCAACAGTTCCAACAACTTCGCATGGATGAACCCACTGGTCCCCGAAGTGCGTTCGTTTGTGAAGGGCATCATTCTCGATGCGGTGAAAAAGTACGACCTTGACGGCATACAACTCGACGACCGACTCGCCTGGCCGATTGAGTTTGGTTACGACACCTACACCCGCAATGCGTACATCGCGGAAACCGGTGTTGCGCCCCCAGCCCCGACGGTCAGTCGCAGCAGCACCGCTTGGCGCAACTGGGTGCGCTGGCGGGCGGACAAGGTGACGGCCTTTGCGCAGGAATTGATCACCGACCTCAAAGCCGTACACCCCAACCTGATCATTTCGGTTTCGCCGGCGGTGCATCCATTTGCCTATGACAACTATGCCGTCGATTGGCCGGGGTGGCGCCAGCTTGGTTTATTCGATGAGTTTGTCCCGCAGGTCTATCGCAGCACCTTCAGCGACTTTGACCGCGACTGGGACGGCACCAATTCCACCACCGGCGGTCAGGTGCAGCATATGGGCAACCGCAAAGCTGACTTCGCAGCCGGCATCAGCATCAACACGTCCAACGGTGCGGTGCCCTGGTCGCAGATACAAGCCATGCTCAACCTGGTCGGCTCCAGCGGCGTCGCGGGCCACAGCCTTTGGTTCAGCGATGGCGTACTCAATCAGCTCAAAAACGAGTTGACCGGTTACTACAACGTGGCCGGGTTGGGTCACGCCCCGCGCCCTGACTTGCCTGCCGATTGGCGACCGGCACCTCTGATTGCCTCATCACTGGGCAACAACCAGTGGCGGATCACCCTCGAACCGGGGCAGGGGGGTCTGTATCGCATCGTTTACCAGACTGCAGGCGGTGCGTGGGACACTTTCGATGTCAGATCGTTTGAGCCGGGGGTATTCAACCTCACGCTGCCGGGGGCTTTGGCGGTGGAATTACTGGTCAGTCGGCAACCTTTGTCACTGATCCCTGAACCGACGACGTTGATGATGATTTCAGCAATGTCGATCATGCTGCTGCGCCGACGAAATGTAAATGTCTGACAAGCCGGGAACGAAGTCGCCAAGTGTCAGAGCCAAGCCAAGAACGAGGCTTGCAAGCCGAGGGCTTGGGTATTGAATGGTGAATCGGTGAGTCGGTTCATCGGTTACTCGGACAGAACAGCGTTTGCTCTGACCGATGAACCGACTCACCGACCAACTGACTCACCACGCCGACCAGACGCGACAAGTCGCGGCGCTAACGACCGATATTCGAAAGGTGACATCATGAAATGCACATCAATTCTCACCATGTTCATGGTCGCATTATTTGTCATCGCTTGTGTCCATGCGCAACCCTCGGCCACCCAAAAGCACGCCCCCGCTGAGGTGCGTGGCACCTGGCTCACCACCACGGCCAATGATGCCATCGCCACGTCCGCCAGGTCCGCCGCCAGCATGGCTGCCCTGCGCGACATCGGCTTGAACACCGTTTATGTCGAAACCTGGAAAAATGGTTACACGCAATTTCCCTCACCCACCCAACGCGCCCTGCTGGGTATCGATCGTCACCCCAACCTGCTGCCTGCCACCAATAAAAACCTGCAAGCCCCGCGCGACCTGCTTGAAGAAACCCTCATCGCTGCCCATCGCCACGGGCTGCACTACATCGCCTGGTTCGAGTACGGGTTCATGGCTGCCTTCAAGGACACCCACAACACCCTGCGCAAAAATCACCCCGATTGGATGATGACCACCGCTGACGGGTCGCTGGTGTCCAGGCAAAACCCGTTTGTATGGATGAACCCGCTCCGCCCCGAAGCGCAGAACCTGCTCATCGGCATCATGAAGGATGCCGTGCTGCAATACGACCTCGACGGCGTGCAACTGGACGATCGCATCGCCTGGCCGGTGAGCATGGGTTACGACCCCTACACACGTGAGGTGTACGCTCGTGAACACGAAGGCAGACAACCGCCCGACAACATGAACGACCCGCAATGGATGCAATGGCGCGCCAAAAAAATCAGCGCGTTCGCCCAGCGGATGCACGATGAGTTGCGCAAGGTCAACCCCAACGTGCTGCTGTCGATCAGCCCAGCCCCATACCCCTGGTGTTATGACAACTACCTTTGCGATTGGCCCACGTGGGTGAAGGGTGGGTTGATGGATGAATACATTCCGCAGCTTTACCGTGACAACTACCCGCGCATCGAACGTGAATGGCCGGAGCAACTGGCACTCATGGGGCCGCGCGGTGCCGACCTGATCGCCGGCTTGCGGGTGGTGGGTGAAGGCCCTGACACCCCCTGGAACGACCTGCAGCAAATGGTGCAACTGCTCCGTCGTCAGCCCGGTGGCGGCCACGTCTGGTGGTTTTCCCGCGGCGTGTTGCAGGTGTACCCGCAGCAGCTCAAAGCCTTTTACGATGTGGGCGACCAAGGTCACGCCCCGCACCCCAAACGCCCCGTCGATTGGCGACCCTTGCCGCTGGTGGCGCAAAAAGTGGAAGGTCAACCCGGTACCTGGCAGGCGACGATCACGACCCCAGGCCGATATCGCACCATCGTGCGCAGCGGCGATGTCTGGGTCGAAGCAGGCAGCGCCAAGTATGAAGCGGGCAGGGTAACTTTGACCGTCAACCCCTTGGCGGAGGCGGTTGAGTTGCTGGTGGATCGTCGCCCGGAAAGTTACTTTGCGCAGGCAAAGTCAGCGACCGATTTGCCGAGGGTGAACGTGACGGTGCGCATTGATGATGTGTTCATGCGTGAGAGCGACATCGAGCCGATGAGCGTGCAACCCTTTTTGGATGTGGCGGAAAAGCATGGCGCCAAGGTCATTTTGAATGTCATTCCGCAACGGCTGCAACAGTCCACCAACGCAACCGGACGGATGAGTAAAGAGTTGCAGCAGGCGATTGCGCGCGGTCATGAAGTGATGCAGCACGGAATGGACCACCAGTGTCGGCAATGCAATGACACCGGCCACGAGTTCACCTGCACGCAAACCGGTCAAAGCCTCGATGCTGGAACACTGCAAAATGACATCGCCAAGGGCAAGGCGATGATCCAAGCGGCGACAGGTAAACCGGTGCTGGTTTACGGAGGCATCGGGCGCGATGTTTACACCCCCGCGCTCTACCAGGCATTGCAAGCAAACGGGTTCATCGGTGTTTCAGGTGCCCCCGAACCGCGTCATGCGTTGTATGGTTTAACCTGCATACCCACGGGGAGCGATTACGCCTGGGGTTTGCAAACCCGTGACGATGTGCAGAAAGCATTGCAACGGGTGCGTGATGATTTTCACAAGGCGGTACGAGGTGACACAACCCCCGGGTATTTTCAACTCAACTTTCACGATCACTTTGTCCGCCCTGGTTGGCATGAGGGCATTACCCTGCGTTTTTTGGATGAGGCACTCACCTGGCTGCGCGGGCAATCACTGGCTCAGGTGCGTTTTGTGGTGAGCAGCGATTTATTTTGACGGAGGGTTTCATACGATTTCGATGTCAAACGTATCGATTAAGCGATACTCAGGTCCGACTCAGAGCCGCGAGTGGCAACGAGCGGTTCTTGGTTGTTCAAAGAACCACTCGCTTCCGCTCGTGGCTCTGAACAACACCGATGTCCGCTCGTGGCTCTGAGCTACAACCATGATCAGCGACATCTCTGATACGATGCTGCCATGGCCAAAGAGCGACTGATTTCCGCTGCTGCGGACGTGAGCGACCCGCAGGAGGAGCAGTTCAATTTATCGCTTCGTCCGACGCGGATGACCGAGTACGTCGGCCAACCCAAACTCATTGAAAAATTATCGATCACATTGGCAGCGGTGAAGCAGCGACGTGAGCCGATGGAACATGTGCTGTTGCATGGTCCGCCGGGGTTGGGCAAAACGACCTTGGCGCACATCATTGCGCTGGAATTGGGGACGCACCTTGTGGCGACATCGGGGCCGGCTTTGACCAAGCCGACGGACTTGGTGGGCACGCTCACGAAATTGCAGGCTCGTGATGTTTTGTTTATTGATGAAATTCATCGTTTGTCGCCGGTGGTGGAGGAGTACCTTTACCCGGCGATGGAGGATTTTCGAATTGATGTGACGGTCGATAGCGGGATGCATGCGAAGGTGATCACGCTGCCGTTGCAGCCGTTTTGTTTGATCGGGGCGACGACCCGTGCGGGGTTGATATCGGGGCCGATGCGTTCGCGGTTTGGGCTGTTGCATAACCTTGATTTTTACGGGCGTGATGATTTGCTGCGCATTTTGCATCGCTCGGCCAAGTTGCTGGGGTTGATTAGCGACAAGCAGCCGGGTGCGTTGGCAGGGGCGTTGACAGGTGAGTTGGAAGAGGCGCTGACGCTCATTGCGGATCGGGCGCGGGGGACACCACGCATCGCCAATCGGCTGCTGCGTCGGGTGCGTGATTTTGCCCAGGTGAAGGCAGGCGGGCAGTTGAACGTAACCGTGGTCAACAAGGCACTGGCGCTCGAAGGTGTTGATGCTTTGGGGTTGGACGAACTGGATCGAAAATACTTGCGCATCATGGCGGAGGTGTATCGCGGTGGGCCGGTGGGCTTGGAAGCCATGGCTGCCACGCTGGGCGAAGATGCGGGCACGTTGGAAGATGTCGTCGAGCCGTATTTGCTGCAATTGGGTTTTGTGGCGCGGACGCGCAAAGGGCGGATGTTGACCCCACGGGCTGCGGAACATTTGGGTTTGAAGATCGTGTTGCCGGAGGTGGGCGAGGGGCTGTTTGAGTCGGACATGGATAAAGGATAATGGAGGATGGATGGATGTTCAGAAAAGACAACCATTCAACCTTGTTCTGATTTGAACATGATCCATCATCCATTCTTTCGGTCGATGCGGACTATCATAAAAACTTTAACGAACAGACCAGGGAGAACGTGAGCTGATGGATTTCATGACGTTGTTGTTTTTTGCACTGGGCCTGGGCCTGCTTTTGTCGGGGGGGGAGTTGCTGGTGCGCGGGGCATCGGGGTTGGCGACGGCTGCGCGTTTGTCGCCGCTGGTGATCGGGCTGACGGTCGTGGCCATGGGCACCAGTGCGCCGGAATTGGCGGTGAGTGTCAAAGCAACACTGACCGGTCAAAGCGACATCGCCACCGGCAACGTGGTCGGCTCCAACATTTTCAATGTGTTGTTCATTCTCGGTGCCTCGGCGATGGTGGCCCCCTTGATCGTGCAGCAGCAATTGATTCGTATCGATGTGCCGATCATGCTGGGTGCGTCGCTCTTGGTTTGGGGCTTGAGCGCCGACGGCAAGTTGAGTTGGTACGAAGCACTGTTGCTGGTGATCGGTTTGGCGTTGTACACCATGCTGGCGGTTTGGATGGGCAGGCGCGAAACCAACAAAGCGGTGCAGCAGGAGTATCAGGAGGAAATCGACTCACTGGTTCCGCCGGCGCCGAGCAATTCGACCAAACGGTTGCTGTTGATGATCGGTTTGGTGATCGGCGGGCTGGTGCTTTTGGTACTTGGGGCACGCTGGCTGGTGGACAGCAGCGTCAGCATGGCCCGGGCGTTTGGCGTGAGTGAAGTGGTGATCGGGTTGACGATCGTGGCAGCGGGGACGAGTCTGCCGGAGGTGGCAGCGTCGATCGTGGCCACGCTCAAGGGCGAACGTGACATTGCGGTGGGCAATGTGGTGGGGTCCAACCTGTTCAACCTGCTGGGCATACTGGGCGTGGCGGGTTTGGTGGGCGGAACAACGGGCTTGACGATTGCACCATCGATTGTGAATTTCGATCTGCCGGTGATGACGGCAGTGGCGGCAGCGTGTCTGCCGATTTTTTTCACGGGACATCGCATCGCCCGTTGGGAGGGCGTGGTGTTCATTTTGTACTACGTCGCTTATGTGACGTACCTGATCATGGATGTCACCGCTCATGATGCCCTGCCGGTGTTCAGCTCGGCAATGCTGTGGTTCGTGATACCGGTGACGCTGCTGACGCTGGGTATCGCGGTGTCAAGGTCGCTGGGGAAGCGGAAGAAGCGGACAGTGTGATGGATAAGGGATAATGGATGATGGATAATGGACGGAAATAGCTTTTGATTCACCCTCTCTAGGGTTTGTACATTATCCTTGATCCATTATCCATGATCCATTCGTATCGCCGAGGGCGGCGGTGCCACATCTGCGAACCCCTCAAAGGGGGGGGTAAAAAAATAATGGGTAAGGCGGATTGTGTTATGGACCGGGGTCGGGTAGCATATGGGTGTCAGATTGCCGGCGGTGTTCGCCGGGGCTGACGAGTTCGAGTGACGCTTGCGCCGGAACGACTCCTGCTATGACGCATGTCCCCGTCCGTGAGCTCAACTCTTTGTTTCGGAGTGTATCGCGATGAAGATTTATGTGGGGAACCTGAACTTCAAGACCACCGAGGACGGCCTGCGCAGCATGTTCGAGCAGCACGGTCAGGTTGATGAAGTGGCCATCGTGCAGGACCGTGAAACCGGTCGTTCACGTGGTTTCGCTTTCGTCACCATGCCTGACAACAGCCAGGCTCAGGCGGCGATCGACGCCCTCAACGGCCAGGATTTCGAAGGTCGTCCCTTGACGGTCAACGAAGCCCGGCCCAAGACCGACGGCCCCCGCGGCGGCGGCGGTGGCGGTCGTGGTGGTCGCGGTGGTTTCCGCGGCGGCCGTGACTGATTCAGTCACAATCACTTTGCTGTTCACCCAGCCCACCTTCACCGGTGGGCTTTTTTTATGGGGTGATGTGGCAATGCGTGATGGGGTGATTGTTGTAGCCCAGCCGCCCTCGGCTGGGTTGAAATACCTTGACAAGAACACCGCCG
>CAZJMK010000013.1:0-62069 GCA_964547135.1 uncultured Phycisphaeraceae bacterium | reverse complement strand
ACACACACGTTCATTGTGCCGCCCCAGGCCCCTACATGGTTTCACCCTGATCGAATTGTTGGTGGTGATCAGCATCATCGCCTTGCTGATTGCCTTGTTGTTGCCGGCTCTGGGGGCAGCTCGTGAAGGGGCACGGGGTTCGCAATGTCAGAGCAATTTGCGTCAGTATGCCTTTGGCAATGCCTCGTATGTGGTGGAAAGTGCCGGGTGGGCTTTACCTGTGTTTACCGGCCCCAACACTTCGGCACGCAAAATCTGGTTTCAGAATCTGACCTTTCGAAATGCCTTGGGAATCGACGGATTACCCAATCAAAGCAGTTCCAACCAGCCATCGCTTTACCCATTGAACATGACCTGTCCGACTTTCCCCCGTCGTAACGATATTTTGGATAAAGGCTTGGTGAATATGGAGCACAGCACCGGAGTACCCTTCGGTTACAACCAGACGGATATGCCATCCGGTCTTTCCGCCTCATCATTGGGGGTGGAATTGGCGCCGATGCCCTGGAGCGGCACGCACCGTGGTCTCAAAGCCGACGCCATCGTCAGCCCGTCGAAAAAGATCGCCTTCATCGACAGCAACGATCCGCTGGTGGATATGCGCAGCAGCAGTTTCTGGCGGACGGTGGGTGAGGTCGGCAAAAACGTCCAAGCCAACATGACATGCTATCGACACGCCAGCAACACGGCCGCTGCATCGTTCTTTGATGGCCATGCGGCGCTGCTTTCCATCGAAAAAATAGGGTATGTGGGCAATCCGACCAGTCATCCGCAAAACGCTGGGTCGGTGGAACACTTCTGGCACAAACTTCCATGAATCAACACCGGGCAGACTTGTGGTTTGTCCGGTGACCTTTTCCGTATGGTTCCTGTGTTGTCGGGTCTTTGCAAATCCTCTTGATAGGGTGATAGGAGAAAGTCGTTATGTTGGAAAAGAGAATCGCAATGTCAGCGTTGGTAATGTCAATCCTGGGGGCGGGGCAGTGGGCTGCCGCAGCGACGGTGATCAATGTGGAGGCTGAAAATTACACCGCACGTACAACCGTGGATAATCGTAGTTGGTTTGTGATTGATGGATCTGTCTCCGGCGGCGTTGCGGGCAATGGCGAAGCCAGCGTCAACGGCGGCATCCCCGCGACCAAACTCGTGGCTTCCACCGGTGCCGGTGCCAATGGCAACGGTCTATACATGCAGTTGCTGCGCGACACGGGCGGTTTTTTTGGTGGAGCAAACAGCGGTCCGACATTGGACTACACCATCAATCTACCTGTAGCGGGCGTATGGACACTCACCAAAGTGCGTGCCGGCGGCCCGAATAACAACGGTAATACCCTTTATGTTCAGGTGGTGGGTGTGGCCGATGGTACCGGAGGTTCTATCAATGATTGGTATCGCATTACCGGGAACCAATCGGGCGGTTTTAATGATGTGGCGGCTGGCGGCCCCGAGGCGGTCAACTTCAGTGGCGGCGACGTGGCGATGAGCTGGTCGCTGCCCGCGGGCAATCACACGTTCCGTTTCACACCGCGTGCCGACGGCGTGGCGATCGACAACTTCACGCTCACCGGGCCGGCTATCCCCGAACCGGCGTCGATGGCGCTGCTGGTGTTGTCGGGGGGCCTGCTCATGATGGGTCGGCGACGGTAATCGATCCCTTGCAATCACTCCATCCCTTGCCCTTGATCGGGCAGGGGATGATTGTTTTTTTGCAGGATCAAAGAGTCGGGTTTGGTCAGCGTGTTTTTTTACGACTCAAGGGAGCAATTATGTCCAGTGGTTCCATGTATGGATCGTTTTTGTTTCTACTGCCATGGGTATGCGGATTGATTGTCTGGGCGATTGAGCCTTGGGGGGCAGGCACGGCTCTGGGTCAGAATATTCTTGAAGTGCAGGCGGAAAAATATGCCGCCCGCACTCCGGACCAATCGCGTCGCGGCTGGGTGCTGGTGGATGCCAGCGTGCCCGGTGGTGAGCTTGGCAATGGTGAAGAAAAGGACCCCAACGGCACTCCTGTCATCCCGGCTGTGAAATTTGCCGGCGCGACCGGAACCGGTGGCAAGACCAATGATGGGCCGATGTACATGCAGTTGTTGCGTGACACCGGCGGATTCTGGCAGCAACCCAATCAGGGGCCGTCGCTGGATTTTCATTTCACGGTCACCGAGGCGGGCAAGTTTCAGTTGGAAATGGTCGCCACGGGCAAGGATGATCAAAGCTCGACGTTGTATGTGCAACTGATGCAGAAGGCCAGCGGCAACAATCTGGCGGACATCAATCCGCAACATGCCCGCTGGTACCGTGTGACGGCACCGTCCAAGAGTGACTTCACGCACGCTGCCATCACGCAGGGTGGCAGAGAGCGCACGGATGTGGCGGGCAATGACCAGCCGATGGCCTGGCAACTGCGGCCCGATGACTACACCCTGCGGATCACGGCTCGTGCGGATGGGGTGGCGTTGGATCGCTGGTCGCTGACCCGTGTTGCGTCAGCAGCGGCACCTCCGCCCAAAGCTGCACCGACCCCTTCGGCCTCGGCGCCAGCCACGGAGCCGCCGGGGCTGCGCTGGACACCGCAATACAAATTGCCCAGCGGGGCGACCCAATCGGGCAACCCAGCGGACATCGTGGGGGAAGATGGGATTGCGTATCCGGATTTTCGCTATGCCGGGGTTCCCGGAGGCATTCCGCAGATCACGACGGTGGTGCGTGCCTCCGACTTCGGAGCCAGGCCCGATGATGGTGCGGACGATCATGCGGGGTTGATCAAGGCGATCGAAGCGGTGGTGGCTCAGGGCGGCGGGGTGGTGCAATTGGAAGCAGGGGTTTACGACCTTAAACAGCCGTTGGTGATTACGCATGATCGGGTGGTGATACGGGGAGCGGGCCGTGAGGCGACGTTGATTCGTTTCGATTATCTGCCGGCGGAGATCGAATCGGGCAAGGGGGTTGCGTTCTTTGATCTGAAGGCAGGGCAGACGGTTGGGCCGGATGAGTTTGTGGTGGTGCATGCGCGTCCGGAAGGCTTGCGTGCCTTGGGTATCAGTGCCGATGGCAAAACACAACGCGAACGCAAATGGCACTTTCACTGGGGCGGGACGTTTGATGTGGATGTTGCGGCATCGGTGCTGCTGGATCGACTGGGGCCTGGGGAACATGAACTGACCGCCTGGGCGACGTATGAAGACGGTTCCACGGTGCAAAGCGTGATCAAGGTGAAACTGGACCCGTCCCGGCGTGTGCCTGAAGAGCAGCGTCGCTGGGTGCGGGTGGATCATCTGGGGGCGATCACTTTTCAGGGGGCGTCGGCTTCGTCCAAACAGTGGCGGCTGGCAGCGGACGGCAAACGTGGTGATACGGTGATCGAACTGGCTCAGGCAGTTGATCTAAAACCCGGAGACACCATTGAAATTCAGGCCCCGGCGACGACCCGCTGGCACGATCTGGTGAAAAACGCCTGTCGGGAATGGGGCGTGTTTCGACGCTATGAACTGCTGGTGACCAGAGTGGACGGTTCGAAGGTGACGGTGAATCAGCCGTTGCGGATTGATTACCCGGTGATCGATGGCAGTTTCATCGCCCGGATTTATCCGCTGCGTTACGGCGGGGTGGAGGACCTGAGCCTGGAACAGGTGACGCGCTTGTGGACCGATGGTGTGTTGTTTGAAAATGTATGGGGCGGTTGGGTGCGCAATATCAAAGTGACCATGGCCGGACGCGATCCGGTCAGCACGCAAAAGTCCAAGTGGTGTGAGGTGCGTGACAGCCAGTTCAGCGGGGCATGGTACTTCGGCGGCGGGGGCACTGCGTATGTCGGTTTTGCCACGTCTTACGACTGTTTGATGATCAACGTCCAAGCCGACAAGCAGCGTCATGGGCCGATCGTGCAATGGTCGGCGGCGGGAAATGTGTTCTCGCAATGCCGTTTTGTCGGAATGGATATGCAGTGGCACGCCGGGTGGACCAACGAAAACCTGTTTGAAAATGTGTTTGTCGATGCCCGCGGCGAACATGGGTCGTACGGCTGTGGTGCCTGGGCCTCCCCGCCGGAGGACAAAGCGCATGGCCCCAACGGTCCGCGCAACGTGGTGTACAACAACCATGTGCTCAGTTCGCGCGATGGTCTGTGGGTCGGCGGGATGAACGAAAACTGGATCATCGCCCACAATTTGTTTCATGTGCGTGGCGACAAGCCGGGCATGTTTTTCAAGGACCATTCGTTTGATCACATCATCGTCGGCAATGTGATTGCTTTGGAAAGCCCGCGTCAGCCGGCGCTGGAATTGAAAACCGCGGATTGCGTCGGAGTTGAGTTCAAGGGCAACCGGATTATGGGTGGTCGTCAAGCGGTGACGCAGACAGCGGCGCCCCTGGCGGTGGACCGTGACAATCAGCGACAGGCCTACGACCCAAACCCGGCGCGACCGACCCCGGCGGTGGCATCGATTTATCAATGGCAGCTTGACAACAAACCTTTGCCCGGTGATGCGTTTGTCCACTGGCCGAAGTTTTGAAACCAATCGTCGGATCGGAATGAAAACACTTTTTCAATGGAGGAAGAAAGATGAAAGGAATGCACGTGAACAAGGCAGTGATGGGGGGTGCGATGGCGATGGTGCTGACGACGATGGCTGGCGTGTCCGAGTCGGCAGTGAGCATCGACTTCAACACCGCCGGCGGCTACACCGCGGGCAACGACCTGGGCGGTCAGCCCGGTAGCGGCACACAGTGGGTACGAACCGCGGGTAGCAGTGGCGTGGTCAGCGTGACACCGCGCATCGGCGGTCCCAGCGGTAACAATCAGGCTTCGACCAGCAACGCCGCTGCCACCTACACCTTCACCCCCACGACCGCCGATTTTGGTCTGGCCTTCAATCCAGCCACGGCGATCATCAACTTCAGTTTTCAAGTCAGCTACAACGCCGGCACCACCACGAACTCATTCCGTGAACTGGCACGTCTGAGCTTTGGCAGCAATGAAGCGGTGCGCATCACGTTCCAGTCCGAGCGCGTACGTTTTAACGATGGCACCGATTTGACCCGTACGGCCAGGCGTTCCACCGGCAGTGGTTCAGCCAATCTGCAGCCGATCGCGGATGTTTTTTACACGCTTTTTGGCACGATCAACTGGGCAACCAAGACCTACACTCTGTCGGTGACCGATGCCAATGGCACGCTGGCACAGGTGGGCGCTGCCTCCAATACGAATCTGGCGTTCGCAAATGTCACCGGCCTGACCGCTCCGACCATCACTTTCCAGACCTTCGTGCCCACGGACAGCTTCCGCGTCGTCAACCTCGACAACCTCAATTACACGCTGATCCCCGAGCCGGCGACGATGGCGATGCTGGCATTGGGCAGCACCATGTTGTTGGCGCGTTGTCGCAGCCAACATGAATAAACCCTTCGCCAGGGTGCATGAACACCATGGAAAGACAAACGGCCTCGCATCTTTGGCGGGGCTTTTTTTCACCTTGACAAACCTTTACGGAATGTTGACTCATGCCGCAGGCCAATGATCATGTGTTGTTGTTCGTGGTGATCGGAGCGTATCTGGCGATGCTGCTGGGGCTGGGGCTTTACTTTCGCAAGCTCAACAAGGATGTGAGTGATTACTTTCGCGGCGGCTGCCGGGCGACCTGGTGGCTGGCGGGGGTCAGTGTTTATATGGCGGGCATCAGTGCCAACACCTTCACCGGCAACGGCGGAGCGGCGTATGAAGCGGGCTGGTCGGTGTTTTTCATCTACATTGCCGGGGGGGTCGGTTCGTTTCTGCAGGCGATTTTTCTGGCGCATCTGTTCCGTCAAACCCGCGCTTACACCTATGCGGAGATCGTGCGTGACCGTTTCGGCCCGATCACGCAGCAGATTTACGCGGTGATGGGCGTTTTCACCTTTTTTCTGATGGGAGCGGTCTGGCTTTGGAGTCTGGCGATTTTTGTGGCCTCGATCTTCGGCATCAGCACCACCCTTTCAATTCTGCTTTTGGGCGGGGTGGTGATGATTTATTCGACCGTGGGCGGGGCCTGGGCGGTGATGGCCAACGATTACATTCAGGGCATCATCATGATCGGCATGGCCATGCTGCTGGCGGTGTTGTGTTTGTATCAGGTCGGCGGTGTCGGAGGGTTGCTGGCCAAAATCCAGGCCGCCGGGTTGGCGCAGGAACTTGGCTTTATCAGCCCCGTCGATACGACGCGCCCGGACCCGTATCAATACACATCCATCTGGGCCACGGCCATCACCATCTTTTTCATTTTCAATCAGCTTTCTTTGATGAATGCGCAGCGATTTTTCAGTGTCAAAACCGGTCGTGATGCCCGCTTGTCGGCGGTGCTCTGCGGTGTGTTGATGATCGGCGGCATGTTGATATTTTTCATTCCTCCGATCACAGCTCGACTGCTCTTTGCCCAGGATGTGCAGGCGCTGCCGCTGAGCAAACCGGCGGAGGGCGCCTATGCGGTGGCGAGCATGAAACTGCTTCCCCAAGTACTGGTCGGAGTGATGGTGGTGGCCATGTTCTCAGCGACAACCAGTTCCATGGATACCGCCCTCAATCGCAATGCGGCGTTCGTGGTCCGTGACATCTGGCCGGCGATCTGTCGCCGACTACGCCGCAATGAACCCGATGAACGCAAACAGATGCGCATTGGTCAGTTGACCACCCTGGTTTTCGGGGTGTTCATTGTGCTGATCTCCCTCTATTACAGCACCATCAAAGACCTGGGCGTTTTTGAAGTGGCGATGGGGATTGGCGCACTGATCGGCCTGCCTATGGGCATTCCCATGGTCATGGGCATTTTCATCCGAAAAACACCGCTCTGGTCGGCTTTGTTTGCCACGATGGTGGCTCTGATACCCAGTGCCTGGTCCATGATCGACGCCAAGTTTTATGCTCAGCCCTGGCCGTTTCATCAGCAGATATTCACCATCCTGCCCACCGGCATTCTCGCCTTTGCCATCACGAGGCTGTTCTGGCGGACAACGCCGTTGGAAGCACAGGAGCGCAACCGAAAATTGTTTGAACGGATGTACACCCCGGTCGATTTTGAAAAGGAAGTCGGACAGGCCAACGATCGCATGCAGCTTCAGGTCATCGGCACGGCAGTCATGATCGTCGCCAGTTTCGTCATGATGCTGGCATTGATACCGCAGTCCTGGACGGATCGTGGCATCGTTGCCATTCTCTCCGGCAGCATGTATCTCATCGGTATCATCATGCTGGCGTTGGCACGAAGAAATCAATCAAAACCCGGCTCCGCGGCAGCCGGATCGTCCACCACTCCGGCCTGATGCCGCGCTACTGACTCTCCCAGTACCCCTGGACCTGATCTTTCTTCGGAGCGCCTGTCATGAGTGCATTCATACGCCTGAGCCTGAGCCTGTGCCTGCTCTGCTTGTTCAATGCTTGTGCGCTGCCCAACGCCGACACCCAGCAGGCGGGTTCAGCACCCACTGACAAACCCTATTTCAATGCCCAGACTTTGGCAGCCGACATCGAAGCGCATCTGCACAAGCATGAATTGGACCTCTGGTTTCCACGCTGCATCGATCATGAGTTTGGCGGATATCACGTCCATTTCACCCGTACCTGGACGCCCGGTTCCATCACCGATAAAAACCTGGTCTTTCAAGCACGCATGGTTTGGATTTGTGCCGAGGTGGCAAAACGACGCCCAGCCCTTGCAATGCAATATTTGGCCTACTCACGGCATGGTTTTAAATTTCTCAAAGAACGTCTTTGGGATCACCAGCGCGGCGGAATGTACTGGGCCGTCAATCAGCAGGGCTTATGGGAACCAAGGCTCGGCGATACCAAACATTTATATGCGATGAGCTTTGCGATTTATGCCGCGGCCAATCTGCATGCTGCCGGGGGCGATGAAGATGCCCTGACGTTTGCAAAACAGGTGTTTCACTGGATCGACCAGAAAGCGCATGATGCAAAGAACGGGGGGTACGCCGAGGAACTTTCCGAACTCGGCGTTCCCTACCAGGCTGCGCCGCTGACGCTGACCAGTGAACTGATTTATGATCGGATTGGTATTCTGCGCGGCTATCGCTCCATGAATACGCATATTCATCTGATGGAGGCCTTCACCACCTTGTACCGCCGGTGGCCGGACCCGCTGTTGCGTCAACGATTGGAAGAGTTGGTGCATATCGTAGCGGAACGCATGTACTCGGAGCCGGGATGCATGCATATGTACTTGACGCCGGATTGGAAACCCATGTCAGCGGGAACATCCTTTGGTCATAATGTCGAAACCGCTTACCTGCTGATCGAAGCGATCACCGCTCTGGGTAACCCCGATGATCAAAAAGTACATCATGTTGCCAGACTGCTGGTCGATCACGCCCTGCGTTGGGGCTGGGATGAAAAATACGGCGGCCTGTATGACGAGGGACAGGCGTTTCGCACCGCCGCCGTATTGCATAAAATATGGTGGGTTCAGGCCGAGAGCCTCAACGCCCTGTCGTTGATGGATCAGCTTTATGGTACACAGACCCCTCGCTACCGCGAGGCTTTTGTCAGGCAATGGGAGTATATTCGTCAATATCAAACCGATGCCGACCATGGCGGCTGGTATGGTTATGTATCACGTGATGGTAGTCACGTGGCACACAAGGATAAAAGCGGACCTTGGAAAGCAGCCTACCATACCGGTCGGGCGATGCTGGAAGTCAGTGATCGTTTACGCACCACGGACCCCTCTCCATGACGCAGGGCAGTGTGATTACCAGTCTGACGACCTTCGCGGATGAAAACCTTTGTCTGGTGCGGGTTGTCACGCAGGACGGCAGCGAAGGCTGGGGGGCCACCGCTCCGTTTGATGCCGACCTGACCGCCATGTTTCTGCATCGCAAAATCGCACCACGGGTGCTGGGGCACAGTGCCACGGAACACGAATCGCTGCTCGATCAGGCGTGGGACTTCAACTACAAAATCATCGGCCCGCACCTGGCGCGTGCCCTGGGTGGCGTGGACACCGCCTTGTGGGATTGGCGTGGCCGACGTGAAGGCCATCCGGTCTGCGAATTGGTCGGCGGACATTTCAATTCACTTAAGGCCTACGGCTCATCCATGCGCCGTGACAACACCCCTGAAAACGAAGTCCAACGACTCCAAGCCGCTGCCGAAAAAAGGGGCTATCGCGCTTTCAAAGTCAAAATCGGCGGACGACTGGGCCGGGCCGCGGACCCCTCAGTCGATGAAGTCGCGGACCGCACCCAGGGCTTGATTCGACTCATGAGTCAGCGTCTGGCAGGCAAAGATTTTCAACTCATGGCCGACGCCAACGGGTCGTATGCGCAAGTCCAACAAGCCGTCACGGTCGGACGCATGATGGAAGATCACGGCTTTGATCACTACGAAGAACCCTGCCCTTTTTGGGACATCGAAAGCACCGCGCAGATTGCAGCGGCATTGAAAATTCACGTCACCGGCGGCGAACAGGACTGGGACCTTTGGCAATGGCGACGCATGATGACGATCAAGGCGTTGGACATCGTGCAGCCGGATGTGGGGTACGTCGGCGGATTCACCCGTGCCTTGCGCGTGGCACGACTTGCCGAGGCAGTTGGGCTGGAATGTCTGCCGCACACTTCCAATTACACGCCGGTGCTGCTGTTCGGCGCTCATCTGCAACTGGCGTTGTATGGAGAAAAGGGTTGGGTGGAAACCGCGATTGATCAGCCCGATGGCAGACAGTCAGCCTACGACCCTATGCCGGTGGTGCGCGAAGGTCGGCTGCACCTGCCCGAAGGTCCGGGTTGGGGCTGGACACCACGACCAAGCTGGCTGGAACGTGTCAAACGCACGGAATCGAAATTCGAGGGTTAGGTTCTACGGACATTCAATTTCGCCCCCGCGGTCGGTCGATCGTCTGGTTTCAGGCCAGGGAGGGCCACACTTATGCGACATCGACGCGAACTGACCGACGCCCCATGGCAACGCATCACACCGCTGCTGCCCGGCGGCGGACACCGGCGTTGCGCAGAGCCACGAGCGTCACAGCCTTTTTCATATTGGGCAAAAGTGGTGTTGGCTATCAACCCCCTCTCCCTCCGGGAGAGTAGGAGTGCTCGCTGCGTTCACATTAGGGTGAGGGCTTCTTTGACTTGAGACGTTTATTTTCGTTATGTGCGATTGATTAAGCACTTACAAGACAGCATAAAAAAGGCTGTGGCGGTCGCGGCTCGTAACGAATAAAGACGTTTTCAGACAGAACCTAACCAAGGGGCTGATAACGGTCGATGTGTTATGTAGTGACCGGGGGTGGTGTCATGCCATGCGCACGCGGAACACGGACGAACGATGACCCCCATTCGCCTGATACATTCGGTGGTATTGCGGTTACTGGCCTGCCTGGTGGTGGGCGGGGTGCTTTTGTCATTGGGTTTGGGTTTTTTGGAACTGCGTCGGGCGACCAAACTGCTCGAATTGGAAATGACCCAGCGCATCGTGCAAACGACGCACAACCTGCAGGCGTCCATCGGCGGCCTGCTGGCTCAGGGGTCGGACAAAGAATTGCACGAAGCCCTGCATGTGTACCTGCGTGACACCTGGTTGCGCGGCATCCGTGTCACCGGTGACCAGGGCACAGTGGTCGAAGCAGGGGCCTGGCTCGATGCCTTGCCCGACGATGTCAAAATATGGACGTTGGCACAGTACGGGGCGACATCGGGCGCTGAAATTGATATTACAAGCATGACACTGGTGCGGGCGCCGATCATGCAGCCGGGCAGGGTGTTGTTGCTGGAAGTGATGATCGACGGGCCGGCGGTGGCGGGGCAGTTGCGCGCCAAGGTGATCAGCGGGTTGGCGATGCAATGGTTGCTCATGGGGGTGTTGACGCTGTTTGGGTTGCTTTTGGTTCGGCGATGGTTCATCGGGCCGCTGTCGGACATCGTGAATCAGGTGCAACAGGCTGGCGGAGCGGAACGCTTTTACGATTTATCACGTCGCTCACGCGGCGAGTTTGCCCAACTGGCTGAGGCCATCGGCGGCATGCTCACGCGCATCGACGCCACCGCGCAATGCCTGCGTCAGCGTGAACGTGCCTTTGAAGACCTTTATCAGTTTGCCCCGGCTGCGATGCTCAGTTTGGACCCATTGGGCAAGGTGGTCGATGCCAATCGTCGCGCAGCGCAATTGCTGGGTGCTGCTTCGGAACGGGTGCTGGTGGGCATGAGCATACTCGACCTGGTGCGCCCCGAAGACCGCGCCCGCGCCCGGCAGACCATCGATCGACTCGAACTTGAACCCCTGGCTCGTTGCGAGTTACGGTTGCAGACAGGGGGCAAGTCGCTGGATGTGATTTTGGAATGTGCCGGGGTGCGTAATGAGGAGGGAGCGCTTCGTCAGGTGCGGGTATCGTTTTTGGATGTGACGCAATCAAGGCAATTGCAAAGCGAATTGGCGGAAAAAGGTCGGCTGCTGAACCTGATCGTGGACCATATGTCCGACGGCATTTTGCTGGTGGACAAGCTGGGGCGGATTGCTGCGTACAACCAGAAATTGGCGACACTGTTGCGCTGTCGGGTGGATCAGCGGATTGGTATGCGGTATGAGCCGGAGCATTTTTGGAATGACCTGGGCGTGCTGGATGCGGAATTGTTTGTCAAACGGATGAAACAGATCGAAGCGGACACGGGCCGCCCAGCGATGGAACGGTTTGCCACACAGGTGGGGGTGTTCACGTTCGAAGGCATACCGGTGCATGATGTCGAGGGTCAGACGGTGGGGCGGTTGTGGGTGGTGCAGGACATCAGCCATCAGGAACAGATTCACCGATTGGCCGGTCAGCAAAATGCACAATTACAGGCTTTGCGGAACATTGGTGAGGCCCTGGCGGGGGTGGCAACGGTGGATGAATTGTTGGAACGCGCGGTGTCGGCTTTGTTTGAGTGCATGGGGGTGGAAACGGTGGGCCTGGCGGTGCGGCGTGATCGGCCCGGGGCGCGTACGCAGCAATTGATTCATCGCGGCCCTGCCCCGGTGATGTTGTCACAGGGTCGGGCGTTGATCGAAGTGGTGGAAAAGGAATTGCTGGGGCAGGTATTGGGTCAGGTGGAGGCGATGTACTGGCCGGAACCGAGCATGTCGGAAAACTGGGGCAAACTGTTTCGCCAACTGGGGCTGACCAGCGTGGCGGCGGTCGGATTACGGGGCAGCAGTGAAGGGCAGGGTATTTTGTGGATTGCCCGGCGGGGGGGTGAACGACTGGAACGTCATCAGATTTACATGATGCAAGCATTGGCGCCGGTGATCGCTGCCCGTGTTGAGTTTGCCCAGCAGCGCGAACGATTGCAGGCGGTGGCAGCAACGGATGTGGTGACGGATTTACCCAATGCCCAGCAGTTTCATGCGATGCTGCGCAGGATGGCCCATCTGCCGGGGCAGCCCTGGTCGGTGCTGCTGGTGAAACTGGACCACTTCCGCAAAATCAATCACTTGCTGGATCACGATCACGCGGACAAGGTGTTGCACGATGCTGCGAAGGAAGTGCGACGGTTGGTGCGCAAGAGCGCGTTCGTGGCACGGTTGCCCGGCCCGGTGTTCGGCATTGTCGCGCCGGATACGGATCAGACGCAGGCCCTGACCCTGGCGCAACGACTGCACGAGGCGTTTGCCTATCACGAGCCGATTGTCACAGCGAGTGTGCCCTGCGTATTGACCTTGAGCATCGGTATCGTGACGCACCCGACCGATCAGCGCAGCTTGCAGGAGTTGTGGACGCTGGCAGAGTTGCGCTTGGAACAGGCACGGGCTGAGGGCGGCAACCGCACCGTGGCCGCGACGGCGAGCAAACGGCAAGCGGTGTGAGAATTTCGGATTTCGAATTTCGGATTGCGAATTTTCAGAGCCAAGCCAAGGACGAGGCCGATAGGCCGAGGACTTGGGTATTCTGAGAAGTTGATCGGTTAACTGGTTAATTGGTTAACTGGTAAATCGGTAAATCGGTCAGAAAAGACAGCTACCATTTCGTCCAATCAACCAATGAACGGATGGTCCACTTTGACGCCGAGGGCTTTAGCCCCGGATTATGTTCATATTCATGATGAATCAAACCATCCGGCCCTGAAGGGCACGGCGTCATCATTCATGTAACCACATTGCTGTTGCTTTCACACCACATGAACTTAGGTCACTGTTGCCTGCACGCATCAGGCGGTTTTACCTGAATAATCCACAGAATTATCGCCCAGGTATTTTGATGGCCTAAGTCGTTGTAATTACGTCAGATGTGGTGTGATGTCAAAAAAGAACGGACCTTGGCATGGACCGGCAAGGAGGTTGTGATAGACTTGGCAGAAGCACGCGATTTGCGGCTTCGGGGAGTAGCCAAGCATGGACGAACTGATGTTTCAAAAGAAATTGGGCGAGCTGATGGGGGAAATTTCGACGCTGCCCAAAGCCGAGCAGGAAAAGCTCACAGCCATGGCAGCCGAGGCTCAGGACCGTCACGCCAAACTGCGCAAGACCGTCGGCGACCTGCAGGAAAGCCTCGATTACCTTCGGCTGGCGATCAAGTACATGGTGTTTGATTTGGAAGCCACCCGGCGCGAAAACCGCTACCTTCGGCAAATGATCGAACACAAGTTCACCGACGGCAACGAAGATGAACAACAGGACGATCAGGGCAAGTTTTGAATTCAACCCGTCACCACTCACGCATTTTCAAACGTGAAGCGGTGAATGAAAAAAGCCTGTGACCTCAGACACCCGAATGCGAACGAGGGTGTCTGTTTTTTTGTGGCCCATTTCATCACGCACGACAGGGATTACCCCCGTGCCTTTGGTGTTGAACGTCGGCCCAGCAGCATGGTGCCGCCGAGGGTGAGCAGCAGCATGGTGGTGGGTTCGGGGATTTGGCTGATGGTGACAGCCTTCCAGCCGCCGCCGACGTTGACATCGTAGTTGATCGTGCCGACGAAGCCGTCACTCCAATTGATGTTGGCGAACGTGCCGGTGCGCGAGCCG
The DNA here is from genome assembly GCA_964547135.1 of uncultured Phycisphaeraceae bacterium. Classification (GTDB taxonomy): domain Bacteria; phylum Planctomycetota; class Phycisphaerae; order Phycisphaerales; family Phycisphaeraceae; genus JAJXSS01. The sequence continues at coordinate 48,085 of CAZJMK010000013.1, read as the reverse complement.
GTGTAACGGATGATCTGATAAACATCCGACAATTGGCCGATGGCTGCACCAGCCAGGCCGACGAGGTCGAGCGTGCCATCGAGGAAGAGGTTGCCATGCACGATGAGCTGGTCGTAGTGTGTGCCGGCCACGGGGGCACCGTTGGCATTACCACCGATTTCGATGACCAGTTCACCGGTTGCGGTCTGGGTGTAACGGGTGCCGTAAAATGAACCGTTGATGGTGAAAATACCGGCGGAGGCACCAGGTGCGAGGGTGCCGGCGTTTTCCACCCGCAGACCGATGCTACCACTGTGAAACACGAAGGAATTGACAGGCCTGACCACACCATTACCCGAAAGTGTGCCGCCGTTTTCGATGTTCACCGAGCCGGCATCGAGGTTGCCGTGATTGGCAAGTGAGCCGCCGTTGGCGATGGTAAAGATACCCAGAGTGGGGCTATTGAAGCCGACGGAAATCGTGGACAGAGCCGGTATCGTGACCGCTGCACCGAGTAACTGATTCGGGCCGACGGTCAGCCCTTGGTTGTTGACGCGGAGCAGGCCGTTGGTGTAGTGGATGCGTCCGCCCAGATTGGTGACGCTGGCCATGTAGGCCGAGCCGCCCTGAATGTACAGGTTGCCGCCGGAGTAGAAGGTGACGTTGTTGTTGAAGACGTTGAAGCTGCCGCCGTTCTGCACATAAACATTGGCCGAGCCGCCGGCGTTGGTTGCATCACCACCGAGGAAAGCGGTCGTCGAAATATTGATCGATGAGTTGTTGCCATTGATGGTGACAGTGCCGTTGCTGCCGACGCCGCTGCCTACGAACAAGCGACGGAAATCAGCCCGGCTGCCAGCCAGAACGTTGAGGTTACCGATACCCCCCGCGCCGATATGGGTGTTGTTGGAAAAACCTGTGGCGGCGAAGTAGCCGGTGCTGGTACCATCGCCAACGTTGAGGGTGCCGTTGCTGCCGGCATTTTGACCGACGAAAATCTGTCCGGCAATATTGGCCTGACCACCGGCAAAGGCATTGTTGAGCGGGCCGCCGTTGAACGTGGCCGTGCCCGTACCGCTTTCACCCACGACAAAATTGAACGCGGAATTGGTCAGATTGATTCGCGTGTTGGCGCCGAAAGTGAAATTTCCGCCCAAAAAGAAGGAGGGATTCAGGCTGTCCACCGTCGCGCTCTGGTTGCGCAGATTGAGTGTACCGCTGGTGAAGGCAAACGTTCCGGTGCCGACTTTTTCAAGCTGATTCACCGAGAGTGTGCCGCCGCTTAAGGTCAGGGCAGCGCCGTTGTTGATGGTCAACTGTGCCGCGATGTCCAACAATTTGTTGCCGCCCAGCGTCAGGTTGTTGCCCAGCGCGGTGTTGGTATCGAGGGTCTGATTGGTACGCAGGAACAAGCTGCCTGCGTTGAAGGTGAAGTCGGGGGTCGGGCCATGGGTGAAGGTGCCGGATCCATCGTCTTTGAGGATGTCGTTCACCCGCAGGAACCCGCCGTCCAAAATCATTCGGCTGCCGTTCCAGATACGCAGGTTGGCGAATCGGTAATCAACACTGGCATTGGGGTGAATCGTGAAAGTACCCGTGCCCCCGGCTGCGGTGGAAGTGCCGCCGAGCACCAGTTCATCATTGCTGTTCGTGTAGTTGCTGATGCTGTTGAAAACCGAGCCATCAGGCTTGCCCACGCTGGCGGTGAAGGTGCTGCCGGGGTTGCGACCAAACTGAGCACCACGCGAACTCACAAAGCCACTGCCCAGGTCCATCAGACCGAAGTCCACATCGCCGACGATGAGTTTGCCATTGGTGACCTGAATGCTGGTATTGCCGGGGTTGACCAGTTGGGCAAGCTGACCGGTGAGCGGGTCGATGATCAGGTCGTCGGCGGTGAGTTGGAAATTGCCGCCTAACAGGGTGAACGTGCCCCCGGCTTCGACCAGCAGGCGACGAGTGCGGAAAATGCCGCCGTTGATTTGCAGCGTCGAGCCGCTTTTCACGGTGGTCAGACCGGTGGGGTAAGTGAATGTGCCGGTGTTGGGGTCGTACACCGGACGACTGTCCACGTAAAGGTTTTTGCCGTTGACCAATTCGACGAAATTGCCCAACAGTTTGCCGTCGTCAAGGGTCAGGTTGGCGTCATTGAGGGACAGGGTGCCGGCGGTGAATTGAAAATTGCTCGGACTGAAAGTGCCGTTGCCATCGTCTTTGACAATGTCCTCGACACTGATCGTTCCACCATGGAAAATCACCTGGTGATTATCCCAGATGCGAATCACACCCAGGCTCGAAAGATTACCGTTGGGGTGAACCTCCAACAAGGCGCTGGTGGCATTAAAGGAACCGGTCATGCTGCCGCCCAACTCGATGTCGGAGAAGACAAACAGACTCGGATAGTTGAACTGACCCGGGTCGCCCAGAATGACCGTGCCCTGACTGCCTGTGCCGGCTCCCAGACGCAACATGCTGTCGAAGTGGACGGAACCGTCCTTGATGTCGAGCGTGCCCTGGCCGAATTCACCAATAATTACATTACCAGCGACCCGCAAACCACGACGGGATGGGCTTGGGCCGAATTGGTCAATGATGACCGTGTCGCCGATGGGCAGGTCCCCGGCCACGGAATCGATCAGCAAACCTGATGATGTCAATTCGAGGTAACCATCTTCCCAGTTGAAGATGCCGCCGGGTTGGACGCTCAGCCAACCGGTGCGCAGGCTGCCGCGATCAAGGATGTGCAGTTCCGCGCCGTTGGCAACGGTGGTGGTGCCTGACACATCCACGTTGGCATCGTAATAACCGTAGTAGGAATCGGGGTCTTGAATGGTGAGCGAGCCGAAGCTGGCACCGATGTTGAGGTCACCATTGCGAATTTGCAGCCGGGTCAGCAGTGTCACTGCCGGGTCTTCAAAGTGATAGTAGGAACCGCGCGGGTCCACCAGTACGGTGTCGCCGAAAAGTTCACCGGCTGCGATGGTGAGGTCGTCATTACCAATAATCAGTCCGATGCCGAACACGGAAAAATCAGCGTTGCTGTGTACGTTGAAGGAACCGACGGCGAGTGTGCCCCCGAATTCGCCGCGATAACGACCGAACTGGTTGACGGTGAACACGCCGCCGACCGTCAGGTCGGAGTAGTTCTGCTGAATCAGTTCGCCGGTGAGGGTGCCGTTGGTGGAGAGGGCGGAGCCGACGGTCAGTTGGTCGCCGACACTGACCCCGCCGTAGTCAGAAATAAGCAGATTTTGGGTGATTGGAAGGTCGTAAACCCCCAGTAACAAGGAGCTGTTAACACGTATGCCCTGATACAGATAGTTACCGAATTCGTTGTTGTATTGCTGATTGGAGTTTCTGACCTCCACCTCGCCGTCGGCCCCGGGGGCGTTGCCGCCGATGATCATGAACTGCGATTCCACGCCATGGGTGTAGTTACTGACAACCAGTTTCCCGTAGCCGGTGTTGCCCACAATGATCTGGCCGTTGGGTACGTTGATGTAGTTGAAGTTGTAATCGATGAAGTTGCCGAGGTTGTTCGGGTCTTCACGTTGGAAACTGCCATCGACATAAACTTCTGAACCGAACTGGTAAGCACTCGGGTCGATGACCAGGCTGTTACTGAGGTTGAGTTGGAAGTTGGCGTTGCGGAATTGCAGGTTGGCCGGGTTGGCCCCGAAGGTGTTGACATCGTTGGCTTCGATCAGTCCGCCGCCGCCGTAGTAACCACTGTACATGTCGATCAGGACGTTGGCGCCTGCGCCGAAGGTCAATACATTGCCGACGATCAGTTTGCCATCACCCTGCACAATGAGTGAGCCGTTGCCGCCGTTGGCGCCCACAGCCATGAAATTATTGACTCGCAGTTCACGCAGGTTGCCGGAACTGCCGCCTTCTTCGCCGCCCCCGCCGAAGAAATCACCGATGCTGATATTGCTGCCAAAGGGGTTGGACTCGGTCGGCCCATTCATGTTGTCGTAATTGTCATCGACAATGAGTTCGAAGGTATCGGTGAGGGTGATGTAGGCATCGGAGAGGTTGAAGGAGCCTTCACGAATGATTCGCCCCGCCGTGAGGTAGGAGTATTCCGTGACACTTACACTGCTGGAACTATGAATGTAAAGCAGGCCTTCGGTGGTGAAATAGCTGTAAGGGCCGATGTTGAGTTCGGACCCACCGCCTTCGGTCAGTCCGTCGCCGCCGACGAAGGTATCGCCCATGACACGCAGATTGCTGCTGTTGCCGCTGTTGGTGCTGCCGACGTTGAGCACACTGCCATCGGAACCAAACTGGCGACCGATGAACACATCATCATCCACTTCGGACTGATTCCAACCCCCCAACGTGAACTCGCCAAAGAAGGTATCACCGACGGTCAGATTGCCGGTGGTTTTGAAATATTGACCGTTTTCCAACTCCTGCCCGCTGAAAAAAGGAGCGGTGGTATTGCCGTCTTGAATGAGGATATCGCTGAGCAGTTCGAGTTGACCATCCTGCCAGATGAAAGTGCCCCCTGCGGACAAGTCCATCGAACCGATGCGCAGGCTGCCGCTTTCCAATGTCAGGGTTGCGCCGTTTTCCACCGCCACGGTTCCGGTGTGGCGCAGTTGCCTGTACCAGGTGTTGGTGAAGTCGCCTGCGAACGGCCCGGAAGGACCAATGATAAACGTATCGAACGGGTTGTCGATGTCCAACGCTCCCTCGTTGAAAATCAACGTCCCGCCGTTGGTTTGAAGCAGGTTCACCCACAACGCTCCGCCGTCGATGGTGAGGGTGTTGCCGGCGGTGAGGTTGATGCCGCTGGTGAATGACCCGTCCGCCGCCTGCACCAGCAGGTTTTGACTGGGGCCAAGGTACAAATCGTTGAACAGGGAAGTGCCGTCCAGCCCAATCACCTGACTGTTGCCGTTGATGCCGACGAAACCGGTGTTGAAGACGAACTGCGCTGGGCTGGTGACGTTGATGAAGGGCACAAAGGCTGCGCCTCCGTCAAAGGAGAGCGTGCCCTGGGTGACGGTGATGCCGCCCGGCGGGCCGATGTTCAGCGCGTTGGCACCGGGTTGAAGGCTCAGCGTCACATCGGGGGAGTTGAGCACCAGGTCGCTCAGGCCGATGAACGAATTCATGTTGATGGTAAACGGCGAACCGGAGGCCGTGATGGTGACAAAATAACTGTCCCCTGAATTGTCAAAGTTGTTGGGGACCACAACCGGCGTCCAATTGGCATCCAATTCCCAGTCGCCATCCACCGCATTGGTCCAGTCGGAGAAAATGTCCACCGCCAGGGCGGGCGAGGTTGTGGCTTGTAAACCCAAGGCTCCGGGCAACACAAAGAGCAACCCCGCGAGCATCGCTGCCTTGCCGCTGCTGACCCGTTCCCGCTTGCTGGATGATCGATTCATGACTTTCCCTTCCCTGATAATGAACAGCCTTGGTCATTGGCATCAAGCCATGACGATAGCCTCGCCGTTCGATACGATTTCAATGCCCCACCACGTTCTGACATCCCTCACAGCACCGGATACCTCTGCGCCGACCTGTACCTGACGCGCCAATCGGCCACCGTCAACCAGTCAAGATGACACCACCCAATGAACTGTTTGAACCCTATTCCAGAATTGGAATAAGTCAAATAACTCAGATCAACAAGTTGTTAAAAAACAGCCTATTTGATGTGAATTCGTCACAAGTCAAAGCGATCCAATGATCTTTTTAGGTAATGGCGTTGCCACCATGGCGCATGATTGCACGAGAACAGTGCAACGTGAATTGCCCTGATCATGCGCCAGGGGCGTTTGACGCGCGTTGCATTATTACGATAATTGCCGTTCGACTGGCGGAGGAGAAAGGTGTTTTGGAGATGACGCCACGGCCGCGGTGAGGCTCTGGGGTTTGTCCGATTTACCCGTGCGCAGATAAGGTTACAGCCCATCCAAGGGCTATCCACCCGATCGCGCGATCCGGGCGCATCATCTTCCAACACCAGCCGTGGCCAACACTCCAGGAATCCCACTCACCCTATTTCTGAACCCCTGATGGTTCAGAAGCATTGACACAGGAGCAGCGTTATGTTGCAGGAGCATCGTTCATGGTGGTTGTCCGTTCCCCTTGGAACGTTACTGGCCAGCCCGGCCTTGGCTGAATCCATCGGCACACCCCCCCCGGCCTTCTTCCTCGCACCCTTGGGGGCAATTGTAGCCCTGATCATGGCGTTTTTCTTTTACAAAGCCGTGATCGCTTCCGATGAAGGCGAACCGGAAATGATCCGTATCGCCAAAGCTGTGCGTGAAGGGGCCTACGCCTACCTGGCTCGCCAACGCAAGGTCGTCGCCCTGGTGTTCGTCGGCCTGGTACTGGTGCTCATCCTCATGGGCGTCATGGGCCTGCAACCGCAACTCACCGCCCTGGGCGTGCCCATCGCGGGCATCTTCTCCGGCCTGTGCGGCTACTTCGGCATGAAGACCGCCACCAGTGCCAGTTCCCGTACCACCATGGCCGCCAAAAAGTCCCTCAACGACGGTTTGCGCGTCGCCTTTCGCGCCGGGGCCGTGATGGGCTTGTGCGTCACCGGTTTTGCCTTGCTGGACATCAGCGTCTGGTTTCTGGTCCTTTCACAACTGTTTGGTGAAACGCTCGGCGGACTCACCGGCCTGACCACCATCACCCTTTCCTTCGCCATGGGTGCGTCACTGCAAGCCCTCTTCGCCCGTGTCGGTGGCGGCATTTACACCAAGGCAGCCGACGTCGGCGCCGACCTGGTCGGCAAAGTCGAAGCCGGCATCCCCGAAGACGATGCCCGTAACCCGGCCACCATCGCGGACAACGTCGGTGACAACGTCGGCGACGTGGCGGGCATGGGTGCCGACCTTTACGAGTCTTACTACGGTTCGATTCTCGCTGCCATGGCCCTGGCCGCTGCCGCTGCATTCCGCCTCTGGCCCGAAGACATCATGGCCGGCTTGAAACTCGTCAGCATTGCCCCGGCCCTGGCGGGTTTGGGCATTATCGCTGCAGTCATCGGCATCTTCACCGTGCGCACCAAGGAAGGCGCCAGCATGAGCCAGTTGCTCAAGGCCCTGCACAGCGGCGTGTGGATCAGTTCCGCCCTGATTGTGGTGGCCTCCGGCGGCGTGCTTTACTGGTTGGCCGGCGACCTGGTCGGCGTGAGCTGGTGGGGCTTGTGGATCAGCATCATCGCCGGGCTGCTCGCCGGGCTGATCATCGCCTGGGGCACCGAGTTTTACACCAGCTATGACCATCCCCCGACCAAGCGCATCAGCGAACAGGCGCAGACCGGGGCGGGCACGGTCATCATCGCGGGCATTGCCGAGGGCATGAACTCAACCTGGATTCCGCTGCTCACCATCGTCGTGGCGATTCTGGTGGCCTTTATCGCCGCCGGTGGCAATGAAGTCTTTCTACTGGGCGTGTTTGGTGTCGGTATCGCGGCTGTCGGCATGTTGTCCACCCTGGCCATCACCCTGGCGACCGATGCCTATGGCCCGATTGCCGACAACGCCGGCGGCAACGCCGAAATGACCCATCAACCCCCCTTCGTCCGTGAACGCACCGACAAACTCGACTCCCTGGGCAACACCACCGCTGCCACCGGCAAGGGCTTTGCCATCGGTTCCGCCGCCCTCACCGCCCTGGCATTGCTGGCCGCCTATGTCATCACCGTGCAATCATCGCTGACCCAGCAGGTGCGGACGGATACGGTCGTCAGCGTCACCGCCTCGGCCGACACCGCCACCATGGCCTATATGGGCGATGGTTTGTTCAAAGTCTCCCCCAAGGGCACCGATAAGGTTGACGCCGGCCTGTTGCTGCAAGCCGACAAAAAAGGTCGCCTCAATGAAGTGTTGCAGCGTGGTGAGAGCGTACCTGCCCATTTCGATACCGACCTGGGTGTGTTCGAAGTTGAACTCAAGGGCACCGATGGCAGACCGCTTAAATTTGAAGTGGCTGGCGCTTCGACGGCTTCCCTGCCGCAGTTGCTGCAATACTACGATGTGACCCTGATGAACCCCAAGGTGCTTTCGGGCCTGTTCATCGGCGTGATGATGGTCATGGTGTTCTGTGCCTTGTCGATGAACGCGGTGGGTCGAGCTGCCTACCGGATGATGCTCGAATGTCGCCGTCAGTTCGGCATCATGCGTGAAGCCTTCAAGGCCCAGGGCATGAGCGAAGCCGACATGGCCGACCCGATGAAGTGGCCCTACTCGGTCGAACATCAGGGCAAGACCTACCCCGACTACGCCAACTGCGTGGCCATCAGCACCGCCGGGGCACAAAAGGAAATGGTCGTCCCCGCGCTGCTGGCGGTGATCATTCCGATCGTGGTCGGCCTGATTCTCGGTGTGGCGGGCGTGATGGGCCTGTTGGCCGGTGCCCTGGTCTGCGGCTTTGCCGTGGCGATTTTCATGGCCAACGCCGGCGGCGCCTGGGACAACGCCAAGAAGTACATCGAAACCGGTGAGTTCGGCGGCAAAGGTTCACCCGCTCACAAGGCAGCCGTCGTCGGCGATACCGTCGGTGATCCGTTCAAGGATACCTCCGGCCCGTCGCTCAATATCCTTATCAAACTCGTCAGCATCGTTTCGGTCGTCTTCGCCGGCGTGGTGGTGAAATTCTCGCCCACCATCGGCGCACTGTTCGGCCTGGCGAACTGATGATTTTTTACCACGATGCTTGATCCGACACGCTGTCGGTCAATCCGCCAACCCATGGGGTCGCAGGTCTCACCAAGGCTTGCGACCCCTTTTTCTTGTGTCGCTCAGAGCCACGAGCGGAAGCGAGTGGTGCTTTGAATAACCAACAACCGCTCACTTCCGTTCGCGGCTCCGAGTCCTCATTCCTGCAATCAAGGTCAATCCAAACCGTCCGCTTTACAACCCCGCGGATTTGCTTACGATAACCCACCTACCCTGAAATGGTCCGACCTGATTCTAAACTGGATATTTGATTGTCTGGAGAGGTGGCCGAGCGGCTGAAGGTGCACGACTGGAAATCGTGTGTGGCAGCAATGTCACCGGGGGTTCGAATCCCCCCCTCTCCGTTATTTCGCTCACGGCGAATCGCGGGAAGTGCATCGCCCAATCCTTTTTACAGCTTGCCCGCAGGGTTTGCCAAGTCTGCTTCCAAGGTTTCACACCAGTTCCCAGGCTCCACCGTTTGACCAGCGGTTCACTGCATTTCACCATGCGACGAAGCAGGTTGTCCTCGCCCTCGTGCGCCTCTTCAAAACGCTGTTGCAACAGTTTTATCAGCTCAGGACTAATCGGCACCACGCGCTCACCTCTGCCCGCAGACCGCAGCGGTGGTGACGAGTTGTTCCAGAAGTTACATGCGGTCAGTTAAACTTGAAAGGGTCGCGTGAGGCATCGGCAGGCAACAGTTCGCCAATCACACCACCTGTTATATTGGAGGGCAATGGCCCGATAGAGCAACCGTCAGTAATAATGCTGACTGTACGTGACAAGCGGGCTTGGGCACGATATACCTATTCGCGTTGCTGATGATGGTTGGGGTTGGTTGTGTACGTTTGGCTGCCAAGTGAGGGTGAAACCTTTCCTTTTATACCAGGGATTTTTTATGTTGAAATCGTCATCACGGACGGGCGAGGGTATTGGCGCATCGACTTTTTTGCAGAGTTGCAAGGCTGGACTATTGAGCGGAGCGTGGTTGGGCGTGGAAATGCTCGAACCTCGGCGGATGCTCAGCGGCGCGGCTCCGACCCTGACGCGCATCGATCCGGTGGGATATGCGATCAATGGTATGCAGGCGGGGCAGTCGGCCTTTATCTGGTATGACGATTTGCTGAGTGCTTCCAACGCAGCGGATACAACGCCGGGGGATGAAATATCGTTTCGCATTCAAAGTGTGCTTAGCGGCACATTGACACTCAACGGCAACCCGGTGCAGCCGGGGGTGACGTTAATAGAACCGGGGGATGTATTGGATTGGACCCCGGCCAACGGCACGGCTCCCGGTGTGGTGATGGCGTTCACGGTACGGGCATTTGATGGAACCAGTGTGTCAGCGACAAACGTGAATGTGCCGGTGGTCGTGGGCGGGCAGAGCTGGTTTGCGGGTTCGTATCTGTACGATAGTTCGTGGGACTTGAAGGGTACGAATTATCTGGGCAACGTGATTTTCAACGATGATGAAACCCTCGGCGGTTCGATCAGCGATGAACAGGGGGGTACGGTTGATCTGGTGGGTACAGAATTTAATTTTTATTCCGACGGACGTCTGACTTTCGATGATTTTCCGCTGGTGCTGGATTTCAATGAAGGTTTTGGATCACTCTCCAACACGGGCGATTTCATAGCCTTTAACCCGCAATTACCGGTGGCTGGTGCAAGCGATGCGCAGCTTGGTTTGCTGGTGAACAACAGCAACGATGATTTCAGCAACGCGGACATGGTTGGCACGTGGGACATGGCCGGCGCCAACATGCGCGGCACGATCACGTTGAACGCCAACGGTCAGATCACCGGGGGCAGCTTCCGCACCGGTGAAGGTGAAAACGGCAGCATCACCGGCGGGACCTATACCATTGACACGCAAGGCAATGTGACCTTCAGCGTTAACACCAATACGGATAACGTGCCCGTTGAACGCACCGGGGCCATCAACAACAGCGGCGACCTGATCATCATCAACAACCCTGAACTTATCGGTGGCGGCGACCCGGACCTGGTGATGCTGGTCAAACGCGGCGGGACCTACAGCAATGCGGACATGCGCGGCGTGTGGGGGTTTCATTCACAGTTCACCCAGGGTTGGCTGGCGTTTGACGGGGCAGGCCGAATCACCGGCGGACAGGTGACGGAGGAAGAAGGGTTTGACATCGTCGGCATCACGGGGACTTATTCCGTCAGCAGCAACGGCGGGTTCACCCTCAACATCACCAGTGCCCGGCGCAAGGATACAGGTGAAACATTGTCGAACATCAGTTGGACGGGGGCGATGAATCGTTCCAAGAACGTGGCTGCGGCGACCCAAACCCGCCTGCCGCTGGATCCGGGCGACCCGGATAGTGATGAAGCGGACCTGATCGTTTTGGTGAACAGTGCCAACCTTGCCCCGAGGCTGACCACCATCAGCAACTTCACCGGAGCCGTGGAACAAATACAGTACACATTCACCGGCGAAGAACTGTTTAATAAGTCCAATGCGGCGGATGAACTGGGGCTGGGGGTGCTCTCTTTCCGCATCACCAGTCTGGGCAGCGGTACATTGACAATCAACGGGGAACAGGCAGAGGTGGGGGACTTCATCGACTCGGATGATGATGTGGTATGGACCCCGGCTAGCGGCGCCAATGGCACGATCACGGCATTTTCGGTGGTGGCATCGGATGGCATTTTGCAGTCGGCTACGCCGGTGACGGTGAAGTTTGTGACCACACTCAAACCGGTGATCAGCGTCACCAAGACCAAGGACGCGACAGAGACCAGTGGTCAGACCACGGGCAAGGGCGTGTTCACCATTGCACGCACCGGGGCGACGACCCAGGCGCTCACGGTTCGATACATCGTCATCCCCACGGCTACGGCTGGGTTGGATTACAACGACACACTGACCGGCGAAGTGGTGATACCCATCGGGCGCAGCTCGGTGACGATCGATGTGCTGGCGATTGACGACACGATTGCGGAACCGACGGAAACAGTGACCCTGTCGCTGGTGCATCATGATGCGTACAACCTGGATGCCAACACCGCCAAGCGCACGGCGACGGTGAACATCACGGACAACGAGCCGACGGTGAGTGTGAGCAAAACCAAGGATGCGACGGAGACCAGTGGTCAGACCACAGGCAAGGGGACATTCACCTTCACCCGCACCGGCGGCACGACGACCCAGCCGCTCACGGTGTTTTACAGTTTGTCGGGCACCGCGACGGAAGGCAGTGATTACAACGCACTCAGCGGGGAAGTGGTGATTCCGATTGGTAAAACCAGTGTGACGCTGGACGTGCTGGCGATTGATGATGCGATCGCGGAAGTGAGCGAATCGGTGATCGTGACGTTGGAAGCGGATCAGGCGTACAACCTGGATGCCAATACCGCCAAGCGCACGGCGACGGTGAACATCACGGACAACGAGCCGATGGTGAGTGTCACAGCTACCGACAACTCGGCGACGGAATCGAGCGTTGTCACCACGGCCCGTGCCACGTACACCCTTGCCCGCACGGGAGCGACGCCGCAGGCGCTGACGGTGAAGTTTGACCTGAGCGGTAATGCCACGCTCGGCGATGATTACACCATCAGGGCTTTGCAGGGCGGCGTTGCGACGGACTTGACCGATACAGTGGTGATACCGGCTGGGGCGGCATCGATTGTGCTGACGGTGCAGGCAGTGGATGACTCGAACATCGAAGGCACGGAAAGCATCACGCTGACTTTGCAGGCGGATGATGCGTACAGCGCAACCCCTGGTCGAGGGCAGGCCAATGTGACGATTATTGACAATGATAAAGACACAGTGCGTGTGATTGCATCGGTGAACACGGCTGCCGAGTCGGCGACCCCGGCAGCGACGTGCGGGTTGTTCATCATCGAACGTACCACCGCCGGTAACGACCCGCTGGCCGTGAACTTCACGTTACCCACCGGCACCGGTCGGGCGACCCGTGGTACGGATTACACATTGCGTTTGGGTTCGGCGACCGGGACGATCATCACGGGCAACAGCGTGACGATTGCAGCGGGTCAGACGCAGGCAGCGGTGTACGTGGTGGCAGTGGATGATGCGCTTGCTGAACCCAGTGAAACGGTGGTGTTGAATCTGACGACGGCGACGGCGTACAACGTCAATTCAGGCCAATCATCGGGTACGGTGACGATATCAGACAATGAGCCGGTGGTGAGCATTGAGGCGACGGATGATGAGGCTGGTGAATCGGGCAGCCCGGCTGGTAACACAGGGCAATTCCGCATCAGTCGGGAGGGCAATACGAGCGGCAACCTGACAGTCAACTTCACGGTGGCAAGCGGTGTCGGACAGTCCACCCGCGGTAGCGACTACACATTGCGTTTGGGCAGTGCCAGCGGAACCATCATCACGGCCAACAGTGTGGTGATCACCAATGGTAATGAGTTTGTGTACGTGTTTGTGGTGCCGGTGGACGACACGATTGCGGAGCCGACGGAAACGGTGACGCTCAACCTGAGTAACGCCACGACGTACACACCTGATGCCAATGAGCGCAGTGCGACGGTGACGATATCAGACAATGAGCCGGTGGTGAGTATTGAGGCGACGGATGATGAGGCATCGGAAACCGACCCAGCCAATGCGGGCAAGGGGGCGTTCACGATCAGCCGTGATAGTTCGGTCGGCTCGCTGCTGGTGAATTTCACGGTGGCGACGGGGATTGGTCAGGCAACGCGGGGTACGGATTATGTGTTGCGACTGGCAGGGAGTTCGACGAACCTCACAGCCAATAGCGTGAGTTTTGCCAACGGAATCAGTGAGGTGGTGGTCGAAGTGATACCGGTGAATGATGCGCTGGCGGAAACCGATGAAACGGTGACGCTCAACCTGAGTAATGCCACGACGTACACGCCGGATGCAGGCGCTCGCAGTGCGACGGTGACGATTGAAGACAATGAACCGAAGGTGGGCGTTGTGGCCAGTGATGACACGGCGACGGAACAGGGGACGACGCCGGGCGAGTACACCATCACCCGTGAATCGACGGACAACAGCAACCCGTTGATAGTGAACTTCACCGTACCCACGGGGACGGGGCGGGCGACGCGCGGCAGTGATTATGTGCTGCGATTGAACGCGGTGGACGGGGCGGTGGTGACGGCCAACTCGGTGACGATACCGGGCGGGGTGAACTCGGTGAAACTGGTGCTGGTGCCGGTGGACGATGCGTTGACGGAAGTGACGGAAGCAGCGGTGCTGACGCTGACGCCGACCAACGGGTATTCGGTGAAAAACGGGGAAGGCTCGGCAACAGTGAACATCACGGACAATGAGCCGGTGGTGAGCGTGACCAAGACCAAGGATGCGTCAGAGGTGAATCCGACGACGACGGGTCGAGGGACGTTCACGTTGACACGCACCGGGGCGACGACTCAGGCACTGACGGTGAATTACACGGTGACGGGCACAGCCACGGCGGGTGGTGATTATGTGACGCTGACGGGTTCGGCGATCATTCCCGCAGGCAGTGCGAATGTCGTGGTGAACGTCACGCCGCAGGCGGATGCGGACATCGAGGGTACGGAAACGGTGATCGTGACGCTGACGCCCAATGACAACTACCGACTGGGCGGCAGCAACACGAGTGCGACGATGAATATCACCGACAGCCCGGTGGCGGCACAGGGGTTGTTTGGCAATATCACATTCACCCAAACGACATTCACGGATTTGACCAGCAACAACCCCATTACCGGGCGCACCGGTCAGGTGACTTCCACCGGCACGTTTACGAGCACCAATGGGCGAACGGGTTCGTATGCCTACAACACATGGTATTTACCGGGGCAACTGCAGAATGCTGTTCTGATATTAACCTTCAATGGGCAGCCTGCATTGAATGCCAATCCGCTGACGTTGACGTGGACGGCCACCCGCGTGGACAGCTTGCATAATCGTCAGATTCAGTGGCCGACGTCGGCCAGTGGTTCATCGGGCAGCTTCGATGGAAATGACTCGGTATTGGTTGGTTCATCGCTGATCGATGTGGACGGGTTCTTCAAATTGATTTGATGATGTCTGCGAAAACAGTGGAATCATTCAGCCCCCGGTCACTGACCGGGGGTTTTGTTTTTTCAAGGGTGAAATTGAGTGTGATCGTTGCGCTGAAAAAACATCAGCGGACAAGCCCGCGTGGGCGGGGCGATGTAAAGTAATGGGTAATACATGATGCTGTTGGAGTGGTGTTACTCATGCCCTGGTTGATGTTTGTCAATCCGTGGTTGTTATGGGGGTTGGCACTGGTGGGTGTGCCGGTGGTGATTCATTTGCTGACCCGCAGGCGGCATAGGCGGGTGGTGTGGGCGGCGATGGACTTTTTATTGGAAGCGGATAAGCAGACACGCAAACGGGTGCGGCTGGAAAATTTTTTACTGCTGCTGTTGCGCTGTCTGGTGGTGTTATGGATTGTGCTTTTGGTGTCACGCCCGTGGTGGGAACCAAGGGGCGCGGGGGCGTTGGCGGGGATGGGGTTGGGTGGGGCGGCGAGGGAATATGTGCTGGTGGTGGATGATTCGCCGAGCATGGGGGTGAAAGAGGGGGTGGGGACGACTTTTGGGCATATGGTGCGGGGGGTGCGTGAGTTTTTGCATGAATTAGCGGAAGGGGGCGGGGTTGGGGGACGGGGGGATTTGGTGACGATATTGCGGACTTCGGGGATGGGCGAGCCGATGGTGAATCGGGAAGTGGTGAGCAGGGCGAGGGTGGAGGAATGGTCAGCTGGGTTGGAGGGGATGGAACCCAGTGACATGCCTGCGAAGTGGGAAGAGGTGCTGGGTCAGGTGAAAACGATATTGGGCGGGGAATCGGGGGGCTTGGCAAGACAGGTGTATTTGCTGACGGACTTGCGGGAAGGTGATTGGCGATTGAGTGGGGAAGGTGATGCGGCGGGCGGCGGTGTGGGGGTGTTGTTGCGCGAGGTGAGTCGGTTGGCGGAGCGTACGAGTGTGTTGGTGCAGGGGGAGGAACACCCGGACAATCTGGCGGTGACGGCGGTGGCGGCAGCGGAGCGGCATTTGTCGGCGGGGGTGGATGCACGGGTGCAGGTGACGGTGACGAATTACGGGAAGGCAGCGGTGGGACAGTTGCCGGTGACGCTGCAGATCAATGGCGGGGCGGCACAGCAGGCGGTGATTGAAAGGTTGGGGGCGGGGGAAGCAGTGACGCTGCCGTTTCGGGTGATTTTTGGAGAGGCGGGGGATTATCAGGTGCAGGCACAGATACCAGCGGACAACCTTGCGGCGGACAATACAGGACGGTTGGCGGCATGGGTGAAAGAGGGGGTGACGGTGCTGGTGGTGCAGGGGCAGGGATTGGGCAGCGGCGGGGTGAGCGAGACGTTTTTTTTGGAAAGGGCACTTCAACCACGGGGAACGGCGGCTTCGGGGAATGTGGTGCGGGTGGTGGCGGAGTCGCGGTTGGAGACGATGGATTTGGGGGCGTATGACGTGGTGGTGTTGGCGAATTTGATGCGGGTGAGTGAAAAACAGGCGGAAGTGTTGGAAAAGTGGGTGCAGGGGGGCGGGCTGGTGGTGGGTTTTGCGGGGGACCAGGTGGAACCAGCGGTTTACAACCAGTGGTTGTACAAGGAGGGGCAGGGATTGTTGCCGGGGAGGTTGACGGAGGCACGGGGCGATACGTCGAAGGAGCGGTTTTGGGGATTGGAATTGGCGGAACCGGGGCATGCGCTGTTGCGGGTGTTTACGGGAAATCAGAACCCGTTTTTGAATCAGGTGAAAGTATTTCGTCATTGGGGTTTGGCGATGGCGGAGGGGGCAAAGGGTGTGTTGCTGACATTGCGCGAGGCGGAGCGGTCAGCGGTGCTGGTGGAAAAGCGGTTTGGGGAAGGGCGGGCGGTGTGGTGGATGGTGGGTGCGGATACACGGTGGAGCAACTGGCCGGGGGACGCGAGTTTTGTGGTGCTGATGTTGGAGATGGTGCGGGCGTATGCGAAGGGGGCGGAAACGGGAATGAATTTGCAGGTGGGAGAGTTACTGGAATATCGATTGAATGCGAGTCGGTATCGATTGGAGACAAGTGTGACGGACCCCAGTGGGGCGGTGGTGCGTGTACCGGGGGTGCCGGGGGCGAGGGTAGCGCAGGCCGGTGAAGGTGGTGAGGATATGACAGCGATGTGGGTGAGGTATGCGGCGACGCAGCGGCAGGGGTTCTACGATTTGGCATTGACGGAATTGGAGGGGCGGCTGGTGAACAAGTCGTATGCGGTGAATTTGCCCGGTGAGGAAGGCAACTTGCGTCGCGCGGATCGACAAGCGTTGCAGGCGGCAGTGGGTGATGGGGTGGTGATCGAGGAAGGGCGACCGAGGGTGGGCGGGGCGGCGACGACGGCGGGTCGGGTGGAAGTTTGGCGGGGGTTGGTGGTGCTGCTGGTGATGACGTTGATGGTGGAACAGTGGCTGGCCTGGAGCATCGGACGCAGACGATGAAGCGATGGTTGATAAGCATGAAGGGTGAGCGAGCGCGGCAGTGGTTATCACGGTCAGCGGTGGGGCGATGGTGTTGGGTGAAGCGGGCGGGGTGGGTGTTGGGGTTGGTGGTGTTGGGGATGGGGGTGACATGGGTGGGGGCTCAGCCGGGGAATGTGCGGGAGGAGGAGAAGAAGGAGGCTGTGGGGGCGGAACTGCCGGGGGCGACGCTAAGGACGAATCAGGACCATGAGACGTTGTTGCGTAAGGGCAGGGAATTGATTGAAGGAAAGCGTTACCGGGAAGCGGTGGCGGTGTTGCAATACGTGTTGGATGAAGGGGGGCAGGAATTAGCGACGGGGGATGGGAAGGTTTATCGGCCGATGCGGGCGAAGGTGGAGGCGATATTGGCGGGGTTGCCAAGGGAAGGGTTGGAGGAGTATCGGCTGCTGGTGGATGGCAAGGCGGCGGGATTGTGGGAGACAGCGGGGGCGAAGTGGAATGAAGCAGCATTGGCGGAAATGGTGCAGCGGTATTTTTTCAGTGCGGTGGGAGTAAAGGCAGCGTATCAGTGGGCGTGTTTGCGTTTGGATCGGGGGGACTGGGCGGGTGCGAGGCAGTTGTTGCGGAGGTTGGCGGATGAGCCGATGCGGCGATGGAGTGAACAAGCGGGATTGAAGACGCAGGTGATGCTGCGATTGGCGATGTGCGAGGCGATGTTGGGGGATGCGGGGGCGGCAAGGGCAGCATTGCAAGAGGTGCGAGCGGGGGAGGGGGTGGTCGATTTGGCGACAGGGCAGCATGTGAGTTTGGTTGAGGAATTGATGACACAGCAGGCACTGGTACCAAGGGGGCAGGCGGAGGTTTTGCAAAGTGTGCGGTTTGGGGATTTGACCGAGGTAGCAGCAGCGGAGGGGATGAGTGAGCGTACGGGAGTGATGGGTGCTGGGGGTGAAGGGGGAGCGAGGGTGTGGCTGCGGTTGTGGGGTTTTGAGCATGAGTTGGCGGCACCGCCGGCACCGGGGACGGATGGGGCGCGGAATATGGGGCAGCGGCCACAGCATCGGGGACAGATGGTGACGCGGTGGGAGAAGATGCAATGGCGGCCGACGGCACAGGTGGTGGGGGATGGCAGGGTGGTGGTGTTTCGAACGCATCGGGCTTTGGTGGCGATGGACGGGGGAAGTGGGGAAGTGGTGTGGGAGGCGAGGGAACCGGAACCGAGGTTTTGGGCGAATGCGGGGCAATACACGACGGGTTTCATACAGAGGGATCATGATCGGATTGTGCCGACCGGGCCGGAGGAGATTTTGTTTTTCGGGGATCGGATGAACCGTGCGGTGACGTTGATGGATGGGGCGGTTTATACGATCGAGGCACAGGTACAGGCGGCGAGTTTGGGTCAGCCGTTGCGGATGTTTCCGGGAAGGATGCCGGCAACGCTGCCGCCGAATGTGCTGGCGGTGTATGAATTGAGTAGTGGGCAATTGCGATGGCGGAAAGATAGTTTTGAGTTGCTGCCGGAGGGTGAAAGGCAGGGGAAGGAACCGGCGGTGGGGGTGGGTGTGAATCAAGGTGGTGCAGGTCGGGTGATGGTGCCGACGGTGGTGCCGTATCGGTATGTGGGTTTGCCGGTGGTGGTGCGGGAGCAGGTGCTGGTGGCGGTGGAGAAGGAGGATGATTTGGCGCTGGCGTCGTTGTCGGCGGCGGATGGGCGGGTGAATTGGATAGCACCGTTGTGTCAGGGGCCGCTCGGGGGTGGGGCGGACTGGTCGGGGGTGGGGTTGACGGTGCAGGGAGAGCGGGTGTATGTGGCCAGTGGGAGGGGAGTGGTGCTGGCGGTGGATGCGACGGATGGGTCGGTGTTGTGGGCGACAAGGTATGAGCGGCCGAGGCGCGTGGTGGATCGGATGAACCCGTTGGGGGGATATCGGGATGTGAGTCCGGCTGCGATGGGGTGGGAGGATGACGCGGTGATGTTGATGGAGGGGGTGGTGGTGGTGACGCCGTCGGATAGTGAAAGGTTGGTTGGATTGGATGCGCTGACGGGGGAGTATGTGCTTGATGTGCCAAGGGCGGGGTCGAGGTATGTGTTGGGTATGAGAGGGCAGCGAATGTGGGTGGGGTCAGGGGATCATGTGGCGTGTTATGACGTGGGGGTTGGGTTGCGCGATGAGCAGAGGATGATTTGGCGGACTCGTTTGGAGGGGTCGGCTGGTCGGGGGCTGGTGATGGGAAGGTCGGTGCTGGTGCCGGAGGGACGGGCGGTGGTGGAATTGGATGCAGAGAGCGGGCAGAAGAAAAGAGTGATGCAGGTGGCGACGGGGGGCGGGGACCCGGTGGGGAATTTGTTCAGTGATGGGGAGCGGTTTTATGTGGTGGGGATGGAAAGGGCGTCGGCATTGGCGGATAGCAGGTGGCGGCTGGCGCAGTTGGAAAAGCGTATCGCAGCGGGGGATTGGGCGGCGCGGTTGGAGCGGGCACAGGTGCGATTGTTGATGGATGAGTTGGTATCGGCGACGGAGGATTTGCGGGTGCTGCTGATGACGGAGGGATTGCAGGAGTCGATGCGGGACAAGGCGCGGGGAATGTTGGTGGATGGGTTGTTGAGGTTGGCGGAGCGTGACCCGGCAAGGGGGCAGCAGTGGTTGCCGGAGGCAGAAAAGTGGGTCAAGGGGCGGGGCGAGATAGTGCGGTTGCAGATGGCGACGGCCAGGGAATTGGAACGTGGGGGAAGGTTTACGGAGGCGATGAGTCGTTGGCGGGAGTTGGCGATGGACATGTCGGGGCTGATGCTGCCGATGGGGGCGGGTGGCGATGAAACGCAGGTGCAGACGGCAGTGCTGGCGGGGCAACAGTTGGAATCACTGGTGCGAAGGCAGACGGATTTGCAGGCGACGTTGGAAACGATAGGGCGCAGAACGTTGGAGGAGGCAAAGCAGGGGGCGGCGACGGTGGAGTGGTTGTTGGCAATGGCAAGGGCGCACCCGGACACGGCTGCGGGGTTTGAAGCGGTGGGGTTGGCAGCGGGCCGATTGCGTGATGGTGGACATTTTGAGCGCGCGGAATTGTTGCTGACGCAGTTGGCTGAATCGAGCCAGCGACGACGGGCGGCGGCGGGGCTGGCGGCATTGGCAAGGTTGTATGCGCAGGAAAAGTGGCAGAGGCAGGCGGCGGCGACCTGGCAAAGGCTCAGGGATGATTATGGGGATGAATTGGTGGTGATGGAGGGGGTGACGCAGCAGGCGAAGGTTTGGGCGGCGGAGGCGCTGGCGGAAATGAATGGGACGACGCAGGGGTTGTTGAAGGCGGAGGCATTGCGTGAGGTGCCGACGGAGGTTGCGTGGACGATGACGGGGGGTGGGTTTCAATTGTTGACGATGGCTGGCGGGACGGAATCACAATTTACGCTGGAACATGTGCTGATGGTGGACAATGGAAGCGGCGCGTTGCAGGGGGGTGCGATGCGACGTGGCGGAGTCGGGCGGAATGTGGAGGCAGGTGGTTTACGGGCGAGATTGATGTGTGTGCAGGCGGGGACGGGGAAAGTGGTGTGGGAAGCGCCGATGCCGATGGGGTTGAAGGGTGGGGCGAGGGAGTCACTGGCGGTGGTGAGGTTGAGTCAGCCGGAGATGATGGGCGGCGTGGTGGGACTTGGACCGGGGCAGTTTGTGCTGGTGCGGGATGGGCATGTGGGGTTATTGGTGAGTCAGGGTGAGTTGGTGGGAATGGGGCTGGTGTCGGGGAAGGTGCTTTGGTCGATGGCCAGGCACCAACGGAAGACGAACGCAGAGGCATCGGTTGTGAAGCAGGGGAGTATCAGTGAGGGGGATAATGAGGTGGATGTGCCGTATGACCCGGCATCGGGACGGGTGGCGGTTGGAGGGGGGTTGGTGGCACAGGTGACCTTGGAACGGCCGAGGTTGGTGGACCAGTTGAGGGTGTATGACGCAGGGGACGGAACGCTGCTTTGGACGAAGCGGTTTGAAAGGCAGGGGGTGGATGAAATCAGTGTGGCGGGCAGGTGGCTGGTGGCGACGACGGAGGGGGGAAGACGGGTGCATGTGATGGAAGGGCGTACGGGGATGTTGGTGGGAAGGTTTGTGCTGCCGGATCGGATGGAAGGGGCGGGGGCGATGTTTTTGCAGGATGGGGTGATTTATCAGGGATATCGCGGGGTAAGTAAGAGGCAATTGCCGGGGGGTGAATTGGTGTGGGTGACGCCTTCGGATCGAAGGCAGACCCGAATGAGTTTGCTGGATGAAAGGACTTTGGGGTTGTTGCCGGCGGCAGCGCGGAGTGTGTGGTTGGTGGACACCCGGCATGGCAAGTTGGTGATGGAAGCAAGTTCGCAGTCGGAGCGACGGGGGTTTAACGACATGGCACTGGACCCCAGCGGACGATGGTTGCATTTACTGGGGTTTGGCGAGTCGGGTCAGATGCAGTTGACGGTGGTGGATCGGGAAAGCGGACAGATGGAGGTGACGGAACTGGGGCAGCGCAATGCGCAACGACCGAGTGCGGCGACGGCGGCGCTAAGTGGGCTGATGGTACCGATGTTGCAGATGCAGGAGGTCGCAGTGCAACCGGGGCAACCGGTGCGGGAGCGGAGGTGGGTGTTGACGTTTGTGCGCAAGGGCAGTGGTGAGGCGATGGAGGTAACGGTGAAGGGGTTGCCGGCGACGATGGATGGGTTGACGGGGGTGAGTGAGCCGGCGGTGATTCACGGGGGGGTGATGATGATCAACACGCAGCGGGGGATTGTGGCGATGAAGGGTATTGAGTGATTTGGCGATTTGGTGATCTGGCGATTTGGGAATGGATGTGAATGTGAATGAATGGTGGCGGTGGATTTTGGGATTGGATGAAGCGCAGTGGTCGGGAGATGCGCAGAGGGAGTTTGTGTGGTTGCATGCACCGGGGCCTTGGACGGGATGGTTGATGGTGCTGGTGGTGTCGGTGCTGGTGGCGGGGGTGTTTGTGATGTATCGGCGGGAGGCAACGCATTGTTCGAGGGGTTTGCGGCGGATGTTGGCGGGTTTGCGGGCGGGGGTGATTGTCATGCTGGCGGTAGTGTGGATGGGGCCTGCGGTGGGGGTGTATCAAAGGCAGGTGATTGAGCCGGTGATTTTGGTGCTGGTGGATGACTCGGCTTCGATGTCGGTGAAGGATCGATATGTCGTGAAGGAAGGCGATGAGGCGGGGTTGATGTTGGTGTCGAGTGCGAAGGGAGTGTCGGCGGAGGGCGGGGCGAGTCGGTTGATAGCAAGGCGGGAAGTGGTGCAAGGGTTATTGAGCGGCGAAAAGGGGTTGGTTGAGCAGTTGGCGGAACATGGAAGGGTGCAGGTGCGGTTGTTTGCGGATCGGTTGGGGGTGGTGGGTGGTTTGGGTGATGAAAAGGAAACCGGCACTACGCGCGGTGGGCAAGGCGTCAACAATGCGGAGGGTAAGGGAGGTTTACGCGGAGAGGAAGAAACCGGCCCTAAAGGGCACGGCGTCAATGGATTGGAGATGAGGGCAGAGGGGGTGGCGACGGATGTAGCGGGGGCGGTGAGGGAGGCGATGCGAGAGGCGGGTGGTGGGCCGGTGGCTGCGGTGGTGCTGGTGAGTGATGGGCAGGTCACGGCTGGGGATGACCCGCGGAATGTGGCGAGGCAACTGGGGGGCCGGTTGGGTGGTCGGAGTGGGGTTGGAAGTGAGAATGAAGGGAAAAAGGGAATGGGGGTGGGGGTGCCGATGTTGGTGGTGGGGGTGGGTGATGCGGAGCAGGCGAGGCGGGTGCGGGTGGCGGAGGTGTGGGCGCGGGAGACGGTGTGGCGAGGGGACCCGTTTACGGTGGATGCGCAACTGGTGATGAGCGGGGATGAGGCGCAGACGGTGATTGCGGAGTTGTGGAAGCAGTCAGCGGATGAGCCGGAGCAGGCGGCGCGAAAAGTGGCAACGGAAACGGTGCAAGCAATTGGTGGTGTGACGGAGGCGGGTGGTGATGTGCGTGGTGGTGGGCAGGGTGCGCGGCAGGTGAATGTGAGTTTTCGAGTGTCGGCGGAGCAGGCGGGGCGGTTCAAGTATTGGGTGAAGTTGCCAAGCGTGAGTGGGTCGGAGGGTGGTGAGGAATTGATGGGGGATGATGCGGGGGGTGCGGAATCGATGGGGGCGACGGTGGAGGTGGTGGAGGAAGCGGCGAAGGTGTTGTTGGTGGCGGGCGGGCCGGGGTGGGATTTTCAGGCGGTAAAGAATTTATGGTTGCGGGACCGGTCGGTGCAGTTGTCGGTGTGGTTGCAGTCACTGGCGGGGGCGTTGCCGCAGGAGGGGACGTTACGGATTGAGAAGCTGCCGAGCACGATGGAGGAGTTGTTTGCGTATGACCTGGTGGTGCTGATGGACCCGATGTTTTCGGCGACAGCGTCGGGGGATGGGCGGGCGATTGATGGGGAGTGGCTGGAACTGCTGGGCAAGTGGGTGGGGGAACAGGGGGGTGGGTTGCTGTTTGCGGCTGGGCCGATGTACACGGGGAAGTGGATACAGCAGCCGGGGGCGCAAGGGTTGAGGGCGATGCTGCCGGTGTCGTTTGCGATGGAGCAGGCGTTGGACTTGGAGGGGTTGGTCAGGCCGGCGACGAGGCCCTGGCCGATGCGGTTTACTGCGGATGCAGCGGATCACCCGGTGTTGCGGTTGGCGTCAACTGGCGGCGGCGATGTTGGAAGTGAGGGAGGTGTGAGTGGTAGTGAAGGCAGGCGGCGAGGGATTGAAGGGGCAGCGGGGTTGTACTGGAGTTTTCCAGCACAGGCGGTGCGACCCGGAGCGCGGGGGTTGATTGAACATAGCGACCCAGCGGTGCGGGGGAGTGAGGGGCAGCGTCCGATATTGGCAGCGGGGCAGTATGGGCCGGGTCGGACGCTGTATTTGGGGATTGACAGCACCTGGCGGTGGCGAAGTTTGGGGCATGACAGCGAGTATTTCGATCGGTTTTGGATGCAGTGTTTGCGGTATTTGGTGGAAGGGCGGCGGTTGACGGGTGCCCGGCGGGGGAACATTACGTTGTCAGCGGAGAGGTTTTCGGTCGGGGCGAATGTGACGATCACGGCGCGGTTAATGGATGCGATGTATGCACCGATGCGTGAGCCGACGGTGAAGGCGATGTTGCAGGCGGCGGGAAGTGAGCCGGTGGAGGTGGTGATGCGGGCGGTGGAGGGCAGGGAGGGGCAGTACGAGGCGAATGTGACGTTGCGAAGGTTGGGGGTGCATCGATTGGTGATTGATTTGGGGACCGATGCGCGTGGGCAGACGGTGGAGGTGAGCAGACAGTTGACGGTGGAGCCGTCGCGGGTTGAGTTTGTGGATATAAGGATGAACAGGGATTTGTTGAGCGATGTGGCAAAGTTGAGTGGGGGGCGTTTTTTTGAGGTGAATGAGGTGGGAGAGGTGGCGGGGTATGTGCCGGAGCGGAGACAGGTGCGGATGATCGCGGGCAGGCCGGTGGCGTTGTGGGACGGGTGGTGGACGGTGCTGGTGTTGGTGACGTTACTGGCGGTGGAATGGATGGTACGCAAACGACAGAGAATGCTGTGAATGGTACGTACTGATGGATGGATCGTCTGTGAAAAACGAGGCGGCGGTAGGCAGGCAGATCAAGGCACTGCGCCGGCGGTTGTATGGTTTGATTTTGATGCGGGGGTTTGGGTTGTGTTTATTGACGGTGGGGTTGTGGGTGGGTGCGAGTTTGGCGATGGATTGGACGTTTCGCTGGCCTTGGGGGCAGCGGGTGGTGTTGTTGGGGATGGGGGTTGGATTGGCGGGGTGGGTGGGGTATCGAAGGTTGTGGAAGCCGTTGTCGCAAACGGTGAGTGATGGGCAACTGGCGGTGTGGGTGGAGGGTGCGTACCCGAGGTTGGCGGGGCGATGGTTGGCGGCGACAGAGTTGAACGAGGAGGTGGGGCGGAGGCAGGGGGCGTCGGCGGAACTGGTGGCAGCGGCGGTGAGGGCGGGGGAGGGGGCGGGTGGTGATGGGGAGGTGATGATGAGTCGGGTGATACGACCCGCGTATGCGGCGAGGGCGCGAGGGCAAGGGTTGCTCGGGGTGATGGTGGGGTTGGCGGTGGTATTGGCGGGGGTGCTGCCGGGGAGCAGGGAGACGATGGGGATTTGGTGGCAGCGGAATGTAGTGTTGTGGGAAGTGAACTGGCCGACGCGGACGATGCTGACGCTGATGAGTGTGGGGGGGCAAGAGGTGATGCACCCGCGCGGGGATGATTGGGAATTGCTGGTGAAGGCGGAGGGACGCTTGCCGGGAAGAGTGATCGCGGAAATGGTGGTGATGGATGATGAGGGGACGAAGAGTGAGCGGCAGGAATTATTGGCGATGGGTGGGGGGATATATCGGTTGGGGGTGCGGAATGTGGTGGAGGAAATGCGGGTGAAGGTGAGTGGTGGGGATGCGGTGAGCGGGTGGGTGAAAGTGAAGCCGGTGGATCGACCGACGGTGAAAAGTTTGGTGATGAGGGCGAACCCGCCGGGGTACACGGGGTTGGGGGTGATGGATTGGCAGGCGGGGATGACGGTGTTTGAGGTGCCGACGGGGAGCAGGGTGGAGGTTCGGGTGACAGCGACGGGGAAGGTGGAGGAAGCGACGCTGAGTGTGGAGGGGCAGGCTGGGGTGAAGATGAAAAAGGATGGGGAGGAATGGCAAGCGGTGGTGGAGCCGGGGGCGTTGATGGGGGGTGTGTGGTTGATTGGGGTGCGGGATGGGAAGGGGCTTTGGAATCAGCCGGAGATGAAGGTGGTGGTGAAGGTGAAGGCGGATCGTGAGCCGATGGTTTCGGCTGGGTTGGAGGGGGTGGGGGGATTGGTGTTGCCGAGGGGTTTGCTGCCGGTGGTTTGGTCGGCGCGGGATGATTATGGGGTGGGCGAGGTGAAGGTGGTGGGACGGTGGATGGTGAATGAAGAGGGACAGGCGAAGGAGAAAAGTTTTACGGAAGCGGTGAAGTTGGAAGAAAGAGGAAGGAGGCAGGTGCGGGGGTTGGAGGTGGTGGATTTGCAGGGCAAGGATGTGCCGGTGGGTGCGACATTGGCGGTGGAGGTGGTGGCGTGGGATGAAAATACGGTGACGGGGGCGGGGAAGGGTACGTCGGCGACGGTGTTTGTGAAAGTGGTGAGCGAGGCGGATTTGCGCGCAGAGTTGTTAAGGCGGGAGCAGGAACAGCGGATGGAATTGGAGCGGGCGATCAAGGATCAGGAGGATGTGGAGACGGAATTAAGAGCGATGCTGGCGGGGGGTGGGGCGGGTACATGGACGAATACGCAGCGGGAAGGATTGGCGCGGTTGCAGGGGAGGCAACGGTCGCTGGTGGAACGGGTGGGGGTGATTCATGCGCAGATGGCGATGTTGGTCGGGGAGATGGTGAATAACCGGTTGGAGGAGAGCGATGGGCCTGTGGTGATGCGGATGAAGTCGAGGGTGGTGGAGCCGTTGGAGGGATTGTCGAAGCGCGGGTTGGCGGAGGTGTTGGAAGCGATGGAGCAGGCGAGGGGGAGTGAGGAGGCGGGGACAAGGAGTGAAGCACTCGGCAGGGCGGGAGCGATGCAGCAGGCAGCGGCGCAAAGGATGCGGCAGGTGTTGGGGCATATGGCACACTGGGCGAGTTATCAGGAGGCGGTGCAACTGTTGCAGGAGACGCTTCGGATGCAGGGGGAGGTGCGCGAGGCGACGCGGAGGGAGTTGGAAAAACGGGTGAGTGAGTTGTTTGATGGTTGAAGTGAGGTATCTGGTGATTTGGCGATTGAGTGATTGGGCGATTTATGGAATGCAGTTGGGTGATATTGATGGTGCGGTGTTGTCACCATGCGGTGATGAAATGATTCAGCGATGTGGTGGAAATAATCGGTTGGGGTTGAGCAACGCAGCGGTTTGGGCGTGTGTGGCGGTCGTTTTGATGGCGGTGGTGGTGTTGGCGCAGACGGGAGAGAGGGCAGAGGGAAATGAGGGGGCAGGGGTGACGGGGGCGAGTGGCGAGAGTGCGTTAGCGATTCGGCAGGAGCGGGTTAGACGGTTGATGATGGAGATTCCGCCTCGGATGCTGGATTTGGCAAGGAGTTTGGAAGCGACGGAACCGGAGCGGGCAAAAAGGTTGCAGGAGGCGATTGCGAAGTTGCAGCAATTGCGGATGGATGAGCGGATGGCGGAGGCGGCGAAGTTGCTGGCACAGGAAAGATTGGAGCCGGCGGGGAGCCGACAGGCACAGATTATTGGGCAGATTGAAGAGGTGATTGGGTTGCTATTGGCGGAGGATGCGTATGTGGACCCGGCATTGGCGGAGATGGCGCAACTGGAGGCGTGGCGGAAGCAACTGGAGCAGCTGATCGGGGAACAGCAGCGGGTACAGCGTGAGGTCAGGTTGCAGTTGGGAAAAGACAAAGCGTTGCGGGAATTGGCGGAAGCGGTGCGGAAGGTGGAGGAACTGATCGAGAGGCAAAAGGAAGTGCAAAGGCAAACTGGGATGGCACGACAAGGGGGCGCGGGAGGAAGGGCGGGGGCGGTGGAAGGATTGGCGGAAGCGCAACATGACCTGGCGGGAGAGACGCAAGGGGTGATGAGTGATCAGGGGCGGATGACGGGTGAGGGGCAGGGTGCATTACAGGAGGCGATGGAGCAGCAGCAACAGGCAGGCGAACAATTGGCGGGGGGCAGGGGCGCAGCAGCGCAGGCATCACAAGAGAAGGCGATCGAGGCGCTCGTCAAGGCGGTGCAGGCAATGCGTGAGGAACGCAGCCGAGTGGAACGATTGCCCAAAGAGTCGTTTGAGGCACAGGCAAAACAGCAGGAGGCGCTTGAAAAGCAGGCGGGGGAATTGGGTGAGTCGATGAGCGGGCAGAGTGATGAGGGACAGGGTCAACAGGGTGAGCAGATGAGCGAACAGGCTGGAAAGCAAGGCGCAGCGGCGATGCAAAAGGCGCAACAGGCGATGCAGCGGGCGGGGCGCGAATTGCGCAAGCAGCAGGGAGAGGCAGCGACCAAGGCGCAGGCGGAAGCGGAAAAGGAATTGGAAGCAGCAAGACAGGCGGTGGAGGAACGATTGCGTCAATTGCGTAAGCAGATGATGGAGGAGCGATTGGCGGGATTGGAGGCGCGGTTCAGGTTGATGTTGGAAAGGCAGAAGCCTGTGACGACAGGAACGCGGGAACTGGCGGTGAGCAAGGCGGAGGATTGGAGCAGAGCACAACTGTTGCAGTGCACGGCATTGGCACGCAGGCAAATGGAGATTCATGATTTGGCGCAACAGTGCATGGATGTGCTGCGGGATGATGGAACGACGGTGGTGTTTCCGCAGATGGTGGAACAGTTGCAGGGGGATTTGAAACAGGCGGGGCAATGGTTGGAGGCAAAACAGGCGGATGCGACGACCACTGGTTTGCAACAGGAAATCGAAGCGATGTTGAAGGAGTTGTTGGAGGCGGTGGCAGCAGCGCAAAAGCATTTGGACGCGATGAATCAGGCAGGGGGGCAAGGGCAGCAGGAGGGAAAGGGGATGGAGGCATTGGCGCCGCCCTCGGCGGAATTGAAGTTGTTACGGGCAGCACAGGTGCGGATCAATGAGCGGACCCGTGCGACAGCGATGACAGGTGATGCGTCGATGCAAACAGCGCGGCGGGAGAATGAAACGACACGATTGGCGACGATGCAGGCGCAATTACGCGATTGGGCGAAAAAATTGGCGGAAGGTCAATGAATTCAAACAGGCGGTGGAAGTTGCTGCGGAGTGAGGCGGTGATGATGGTCGCCGGGGCGGTGATGCTTTGCGCGGTGTGCGGGGATGGGTTGGAAGCAACAGTGTCGGGGCAGGTGGTGCAGCAGGCGAGTCGTGAAATGGTGTTGGAGGCGTTGGCGAAAAAGCATACGAGATTTGCGGAGGCATTGGACGCGGTGGATGAGGATCGGCTCACCGATGCGATGCGATTGTTGCAGGGATTGGCGAAGGATAAAGATGTGCAACTGGCGCAGCAGGCGGGGTTGATGCTGGCAAGGTTGGAGGTTGAAGCGGGGCGGTATCGGGAAGCGAAAGTGAGGTTGGAAGCGCTGGCAAAGGTGACGGGGGGTGAGTTGTTGGATGAAGGGGAAGCGAGGTTTTTACTGGGGGTGACGCAGGCGCAGCTGATGGAGCGGGCAGCGGCGAGGGCGACGCTGGAAAAGTTTTTGCAGGAGCACCCGGCAGCGGCGGAACGGTTGCGGGCAAGTGCGCAGGTGCGCTTGCGGGAACTGGCGATGATCGAGGAGGGGTCATTGCGGGATGTGGCGGATCGGATGGACTTTTCACGCGGGCAACTGGCTGGGGCGGTGACGGATGAGGCGACACAAGAGACGCAAGGCAAAATCGTGGAACTGCTCGATAAGTTGATCAAGGATGCGCAGGACAAGGAAGACGCAGCAGCGGCAGCGGCGAGTTCGCAAGGTGCAAAGGGGGGAACGGGGCCGGCGGCGGGAAACAGCAACCCGAGCAGCCCGGCGCAGCAATCGACAGCCCCGGTGGGTGAGGCACGCATGGGGCAGTTGCGTGGCGCAAGGCGCGACCCGGCGGAGGATTGGCTGCGGTTACAGGAGAGGGAGAGGCAGCAGGTGCTCGATACGTTGAAGGGACAATTCCCGGATCGTTACCGCGAGCTGGTGGAGCAGTATTACCGCAACCTGGCGGATGAGAGTCAAGAGTGAAAAAGGTACGCGAAGTGAAAAACAAGCAGGGTTGCGCAACTCAGGGCATGGGTGCGAAGCATGTCGGAGGATGGGTGTTGCTGTGGGTGATGTTGTGGGGTGGTGGTTTGCAGGCGCAGCGGATTGAGTTGCTGGAAGGACTGGTGTTGGAGGCGACAGTCGAGTCGATCGATACGCATGGCAATGTGCAACTCAAGGGCAGCAGCAAAGCAGATGTGGGGTGGGCGGATATTCGGCGAATTGAAACAGGGGTGGCGACGGGCGAGCAGAACGCATCGGGGACGGTGGTGTATTTGCGGGGTGGGGGACAAGTGTTTGTGAAATCGGTGGCGATGGATGGCAGGGTGTGTGTTATGGAAACTGAGCTGTTGGGGCGGGTGGAACTGGCGATGCAATGGGTGCGGGGAGTGTGGTTGCATGGAACGGGGGAGGGGGCGGGAGCGGGTCAACCCAGTGATGAATTCAGGGCGATGATGCAGGAAGCGGGGGGGCAGGAAGCGGATCGACTTTGGGTCAAAAGCGGGCAGGGGTTGCAACAGGTGGCAGGCACATTGGAAACGCTGACGGAGGAGGGGGTGAAGTTTGTATGGAACCAGCAGACGCGGAGTGTGGGGCGGGAACGGGTGGTTGGGGTGATATTGGCGGGAACGGGTCAGCGTGAAATTGGAACCCATGGCGAGGGTGAGGCACGAGTAGGGTTGAGTGATGGATCGGTGCTGACGGGACGATTGAGGGAATTGAAAGAAGGGCGGTTGCATTGGTGGATGGGGGAAGCAACCGTGAATGTGCTTTGGGGGAAGGTGGTGAAGTTGGAGACTGGGTCGGGGCGATTGGTGTATGTGTCGGATTTGGAGCCGGTGAAGGTGTTGGAGGTGTTTTTTCCGACGGACGGTTGGCGGTGGCAAAGGGATCGCGCGGTGACGGGGCAACTGATGCAGGTGGATGGAAAAGTATATGAACGCGGCATCGGGGTACATGCGAAAAGTGTGTTGGAATATGAATTGGGGGGCGGGTATGAATGGTTGCTGGCGACGATCGGATTGCAACCGACGGGGAACAGGCAGGGGGATTGCGAATTTGTGGTGAGGGGGGATGGTGTCGAACTGTTTCGGCAACGTATGCGTCGAGGTGATCAGGGGCAGATGGTGAAGTTGTCGATACGGGGGGTGAAGCGGTTGGTATTGGCAGTAGAACCAGGCGAGAACTTTGACATTGGGGATCATGCCAATTGGGCGGATGTGCGGTTGGTGAAGGGTCGGTGACCGCAGTTGGTTTGATGAATCATCAACTGATCAGCGAGACGTGAATTGCATGCAACGTTACGGGATCATCATGGTGATGTGGGTGACGATGGTTGCAGAGGTGGCTGGCGATGTGCGTGGCGGTGATGATGCGTTGTTTCAAGTACGGGCGATGGAAGCGCAGCGGGTGGCGGTGATTGAAAGCGTGCGCGGGTCGGTGATTGCGGTGTTCGGAGACGACCCCAAAGCAGGCGGCGGATCGGGGGTGGTGATTACCAGTGACGGGCAGGCACTGACCAATTTTCATGTGGTGGCAGCGGCAGGGTGGAAGGGTGTGGCGGGGCAGCCGGGGGCGGCGGGGGAGTCGAATGAAAATGTTCGGACGGGGGAAGTTGATCAATCAACACATACGAGGGTGACCCAAGGGCGGTTGCGGCAATGGCGGCTGATCGGGGTGGACCCGGGTGGTGATTTGGCATTGATTCAATTGCAATTGGAAGCGGGGGAAAGGTTGCCGACGGCGGTGCTGGGCGATTCGCGCGAGGTGAAGGCTGGGCAGGCAGTGCTGGCGATGGGCAACGGTTTTAATTTGGCGGAGGATTATCAGCCTGGGGCGAGTTTGGGGGTGATCAGCGGGGTGGAACGTTTTCAGGCGGGCGAGGGGGGTAGCAATTTGCTGGTGTACGGGCATTGTTTGCAGATGGATGCAGCGATCAACCCGGGTAATTCGGGCGGCCCGTTGTTTGATATGAAAGGCAGGGTGATCGGCATCATCGGCAGAGCTTCGTTTGCAGAACGCGGCAGGGTGAATGTCGGATTGGGTTACGCGATTTCGATGGCACAGGTGAAAAATTTTTTGCCGAGGTTGCGCCAAGGCGGACTGGTGCATCACGGCCAACTGGGGGCGACGTTTGCGGAGCGTGATGGTCGGGTGATTTGTGATGCGATTGAGCGTGATAGTGCGCTGGCACAAGCGGGGTTGCAGTTGGGGGACCGGTTGCTGCGGTTGGATGGCAATGAAGTTCGCAGTGCGGATCAATTCACGGGGTTGATATCGATTTACCCGGAAGGGGCGGTGGTGGAAGTGGTGTGGGAGCATCAGGGACAGTGGCGGAGCGCGAAGGTGAAATTGATGCGGGATGAATATGACACGGTGTTGCTGAGAAAAATGGGTTGGCCTGCGGGGAAGGAGGCGTGGGCGCGGCCGGTGAAGCACGAGGAAGTGACAGTGGTGCAGTCAGTAACCGCCGGCACAGATGATCAAGCGATGAAGCAAAGTCAGGGGTGGTTGCGTTTGCGGGTGATTGAGGAGGTGCGGGAAAAGGTGGTCAAGGTGCATGGGCCTGCGGCGGGGATGGAGGTGGGTTATGCGGGGGGCATTTTGATAAGTGGCAACGGAACGGTGCTAACGACACTCAATGCGATGACGACCAGTGATCGAGCGCGGGTGACACTGGCGGATGGGTCGGAACATGCAGCACGATGGGTGAAGCGGAGCGATGCGTTGCAGGCGGTGGTGTTGCAGATCGATGCGACAACTCCGAGGTTTTTTGAATTGGCAGATACAGGGGGGCTGATGCAGGTGGGCGATGGGGTATTGGCGTTTACGCATGCGTTCGGGGTGGCACAGGGGGATGAAAAGGCATCGGTGAATGCGGGGGTGGTGACGTGGCTGGGGGAATTGGATTTGCAAAGGCGGATGATTGATGTGGTGTACGCAGGGCCTGTGCTGGTGACGGACGCGGGCATCAGCAACCCCGGTGCGGCAGGCGGTGCGTTGACCGATACGCAAGGGCGACTGGTGGGCATGGTCGGCAAAATGGCGGAAAATCGATGGACCGGGACACGACTCAATTATGCTGTGCCGATGGAACCGATTGCGGCTTGGGTGCGTGGTGATGATGAACTGATGTCGGGGTTGAATCGTGAAATCAAGGGTTCGCCCCCGCCCCCGCCCCCGGTAGCAGCGAAGGTGGATTGGGGGGTTCGCTGGTTCACGCAGGGGGGTGACTCGGCCCCGGCTTACGTTGACCGCGTGGTACGCAATTCACCGGCAGCACGCGCCGGGCTGCGCAAGGATGATTGGGTGCTTTCGATCAACGGTCAGCGGGTGAGTGATGTGCAGTCGGCGCAACGGGTGTTGGACGAAATGGCGCAGGTGAGAAAAATGGAAATGGTGGTGCGACGGGGCGAGCAAGTGATCACTGTGGAGTTGAATCAACCTTGAAAAGCACGGGTGGCAAAACGTTGGCGTGGGTGACGCTGTGTTGCATGGCGATGGTGCGGGCTTTAATGACAGGGGCGGAAGCACAAGGGGAATTGACTGATCGTGTGCAGCAGGTGGAGCAGGCGAAGCAGGTTCAGTCGTCGAGTTCGTTGGCGGAGGCATCATGGTTGGAAATCAAGCCGGGGGGCGAGGTGGTGCGTCGCGCGGTGGAGCGGGTGCGGGGCAGGCTGGTGATGCTGGAAACCTGGGGGGCGACGACGGTGAACGAGGAAGCGAAGTCAGGCGGCAGACGGGCGGCGATGCAGGGGTTGGTGGCATCGAGCGATGCGGTGACGACGGGTTTTTTGATGAATGATGCGGGCGACATACTCACGAGTTTGTACCACCTGCAACACAACCCGACGGTGCTTTTGGTGACGTTGCACGATGGTTCGCGTCACTTGGCCAAGGTGGTGGGGCGTGATCAAGCCCGGCAAGTGGCGCTGTTGAAAATCGATGGTGATGTGAAAGTGAATGGGGCTGATGCGAGCGATGTGACCCCCGGCATTGCAAACACCCCGGCAACAGGGCTGCTGTTGGAACCTGGGCAGGTGAAAGTGGGGCAGTGGGTGATCGCGGTGGGGCTGGGCTACGGCAGACAGCAGCCTGCGGTTTCGGTGGGCATTGTCAGTGCGACGGGTCGATTGGGCGGCATGGCGATTCAGACCGATGCAGCGCTGTCACCCATCAACTTCGGCGGCGTATTGGTCGATATCGAAGGCAACGTGATTGGACTTTGTACCGCACCGATCATCGAAGGCACTGAGCGTATCAACACCGCCCAGTGGTACGACGCGGGCGTCGGGTTTGCGATACCCCTGGCCGGCCAAGCAGCCCGTGAATGGATGGAAGGGTTGAAACAGGTTAAAGAGTAATTGACGCCGAGGGATTCAGACCCGGATATTGCGAGCCGTTTGGCGACATCCGGGCCTGAAGGGCACGGCGTCATTACTACTTGGTAATTCGTGCCAAAGACCATCGTCGGTTTTTGACGAATCACCTTCATATCAAGTAGGCTTTTATTTTTGTCAATCGGTTCAACCATTACCACAAGGAAATTTTTCATGGCTGCGAAGAGGGCACTGATCGTTTTCGGCGGATGGGACGGGCACACCCCCAAGCAGACGGCTGAACTCGAAGCCGGCTGGTTGCGTGAGCGCGGTTTTGAAGTCGAATTGTCCGACACGCTGGACAGCTACCTCGACAAGGAAAAGTTGATGGGCCTGTCGCTGATCGTGCAGATGTGGACGATGAGCAAAATCAGCAAGGAGCAGTTTGAAAGTTTGGATCAGGCGGTGCGCAGCGGCGTGGGGTTTGCCGGGGTGCATGGGGGCATCATCGATTCGTTCCGCGAAAACACGCAGTATCAATGGATGACCGGCGGGCAATGGGTGTCGCATCCGGGCAACGGCATTCCCTCATACCTCGTACACATCACCGATCGCGATCACCCGATCACCGAGGGCATCGCCCCGTTCACACTGGTGAACACCGAGCAGTATTACGTGCATGTGGACCCGGGCAACCATGTGCTTTGCACCACGACCTTCAGCGGTGAACATGGTGACAAGGATTTGTACCAGGCTGGTACGGTGATGCCTTATGCCTGGACCAAACGTTGGGGCAAGGGCAAGGTGTTCGTGGCCTGCTGGGGGCATACGTTCAAGGATTTCGATGTGCCCGAAGCTCGTGAAATCGCAGCTCGTGGACTGGCCTGGGCGGCGAAGTGATATCAGAGGTGGCCGAGTGGTCAAGTGGTCAAATGAAATGACCAAGCCAAGAACGAGGCTGACAGCCGAGGGCTTGGGTATTGCATTTGAAGTAGGATCGGTCAATCACGTCCGCTAGCGGAGCCACCGACGACATCAATGGTTAATGGATGATGTTCAAACCAAGAGTTGTTTGAAAAGCAATATCTCGGAACATTATCCATCATCCATGATCCATATTCGTATCACCCCCGTATCGCCACGACCATGGCCTGCAAATGAGCGGGGCTGGTGCCGCAGCATCCGCCGATGATGCGCACCCCGGCATTGCGCAATTCGGGAATCATCGCCGCCATGTCCGCAGGCGTGGCAGGGTGAACCACCTTGCCATCGACCAGCACCGGCGCCCCCGCGTTGGGTTGAATCATCACCGGCACATTGCCCGCTGATTTGACCATCACCTCCGCCAGGCGCAGGTAGTCTTCCAACGACAACCCCGTGCCGCAGTTGGCACCCACCACCGCGGCCCCGGCGTCAATGGCCTGCTTCATCGCCTCATGCACCGAGGTGCCCATGATGGTGCGAAACCCGCCCGACTCGGCGTCGTCCGCCTTGTTGAACGCATACGTCGCCAACACCGGCCAATCGCTCACACTCAAAGCCGACTTCACCGCCAACGCCAACTCGCCCGGGTCCACCATCGTTTCCACCAAAATCGCATCCGCCCCGCCTTCGTGCAACGCCTGGCACTGCTCGATGAACATCGTCTGCAATCGATCGACTGACATATCGCCGACGGGTTCGAGGAACCCGCCGAAGGGGCCGACGTCACCCAGCGCCCACGCTTTTTTGCCATGGGTGACGATGGCCTGACGCACCAGTTGTGCCCCGGCTCGGTTGAGTTCACGGACTTGATGTTGCAGGTGATGACGTTCGAGGGCGAAAGTGGTTCCGCCGAAGGTGTTGGTGGTGATAAGGTCGCACCCGGCTTTCAGGTACGCCTGATGAATGCTCAGTATGTCAATCGGGCGTTGCAGGTTCCAAGCTTCACCGCAAGCACCGCTGGTCAGGCCGCGGGCCATGAGCTGGGTGCCCATCGCCCCGTCGCAAATGAGCAGTTGATCTTTCAAGGCTTGGGTCAGTGTGGCGGGGGTCGTTTGCGTCATGGGTTGCTCCGAACGGTTGATGTTTAGCACGGACGCTCTGCGTCGGCGTTGTAGCCCAGCCGCCCCCGGCTGGGTGAATCACCATGAGCGAACACACCGCCGAGGGCGGCGCTGCCACATCGGGCACCTGACGGGTTACCACCCTCGGCTACACATACATGCAACCCAATGTAACAAATCAATCACGCTTTGGTTGTCACGATCCAACCTTCACATCATTCACCATTTTCGTCAACACTTTTTCCGCGTCGAAGTGCGTTTCCACCAGTGCTCGTGCTGCGGCACAATGATGCGGGTAACGTTGCACGACATCATGCAGCCCCGTCACCGCTTGTTCGAGGTTGGCAAACGCAATCAACCCTTCGCCACAGGGCAGCCAGTTGGAAAAGCCGGTGTCCTGCACCACCACCGGTCGCCCGCTGGCCAGGTAACAACAACTGCGCTCGCTGAACCAGCCGCTGTGCGTGCTCACGTACCCATGCTTGGCAATCGACCACTCGCCCATCGACTGTTGAATGTACGCTTGATACCGCCAAGGGTCGCTTGTCACCAGCAAAGGGTTGTTGATTCGCCAACCCAGTTTGGACAGGCGTGCTGCGGCCTCATCACCGGTCATCGCCAGTTCCAACGATATCGGGGCCGCTTCACTGGGCAGGTTCATATACGGTTCAAACGACATCGACTTCATGCCAAACGTCACACCCTGATGTTCACGCTTTGCGTAACTGTCCCACTGCATCACGGTGGTAAACGGTCGATTGACGTTCGGGGAAACCGGGGGCGTTACCGGCCAAAGGTCCGTACACACCGGTTGCCTGGTCGGCACCCACGGGTAACCATCATCGGGCACGGTGCAGCCGGGTTGCTTCAAATTCACCCCGAAGGAAAAAAAGCGGTTGTGCTGATCGGTGCGGGCTTTGAACCAGGGGTCCGTCAGGTGACGCACCTGCGTGAACACCGGGTCGGTATCGACATACACCCGCAGCGGAACCTCTGACCACGCCCCGCGCAACGGGTTGATGCCTGACAGGTTGATGATGATGTCGGCGCTGTTTGCCAAGGCGTGGGCCTTGCCGCCGGCCGGGCCGTGCCATTGGTTTTGATGGGCGTCAAAGTAACCCCAGCGTTCACCCAGACCGACCCGTTTGAAAAGCATGTCGGCAAAGTGCAAGCCATAAGTCGGATCACTGTCCGTGAGGTTGCGCCTTGGGTCGTAGCAACTGGGCCAATCTTCGCTGTCTTCGAAATACCAGACATCAAACCCCAAACGCTTCAGGCCGATGACATACTGCACATGATGCCAGGCATACCCCGCGAGCGGCCCACGCACAATGTAACCCAGCACCAGTACACGCATGATGACGGCAAGGGTAACACAGAATGTCGAATGTTGGGGTTCGATGGGTATGCAATGAAGTAGTCAAGTGGCATTGAATTTCGGATTTCGGATTTCGAATTTCGGATTTCGGATTTACCAAGCCAAGGACGAGGTCGCCGCGGCGACCGAGGACTTGGGTATTCCTTGATAAAATTATGAGCCCTCTGAACAATCCCCTCTCCCCCCGGGAGAGGGTTAGGGTGAGGGCGGAAGAGCGTTTGGTCGTACGGTATTTCAAGGCCTTTTCTTCATCGGCCCTCACCCGGCCTCGCGGACTCGGCCACCCTCTCCCATGGGGAGAGGGATTTTTCAGAGCCCTCAATCAACGAACTGAATAATGTTCAAGCATTTGACCACTTCTTTGAATACCCAAGCCCTCGGTCGCCGCGGCGACCTCGTTCTTGGCTTGGTTCTGAATATACGAAATCCGTAATTCGTTATTTGTATCGCTTGAACACTTCTTACAACGCGCTAAATCGCGGCGCTAACGCCCGGTGCGCAAACCCTGGGCATCAATCTTGCGTATGATTGTGCAACCGAGAGGGCCTCGATGATGCACGTATCATGCTGTGGTATCAGCAATGCGTTCATGTCGGGACACCCAAGTACACTCGGACATTACGGAGCCATGACACGACTCTTCAACAATCTGAAAACGGTGATCCTTCTGGGCGGGATGTTCGGCATCATTCTGGCCATCGGCTCCATCTGGGGCACGCAAGGCCTCATCATGGCCTTCATCATGGGCGGCCTGATGAACGTCGTCGCTTACTTTTTCAGTGACAAGATCGCCCTGGCGTCGATGCACGCTCAGCAGGTGGACGAAAAAACCGCACCCGACCTGGTACACATGGTGCGCCGCCTTGCCGAGAACGCCCAGTTGCCCATGCCCAAGGTTTACATTTGTCCGCATGAAGCCCCCAATGCTTTTGCCACCGGGCGCAACCCCAACAACGCAGCCGTGGCTGTGACGCATGGTGCGCTCAAACTACTTTCATACGAAGAACTTGAAGGTGTCATGGCTCACGAACTGGCGCACGTGAAAAATCGTGACACGCTGATTTCGTGCATTGCCGCCACGATTGCCGGGGCGCTGAACATGCTCGGCTGGATCGCTGTGCTCGGCGGGGGCAACTCGCGCGACAGTGGTGTGCATCCGCTGCTCATGCTGGCCATGATCATTCTGGCACCGATTGCCGCGGCGATCATTCAACTGGCGATCAGTCGCAGCCGTGAGTATGTGGCTGATCATGATGCGGCTTACATCGCGGGCACGCCCCGTGGCCTGATCAGCGCTTTGCAAAAGCTCGAAACGTATTCCAAGCGCATCCCGCTGCAAGGCGAACTGGCGACCAACAACCACATGTTCATCATTCAACCGCTCTCCAGCGGCGGGGGCGACAGCCTCTTTTCCACCCACCCCAAAACCGCCAACCGCATCAAAAAACTCGAAGAGCTTTCCCGGCAGATGTGATTCGCCTCATGATATACACGGGGGCCACACAGCGTACCGTAGGTGTATGTGAGTTCATCGATTGTGCTGCATTTACCCCCCGGTCATTGACCAGGGGTTTTTTTATTGTCAGAGCCGGGGCGTGTCGCCCCGGTTGATTTCCAAGGCAAGAGATAATTCACGCCGGGACGACACGTCCCGGCTCTGATGACTCATACAGAAAAATGCTTGGTTCACCACCGCCCGGTCGATAAACTAAATAGGGCAGCGTTTGTTCTGCTGACATGTTGAGTCCCGTCATAAGCCAATACACATGAGGGTTCAGCCATGCTCTGTCCAAAATGTCATAACAAGATGCAGGAAGGTTTCGTGCCCACCGGCGGAGGCATGTTCTGGTTTCGCAAAGGTCAGCCGCACGGCTCGGTCGAGTTCGCTCGTTACCTGCCCGGGACGTTCACCTGGGAACGTCGCCACAAACTGCCCGCCTACCACTGCCCCGGCTGCCAATTGGTCATGTTCCGCTATGGCAAACACGCCCCCGAAACCCCCGAAGAACCCACCGAATCAGCGCAACAACCGGTGCATGTGTGAGCCATGTTTTTGTAGCCCAGCCGCCCCGGCTGAGTTGTCCCCGAGTATTCGATGACACCGCCGAGGGCGGCGGTGCCACATTGAAACAAACCACCGCCGAGGGCGCCCCCGGCGGCAGTGATGCCACATCGTTTGGCTCACCTGCGTTCGACCCTTATGATGATGCCTGTGTCAAGGGTTCCAACTTTTTGTGATTGAGCCAAGCATGATGGAAGAAAAACCCAAGCCGATCCGTGTGCAGGAGATCGACTGGTCCGCGACGTTCACCTGGTTGAAACTGGCCGGGGCGTTTCGTCTGGCGGTGCATCCGCCCAAATTGTTTTTATGTCTGATGCTGGTGCTCTTGTTGTACCTGGGCGGGTGGGTGTTGGATGCGTCATTGCCGGGGCGGTCGGTGTATCCGGGGGAACTCAATCGTTATGCGACGATGAGTGCCGAGTCGTTTCGATTCTGGGTGGAGGGACAGTCGCAGGCGGTCAAGGGCCGAATGTATGGGGAACTGTCGGGCATTCGCGGCATCGGCGGGCTGGGTCTTCGACCGGACTTGGAAACCCGTGAGCCGGTGCGTGAGGTGGTCAAGGCCATCAACGAACATTACAGCAGTGAGTATCAGCGCCTGGTCACCATGGACCCGGCACTTGAAAAGGACGAGTTGGATCGACGAGTGACGAGTCTGCAAAAGCAACGGGCGGATCGGTTGCAATCGGTGCGGTTGATGCGACCGCGTGGGCCGTTTGCTGCGGCATTGGAGGCACAGATCAGCGGGTTTGAAAAATTGATTCGAGCCGCGATCGCCCTTGATTTTGGGGTGAAGGAATTGCTCAGCGATAGCCCTGCTCCGAGCAACACGGTGGTCGGGGCATTGCGTCAAATGCTGGTGACGGTGCCTGCGTGGATGTGGGCGGAGCACCGCTTTTTTCTGATTTTATATCTGATTTACGGGCTGGGGTTGTGGGCGATACTGGGTGGTGCGGTGGCACGGATGAATGCGCTGCACGCCTGTCGTGATGTGCGGTTGTCGCCGAGCAAGGCGGTGGCGTTTGCCGGTCGGCGGTGGGTGTGGTTGGTGGGTACGCCGATGTTGCCGCTGGTACTTTCGTTTGTGTTGGGGCTGGTGCTGACGCTGTCGGGTTTTATTTTTTACAACTGGCCGGTGCTGGATGTCGTGGGGTCGTTGCTATTCGGGTTGTCGCTGGTATTGGGAGTGGTGATAGCGGTGCTGTTGGTGGGGTGGTTGCTGAGTGTGTCGCTCTTTTACCCAGCCCTGGCGGTGGAGGGTACGGATGCGTTTGATGCGGTGAGCCGATGTTACAACTATGTGCTGGGTCGCCCGTGGCGCTGGTTGTTTTACAACGTGCTGGCCCTGGTGTACGGGGCGGTCTGTTACGTGTTCGTGGCCACGCTGGTGTTTGTGACGTTGTGGGTGACGCGATTTTTCATCGGTGTGGGGGTGTTTCGTGAAGCCGATTTGGGGGTGGGTCGATTCGAAGCGATACTGCCCATGCCGCGGTTCGGGGCTTTGGCGTACAACACCGACCTTTGGCTGCTTGGCATCACGGGCAAAGTGTCAGCGATTGTGATTTCCATTTGGGTCTATGCGTTGGTGGGTTTGCTGGCAGCCTTTGCGATCAGTTATTTTCTGGCGGCCAACACGTGGGTGTATCTGCTTTTGCGGCGCAGTGCGGACGGAACCGAGTTTGATGAAATCAACCTTGACGCTGCAAAAGCCGATGTCAATGACACGGCCAAGGCTGCGCCCAAAGAGGATCCCTCGGCAGCGTAGAAAAACTTGCGCGATTTTGCGTCTGCTTGTTCGGGTGAGGTCGCGATGCAGAAAAGGCCATGAATTAACTGGTTTTCGAATACCTGGCACGCCCTCACCCTAACCCTCTCCCGAGGGGAGAGGGGACGGAAGAAGGCACTCGCCACTACGTAGAATCATGCAAATTGCCCTAACTTGCACGAACACGCGCTACAATCATTCACCGATTACCCTCAACCCAAGCAATCACCCACACCCATGCCCAGCCACCGATTGACTTCGTGCCTGATGATGTTGTCGTGTCTCGTGTCGCTCATGCTCGGCTGCGAACGCGAGCCTGCTGCGCAATACATCGAACTCAAGGGCGATGACGCCAAGCAGGGCATGCGGCTGGTGAGTCTGGCACCAGCCTTGTCGCAAATGGTGGTGGACCTGGGGCAGTCGAATTTGCTCGTCGGTGTGGCACGCAATGATGATGCGGCTCCGGTCGGGTTGCCGATTGTGGGCGACATCATGGACATCAACAGCGAAGCGTTGCTTGCGACCAAGCCGACGCATGTGCTGCTGATGCTCACCAAGGAGGGCGTGCCGCCAAGGCTCAAGGAATTGGCACAGCGCGGCAACTTTGAAATCGTGGCATACCCATCGCCCTTGTCGATCGATGAAATCGGACTTGTATTGTTGGATGAAAACGAGTTCGTGGCCGGGCTGACCGGGCAGAGTCCCTCGGCAGGCAAAACGCCGAGTCTGGGGACGGTGCTCAATCAGCAAATTCGTGCGCAACAGGTCAAACTCACCATGCTCATGCGTTTGGGCAAGCTCGGGCAGTTGACGGCTCGTGAAAGTCGGCCCCGGGTGTTACTGGTATTGGGTACCAATCCGCTCATGGCGGTCGGGCCGGGGACGGTGCATCATCAGTTGCTGACCACGATCAATGCGAGCAATGCA
Source organism: uncultured Phycisphaeraceae bacterium (assembly GCA_964547135.1). Lineage (GTDB taxonomy): Bacteria > Planctomycetota > Phycisphaerae > Phycisphaerales > Phycisphaeraceae > JAJXSS01. The sequence continues at coordinate 5,739 of CAZJMK010000013.1, read as the reverse complement.
GCGGGGGATGCGAAGGTCGGGGCACCGACTTTTGACCGTGAGCGATTGCTGGAAATTTTGCCGGAGGTGGTGGTGTTCCTTGCGCCCAAGGCTGCGGAACTGGGCGATATGGCAAGTGACCCGCGCCTGGCGGTTTTTAAGGGGTTGGCGATTCCCGCGGTGGAAAACAACCGCATCGCTTTGGCGAATGAACCAACCGGCATGTTGCCCAGCACATCGGTTGACCGCGTCGCAGCGGCACTGACCAAGGCCATTTACCCGCACCTGGCAGCGCAGGTGGACGAACTGATGCGGGAAGATTTTTTCGCATCGGAGGCAGCACCCCCAACCCCTGCCGCAACGACCCCCGCACCTGAGCCGGTTGCTCCATAACCCATATCGCCAATAAAACTGTTATCCAATTTTGCCGCAGAGATCGCAGAGAACGCAGAGAAGAACAATCAAAAGGCTTAAACGCCAAGACGCCAAGTCAAGAGAGACGCCAAGAAGAAAAGAGGATGAATCATGTTGATGAGCATCAGATCGATGACCACTATTGGCCAATATGCTTGAGCCACTTTCCAATTTGTTCTTGGCGCCTTGGCCCCTTGGCGGCTTGGCGTCGTTGCCTTGCCTCTGCGATCTCTGCGATCTCTGCGGCCAATTTCGTTTCTTTTCGGTATGACCATACAGCGCGATGCCCAATCACGCAGGCACATCGGTTACGATATTTGATTCCATGCCATGCACCCCTGTGTTACCTTCCTCCGCGAAACCTTCGAGTGTGTTGATACTCACCGCTTTGGGGCTGGGGGTATTGCTGGCGGCAGCCTTGCGTTTGTGCGTCGGTCGTGAATTCGGCTGGCCCGGCGGCAACCTGTTTTACGCGCTCGACCGTCTGTTTCTGAGTGGCTGGTCGGAAGGCTCGGCCCAAACGACGATACTGGATATTCGCCTGCTGCGCGTCACCAGTGCTTGCCTGGTGGGGTTGGCGTTGGCTGCCAGTGGTGTGGCGTTGCAGGCCTTGTTGCGCAACCCGCTGGCGGAGCCGTTCATTTTGGGGTTATCCAGTGGCGCAGCTTTGGGCATCATGGTGCAATGGTTGATCGCGTTCACCCTTTACCAGCGCTTCGGCGGAAGTCACCTGGGGGCGTTGCTGGGGTCGATGGGCAGTGCCTTGATTGTGTACGCAGCCAGTCGGCGACGGGGCATGATCGATCCGTTGGGGCTGCTGCTGACGGGCGTGGTGCTCAGCACGGTGAACGGAGCGGTGATCATGTTGCTGAACTACCTGAAAATGCCTGCGGGCATGCGCGAGGACATCGGCCGATGGATGATGGGTTACCTCAACGAAACCATCACTTCACCGACGCTTTTGGGCGTGGCGGTGCTCACGCTCATGGGTGTGTTGCTATTGGCGCTCATGGGCAGGGCGATGGACGTGGCGACGTTCAGTGACAGTGAAGCATTGAGTTTGGGGGTGAATTTGAAGGTGTTGCGTACGGTGTTGTTTTTACTGGCGACGATATTGGCCGGGGGCGCGGTGGTGCTGGCAGGCCCGATTGGTTTTGTGGGGCTGATATGCCCGCACCTGGGTCGGTTGATGCTGGGGCCGGGGCACAGGCATTTGGTGATCGGCTCAGCACTGCTGGGCGCGATATTGGTGATACTGGCTGACACCCTGGCGGTGGTATTGGACCGCACGTTCAATATCGGGTTGATGCCGATCGGCATTTTCACAGCCATGATCGGCGGCCCATTGTTTTTATGGATGTTGCACCCCAAACTCGGGGCATCGGATCGATGAAAAACGGAGGGTGCTTGTGTTTTGTCCCTGACTTGAGTTTTTCACTTGACCACTTGACCACTCGTCCACTTGACCACACTTAACCCTCGCTTCGTTTGCGACAACTCGTTACCAGCAATATCAGCCACATTGCTGCACCGATTGACAGCAAACCGCACACATACAGCCCCCAGCCTTGCAGATACCAATACCCCGGCGGGGCGCCCATCGCCTGTACCATGCGCAACGGCCCGGCCAGCGGTACACCTGCGATCAACCCCGAACCAGTACGCGGTAACACCAGCATCGCCCGCAGCAGCGGCTCACCCACCACCAGCAACACGACCATCAACATCGCCACCATGCGACCTGCCTGGGTGGTGCGCTGATAGCCCCAGGCTGTGACCGCACCCACCACCAGCAACCAACCGCACAACGCGCCGCTGAGCCAAAGGGTTTGTTCCACCGGCCAACCTGCGGTGAAACGCAACGGCCAAAGCACCACCTGTAACACCATGAGCAACCCCAGCATGTGTGCCAGTACCTGCAAATGTTCGCGCACCGGTCGCAGGGGTCGCGGGCTGATATGTGACAGACTCAACTGCCAGGCCGGCCAGAGCAACAACATGCCCAGTACGATGGAAAGCAACATCCAGCGAACCGCAGGGGGGGTTGCTTCATGCGGTCGTGCCAGCACCCAGTTGAAAAGCAACCACAGACACCAATACAGCATCGGCAGCCAATGTTCCGAGCGATGAATCGGCGACAAGGCTCGCCGTGGTGACGGTGTGACATCCGCGGTTGTTTCAACAACACTCATGGCTAGTAGCATAGGCGGTGTTCCCGCTGGTATGCGTCACATCGGCGCGGTATGTTGTGTTTCATGGATTTAAAGCATGCACATACGCATGGTGTGCTGTTTGGTCGCGGGGCCGACTCGGCCACGGGCATGACCCGCACCAATCGCCCCAGCCCCCCACATTGCTGAGCTGCCGCCGATGAAACAGCATCGGCGTATGTTTTTTGCTGCGCAGTTCATACCAGTGGTCAAGTGAAGACACGCCCTCACCCTAACCCCCGCCTCGGCGAGGTTTTCAACTCACCCGGAGGGAGAGGGGACAGGCAAGTGAACGAGTATCAAGCATTCACGGTAATGCTTTCAACCATTTATCGTTGTCGCCATCACGGAGATATTTTTCATGGCTTATGCAACCCCCAAACTTTCCAAAACCCCCAAACTCGGCAGAAAAAAAGTTTACCTCGTCGCCAACGGCGATCTGCGTATCACCGCCAATCAAAAATGCTGGCCGGCGCAGCAGGAAATGGAAGCCAAACTCACCGCCGCGGTGAACCAGGCCGGGTATGAAGTCGTGCGCGCCCACGCCTACAAACCCGATGAAAAGCATGGCTTCATCGGTTCGCAAAAAGAAGGCATGGCTGTGTTCGCCACCATGGACCCGACCGCCCCGGTCATCGTCGCTGAATCCGTCTGGCAGTATTCGCATCACCTGTTGCACGGGCTGGTGAGTCACCAAGGCCCGATTCTGACAGCCGCCAACTGGTCGGGCACCTGGCCCGGTTTGGTGGGCATGCTCAACCTCAATGGTTCATTGACCAAAGCCGGCGTGAAATACAGCACCATCTGGAGCGATGATTTCACCGATGACTTTTTCAAAAAGTACCTGACGCAATGGCTCAAAACCGGTTACGCCAAACACAAAATCACCCATGTCGTGCCGCTGTCGAAAGTGAAACTCGGCAGCGCCGAACGCAAACTCGGCGAGGCACTGGCTGCCCAGTTGCAACGCGACAAGGCCATCATGGGTGTGTTCGATGAAGGCTGCATGGGCATGTACAACGCCATCATTCCCGATGAGCTGTTGCACCCCACCGGCGTGTACAAGGAACGTTTGTCACAGTCCGCCCTGGCCTATGCTGCGGGCATGGTCAGCGATGCCGAGGCACAGGCGGTGTACCAGTGGTACCTGGACAAGGGCATGACCTTCAAGCTCGGCCCAAGCGAGGCGGAAGACCTCACCGAAAAACAAATACTGTTGCAATGCAAAACCTACATCGCTGCCCTGCGCATCGCGGATGAATTCGGTTGCGCCACCATCGGCATTCAGTATCAGCAAGGGCTCAAGGACACGCTGCCCGCGAGCGATTTGGTGGAGGGTACGCTCAATGATTCGGTGCGTCCGCCGGTGAAGAGTGGTGATGGCAGGCGGGTGTTGTATGCCGGGCAACCGTTACCGCATTTCAATGAGGTGGATGAGTGCGCCGGGCTGGATGGGTTGATGACGTACCGGGTGCATCAGGCGATGGGGCAGCCGGTGGAAAACACGTTGCACGATTTGCGTTGGGGTGATTGGGACCAGAGCGGGACGGTGAAGGATTATGTATGGGTGTTTGAAATCAGCGGATCGGCACCGCCTTCGCACTTTATTGATGGTTGGAAGGGTGCGGTCGGCGAACGTCAGCCGGCGATGTATTTCAGGCTCGGCGGCAGCACGATCAAGGGCATCAGCAAGCCGGGCGAAATTGTGTGGAGTCGTGTGTATGTTCAGGGCGGGGCGTTGTGCATGGATTTGGGGCGAGCCGGGGTGGTCGAGTTGCCCTTGCATGAAACGCAAAGACGGTGGGACGCGACGACGCCGCAGTGGCCGATCATGCACGCGGTGACGTATGGGGTTGATCGTGAACAGATGATGGCCAGGCATCAGAGCAACCACATACAGGTGGTGTACGCCAAGTCGGCGGAAGATGCGGACAAGGCGATGCTGGCCAAAGCTGCGATGGCCGAGGCACTGGGGTTGAAAGTGTTCATCTGCGGCTGCAGAAAGAACGGCAAACCCTGGGCGTGATGAACTTAGAAAACCTGTGAGCAGTAATTTTTTTACGAGCCGCGACCGAGAGGGAGCGGTTGCCGTCATGGGCTGTGGGCAGGCGATTTGGCTTGCCCACAGCTTTTTTTGGACGGGTCGGGTGATCGGTTATGATCGAAGAAAACCGGGGCCAAAGCCCTCGGCGTCATTTTGTAACCTTCAGGGAAAAAGTATGAACGTTGAGCAGGATCGATTGGAAGCACTGGCACAGGCAGCACGACAGGCGGCGGCGCTGGGGTTGATGCAATGTTCCAGCGGGAACTTGTCCAGTCGATTGGATGACAAGCATCTGCTCATCAAGGGCAGCGGTGCCTGGATGGCCAACCTGACCGCAGGCGAAGTGGCAGTGTGCCGGTTGGCGGATGGATGCAGTGTCAATGCGGTGAAGGCTTCGGTGGAAATTGGTTTTCATCGCGGGGTGATACAGGTGCGTGATGATGTGAATGTGGTGCTTCATTTTCAGGCCCCGATGGCGACGGTGCTGTGTTGTCGTGAGCCGAGGGTGACGAATTTCGCGGCCACGCCGGAGGTTCCGTATTACATTGGGGAGGTGGCGTGGGTGCCGTACATACTGCCGGGGTCGGTGCAACTGGCCGAGGCGGTGACCCAATCGCTGCGCACGCACAATCTGGCGATGCTGGCCAACCATGGTCAGGTGACGGTGGGTAAAACTTTTTCGGAGGCGATTCAGCGTGCGGTGTTTTTTGAAATGGCGTGTGCCATCATCGTATGCAATGGTTCGCAACATCGCGGTTTGACGGCGGCAGCGGTGCGTGAATTGCGCGACCTGGCTGGGGGCAAGGGTTTTGGGGTGTGATGAAGATGAAGTGGCCAAGTGGTTGTATTTGTTTAGCGCGGACGCTTTGCGTCGGCGTATGACGCCGTGCCCTTCAGGGCCGGATGTTTACGGGTGAAATCCGGGGCTAAAGCCCTCGGCGTCAATGGTCATATCGCTGCGAGTTGTCGTGTCTGTTGGGTGATTTGGCGATTTGGCGATCTGGCGATCTGGTGATTTTTTCATTGGTCAACCATTGAACTGCAAAATGTAAAATCACTCGACCACTCGACCACTCGACCACTCGACCACTC
>CAZJMK010000012.1:0-64226 GCA_964547135.1 uncultured Phycisphaeraceae bacterium | reverse complement strand
TACCCATGAACACACACGTTCATTGTGCCGCCCCAGGCCCCTACATGGTTTCACTTTGATCGAACTGCTGGTGGTCATTTCCATCATCGCGCTGTTGATTGCGATTTTGTTGCCCGCCTTGAACGGCGCCAGGGCGTCGGCGCGAAACATGCAATGCCTGAACAATCAACGGCAGATCGGTACGAGTCTATTTGCCTACGCGGCGGAGTATCAGAGTTATGTGACCCCCGGCGAGTACGTTCATGCGGTTCACGGAACCCGTGAGAACATGGCAACCATACTGGTGGCCAAGGGGTACATCACGGGTAAATCCGACAGCAGCGTGCCGACGGATCGCTCGGTGACACAGTCGGTTTTCCGCTGCCCCGACGGCCTGGATCAATTGACCAATTATGCTGCACCCGCGAGTCAGACCGACCCGGCGGGGGGGCATTATGTTCGGCAGCGTTCCAATGACCTGGACACCTCGCTGATGTTGTTTGTGCATCTGTGGTACGGCATGAACGGTTGGACGGCGTCGAGTCCGTTTCAGGACACGGCCTACAACCGCTATGTGTTCACCCGGCTGACCTTCGGCAATCCGGCGACGGACTTCGTCAAATTACGACGCTTTGATGGCATTCAACGAACCATTGAAACAGTGCTGATTTACGATGGGGTTTACTTCCATCAGCAGGATGGAAAACGCATTCATGCCCGGCATTCGGGTTCGACCACGACGAACTTTTTGCTGGCTGACGGACATGCGTCGATTTATCAAACCGCAAAGATTCCGCAAACCCCGGCCAACAGTCTGGTCACCGGCGGCAGCTACGAACCCCGGATGCGCCTGGATATTCCATGATCGGACCAAGCGCTTTTCCGCAGGCACATCGAAAGTTTTTTTGAAGACGACGACCCTGGTTGATCATCCTTCTCCGGGCATGGGAACGGACTCATCTGCTGCACCTCCATGGCGGCCCCTCATTTTCAAGGAGCGATTCACATGTGGTTGACCCACGCGATTCGAACATACATGGTGATGGTGATGTGCCTGCCTTTGTCATTGACGATGGCGCAAACACCGCTGCCGCCCGGCGGGCAGGTCGTGCTCAATTCCGAGGCGTCTGGTTTTCAGTTCGGGTTATGGGGTGCCAATTATCGACAGGCGAAAATGACCCAGCACACGGTCAACGATCCGCGCTTCACCAAAGTGTGGAAGGTGGAGGTCAATTCCGACGTGCAGGATGGGTTTTCGATTCAGCTTTCCGCGGATGTGCCCCATGCGTTAAGTAAAAATGACACGTTGTTACTGGTGGCATGGGTGCGCACGGTGGCGACGCGCAGCGAAACCAACCAGGGCACGGCAGGGTTGGCGCTGGAGCAGGCTGGTGCGCCCTACACCAAGGAAATCGAACGCACGACGCAGACCGATGATCAGTGGATGGAGTACCTTTTGCCGGGTCGGCTCAGTGCTGCTTACGACGCGAACAAACTGCGCATGAAGGTGTTTCTGGCGCATGGTCGGCAGACCATCGAGGTGGCGGGTATTCGTGTATTGAACTACGGGCCTAATGTCGATCCGGCAGATTTGCCGCGCACCAACCTGACCTATCCCGGTCGTGAACCCAACGCCCCCTGGCGGGCGCTGGCACAACAGCGCATCGAGATTTTGCGCAAAGGTAATCTGCGGGTGCAGGTGCAGGACGATCAGGGCAACCCGGTGCCGCAGGCCCAGGTGCAGGTGGAAATGACCCGCCACGCATTTCCCTTCGGCTGCGTTTACAACAATTCGCGCATCACCGGGATTTACGCCGGCACCCAGCACAGCCAGACCTATCGCACCAAATATTTGCAGTATTTCAACTACGGCGTGGACGAAGGGGGCATGAAGTGGACCGTGTGGGACAACGTTTCCACCCGCCAAACCACCATCGACAGTGCCAACTGGATGGTGCAGAACGGCATCCCCGTGCGCGGTCACACCATGATTTGGCCCAGTTGGGAACGCACACCGTCGTGGTTGCGGGAATATGAAAACGACCCGGTGATGCTGGGTAAAAAAATCAACGTTCACAACAAGGAAATGGCCGCCACCTTCGCGGGCAAGGTGACCGAATGGGACGTGGTCAACGAACCCTATTTGAACAATGCGATTTTGAACATACTGGGTCGCTCGGTCATGGTTGAGTGGTTCCAGAAAGCGCGCCAGGATGACCCCAATGCGGTGTTGTATATCAATGAAGCGGGAGTGCCCAACAGTCCGCCGGCGCACGAGCGCTATACGGTGTTGGAAAATGACATTCAAATGTTACAGGCAGCCGGTGCGCCCATCGGCGGCATCGGCATGCAGGGACACTTTGGCTCCGCCCTCAACAGCCCCGATACCCTGATACAGATTTACGATCGTTTTGCCTTACTGAACTTGCCGATTCGTATCACGGAGTTGGACATCAACGTGGACGATGAACAGTTGCAGGCGGATTACCTGCGCGATTTTTTGACCGTGACTTTCAGCCACCCGGCCATCAACGGCATTGTTCTATGGGGCTTTTGGGAAGGGCAGTTCTGGAAACCGCAGGCTGCCCTTTGGCGCTTCGATTGGACGATCAAGCCGTCGGGACAGGCGTACCTGGACCTGGTTTTTGGAGAATGGTGGACGCGGGCTTCGGGCGTGAGCGGCACGGATGGCAGCTTCACCAGCCGAGGTTTTCTGGGCGACTATCTGGTGCGCGTCACGCACAACAATCGGGTGACGCAGGTGGCCGGAACACTGGCTTCGCCCGGCAGCACCATCACCGTTCAACTGGGCGATTATTGAGGCGTTTGCACCAACGGACATGGATGAATTGAACGAGCCGCGACCGAAAGGTGGCGGTTTTTTTCTGGATTGACTTGACGCATTGATGTGTCGCTTCCGGTTCAGACCGGGGTTCGAAATGTTACGATGGCCTGATGCTGCATGTGGCATTATTTCAACCCTCGATACCGCCCAACACGGGGAACATTGCCCGGCAATGCGTGGGCATGAAGGCACGCCTGCATTTGATCGGGCCTTGCGCATTTGATTTGTCGGAGCGTGCGGTGCGCCGGGCGGGGCTGGACTATTGGCCGCATTTGGATTGGGTCAAGTACGACAACCCGGAGGGGTTTGCAGATTGGCTGTTGCAGCATGGGCGACAGCCTTGGGTGGTGACCAAGTTCGGGGCATTGCGGTACGACCGTGTGCCGTATGCGGATGAGGATGTGCTGCTTTTTGGGAATGAAATCAAGGGGTTGCCGACGGATTGGCACGATCGTTACCCCGATCGGCGGATTTACATTCCGATGCTCGGTCAGGTGCGCAGTTACAACCTGTCCAACGCGGTGGCACTGGTGCTGGGTCAGGCGATGAGCACCTCCGGGCAATATGGTGAATGAAGCGGCGGGCATGATTTCGAATTTCGGATTTTCAGAAACAAGCCAAGAACGAGGCTGACAAGCCGAGGCTTGGGTATGGTTTGGTTAACTGCTATATCGATTGATCGGTTGAAGAAGTGATCGACTGACGAAGTCATTGAACCGCGGGTTGCCACCTGCGGTCACGTGACGCCGTGCTCTTCAGGGCCGGTTATTCGATGCAAATATCCGGGGCTGAAGCCCTCGGCGTCATTTGTTTGGTGGGATCAACCCATGCACTGCAGGCAAACTGCTGGCGGCACTCACGGATTGTCAATCAAACGCTTTCAAACCCTGGTCATCACCAGCAGCCAATCGAACAGGTGCGGCAGGGTGGGGGCCTGCCAATGTCCCTGTGCGTCGCCGGCGACGACGCCCAGTTCATGACGTTGCAGCGTGTCGGTTTGAACGTAAGCCGCCCGGTATCGCACGCCCGGTTCCAGTTTGTTCACCCTCGGCCCTTCCCAGTGGTACCAGCGCACCGGCAGATAAATCACCCGGCACACCCCCGCAATCCCTGCTGCATACGCTCGAAACGGAATCGGGTATGCATCAACGCCCCAACGCAGCCCGGCGGTGACCCATTCCGGATGCGGTTCGAACAAGTGGTAATGCAGCGATTGCAACAAACGATGACCGGCTGCGATCTGCTGAGCACCGGGGTACATCATCGACTCGTCCCAGAACACGGCATCAAAGGCGCCGCCATCGGGGCGATTGCCGGTGGGGCGTTGACGATCATTGGCCTGAAAAATGCCCGCAGCACCGTAGGTGTAACCCATCGCCCCCGAAAGCATGCTGCTCCAGAAGGAGTATCGCTGCACCTCCGCACCATTGCACCCGGCATGACCTTCATACGGCGGCTCAGCATTCACCAATAACTTTCCCGGTTGCTTCTTTTTCGCCAATTCAGTGGTTTCGACACCGATTTTTGGCGCTAGCGGCATGTGACCAGGCTGCATCATGTGAAAATCCAGCGTCGCTGCATCAGCGGTGTCGTCCCAACTGGCGCGGCGCGGGTGCAACGTGATGAGTCGTTGCCAGGGGTCATACTCACGCACTGCTCTGGCCACATCAGGCCAGGCGTCGATCAATTTTTTGCTGTCGCCCTCACGGTCTTTGGACAGGTAATAATGCATCGCTGCCTCACCGGCCAGGGTCCAGATCACCGGCAGTGCGCCGTAGCGTGCTACCAGGTATCGCCAGTGGGCGATCATTTTCTGCTTGCCCATGAACAGCAGGTGGTAGCCCCAGCAGCCGAGGATGCAAGGCACGATGCCCGATTCCACCAGGTGCGTCAGTTTGCGATCACAAGCCTGGTAATAAGCGGGGTTGATGGATTGGTAACCCTGTGACCAGGGCATGCCGCCTTCGTTGCCGCTGATGGGGTCGGTGTCGGTGGTGTCACAGGGAAAACCCACGACCGTTTGCACCAGTGTAAAACCCTGCTCGGCTCGACGGGCGGTGAGTTGGGCAAACCCCGTCGGCCAGTGGACGCGATCGCTCATGAGCATCCACCAGGTATCACCCAGCCAGTGAAAGGGAGTGCCGTCGTGATGCTCAAAATGTTTACCATTGGCAGCGAGGCGCACCGCACCGTGTCGTAGCAGGGCACTGTTGTGATTGCTTTGTGCGGGAGTCACTTCGAGCTTGGCTTGCTGATGATGCAGGCCCTGATCGTCGGCATCGCTGCATTCGCTGCACAGTGACCATGGGCCGGGCTGGGGGCTGGTGATGCGAAATTTCCAGGTGTTACCGCCATCCCAGAACGCGGGGATGCGCAGCGGCGGTTGGCCGGGGCTGGTCATGATGGCGTGAAGGGAAATATCTTCCCACGGATTTGCCCGGGGTTTTTGTGCCTCGAGCGTCCACTCCACCCATTGATGAGCCGGGCAGTGAAAATGAGTCATGCCAATTACTCCGGTAAGTGCGTTGTGAAAATAGGCTCATCCGTGCGGGTTCGAATGTCAAATGGAATGGTTGTTTCAATTGCCAGTGCAAAATCAGAGAACAAATGACGCCGAGGGCTTTAGCCCCGGATGACAAAGAATGAAAACATACGGCCCTGAAGGGCACGGCATCAAAAAACAGCGAAACAAAGCGCTCGTGCCAAACATTTCGTATCACTCGTCCACTTGGCCACTCGGCCACTTGACCACTTCCCTCCGCTTTACACCTATCGCCCTTGCTTATAAATTGTGTGGCTCGGCGTTCATCATCACCCCCGACCACGGAGTTCACCATGGCGATCGAAACGTTGTACGACAAGCACGGCTCACTCCAACCCCTTTCCGGCAAAACCGTGGCCATTCTCGGTTACGGCTCACAGGGCCATGCACACGCTCAGAACCTGCGCGATTCGGGGGTCAAGGTCATCGTCGCCAATCGCCCCGACTCGGCCAATGGCAAACTCGCCATCGAACACGGCTTTGCACCCCTGTCCGTCGATGAAGCAGTCAAACAGGCGGACGTGGTGATTTTCACTTTACCCGATGAAGTGCAGCCCGAAGTGTTTGAAAAGTCGGTCAAACCCAACCTGCGCCCCGGCATGACGCTGGGTTGGACGCATGGCTTTAATGTGCATTTCAAAACGGTTGCACCGCCCAAAGACGTGAACGTAATCATGGTCGCCCCCAAAGGCCCCGGGCACACGGTGCGCAGTGAATTCGAACGCGGCGGGGGGGTGCCCTGTTTGCTCTCCGTGCATCAGGACGCCACCGGTGCTGCTCGTGACATCGCCCTGGCCTGGGCCATCGGCGTGGGCGGCGGTCGCAGCGGCATCCTCGTTTGCAGCTTCAAGGACGAATGCGAAACCGACCTGTTCGGCGAACAAGCGGTGCTCTGCGGCGGACTGTCCGCGATGATCAAAGCCGGGTTTGAAACATTGATCGAAGCCGGCTATCCGCCTGAAATGGCCTACTTTGAGGTCTGCCACGAACTCAAACTCATCATCAACCTGATCGAACGCGGCGGGCTGAACTACATGCGTTACAGCATCAGCAACACCGCTGAGTTCGGCGACTACCACACCGGCCCGAAAATCGTCACCGAGCAAACCAAGGCAGCCATGAAACAAACCCTGGCCGACATCCAATCCGGCAAGTTCGCCAAAACCTTCCGCGATGATTACGCCAAGGGCTTCCCCTGGTTCAAAGCCCAGCGTGCCAAGGACCATGACCACCCGGTCGAGGTCACCGGCAAACAACTGCGCAAAATGATGCCCTGGCTCAAACCGGTGGAAATGTAAAACCGTGGGTAGGGCGGGGCGTCCCGCCTGCCAACGGGTCAAGCCCATTTCATACAATCATGACGCATACACCAACCCCGCCCCCGCACCATCCGCGGGGTTTATATGGTGTTGCTCAGAGCCACGAGCGGAAGCGAGTGGTTCTTTGAAAAACCAACAACCGCTCACTGCCGCCCCCGGGGGTCGCGGCTCTGAGTAAATCGACTGCCGTTCGCGGCTCGCACACACGCTTACGCTGCATGTGGGAATTTCCCACTTGCCCACTTTTGTCATGGTGGGTAAAATCAACAAATCAACACAAGGAGCAGCCATGATCGCCAAGGTGGCAGACAGCAAGGGCCGGGTGGTACTGGGCGAGCGATTTGCCAATCACACGGTATTGGTGGAGGAAGTCAGCGACACGGAAGTGCGTGTCAGTCTGGCACGGGTGATCCCTGAACGTGAAGCCTGGTTGTATCAAAACAAGCAGGCGCTGCAATCGGTGCGCGAAGGTCTGGCACAGGCTCGGCAACGTGATTTCGCCCCCGCCCCGGTCTTCAAACCCGTGCAAAAGCAAACCGGCAAGCCACTTCGTCAAAAACGCACCTAACCGCACAATCATGAGTGATTGATCATGCCCTTTGAATTGTTATGGACCCGTGCCGCCCGACAAGCCTTCGATGAACTGGAGCACGCGGCTACACGTTCAACCGCACGCAAACCCGCATCACAAAAATCAGCTTCCGGCAAAACAGGGGGGTTGTATGCACAGGTGATCAAGTGCCTGCAACTACTGGCCGAGAACCCGCGCCACCCCGGCCTGCAAACGCATGTCTTTCACTCCATCGATCATCCCTACCGCAAGGGCGACAAAGTGTTCGAAGCCTACGTGCAAAACCGCACCCCCGGTGCGTACCGCTTGTTCTGGTGTTACGGCCCCGACCAAGGCCAAATCACCATCATCGCCATCACGCCCCATCCCTGATGTTTTCCGCCAATAAAAAAACCCCCGATCATTGACCGGGGGTTGTGGTGATGCGATTGGATCCATACAAATCAAGCTGATTCCTTTTTCACCATCCGCAAATCATCCAGGTGAATGCGTTTGTTCACCGCCCAATCATCAATCACATACTTGGCGCCTTCGACCTTTTTATCCGGCAGCTCGTACATCAAATTCAGCATCAAATCCTCCATCACCCCGCGCAACGCACGTGCTCCGGTGTCACGGGCAATCGCCGCCTGCGCCAACTTGCGCAACGCAGGCATGGTGAATTCGAGTTGGCAGTTTTCCATGCCGAACAGATGTTGATACTGGCGAACCAGCGCATTTTTCGGTTCGGTCAAAATCTGCACCAGCGCTTTTTCGCCCAGGGGTTCGAGCGCACAGCACACCGGCAGTCGCCCGATGAATTCCGGGATCATGCCGAACTCGGTCAAATCCTCCGGCGTGACTTTCGACAAAATCCATTCGCCCTGGTCCTGATCGCTCTCATGTTCCGAAGCAAAGCCGATCGACTTGTGCCCCAGGCGCTTGCGCACAATGTCCTGCAAGCCGACGAACGTCCCGCCGACGATGAACAGAATGTGCGACGTATCGACCTGAATGTACTGCTGCTCGGGGTGCTTGCGCCCGCCCTGCGGCGGAACGTTGGCGACCGTGCCTTCCAACATTTTCAAAAGCGCCTGCTGCACACCTTCGCCCGACACATCGCGGGTGATCGAAACGTTGTGCTGCGTTTTGGCGATCTTGTCGATTTCGTCAATGTAAATGATGCCGCGCTGGGCACTTTCCAAATCAAAGTCCGCTGCCTGCAACAATCGCAGCAGCAGGTTTTCAACGTCTTCGCCGACGTACCCGGCTTCAGTGAGCGTGGTCGCATCACCAATCGCAAAGGGCACGTTCAAAATGCGAGCAAGCGTGCGCGCCAATAGTGTTTTACCACTGCCCGTCGGACCGAGCATCAAAATGTTGGACTTTTCAATTTCAACCGGGCAATCCTTGTCATCACGCGCGGTCAGCCGCTTGTAATGATTGTGTACGCAGACCGACAGGGCGCGCTTGGCGATGTCCTGGCCGATGACGTACTGATCCAAAAATTCCTTGATCTGTTTGGGCGAAGGAATGGCCCCGAAAGTGGGGCGGGCGGACTGAACCTTCCGCCGTTCCTGTTTGAAAATATTCTGGCACAGGTCGGTGCAGTTGGCACAGATGTAAACATCATTGGGGCCTTCGACCATTGGGCCGACCTCGCGGGAGGTCTTGCCGCAGAAAGAGCAGGTGGTAACCCTGCGACCCTTGAAACCACTGTCACCGGGAGTGTTGTTTTCCATGCGATGAATACCGTCCTTGTCGTAGCATTGGTGGGGGGCAGCGGTCCATGCAGGCTCATGCCCTGTTGAGTCAGGTAAAAGCCCGTTCTCTATGTATGATCGACCATCGGCTCAATCGCCTTGACCGCTGCAAGTTACGTTACACCGACCTTTTTTTCAGTGCTGCAACGCATATGACATTCTAGCAAACCGCTGGTGATCAATCATGCGAAGGGGTTATGCCCGGTTTGGCGGGGTTATCCGGGCCTTGCTCGGGTGGAGAATCGGTGGGGAATTTGGCCAGCAGATGTTCACGGGCACGGTTGAACTCATCATCACTGAGTTGACCCTGTTGATGAAGGATGCGCAGGTCTTCCAGGCTGAAGCCGACCTGTGACCCATCATCACCATCGTTGCGATTGAATCGGCGATACACGATGACGCCCAGCACGATGAGCACCATGGCCACGAGCAGCGTGACCCCCGCCCAAATCATGATTGATTGGGTCTGCTGCGCCGGGGCTTGGGCGAACAGGTTGAACATAGGTCGCTCGAAGATGTTTGACGAATTATTTTGATGAATTATAAAGCCCAGGCATGGCCATGCCTGGGCTTTGAAAAGTAAACCCGTCCGGTTTATTTCGCCGTTTCGACCTTTTCCACTTCACTGATCGTCGCGGTTTCCAGCACCTTGTCCAGCGTCTTGGTATCGCGGATTTCCAGGTACACCTGTTCGATCTGTCCGCTGCGTTGCATCTGCTGACGCAATTTTTCCGGGCGGCGACCCTGCTGCATGGCCACCATATAAATCGCCTGGTTCACTTCGTTTTCCGTTACATCAATGTTGTGCTTGCGCGCCAGTCGATCAAGGATGAAAAACAGTTTGAGCTGACGGGCAGCCTGTTCTTCGCTCCCGGCCTTGGCCTCGGCGATCTTCTGTGCGATGTCCGTTTCCGGCACGCCCTGCATGGCCATGTCCACCGCCTGACGATGCAGCAAGCGGGCGGTCTGCCGCTTGCTCAGGTTGCTGGGCAGTTCCATCGGCAGCTTTTCCAAAAGCAGCGCGGTGAGTTGCTGGTGCATGGCCTGCTTCTGTGAACGTTCGTTGCGTGACTGAAGCACTTCCTTGATTCGGGTACTCAGGGCCTCGGCATTTTCCATGCCCATCTGTTTGGCGACATCGTCCACCGGCGTCAGTTCAATGCGTTCGATTTTGTCCACCCGCAGCATCAGCGTCACCGGTTTGTTGGCGATGCGTTCATCTTCATGACCCGCAGGCCCGGTGATCGACAACGTGATGACATCGCCGACTTTTTTATCCGCCATGGTTTTGCCAAGGTCATCGATGGCAATGCCCGCCACCTGGCCCTTGAACTGCTGCTCTTCGCCGGTGACCAGCACATACGTACCCGGGTGATGGGCGATTTCCGTGGCGTCGGCTTGGGCATTTTCGCCTTCGAGAATGCGCAGATCGACCAACACAAAATCTTCCGCAAGAGCGCCGCCTTCGGTGACGGGGTTCATCTTCCCGTAACGCTTCTGCAGGTTTTTCACTTCCTCCTGCACCTGGGCATCGGTCACTTCCAGCCTGGGTTTTTGAATGGCGACGCCCGTCAGGTCGGGCAGTTCAAAGTTGGGTACGACTTCCACTTCAACGACAACGGTCATTGGTCCGCTGTCGGGCAGTTTCAGTTTGTCGATGTCTTTGACTTCGGGTTCGCCCAGCACTTCGAGTTTCTGTTCCTCGACGGCCTGGCTGTAGCTTTCGCTGATCAGTTGGCCGCGCACATCCTCGCGCAGCGTATCGCCGAAGCGTTTTTCAATCAGTCGCATCGGGGCGCGACCGCGCCGAAAGCCCGGAATGGATGCATCGGTTTTGAGCTTGCCCATGTTTTCCTTGAGCTTGGCTTCGATGCGGGCTGCGGGGATTTCGATGGTGATCGATTTGCGCGCCGGGCCTGCGTCGCCGACGGTGATGGTTTGTTCGAGCTTGGGTTTGGCGTCTGCGGCTGGGGTTTCAACAACAGGGGTTTCGGCTGTGGGGGTGACAGGGGTGTCGGGGGTATCGGTCATGGTGAATGGCTCCGGGCAGGGTTGCGTCGTCCAAAGACAATCGCAACAGGGTTAACAGGTGATTCAATGATTGTGGCGCGTGGTTTTGAGAAACTCAACGGGGGTGAATGGTTGCCGACCAGCGCCTGGCGGGGCTCACGCGGCCTTCCGCCGGTATCTCGGCAAGCCGGACATTATGAACGGGTTGGCCGTGCGGGTCAAATGCGATGTAAATTTCGAATTTCGGATTTGGAATTTCGGATTTACCAAGCCAAGAACGAGGCCGATAGGCCGAGGGCTTGGGTATTCTGAAAAGTTAATCGGTGAGTCAGTGAATCGGTTACTCGGTCGGAACTGCCTTTGCTCCGACCGATTAACCGACTCACCGACCAACCGATGAACCACATCTGACCAGACGCGATAAATCGCGGCGCTAACCAAGAACAATTTCTTGGCCCTCTTTTTGTTACACCCATGGCCCGATAGCCTTGTGACCGATACTCGCGGGCATCAAGAAGAAAATGGACTCTTGTGAAGTTGCCTCATGCGATCAACCGATATGGGGTTCGGGCGGGTCCTTGTATTTCAGGAACGACCTGAAGTTGTCCGATTTGTTCACGTTCATATGGAGGCTCATGATGTTGAACACCCAAACGATGATGCTCGGGCTGGCGGCAGTGCTGGTCACCAACCAGGCTGTCAACGCACAAACCACAGCGACGACCGCAGCGACGGATGCAACGGTTGCAGCCGGGGCGGGGTCGGCTGTCGTCGAACCTGCGGAACAAACCTGGGACGCTTGGCGCAAAGAAGTGACCAACCCAGCCCCCTGGTGGAAGTGGGGCGCGGATGTGCGTCTGCGTGAAAAGTACCTGCACCTGCACACCATGAGTGAGTTCAGCCCGACGCATGAACGTCATTTGCAACGCTATCGTGCCCGCTGGTGGAACACGTTCACGCCTGCGGACGATCTGGAAATCGGCGTGCGACTGATGTACGAAGGCCGACATTATGAAACCCCCGACAGCTATGTCGAGTGGTACAACAGCCCGGTGTATATCGATCAGCTTTACGTGAAGGTCGGCAAGGTGCTCGATCTGCCGATGACCGTGACGCTGGGCCGACAGGACATCAAACTCGGCGATGGTTGGCTGGTGCTTGACGGCACACCGGTGGACGGGTCACGCACCAATTACCTGGACGCAGCCCGGTTCAATTTCAAGTTCGATGACATCAATACCACGGTCGATGCGATCGGGGTGGTGCAGGCCTCGCGCAGCAATGCGTACCTGCCCACGATCAACAGCGACATTGAAAACCAGACGGAACAGGATGAAACCGGCGCGATTTTGTATGTCACGCACAAGCTCAGCAAAGAGACGACCATCAGCCCGTATTTCATTTACTACCATGGGGAGCGGTACAACAACATGCTGGTGCCCGGTTCAGGCGGCCCGGCCTTCAGTTCGACCGGTCGCTCCGGCGGTATCAACGCTGACCTTTACACCTTCGGCTCGCACATCAGCCACAAGTTCGATGACAACTGGAAGGCGGTCGTCGAAGGCGCAGGACAGTTCGGCAATCGTAACGGTGCGGAACACCTGGCCTTTGGTGTGCGATCCAATGTGGTGTACAGCTTCAACGACGCGATGAAAACGCAGATACGCGGCGGGTACGAATACCTCACCGGCAACGACCCCGACTCCACCAAGTCGAATCAGTTCGACCCATTGTGGGGCCGTTGGCCGCAGTGGTCCGAGTACATGGTGTATGGTTTTGCCGCTGAGAACCGCGTGGGTGAAGCGACCAACTTCCACCGCCTGAACGTCGGCGTGCAAAGCGACTTGTTTGAAAATTTCAACGCCAGCCTGGACTATCACTTTTTACTGGCGGATGAAAACACCATGCGTGATGTGCCCGCCCCGGCTGGTGCGGGTTTCAGTGACGACGGCACGGTGCGCGGCCACATACTGGCCATGTGCCTGAAATACAAGTTCAACGAATTTCTGTCCACCCGGTTGAATGGCGAACTTTTCTTCCCCGGCGACTACTACACCGCCCCCCGCGACAAAATGGGCACGTTCCTCCGGCTTGAGTTTGTGTTCACCTTCTGAAACAGGAATCGATGGGCTGAGTGTGCTACGATAAACGCCCCGGTTTTAGCCGGGGTGTTTTATTTGGATGCAACGTGCAGGGTAAATCGTGGCATTATTTACCACGGAATGGAGCTAGGAGCTTGGGGCTTGGAAAACAAAGGATCGTGATCGTTTATGCCCAGCCACCAGCCACTAGCTCCCAGCTACTGCATTGGTGTGGTGATACGATTTGCGGATCGGGAGGCAAAAGTGACAAAGAAAAGTGAAGGTTGGAGTTCGACGGCAACACCGCCTGCGACCGGCGGCTGGGCGGCGCTGCGCCCGACGACCGACCTCAATGTCGCACAGGCACGGCAACTGGTCACCCCGCGACAGGTGAAACTCGACCTGCCAACGCCGGAAACTTCGCATCAGACCGTCGTGGCCGGACGGGAAACCATCAAACAAATTCTTTCCGGCAGCGACACCCGCCTGCTGGTGGTCATCGGCCCATGCTCGATTCACGACCCCGCCGCAGCCCTCGATTACGCCCATCGTCTGCGCGAGGTGGTGCAAAAGGTGCAGGACCGCATGTTCGTGGTCATGCGCGTCTATTTTGAAAAGCCGCGCACCACCGTCGGCTGGAAGGGCCTGATCAACGACCCGCACCTCGACGGCACGTTCGACATTGAAACCGGTCTGCGCCGGGCACGCAAACTGCTGGTTGAAATCACGCAGATGGGGTTGGCCGCGGGGACGGAAATGCTCGACCCGATCACGCCGCAGTACATGGATGATTTGGTCACCTGGGCCGCCATCGGGGCACGCACGATTGAAAGTCAGACGCATCGTGAAATGGCTTCGGGGCTGTCGATGCCGGTGGGGTACAAGAACGGCACCAGCGGCGACCTGCAAATCGCCATCGATGCCATGGTCGCGGCCCGCACATCGCATAGTTTTCTGGGTATCGACACCGACGGTCGCACCGCAGTCATTCAAACCCGGGGCAACAAACATGGGCACATCATTTTACGCGGTGGAAAAACCGGCCCGAATTACGACCCCGAAACCCTGACGAAAACCAGTGAGGCTTTGCGGGCTGCGAAATTGTGCCCGGGCATCATGGTCGATTGCTCACACGCCAACGCGGCGAAAAAGTTTCAGAATCAGGAACGCGTCTGGCGCAACGTGATCGAACAACGCCTGGCCGGCAATCATGCACTCATGGGCCTGCTGGTGGAAAGCAACATCGTCGAGGGCAGCCAACCTTTCCCGCAACCAGTCGAAAAACTGCTTTACGGCCAGTCGATCACCGATCAGTGCATCGGCTGGGACAAAACGGAAGAGTTGCTGATGTGGGCGTATGAGCAACTGAGGCAGTGATGACAAAGCGGCCAAGCGGCCGAGTGGTCAAGTGGTCAAGTGGTCAAGTGGTTGAGTGGTCAAGTGGTCAAGTGGCCGAGTGCTTCAAACCCCCTCTCCCCCCCCGGGAGAGGGTAGGGTGAGGGCGGATCGTCGGTGACCGTATGATGTTCGGGTGCCACTGGCAACTTGTTGCCAATTCTTTGTGGCACCGCCGCCCCCGGCGGTGAAAAAGTCAATGGTTGTTAACCCAGCCGAGGGCGCCCCGGGGGCTGGGCTACATTCACAATCGCCGGGCGCCTGTGGCAACTTGTTGCCAGTGCCTTGACGCACGATATTCACACTGGCAGGCAAGCGGCCAGTGGCACCCGGTGCGAAAACAACTGACGCCGAGGGCTTCAGCCCCGGTTTTCACCCGCAAACATCCGGCCCTGAAGGGCACGGCGTCAAATCCGCCGATGCAAAGCGTCCGCGCTAAACATCATGAATCACTCGACCACTTGACCACTCGACCACTTCTTTTCACACCGCGAAATACTTCGCCGCCGGGTGATGCACGATGATGGCACTGGTGGACTGCTCCGGGTCGATCTGCCAGTTTTCCGTCAGCACACAGCCGATGCGCTCCGGTTTCACCAATCGAAACAACTTATCCTGGTGGCTCATGTCCGGGCAGGCTGGGTAACCGAAACTGTAACGTGACCCGCGATACCCCTGCGTGAACAGTTCACGAATGCGCGGCGAATCATCCCCCGCAATGCCCAGTTCCTGCCTCATGCGCTTGTGCCAGTATTCCGCCAATGCCTCAGCACATTCGACGCCCAGCCCGTGCAGGTACAAATATTTCTGGTACTGGTTGCTTTCAAAAAGTGCCTTGGTTTTCTGGCTGATGACATTGCCGACGGTCACACACATCAGGCCCAGCACATCGCGCTGTTCATCACCGACAGGTCGGAAATAATCACTCAAACATAATTTCTGCCGACTGCTCTGACGCGGAAAATCAAAGCGTTCGATTTCGCGCTGCGGGTCCGCCGGGTCATACACCACCACGGCATCGCCCTCTGCCGCAGCCGGGTAATACCCATACACCACCTTCGGCGTCAGCAACTTTTCATTTTTACACTGTTCCACCAAACGCTTGAAAATCGGTTCGACCTCATCCTCCAACTGCTTTTCATATTCATCATCGCTGCGCGGACCTTTTTTGAACTGCCACTGCCCGCGATACAGCGCCACTTTGTTCACAAACGGCGTGATGTCGTCCAGCCTGATACCCTCCACCACCCGATCCCCCAAAAACGGCGGCACAGGCACATTCGCCTTCACCAGCCCCGCCGACTGCGCCGCGCTGCTCCCGGTTGCACAAGCCTTGCCACCGGTCACCGCTGTGCTGCTGACGGTTGCCGCCTGTGCCGCTTGTGCAGCGGCGATTTTTTCCTCCGCCTCGGCGCGCTTGGTCAATCGTGCTGCAATTTCGTCATCAAGCAGCGAGGTTTGACCACTGACCAAATGGTCCATGATGCGCAAACCTTCAAACGCATCACGTCCGTAGTACACGCTGCCGTTGTATGTGCTGCGCAGGTCGTTCTCGCAGTAGTGCCTTGATAGCGCCGCTCCGCCCAGCACCACCGGCACGGTGATACTCAAACTGTTGAGTTCCTCCAAATTTTCCTTCATCACCTGCACGGACTTGACCAGCAGCCCCGACAGGCCGATCGCCTGTGCCCCGGTTTTGCGCCATGAGTCGATGATGTTGGAGATTGGCTGCTTGATGCCCAGGTTGTGCACTGTGTACCCGTTGTTGCTCAGAATGATGTCCACCAAATTTTTACCGATGTCGTGCACATCGCCCTTGACCGTCGCCAATACGATGATGCCCTTGCTCTGCCCCGCGATTTTTTCCATGAACTGTTGCAGGTGCGCCACCGCCATTTTCATCACCTCCGCCGACTGAAGCACAAACGGAAGCTGCATTTGCCCGGAACCAAACAACTCACCGACGGTTTTCATGCCCGCCAGCAAATGATCGTTGATGATTTCCAGCGGGGTGTATTTTTGACGAGCGGCATCGAGGTTTTCGATAAGGTGACGTTTTTCGCCGTCGATGATGTGTCTGCGTAATCTGTCTTCGATGGGCAGCGATTCCAGTGCCGGGGCTGCGTCAGCCTTGCCCTTGCCGCCGCCCGCCTCATCGGGGAACAGGTCGATGAACTTTTGCAACGGGTCGCCGTTTGACCCTGGCATGGCCATGTCTGTGCTTTGCGAAGTGCGTCGATCGTAAATCAGATCGAGGGCTGCCTGCCACTGGGCATCGTCGATTTTGGTTTTGGGTAATATTTTCGACACATGCAGAATCGCGCTGGTCAACCCAGCGTTCATCAGTTCATGCAAAAATACACTGTTGAGCACGACGCGAGCTGCGGGCTTCAAGCCGAAACTGACGTTCGACAGGCCGCAGGTGATCTGACAATTCGGGAACGTCTGCGCAATCAGGCGTGTGCCTTCGATGGTTTCCAGGGCGCTGCGCCGGTCCTTGTCCATGCCTGTGCTGATGGGCAGCACCAGCGGGTCAAAAAAAATGTCACGTTCATCCAGTCCGTAGGTTTGCGTGGCCAGTTGGTGCATGCGTTTGGCGATGGCGATTTTGCGCTCGGCGGTGCGGGCCATGGCCTCCTGCGGGTCTTCATCAATGCACCCCAGCACCAATGCCGCTCCATATCGCTTGGCCAGAGCGACCATGCGTGCAAACTTTTCTTCGCCCTCCTCCAGGTTCGCCGAGTTCAAAATGCACTTGCCCCCCGCACATTTCAAACCCGCCTCCAACGTGCCCGGCTGCGTCGAGTCCAGCATCATCGGCAGATTCACCTGCCTCACAAACCGCGTCACAATTTCACGCATGTCCCTGGGGTTGTCCCGCCCCGCATAATCAACGTTCACATCAATCAGGTGCGAACCTTCACGCCCCTGTTCACGAGCCAGACTCACCATTGCGTCCCAGTCTTCCGCTTCGAGCGTCTTTTTGAAAGCGCGTGAACCCGATGCGTTGGTGCGCTCGCCGACGTTGAGGGTCGAGTTGTCCTGTCGATAGTCCACCGGCTCATACAACGACGAACAAGCCGCCCGCCACGCCACTTTTTCCAAGCGCGGCACGGGCTTGTGACTGATCAGTTTCACCAGTGCCTGCAAATGTTCGGGCGTGGTCCCGCAGCAGCCGCCGACGATGCTGATTCCGTGGTCATCGATGAACTTGGCCAGTGCCTGGGCAAAGGGTTCGGGGCCTAATGGGTATTCCGTGCGCCCTTCGACCAGCACCGGCAAACCGGCGTTGGGTTGCACACTGATATGCCTGGGCCAGTGCCGACCCAGCCAATGCACATGCTCGGTCATTTCCGTCGGCCCGGTGGCGCAGTTCAAACCCAGCGAAAAAATCGGAAAGGGTTCGAGTGCCACCGCTGCAGCGCTGATTTCCGTGCCCAGCAGCATCGTGCCCGTGGTTTCAATCGTCACCTGGGCCATGATCGGCACATCACCCCGGCCATCGGGCAACAACGGCTTGAGCCCGCGCTCACTGAGTGCATCAACACACGCATTGATCGCACACTTGACCTGCAAAATATCTTGTGCCGTTTCGATCAGCAGGGCATCGACCCCGCCATCGAGCAAACCACGCACCTGCTCGGTGTACGAATCGAGCATGATGTCCCACGTGGTGTTACCCAGCGTAACCAGCTTCGTACCAGGGCCAAGTGACCCGGCCACAAAACACTTGCGCCCCGGTTGCGCTGCCTCAACCGCTTGACATGCCCGACGGGCAATCTGTGCTGCGGTACGATTGACCTCACGGCAGCGATCTTCCAACTCGAACTCGACGAGCACCAGTTTGCTTCCGCCGAAGGTGTTGGTTTCCACCACATCCGCCCCGGCCAGCAGGTAGTTTTCATGAATGGTTTGTATCGCCTCCGGTCGTGACAGGTTGAGTACCTCGGGGCAATTCTCCCGCCCCAGGTAATCCTTCTGCACATCCAGAGGCAGCTTGTGCACCTGGGTGCCCATCGCACCGTCGAAAACCAATACCCGCTTTTTGAGAATGTCCACCCATGGGTGCATGTTGCTTGATCCTTGGTAATCAATCATCCGTTCATCCGGATGAAAAGATGATAACCGGACCTCCGCCAAAGGCAAGCCGATACGGTAACATCTGATTTTCCACGAAACAGCGTCACGGAGCGACAGGCATGGAATGGTGGCAGGCGGTGATACTGGGTATTGTCGAAGGGCTGACCGAATATTTGCCGGTCAGTTCGACAGGGCATTTGCTGTTGGCACAGCGGGCGATGGGTATTCCGCAGAGTGCCGCAGCCGATGCCTATGCGATCTGTATTCAATCGGGAGCGATACTGGCGGTGCTGGGGTTGTATCGTCATCGCTTGAAACAAATGACGCAGGGGCTGATGGGTAAAAACCCGCGCGGGTTTGCCTTGCTCGTCAACATCATGGTCGCGTTTGCGGTCACGGGTGTGTTGGCGGTGTTGCTGGAAAAGCCGGTGAAGTCGCAGTTATTTAATCTGCCGGCCATCACCACCGCCTGGCTGGTGGGGGGGTTGGCCATTCTGGCAGTGGTCTATTTGCGCCCTCGCAAACCGGTTGGTTTATCAACCGACACACGCGGATTGGAAACACTCATTTTACCGGGGGCGCTGGTGATCGGGTTGATGCAGACCATTGCCATGTGGCCGGGCACCAGTCGCAGTCTGATCACCATTTTCGCCGGGCTGTTGGTCGGCCTGTCGGTGCCCGCAGCCGTCGAGTTCAGTTTTCTTTTGGGCGTGGTGACGCTGCTGGCCGCCACCGCCAAGGACGCCCACGAACACGGGCCGCTGATGCTGGAAACTTACTCACTGGGCGTGATGCTGCTGGGGGTGATCGTGGCGGCTGTCTCCGCAGCCGGGGCGGTGAAATGGATGGTGACCTACCTGCGTCAACACAGCCTGGCGATTTTCGGTTGGTATCGCATCGCCCTGGCAGCCGTGGTTGGGGCGTTGATGCTGCTGGGGTGGTTATGAAATACCATGATAGAAGTGGCCAAGTGGCCGAGTGGCCGAGTGGCCGAGTGGCCAAGTGGCCGAGTGAAACACACACCTTGCCCGTACCTTTGCATGGTGAACAAGCCTTATTCCCACGTTTTCAATGATGAAGGAATTGATTCGTGCGCATTCCACCGCTCTTTTTTCTAATGCCCGTGATCGATCTTCGCAACAAAACGGATCGCGCCAGGTTCGCACAGGTGCTGACCCGACTGCGCAACACCAGCAGTTCCAGCAGTGACGCTGCTCGCACCGTCGCAGGCATCATCGATGATGTCCGACAGCATGGTGATACGGCAGTCGTGAAATACATGCGTCAGTGGACCGACCCAGCCTTCACCGCCAACCGCATCGTGGTCAAACCCGGTGACATTCGCAAAGCCATGCGCGAATTGTCACCGACGTTGAAAGCAGCACTGAAACGCGCCATCGATCATGTGCGTGAATATCAGCAGCACGTGATGCCCAAGCCGGTGAAACCGGTGATGATCGATGGCGCGGAATTGGGCCTGCGTTTCACACCCGTCGATAGTGCCGGGTTGCTGGTGCCCGGTGGCAAGGCTGCATACCCATCGAGCCTCATTATGCTGGCGGTGCCTGCGCTCGTGGCTGGGGTTGCGCCGCAGCAATTGCACGTGGTCACACCGCCGCCGACGAGGCAAGCCGGTCAGAAGGGGGGCGATGTTTCGCCGCTGGTGTTGGGCACTTGCGGGTTACTTGGCATCAGCAACGTGTATCGCATCGGCGGAGCACAGGCCGTGGCCGCCCTGGCATTTGGTACGCAGTCGGTGAACAAGGTTGACATGGTGGCCGGGCCGGGCAATGTGTTTGTGCAACTGGCCAAAGCTCAGCTCAACGGCGTGCTGGGCACCGACAATGGTTTTTACGGTCCCAGTGAAATCGTCACCATCGCCGATGAATCAGCCGACCCCAAACGTGTTGCCGCCGACCTGATTGCCCAGGCCGAGCACGACCCGGGCAAATGCTTTTTACTGGCCTGGTCAAGCAAGGTGTTGGGCGCGATTTTGGCGGAAGTCGAAAGTCAGCGTACCCAGCGCATCCGACAAACAGCGATTGCTGCTGCACTGCAAAACGAGTCGGCTGCGATTTTGTGCCGTGATCAGAAACAGGCTGTTGAACTGGCCAACACGCTCGCAGCCGAGCACGTGAACCTGGCGGTGCGTCATCCGCAAAAGTTGTTATCGCAAATTCGTCACGGCGGCGAATTCTTTTTGGGTGATCAAACCCCCGTCGCAGCCGGTGATTACTACGCAGGCCCCAGTCACTGTCTGCCCACCGGGACCACCGCCCGCTTTGCCGGCGGCGTTTCCGTGTACACGTTCCTCAAACGCTCCGGTACGGTCTGCTACCCCAAGGGCATGTCACGACGCACCATCGACGACATTGCCAACCTGGCCGAGGCCGAGGGACTCGACGGCCACGCCCACAGCGCCCGCGTCCGGGGGTGAGGGTGATTTCGAATTGATCGAACCAAGCCAAGAACGAGGCTGGCAAGCCGAGGGCTTGGGTATTATAAGATGTGGCCGAGTGATTTTACAATTTTGCAGTTGATTGAACGACCAATTGAAAAAATCACCAAATCGCCAGATCACCAATTCACCTACCAGACGCGATAAATCGCGGCGCTAACTTTCGAATACATTTCCGTCGCTCGACCGCTTTTCCACCTGTTCCACCTCATCGTCCTATAAAAATTTTCTCACCGATTTCAGACAAAATTGTTATTTGAAATTTCGAAACAGGCGATACATTGAATGAAGAAACCCCCTGACCCGATCAACACCTGTAAGCCTGGCCCCCCAAAGCGGCCACACTTGAAAAAGGATCGGCAGTGTCGGGGGTTTTTTTCTGCGCTGATTTTCCCTCAGCGATAACGATCGAGTGTCCGCAGCACGATTTGATGCACTTCCAACGGCTTGGCGAGCATCCGCCATGACACTTCGACAACAGCCGTGCCCGCCGTGGCAAACGAAATGGTGCCCAAACCAAACAGTCGTTCGCGCAGAGAAAAGTTCGCCTGCGTGTGTTGTATGCGTGTCAACGCACACTCAAACACCTGCACTCGCACCACGCCGCGCACGCGCAAAATGCGTCGATCCGTCAGCACATAAACCCTGCTGAGCCATTCCAGAAATTGCCAGAACAAGCGCAACCCCGCCAGGGCCAGTGCCGCCAAAACCAAATCCGTCCGCCCAAGCGACCAAATCCCTTGCGCGGTGAGTAGTAATCCGCCGGCCAGCACCAGTGCCAGACAACCCAGCCAGGGCAGCACATCCAGCACGATGAACCAGGGCGACGGCTTGAGCAGCAAAATGATCGTTTCCCCATCGTGCAACAATTGCGTGGGCAGCATCGCCAAAGCACGCGGGTCTTCCGTCGCCGCCGGGGGTGCAGCCTGATCCGCAGGCACATGATCCGCAGTGCAGCGAGCCAGTACCTGAATCGTCACCACATTGTCAGCCTTCACTTGCTGCATCACTTACTTTCCAAGCCTCATCGTCCCATCGGCAGACGACCGGCTCCGGGTCGAATAATCTCCCATCGCTGCTGATCCAAATCCCATCGTATCGCCTCCGCGCTCAACCCCGGTTGACCCGCTTCCTGTACCGTCGTCATCGTGCCCGGTTCAGCCTGCAAAAAAATCGACTGGGCCTGTCCGTCATAAACCAGTTGACTGGTCTGCACCTGCACCGGTTTCTTTCCGCCCACCGTCACCTGCACCGGCCCCAAAGCCGTCACCGTGCGCAACTCCGGCGTCGGAGCCGACCCAGCCGCCCAACTCGACAACCCGCCCGTCGGCGCCAGGTCCGCAATGAAACGCGAACAATCCAGCGTGACGATGTTGGGCGAATCCGCCGGCCTATGCGTCATCTGTACCCCGTCCACCATCGTCATGTCGTTGGCAGCCGTGTCAAAAGTCAACTGGCCTTTCCAGGTGAACAGCGTCACACCCTTGCCCCCGGCAAAACGCAGCGGCGACACATCCTTTTTTGCGTCAACGCTTGCGTCACCTTTGTTGACAATACCGGGGGCGGGGGTACTTCCGGGGGCGGGGGTACTTCCGGGGGCGGGGCGGTAATCTTCAAAGAGCATGCGACCAGGGCCTAAAATCTGCACCGCCTGCCGGGCATTTTCAAAAAGCAGGTCCGGGCCTTGCAACGTCAAGCGCGTGGCCAGTTGCCCCTGTGGTTTGTCGAGCCAGTTTTCTGATTGAAACGTCACATCATTCCGCGCAGCCAGCGTTTTGACCTGTTGCACATCGCGCATCGATGCCCCTGAAGGGGTGACAGGCGATGATGAATCGTTTTGATTTTGCGGACGCTCATGAAACAAAATCGCCAGTTCATCGCAGGTGAGTTTCATCGTGTCACGCTGGGCCACGCTGCTGGTTTGCACCTTGCCACGGAACAGCACCTGACCGGTTTTCTGATCAAAGCGCATGTCCCGCGACCATTGCGTCGTCACCACCCCCGGCTCAGCCTCCGGTTGCCTCGGGTCACGTTCCAAAAACACAAACGCCCCCGGCACCGGCGCACTCAATTGCTGTTTTGCTTGATCCAATTCCAACCGGCTCGCCACCAACGACGCATCGGGTAACAGCAATCGTGCAGGGGCCTGATCGTCGCCGAATACCAACATGCGTTGACCGGTTGCATCAATGTCAACCTGATGCCCGGTGACCTGTGCCTTCAAGGCAAAGTCCGTCAATCGCACCTGTTCTTTGGCGGTGATGCGCTGCACCTGCAGGGTCGATAACTGCTGCGGTTGTGTTGTCACCGGGGCTGCACCACTGCCGGGTTGCAGGGTGACAATCATGTTGCCCGCTTCAATGCGCTGGCTCTGTGTCCGGGCATCGACGTTACCCGCCGCCCGCAATTCGCGTGGTTCCGGTTGTTGTTTTTGCCCCCGTGCCATCAGCACATCGAGTTGGTCGCACACCACGGTCAATGTTTCATTGTCGCGCGATGTGGCGGGGGCCGGGTTGGTCGCTGTCGTCTGTGCTGACGAAGTTTGTACACGGACACGCCCTTGCGCTCGCAGTTGTTCAATCGTCGGCTGACCAGCCGGTTCACCCTGACGCCCCGGCGGCGCGTTACTCAGTTTGACACTCAATTCATCCGCCTGCATCTGCAAACGCGGATCGTTCACCTTTACCAACCCTTGAAACGTCGCTTCCCGCAATGAACCCACTCGGCCTGATCGCGCTTTCGTTGTGCTGTTGGCAACGGGCACTTTCTGCGTATCAAACAATAATTGCAATCGTTCGCTCCACGCGATGCTCATTCCCTCCGGCAGTGCCGAGGTCGCCAGTGACATGGCTGGTTGGTTCGTCGCAGTCGCAGTTGTCGCATGAGTTGATGCACTTGCCTCACTGCCTTGCAACATGCCTCCGCCGACGATCACGCCTTTGCCCGTGCTCTGTTCGAGCACCAGTTCAGGCAGTGTCACCACCCCCAGTTCACTCGACTCGATCACCACCGGTTGTGACGCAGTGCCTTTCAACCGCACCTGATCGCGCGACAACAAATATTCAACAAGCCCGCTCCGTACTCGATCATTTTCACGGGTCACCACTTTCACGGGGGCACCCGCCAACGCCAACTGCATATCGTCAGCCCCGGCCAGTTCACCCGGTTTTTCCGCCAAAGGTTCCACCACCAGCCGCCCGGTCCATTGCACCACCACATCACTTGCCTGCGGCACAAAAATCGCCGCATCCTTCACCCCCGTCGCCATATTGAATTTTCGCTCTGCATCGTCCACCTTGGTATCACGCATCGAACTCTGACCAACCATGCCTGTCGTTCGTTTGTCAGCCTGCCGGTCACGTTCGCGGGTCATCGCAAAAAGCACACGCAACACATCGCCGGTCAGGTCCGCCTGCGGGCTGGTCACCTGCACCGCCTCAAACAACTGCGCCTGGTAATACACCGGCGGGTGCGCATCGCTCTGCTCCGGCTTGTCACCCTGTGATTGATCCGACCGTCCAACTGCCTTACTCAAACCATCCGCTTCCCCGTCCGCCTTCAGCCGAAGCGATCGCCCTTGAAACACTTCCAAATGATCAATGCGTTGCCGAAGTTGATTGAACGTCAATGACAACCCCTGCCCGCGAAACGCAAAGCGTACCTGATCCAATTCCACCGGCCCATCCGAATCGATCTGCCCCAGTTCCAAATCAAACCGCGCATCCTCCAATCGCAAGCGCATCACCAGGTCCGCTGAGCCGTACGACGTGTCCAACGCGCTACCGGGGGCACCTTCAAAATAAAACAGCGTGACATGGCCTCGCAACTCGCCACTGCGGGGTTGATTGTTCGGG
Organism: uncultured Phycisphaeraceae bacterium; assembly: GCA_964547135.1. Lineage (GTDB taxonomy): Bacteria > Planctomycetota > Phycisphaerae > Phycisphaerales > Phycisphaeraceae > JAJXSS01. The sequence goes on along the minus strand of CAZJMK010000012.1, from coordinate 39,350 downwards.
GCCGTCACCGTGCCACCCTCCGCCTGTATCTGAATCAACTGATGCTCACTCAGTTGAATCCGTGTCATCGGTCGTCCGACTTTCCACTGTCCCTGCGGCAGCGGGTCCAATGTCTGCCCCGTGATTTCCACCGGTGTCCCCGCACGGGTCGTGCTCCGCAAAATGTAACCTTGAGCCGACCCCGGCCCCGCCCCCGGTGTGGTCATTGCACCAACCATTGGTGATGTTGTTGCACCCGGTGCAACCGTATCACGCAGCGGCGGGGGGGTCTGCCCCGGTGCAATGGTGGTGCTGGGCTGCTGCGTTACCGGTGCATTGGGTGTGCCCATGAAAAACGTCAGGGCAAGCACCATACCCGCAAGCATCGACGCACCACCCAATATCCACCAGCGCTGGTTCATTCCGTTAGTGTAACGACATGACCTTATTGTGACTCAATAAAATTGACGCCGTGCCCTTCAGGGCCGGATGATTCATCATCAATGAAAATCAACCGGGGCTAAAGCCCTCGGCGTCATCGTCATAATCATTGGCTCTGCAAACCCGGCTGACTGCTTTTACAATGCTGGCCATGAACACCTTACGCGTTGCCATCGTCGGGCCGACCAGTTACACCGGTCTGTTTCTGATGCAAATGTTATTGCGTCATCCGCACGCCAAGCTGACCTACCTGGCCAGTCAGCGCGCCGAGTTGCCGGAGGTTGAACGTGAATTTCCGCAACTGCTGGGGCGGTTACCCAAAAGTGTCATCGTCGGCCCGATTGATCCGCCGAGGTTGGCCGAACATGCCGACGTGGTGTTTCTCTGTGTGCCCCATCTGGCGGCCATGGCCATTGTTCCGGGTTTGATCGATGTCGGGTTGCGGGTGATCGATTTGTCCGCCGACTACCGTTTGAAAAACCCAGCACTGTATGAAAAGGTGTACGAACACGCGCACACCGACAACAAGCATCTGGCGCAGGCGGTGTACGGGCTGCCCGAGTTTTTCGCAGCCGACATCCGTAACGCCAAGCTCGTCGCCAACCCCGGCTGTTACCCCACCGCTGCCGCCCTGGCGATCGCGCCGCTTTTGCAGCGCAGCCTGGTACACACCACCGACATCATCATCAACGCGGCCAGCGGTATCACCGGGGCAGGTCGCAGCATGAAACCCAACCTGCACTTCCCCGAAATGAACGAATCATTTGTCACCTACGGCGCAGGCACACATCGCCATCAACCTGAAATCGAACAAACCCTCAGCACGCTCAAGGGCGAAAAGGTGAGTGCGCTGTTTGTCCCGCATTTGCTGCCGCTGGACCAGGGTATTTTGGAAACCATTTACCTGGACCCGATGGACGATGATGTCACCGAAGCCGAGTTGTTCGATGCTTTCCGTGATGCTTACGAAGACGAACCCTTTGTGCGCGTGCGCAAAGACTTCCCCAATGTGAAGTGGGTGCGCAACACCAATTACTGTGACCTGTCCGTCCGACTGGTCCCCTGCGGCAGCAAACCCATCGACGGCAGCGATGAACCCGCCCGCAAAGTCGTCGTCTGCAGCGCCATCGACAACATGGTCAAGGGCGCCTCCGGCCAGGCATTGCAGAACATGAACCTGATGTTCGGTTTCGACGCGACATCGGGGTTGCTCTGATTCTTTATAAAACGCGAGCCAAGGCAATGCCTCACCACAGAGACACAGAGGCACTGAGAAAAACAATATCAAACAGCACCCCCAGCTTGCATTGATGAACTGTGACTCCGCTTGTTCTTTCATTGCTTGATATCTTCATTTGCTTTGAATCGCATTTTATTTCTGCTCTGTGTCTCTGTGCCTCTGTGGTGAATTGCATTTGTACGGTAAAAGAAAAACCCACGCCGTGATGACGTGGGTTGCATGGTAGAATCGCTGGTTGAGTTGATGACTTACTTCTTGTATTTCACCGAGCAGCCATAGGGCTTGGTTTCTGCGGTGCTGACTTCCTTGCTCGCCAGCAGTTCGTCCAAAGCCTTGGCGATGTAGTTGGTCACTTCGCTCTTGTTGCCGCGCGGGTCATCGTCGATGGCGCCCTGATACACCAGTTTGCCATGAGCCACGATGTACATGTGCGGAGTGGTCACCGCCTTGTATTGGCGACCGACCGTGCCATCACGGTCCTGTAAAATAGCAAACGGAATGTTGTGAGCCGAAATCCACGATTTACTGTCGGCTGCGGTGGTGTGAGCCGTGCTGTCAATCGCCAACCAGACCACACCCTTGTCCGCGTACTTGTTGGCCAGGTTCACCATCGTGCCGGCCTTGTAGTGACGCACCACAAACGGGCATTCGGGGTTGATCCATTCCAGCACCACGATTTTGTCCGCAAAGTCTGACAAGCTGTGCTTTTTGCCGTCCTGATCCTCAAGCGTGAAATTCAGGCTGTCGGGAATCGAAGCCTTGGCGGTTTCAATGGCCTTGGTCGTCGTGGCGGCCACCGAAGCTTGCACGGCAGTGGTCTTTTCACTGTGTGCCGAGCAGGAGGTGCAGCCTTCCGCCGCCTGCACCGAACCGACGAACAGCGCAGCCGTCATCGACAGGGCAAACACAATGCTCATTGTCAACGTAGACAACATTTTCATGGGCGATTTCTCCTTGATGGTTTTCGACACGATTGAACCCCTGATCGTCCGACCCACGCGGTCGAACAAAAGACCTTGATTCCATTACGCACCCAACTATAGGCAGGTTCGATCGAATTGGCTGGTTTATTTTTGATTGGTTGAATAAGCGGTCAAGTGGTCGAGTTCAAAAGAACAAGCCGGGAACGTGGCACGAGCGCAGCGAGTGCCCAAGGCCCGGGTATTCCGCATGGTGAATCGGCAATCGAAGTGGTCGAGTGATCAAGTGATAGTACATTTTGCAGTTGATTGGTCGTCCAATACCGTCAATCATCAAATCGCCAGATCAGCTAACCCAAGCGCCGACGCAAAGCGTCCGCGCTAAACAAATTCGAAATCCGAAATCCGAAATTCGAAATATCGGCCACTCGGCCACTTCACCCCGGATACAACCACGTCAAATATTCCTGATTACCCGGTTTGCCCCCCGCGGCACTGCCTCGTATCGGTGAGGCGATACAACCACCCACCCGCACACCCCATTGCGGCATTTCACCCAATACTTTTTCAATCACCCCCGGCAGATGTGCATCGTCCAATATACCCCCATGCCGACCACGTACCAATTCCGCTGCCGCCTCGTATTGCGGTTTGATCAGTGTGATGATGCAGGGTGTTTGCATCACCAATGTGTTGTTTTCAGACGACCGGTCGTGTGAACCCGTTTGTCGCAACCAGCGTAGGGCAGCCGGTATCGCCAGGCGTTGTCGCGTCCAACCCAGGTCGATCACCACCAGGTCAACGCCCGCAAACCCGGTCAACTTTTTCGCCGCCCCAGCCTTGACCCCCGGCTCATGTGGGTTTAAGTGCAAAGCATTGGTGCGTTCAAGCAAAGTGACCCGGGGGTCGTTACGCAGTTTCCAATCGAATTGCCCGTATGCGGTATCGACGCTGTAAACGTGCGCAGCTCCGTGTTGCAGTAAACAGTCGGTAAACCCGCCGGTGGAACAGCCCAGGTCGGCTGCGGTCAATCCGTTGACATGCAATGGCATCGCCGCCAGCGCTGCCGCCAGTTTCAAACCCCCGCGCGATACATACGGACAGAACGTTTCAACCATACCGCGATGATAACCTGCCCGTTCAAACGTACTGCCGAGTTTTACCACGACGGCTTGGTTTTTCAGGTTGCACGGAACGTCATTTGCTGGCTTGTTTCCCGCACGCGGCCACCGGGCCACCTGCTCACTTCAACCCTGATTGGGGCGTACCATACTCATCATGACCCAGCGCTCTGATCACCTCGATGGTTTATTGCAAAAGGCGCGCGGGCTGCCGAAGGTGGCGGGGGTTTATTTGATGAAGGACGCGCAGGGCCGGGTGTTGTATGTGGGCAAGGCCAAGTGTCTGCCCGACCGGGTGTCCAGTTATTTCATTCCCTCGGCGGACCTTGGGCCGGGGCGCAAGCAAAACCTGCTGACGGAAGTCATCGACTTTGACACGATCGAGTGTGAAAGCGAATGGGAAGCCCTGCTCACGGAAAATCGACTGATCAAGGACATTCACCCGCCTTTCAACGCGCGTTTGACCGACGATAAAACCTACCCGTACCTGGCGATCACGTTGAAGGATGATTTTCCGGGCGTGTTCATCACCCGTCAGCCGACGGATGAAAGGTTCAGGGGCGCAAAAATATTGGGGCCGTTCACGAGTGTGTATGCCCTGCGCGGCAGCCTGCAACTGCTGCAACGGGTTTTCAAGTTTCGCACCTGCGAACTGGACATTCACGCAAGCGATACCAAGCGACGGTTTTTCAGGCCGTGCCTGCTTCATGCCATCGGTCAATGCACCGCACCTTGCGCTGCCCGCATCAGCCAGACAGGTTACCGGGACGACATTGATCGCTTCACCCGCTTCATCGAAAGCAAGCGTTCGGTGATGCTGCGGGAGATGCGCGACCAAATGCAGCAGGCCTCCGCCCAGATGGAATACGAAAAGGCAGCGGTGTTGCGTGATCAGATTCGCGCCATTGATCAACTGGAACAGCGCGGCCGCAAGGACATGGGTTGGCAGCCGGAGAGCGAATCGAGTTTGTTGCGCCTCGACCCGCGCAAAGGGTTGGAAGTGTTACGACAGGTGCTGGCGATGGACCGACCGATTCGCTGCATCGAAGCGATTGATATTGCCCATTTGCAGGGCGGCGAGACGGTGGGGTCGAAGGTTTGTTTTGTGGATGGTCGCCCGTTCAAGAGCGAGTACCGACGGTATCGGATTCAAAGCGTCAATAACGATGATTACGCAGCGATTCGAGAAGTGGTGAGCAGGCGGTATCGTGAAGCGGGCACGGGGCAGGAGTTGTACCCGGATGTGATTTTGATCGATGGCGGACTGGGCCAGTTGCACGCAGCACAGGAAGCGTTTGCGACACTGAGTGTGCAGCCGGCGATGGTGATATCACTGGCCAAGCGTGAGGAGTGGTTGTATGTGCAGGCTCACAGCGAGCCGGTGAAGTTGTCACGGTCGAACGTCGGCTTGCGCATGTGTCAGGCGATTCGTGATGAGGCACACCGGTTTGCCCAGCATTACCATCATTTGCTGAGGAAGAAAAAGGTGGTGGGGGACACAGCAGGGAAGGGGGCGAGAAGAAAGAAAAAGGTGTTGTCGGAGGGTGATGTTTCAATCGATCAGAATCAAGCCGGGCAGGAGTGAAACCTGACGCAGTGAATTGGCTGTGAACTGAATGCTGTGGCGAAAAAAAGGACAGGCCGACCTGGGTGGCAGGCCGGCCTGTACAGTTTGTGGTGGCCAAAGCGGTAAGCCGAATTTTGTGCCCAGGTTGAATCACCCGAAGGTGAAGCAACCTGGCGGCGACCATTTCTCTGCGTTCGACGTTGCCGGCGAACTTTAGCAGCCTACCCGCCCCGTCCACCGGACCAGTGGTTGAACATTGACTTGCGTCAAAGTTCAAGGGGCTGCTTGGCCTTGCACGCGGTGGGGCTTGCCATGCCTGCACGGTCACCCATGCAGCGGTGCGCTCTTACCGCACCTTTTCACCCTTACCGGATCAACTTGCGCCAACCCGGCGGTATGTTTTCTGTGGCGCTGTCCCGTCCCTTGCGGGAGGTGGGCGTTACCCACCACCGTGTCCTGTCGTGTTCGGACTTTCCTCCCATGAGTCGCCTCATGAGCGGTCGCCCTGCTTTTGCCACCAGCTTTATTTTAGCGTCAAGGCAGAAGTGGTCGAGCGGCCAAGTATCGGAGAAGTATTCGGAAGTTAGCGCCGCGACTTGTCGCGTCTGGCCAGTGTTGTTTATCGGTTGGTCGGTGAGTCGGTTCATCGGGTAGAGCCAGGGCAATTCTGGCTGAGTAACCGATTCACTGACTCACCGATTCACCGCTGGTAATACCCAAGTCCTCGACACTCACGTTGTTCGTGTCTCGTCCTTGGCTTGAAATGCCGGGGGTGGTGTATTTTGTGGCACCCCATTACAACCAACCACCGATGCCATCGGCGGCTTTATTCACCCATCCGGGGGCGGCTGGGCTACATGACACCCGGCGCGTAACGTTGGCGCTCCACTCGACCTGGGCAACCCTGCTACCCTATGATGCCCGACTTTTAAGGCTTGTAGTCGTCCCGGTTATTTCAGGGAGTTTTTTTTCATGGCAAGTAACGTACCCATTACCGTGGCTTATGGTGACGGCATCGGCCCGGAAATCATGCCTGCGGTGCTGCATGTGCTCAAGGAAGCCGGCGCCCAGCTCGATCTGCAAACCATCGAGATCGGCGAAAAGGTTTACAAACGCGGCAACACCTCCGGCATCGAAAAAAGCGCGTGGGATTCCCTCCGCTCCACCAAGGTGTTTCTCAAAGCCCCCATCACCACCCCACAAGGCGGCGGGTACAAAAGCCTGAACGTCACCACCCGCAAAACCCTGGGCCTGTTTGCCAACGTTCGGCCTTGCGTTTCCTATTACCCCTTTGTACGCACCAAACACCCCAAAATGGATGTCGTCATCGTCCGCGAAAACGAGGAAGACACCTACGGCGGCATCGAACATCAGCAAACCGATGAAGTCATTCAATGCCTCAAACTCATCAGCAAGCCCGGCTGCGAAAAAATCGTGCGTTATGCCTTTGATTACGCCCGCCGCAACGGTCGCAAAAAAGTCACCTGCTTCAGCAAAGACAACATCATGAAGCTGACCGACGGACTGTTTCATAAAACCTTCGACGCGGTGGCGAAGGAATACCCCGATGTGGCGACCGATCACCTGATCATCGACATCGGTGCAGCCCGATTGGCGGACAAGCCCGATCGCTTTGATGTCATCGTCACGCTGAACCTGTACGGCGACATCATCAGCGACATCGCCGCGGAGGTGGCCGGGTCGGTCGGGCTGGCGGGAAGTGCCAACATCGGCGATCACTGTGCCATGTTCGAAGCGATTCACGGGTCTGCCCCCGACATCGCCGGTAAAAATATCGCCAACCCATCGGGCCTGCTGCAGGCAGCGGTGATGATGCTGGTGCATATCAACCAGGCGGACGTGGCCACGCGGATACACAATGCCTGGCTGGCGACGTTGGAAGACGGCCTGCACACGGCGGACATTTTCGCGGCGGAAATGAGTCAGGAATTGATGGGCACCAAACAGTTTGCCGAGGCGGTGGTGGCCAGGTTGGGCAAGTACCCGTCGATATTGACCCCGGTTTGCTATGCAGCCGACCAGCCGCGTCAGCCCGTGGCTCAGGCCGGTGAAACGGTGCGCGGGGTGAAACAACTGGTGGGCGTTGACCTGTTTGTGCATTGGAACGAAAGTGGGCGCGACCCCAATGTGCTGGGCAGAAAACTTGAGGCGCTCAATGGCGATGGATTGATGTTGCGAATGGTGACCAACCGTGGGGTGAAGGTGTACCCGGAAGGGATGCCCGAAACGTTTTGCACGGATCATTGGCGATGCCGATTTGCAGCCAATCCGCCGGAGGCGCCCAAGGCGATCGTGACGGTGACGCACCAGCAGGTGATCGCGCTGTTGCAGCGAGCCGCAGCGGCTGGGTTTGATTTCATCAAAACGGAAAACCTGTACGCTTTCGACGGCAACCGTGCATACTCACTTGGACAAGGCGAGTAAGTGGATGCTGCTTGATATGCGATGGCGACGGCATCGTCAATGGCGGTAATACCCCATATGGCAGGTCAAGCACGTTACGCGCTGGCAGCCGATTTCTCACAGACCCCGCACTCACTGTTGGTGTGAATCCGTTATGATGCCCAAGTAACATGGCTCCTGTGGTTTTATTGGTTTTCTCGTTTCCCCCGGTGCGACTTCGATCCAGTAAGACTGTCTGGCATCGAGCCTGCTAGCCGAGACAACGTATCACTCCGAACCTGCGTCATGAATCTGGTTGTTGATACTTTGCCCATGGATATTCAAAACACACCCCTGATTAAGCCGATCTCATCCTGTTGGTACATTCATTGGGTAATGCGTAACCATGGCAGGTGAGACGGATCAACAATCTCGCTTGGTTTCAAAGGCATCGGTGGGCCAGTTGGCGGTTCGTGGTGCCATGTGGACAGCCGGTGGTGCCTTTATCATCAAAATCGTCAACAGCTTAGGGTATCTGCTTCTGGGATTTCTTTTAGTCAAGGAGGATTTTGGCAAGCTGGCCATGGCTTACACCATCACCTCCGTTGCCACGGTGATCAGCAACCCCGGTCTGACGGATATTGTCGTACATCGGGGTAATCGGCTTCGTCGCTGGGCCACGCCGATTTTCTGGCTGTCAATTTTGCTGGGCGGCGGAGTCGCGCTCCTGCTCGTGGGAATTGCCCCGTTGGCAGCCGCTTTTTACGGTGAATCAGAGTTGGCATGGGTCATTAGTATCATCGCCTGTTCCATTTTTATCGCCAATTTTTCCTTGGTCTCATCCTCCATGCTAAGCGTCCAGATGCGCTTTAAATTGTCGATGAGCGTTTCGTTTGTTCAGGCAGCCTTCCAAATTGTATTGACGGTCATACTTTCCGCCTTGGGCTATGGTGTTTTCAGTCTGGTGATACCTTTGCCTTTAACCCAATTACTGCGTACCTCGCTCATCTGGTATTTTGCGCGTCCTCCGATTCGTTTGCGATTGGAAATATACCAATGGAAGTTTTTGTTCACCGATATTCGTCATCTGATTGGCACTCGACTGGTGGAATCGTTTCAATATCAGATACCCTTCGCCATCACCGGTTATTTGTACGGCCCCGGTGTGGTCGGCCCGTTTTATTGGGGCTTTCAGGTATCGGTTCAAACCTATCATGTGCTGATTGGCAACCTGAGTGAACTGATGTTTGCCACGCTTGCGAAAATCTCCGGCCAGCCTGATCGACTGCTGGGCGTCGCCAAAAAAACATGTACCACGATTCTGCTTCTGATTGCACCCGTATGTATGATTCAAATGATTCTGGCCGAGCCTTTGGTGAAGTGGGTATATGGCGACAAATGGATCGACGCTATCCCTATCATTCAAGGGTGCAGTCTGGCGTTCATCTTTTTCTCCCTGACTATACTTGGCAAGGCGCTCATGCAATCGCGCGGCCAATTTGCCCATCAAGTCAAACGGAATGTCATAGGCTTGGTCGCCATGGTGACGCTGATCCTGATTCTGAGTTATACCCTTGGCTCCAATGGACCTGCCATCGGACTGCTCACCCACATGGCGGTGATTGGACCGGTCTGGGTCTATCTGGCTTTGGCTGATCTGGGCATCACGCCGATGTCCATGATCACGATGGTATTGCGACCTTTGGCGTGTTCCCTGGCTGGGATCACAACATTCGCGTTAATCTATTACTGCCTGGTTGATACCTTTTTCCAAAATGGTCCGGCCATGATCTCCGCCGGCTCTGTCTCATTGCTGGTCTATCTCGGATGCAGTTGGAAATATGATCGGGTATGGTGGGTTGACTTGATTAACCGCTTGCGCAAACGTCGTTCCGCTGAACCGTCGGCGGTTTGAAAAGGAGATGGTAAGTCATGATACCGATTGATTCAGCCACTTATTATCTCTGGCAACTGACCAGTTTGTTGTTCTCCGTCAACGGCTTTTTTCTGCTGATCGGCTACGCATCCATTGTCGCGCTTCTGCTGGTCTGGTCCCCGATGAAATGGTGCCTGATCAGTGTTTTATTATTTGTATCCTCACTTCAAGTCGGTGATCATAAATGGATAGCCAATTATCAGCTTGCCTTTCCCATGGAAAATATCCGTATCTATGCCAGACCATTGACGATACTTCTTGTTTCCACCCTGTTTTTTACCTACTTTAGTGTTCGTCAAAATACCAGAACCCGACTCATCGTACCCGCCGTGCTGCTTTTCATGATATTTCAATACACGGTAGCTTTGCGACTGTTTTTTGCTGGCAGTTATGAACGCTGGCTTATCTCCACCATTACCTTTGCTGTCGTTCATATCGCATTGATATTTATGGTGGGACGCTGGCTTCAAACAATGCAGGATGTTTACCGGTTGCTTTACGCCCTGACGGGAGGAGCTGCCTTGATCGTCCTGATGACCGTGTACCAGCTGATCGTCAATCCGTCCATGGCCGTATTCAACACACGACTGTACGGGATAACCGGTAACCCTCAGTTCATGGGCTTGATCATGGCTTTTCTGCTCCCTCCAGCGCTGTTCCTGGCGTTTGGTCCCTATGTCAACCGAAAATTACGTCCGTGGATGATGATTCTTGCCAGCCTCATGGTCATCCTCATGATGTGGACCGGGTCCAGAACCGGTTTCCTTACCGCGTTTATCGGTGTCTCATTCATGTTCTATCGTCACTATTCCAGACTGATTCTCGCAGCAGGGATCGTGACGGTTCTATTTTTCTTTCTCGTTCCCTTTTTCGAGGGCAGCCTGGATATAGCCGAGCGATTGCTATCCACGGAGGACACGCGCACCAATATCTGGATTGCCATGATGGATGGGTTTTACAACAACCCCCTCATCGGTACCAATGAAGGCTTTATACAAGCGGTGGAAAACAGTTATATCACGGTTCTTTCTCAAACCGGATTGATGGGATTTCTTCCGTTGGCCATATCGGGCCTGCTTCTTTTGGGAACCTGTCATCGTTTACGACTGATGCGATCCGGCTTTTCTGGAAGCCCGATGATCCTTGATCTGATCGTGGGCTTCTGGTTTGCCGTGGCGGTATCCGCCATGTTCGAAGGGTACCTTTTGGGGGCGATTACAACACCGATACTCATCGTATTCCTGATGAGCACAATGACTGTCTTTTTGTGTGATATTGATGACAAATATGGGCATTCATGGACAACCGCATCCCTACAGAGTCGGCATGCCTGATAAGTATCGGTCACGGATAGGCTATGAATATAACGGCGATGCCGTCGGTTTTCATGCTTTGATTTTATTCTTTGGGAGAAAAGATGGAAGTATTACGCAAGGCAATTCGCACCATCCTTGGATACGATTCACGCGTATATCGCGCCGGGTCCGGATTTTTGAATTTCATATCCATCACCTCAAGTGAAGGGTTAAAAACATGGCGTTTGCTCAGTGAATTAAAGAATCCGTCAAGATTTGGTGAGCCGGCCCAACCCGTCGTTTTGAGGCAATTGCATCATCCAATCTACATCAGGCCTGGAACCGTTGATGCAACGACAGTCACCAGTAATGTAATCAGGGCGGAATACGGATGCTTTATGCCGACGCAAGAACCTCAGTGGATGATTGATGCAGGTGCCTACATCGGCGATACCACCGTTTACTTTCTCTCCAGATTTCCCAAACTCAGGGTGATCGCACTTGAACCCAATCCGGAAAATCATGATATCGCCAGACGAAATCTTCAACCCTACGGTGAAAGGGTGATTTTGTTGCAAAAAGGGCTGTATGGGAAAGATGAAGATCTGCATTTCTCTGGAAATCAAACCACTGCTTCGATCACCGGCACGGGCAACAGTGTATCATGTGTCAGCATTGCCTCATTACTGAATCAATATGCGATTTCGCACCTTGATATATTGAAGATGGATATCGAAGGTGCGGAAGAACCTGTGTTTTCTTCGTCGCCCCAGGCGTGGCTGGGCAGGGTGGAACGAATCATCATGGAAATACACGGTTCTCGTATTGAAACTCTGATCAATGACGTGCTAAGGAAGAACGGATTTGTTATGAACAAGTACCGGTCGGTATGGTATTGTCAACCAGACGGACCGATGCGAGATCAAATGACTGAATGATATGTCGTCTTTTATACAAACGATGAGAGAATATGGTTCCACCGTTTGGCCCAATGCTCAGCGGCAAACGGCTCCACCATCACCATGGACCGTTGACCCATGACCGGTAATTGATCGTAATGCTCGTGTGCCCAATTCAAGGTCTTGGCCAACGATTCAGGATGATCGGTGGCGAACGTCAGGCCGTTGTAATAGGAGCGTACATTTTCAACCGCTGAGCCGCAGGCTTCCGTGCAAAGAATGGGCAGACCGGCAGCGCAACTTTCAAGGATCACCAACGGCCAGGGGTCATATCGACTGGCCAGCACAAAGGCACCTGCTTGGGCAAAAAGGTGTTGTTGTTCTGCCGGTTGGACGAAACCATGATCAACGATGCCATCAACCCCTTGGAGCAGTTTTTGATCCGGTCCCGCTCCGGCGCAGTGCAACGGCCAGGGGTCGGATACTCTTTGCCGATAGACTTGATAGCCGGGTACAAGGACATCAAGTGCCTTGGATTTCATGTAGCGCCCGACGAAGAGAAATGACTTGGGCCAGGAGGGCTTGGCGCAGCGGAGTTGGTGGGCAACGGCAAAGTGATGATAATTGATCCCGTAGGTTCCTCGCATGATCTGCTTTTCATCAAAACCCAGTCTTCGGGCGTATTGCCAGGCACGTTCGCCAGCGACCACCACCGCATCGATATTTTTGAAATAGCTTGCCATCGCCCAGGGGGCCAGATGCTGTCTCCAAGTGTTGGACCAAGGCGTATCCATCGTCATGATAAAGGCGGATCGATTCAATTCGGGAAGATGAACCAGTTCTCGATAGGGACCGTGTACCCATCCTGACAGTACCAGGATTTGTGGTTGTTGCCCGATGACCAGACCTGTCAGCAAAGAAGCATCATTTTGTTGTTCCTGAGCCAACAAAGTATGTGGAACGCCATCCATGACCTGATGATGAAACGGGCTTTGAGCGCCGGGTGAACCTGTGCTCCAGGCGATGACATGTAAATCGATGCCCGGTTGCTTGGCCAGTTCACGCCAGCAGGCGGCCATGTAGCCGGAGATATGGGTCCAGCAGAAAACAACTTTCATCGCATCCGAATCCTTGTTAACCAACTGATATTAAGTAAACACGGCTTTGGTATAGACGCTGGACCATTGTTGTATCAGAACACTCCAAACATAATTTTGTACGAATGCGGCAGGTTGGTTTTGTCTCTGCGGGTTGATTTTGGTGGGGGCATTCAAGTGACTGTCGAGCGATTGGCTTACGGATGCAAGGTTGAGGCGACAGACCCCGCCGACGTTGGCGGAGCGGATTTCGTGGTGCAGGCCGACCTGATCGGAGACCACCACCGGGGTGCCTGCGGCCAGGGCTTCGAGCACCACCATACCAAAATTTTCATGAGCGCTGGGTAAGGCCAGCAGGTCGGCATCGACCAGGGCGGCAATACGCTCAGGCCCGTAAAGCGCACCGGTGAAGACCACCCGATTGCTCACCTGACACTGATCGGCCAGTTGCTGCAAAGCCTTGAGGTAAGCCGATTCGCCCGGTCCGACGACCGCCAATTTCACCTGCGGGTCCGCCAATTGCGGCAGCGCCTGGATGAGCAAATCAACCCCTTTCCCCGGATGCACACGACCTAAAAAAATCACCATCAGGCCATCACGCAGTGTCGGGTAACGCTGTCGTAAAAAACCTTTGGGGGGCAGGTCGCGGAACTCGTCGAGGTTGATGCCCAGCGGAATGACAAAAGGTTTAGGGGGCAAACCCAGCGGGTGGGCATGTTCCAATTCCATCTGACTGGTGAAGTGCAGGCCGACGGCGTGATGAAGGTCTTTGCGAAGGCGGAGCTTTAAATAAAGTTTTTTCTTCCAACCGCCTTGCCGGAGGCTCCAGGGGGAGAGCATGCCATGGGGGGAGATGATGTAAGGCTTGCGAAGTTGGCGGGCGATGCGGGCAGCCTGGTGTTGAATTTCTTCGTACAAGCCATGGATGTGAATGATGTCGGTACGGGTCAGCCACTTGCGGAGGAAGTGACAAAGCGAAGGGTGAAATTGTTGGCGGGTGTGACAGGGGCCTAGCACACGAACGGTGACGCCTGCGGAGCGTAGTTGTGGGTGGCGGATGCGGGGGTTGCTTTGGTGGCGGGTGGCCAGAACGGTGACATGGGTATCGGGTTGACGGGCCTGGGCGATGGCGAGTTGGGTGACCGCGGTGACGGGTCCGCCGGAGGAAGGTTCGAGGCCGGAGATGATGTGGGTGATACGCATCGGAGGACTCGTGGTGCGGAAGACAGTGGTTATGATAGCCGGTGGATCGTGGACATGGTTTACTCATTACAAATCATCAGGTGATGCGACGGCGAGCGCTATGGCTGGGATTTTGCGAACAAGAAAAGTGTTGAGTGTGACGTTGGCGGGGTTGTTGCTGCTGACGGGGTTGTTGTATGGGGTGTATGCGTTGGTGTTGCCGAGGGCGGGGGAGAAGGTGTTGCGGGAGAAGTGGGCGGAGGTTGGTCTGCCTGGGGTGACGAGTATGAAGGTGGAGTCGGTGACGCCCTGGGGAATGGTGGTGCGGGATGTGACGGCTCCCGGAATACGGGTAGGGCGGTTGATGGTTGGGTATGACTTGGGGATGTTGCGTGCAGGGCGTGTGGGCGCGATGGAGTTGGAGGGGCTTGAGTTGATGATGGATTGGAAGGAGGGCGAGGTACGAGGTGAGGTGATCGATGCGCTGATCAAGGGGCAACGGGGGAGCAAGGTTGCGGGGGCGGAGCCGGGGTTTGCGTCGCTTGGTGTGCGTGGGGAGGTGTTGTTGCAGGTGGAGGGTGCGGGTGCGGTCAGGTTGCCGCTGGGGATGCGGGTGACGCATGATGTGGCAGGGAAGATGCAGGTGGAGGCGGAGTGGGAGGGGTTGCCGTTGGCGGTGAAGTTGAGGGCAGAGGAGGGGGCGGGGGGTGATTGGCAGTTGCGGGTTTGGCCGGCAGGCGTGAATGAGGCAAGGTTTTCGTGGGTTGGAAAGTGGAAGGGGGCGACGGGGGAGTTGGTGATGGAGCCGAGCGGAGAGTGGCGGTGGGGGGATTGGGCGGGGGTGGAGGCGTGGTTGAAAAGTTTGGGGGTGGAAGTGGAAGGGTTGGAAGGGTGGGAGTTGACGGTGAAGCCGAGGGTGAGTTGGGGGGCGGGGGGTGAATATGCGGCGGAAGATCGCCCGGAAGAACGCCGGGCAGAAGAACGCCCGGCCAAAGGCCTGGCGCTAAACGGGGAAGGGCATGTGGCGCTAAACGGGGAAGGGCATGTGGCGCTAAACGGGGGAAGAGATGTGGCGCTAAACGGTGAAGTGGTGTTGGTGGTTAAACCAGTGGGGCAGGTGAAGATTCCGGGGGCGGGGTTGGTTGTGAATGGGGTGAGTGCGCAGACGAAGTTTGCGGTGCGCGTGGATCAAGGTGGGTTGTCGGTGACGCAGGTGCAGGGGCAGTTGGATTGGCAAAAGGTCGAAGCGAATGGGGCGAATGTCGGTGCGGGGCGTTTGGCGTGGCAGGGCGAGATGCACATGCCCTGGTGGGGCAAGTCAAAGGGTGCTTGGCGGGTGAACAGTAGTGAATTGGATGTGACGATGCCTTCAGCGGCGGTGGTGTTGGAGGGAGTGAAACTGGATGTGCCGATGTCGTGGGGCAATGCGGAGGCAAGCGAAGGTTCGTTGGTGATTGATAAGGCAACGTGGATGGGAGAGTCGCTGGGTAGGTTGAATGCGACGGTGCGTTGTCATGCGGGGTTGTTGCAATGGGAATCACCCTGGCCGGTGACGGGAGTGGTGGATGCGGCGGCAAACTCGGCGACGAATCAAATCAGTAACGATCACCCCAATGCCAATCAACCGCAAGGCACAACGCATCAAGCAGGGTTGTTCACACAGGGAGCGTTGAACTTGTGGGGACGCGGAGCGATTGAGGGACAGTGCAAGTTGAGTTTGATGGATTTTCGTATCACCGATGGTCGGACACTGGGCAGGGCGTTTCCGACCGCGGGGTTGGAGATTGTGCATGTGACGGGGCAGTTGGAAGTGCATGGGGTGTTGACTGCGGAAGGGGGAAGGTGGAAGCCTTGGGTGACGTTGTATGTGCGGGAGGGGGCGGTGGGGAGCGTGGCATTACAGATGGAAGCAAGCGGGGTGGAAGCGAAGCTGGATTTGGAGGTGTTGGGTGAACCGGGGCCGGGGTCGCCGCCGTTTCAGTGGATGATGGTGAAACAGGCACAGGTCGGGCAGTTGCGGCTGCGTGATGGGCTGATTCAATTTCAGATGCAGACGCCCCAATCATTTTTGGTCGAGCGAACGCGCTGGACGATGGGCGAGAAGGGGCGGTTCTGGGTGCATAGTTTTTGGATGGACCCGACCTCGGAACGGATCGAGTTGGAAGTTTTTTTGGAGGACGTGAACCTGCGTGATTTGTTCGAGGTGACAGCGAAGGAGAGCGTGGCGGGGGATGGTCTGATTTACGGGCGGATACCGGTGATGATTTACCCGGACGGTCAGCCGATGGTCAGGCTGGGGCAGGGGTTTTTGTATGGGCGACCGGGACGGGGCTGGGTGGAGATCAAGGATCGACGGATGATCGACAACCTGATGCGCGAGGGGGGCGTGTCGGTGGGGGATCAGATCAAGGAAAGGTTTGTGACCGCGCTTTCGGATTTTGAATATACGATGATGCGGATGGAGCTGTTGCCGCAGGAGTTGCCCGAAGTGGTAAGGATGGGTCGAACCAGCCCGGTACTGGTGCGTCTGACCATTGAGGGCAAGGGCAGGCAGGGGACCAACCCGATTGAGTTTTCACGGTTGACGATCAATTTGAACGGGATCGAAGACCTTTTGGACTTGGCGCTGCGTATGCAAAGAGAGCGGGAGGGGATGGGCAGATGAGTTCATCGCAGTGGGGATGAGTAGTTGAGTTCACCACAGAGACACAGAGGCACAGAGACTCAAAACCGGCCAAGCAATGAAACACAGAGGGCACAGAGGACACGGAGAAGAAGAAGGTAACTCAAGCAATGGGAACGCCAAATAAAAAAAGAATTCAACTCGTGGCATATTCTGCTCTGTGAACTCTGTGGTCTCTGTGTTGAAATTCGGTTTTATGGGATGCAATAGACATGAAAACATCAATGCGATTTAGTGTCGGTGCTTGCGAAGGTGTTGATGGCGTTGGACGGCGATACCCGGCGTCAGGGTTATGGTTATTGGTGGTGGGAGTATTGATATTGGGGGGGTGTACGCACAAGGTGGAAGTGGATGTGAAGAGCGTGCCGCCGATCGAAGCGACGGTGAATGTGAATTTAAGGATCGAGCGCGATTTGGACAGTTACTTTGCGTATGAGAACGCGGAGAAATACCCGCTGTTTCACGCGCTCAAAACATCGGGGAAGATCGGCGAGACATACAAGGGTTACGTCGCCGCGGTGAACGAAGCGGACATGAACGATCACACGATCAAAACGGTGGTGGAAGGTGCCAACCGGGACCGGGCGATGATTTATGGCACGCTGGCCAAGCAGGAAAATAGCAGCGTGGACTTGATCGCAGCACGAAATGCCGAACGCAATTTCCGTCAGGCGGCTACCGGGACATGGCTGCTCACCAATGAAGGTTGGCAACAGAAACCGGGAATGTGAGAACAAGGGGACGTGGCCAAGTGGCCAAGTGGCCAAGTGGTCAAGTGACATGAAATGTTTTGCACGGACGCTTGGCGTCGGCGATTTTGACGCCGTGCCCTTCAGGGCCGGATTCTTTGACGTGCATGAAACACAATCGATCGCGCCATCGGGTGCCACTGGCAGCTTGTCTGCCAGTGCCCTTGCTGACCGATCATCTTTCTCGCTGTTGACGCCGAGGGCTTTGGCCCCGGATTCTTTGATATCAACGAATCACACAAACCGCCGCAGAAGGTAATCCGCCGTCCAGCTTTTTACGCTGCGCGTTCCTTGCGGGAGGGCTTGTTTTTTTTCCAGGTGATTTTGCCATCCCCAGTTTTGCGCACTTCATGGACCACATCACCATCAGGGCTATGCACGGTGACCCTGGCCGATTCACCGCGTGCCAGCCGGGCAAACTTGCCACGGACCTTATTCAGTTTGTCGGCTCGTGTGTTGTTCATAGCGTCTGCGCTCCTGCCCCGTGGCTTTGCGGGCACTGATGATTCGAGTGACTTTGCCGCGTTCCACATGAACGACCAGCAATACCCGCCGTTTCATCGACATCCCGATGGCAATGAATCGATCTTCCTGATCCGAGTGTGATACCCCTGCAAATCCTTGACGCCGAGGGCTTTGGCCCCGGATTCTTTGACGAGGATCGACTAAGAAACTGTTTCATAACTGGTATGAGTGGGGCAGGTTCCCTTTGCTTGATTCAGAGCCGCGAACGGTAGTGAGCGGTTCTTGGTTTTGCTAAGAACCACTCGCTTCCGCTCGTGGCTCCGAGTCCGGAAGAAGTTATGAAACAGTCGCTAAACAAAACAGCCGAACAACTTTCGCTGTCCGGCTGCGGGTGTCAAGCCAATTGGTAACCTCGAATCGCCAAGGGGAATCGACTCCTTGGTTTGTTTAATACCGTCGTGATCGTGGCCAACCTTTTCACGATACCCAAGCCCTCGTCCGCCTCCGGCGAGACTCGTTCTTGGCTTGGTTCGACAAATTCGAAATTCGAAATTCGCTTGACCACTCGGCCACTTCTTAATAATCCATATCATCCATACCACCGGGGCCGCCGGCCGGGGCTTTCTTCTTTTCCTTGATCTCGCTCACCACCGCATCGGTGGTCAGCAGCAGCCCGGCAATCGACGAAGCATTTTGCAACGCCACACGCTCGACCTTGGTGGGCACGATCACGCCCATTTTCACCAGGTCGCCGTATTCACGCGATAGGGCGTTGAACCCATGGTTGAAGTCCTTGGCGTCTTCCACGTTCTTGGCGACGACCGATCCGTCCAAGCCGGTGTTCTCCGCGATCTGTTTGATCGGGTACGTCACAGCGCGACGAATGATGTCCGCGCCGACCTTTTCATCGCCGGTGAGGTTGAGTTTGTCCAAGGCCTTGCGCGCCTTGATGGGCGACACCCCGCCGCCGGGCAGAATGCCTTCCTCCACCGCAGCACGGCAGGCGTGCATCGCATCCTCCACCCGCGCTTTCTTTTCCTTCATCTCGGCTTCCGTCGCTGCTCCCACCTTGATGATCGCCACGCCCCCAGCCAGTTTCGCCAACCGTTCCTGCAACTTCTCACGGTCGTAATCGCTGGTGGTGCGGTCGATTTCGCTCTTGATCGCTGCAATCCGGCCCTTGATCGAATCGCTCTTGCCCGCGCCTTCGATGATCGTCGTGTTTTCCTTGTCGATGATGATCTTCTTGGCTCGGCCAAGGTCGGCCAGTTCCAGTTTTTCCAGATCGATGCCCAGTTCCTCCATGATCGCCCGGCCACCGGTCAGCACGGCAATATCTTCGAGCATCGCCTTGCGACGATCACCAAAGCCCGGCGCTTTCACCGCCACGACCTTGAGCACGCCGCGCAGTTTGTTGACGACCAACGTCGCCAGGGCTTCGCCGTCGATGTCCTCCGCGATGATGACCACGCTCTTGCCGCTCTCGGCGATCTTGCCCAGAATCGGAATCATGTCCTTGGCGGAGCTGATTTTCTTTTCGTGGATCAACACGTAAGCGTCTTCGAGCTGAGCTTCCATCTTGCTCAGGTCGGTGATGAAGTGGGGCGAAAGGTAGCCCTTGTCAAAGCGCATGCCTTCGACCAGTTCGACTTCGGTGTTCAGGGATTTGCCTTCCTCGACGGTGATGACGCCGTCTTTGCCGACCTTTTCCATGGCCTCGGCGATGATCTTGCCGATGGAGGCGTCCTGGTTGGCGGCGCAGGTGCCGACCTGGGCGATTTCGTTGGAGGAGTTGATCTTCTTGGAATTTTTGCCCAGTTCATCGACGATGGCCTGCACGGCCTTGTCGATGCCGCGTTTGACTTCGTTGGCGTTGGCGCCGGCGGTGATGTTTTTCAGGCCTTCGGTGAAAATGGCCTCGGCGTAAATGGTGGCGGTGGTGGTGCCGTCGCCTGCGTCCTTGCTGCACTTGGAGGCGACTTCCTTGACCATTTGGGCGCCGATGTTTTCCATCGCGTCATCGAGTTCGATTTCCTTGGCGACGGTCACGCCGTCTTTGGTGACGGTGGGCGAGCCGAAGGATTTTTCGAGAATGACGACCCGGCCGGACGGGCCGAGGGTAACCTTGACGGCCTTGGCGAGCTTGGCAACCCCGCGACGAATGGCCTCGCGGGCTTCCTGATCGTATTTGATGAGTTTGGCGGCCATGATGCAAATCTCCTGTGATTATGTCGGATGGTTAACGATGTAATTTCAATGGGCCATTTTCTGCCCCCTCTCCCACCGGGAGAGGGCCTGTTGATTTTATTGCTTGACGCCGAGCCCTTCAGGGCCGGTTGTTCGCAGGGTTGAATCATCCGGGGCTGAAGCCCACGGTGTCATCACCATTGCACTGGGCACATCCCGCGTTTACTCAACGATCGCCAGCACATCATCTTCATTGAGGATGAGCACTTCTTCGCCATCGAGTTTGAGTTCGGTGCCGCCCCATTTGCCGATGATGATTTTGTCGCCCTTTTTCACAGCCAGCGGAACCTTGGTTCCGTTCTTGAGGGTTTTGCCTTCGCCCACGGCCAGCACGGTGGCTTCCTGGGGTTTTTCCTTGGCGGTTTCCGGGAGGAAAATGCCTGACTTGGTCTTGGTCTGGGCCTCGACACGCTTGACCAGAATTTTGTCACCGAGCGGTTTGAGCTTCATATCGACTCTCTCCAAAAAAAGGGTTAACAGGGTTGCGATACATATTCACCACAGAGACACAAAGCAATGGGGCTGGGGGCTGGTAGCTAGTGGCTAGGCAGACCACCTTGACATATACAATTTTCCTGGCTCCTAGCTCCTTTTCACGCCTTCGGCCACTTGTTGTCATACACCCGATGCAGCAAACGTTGAAACACCGTCAGCATGGTTTCCAGTTCCACCGGCTTGGCCAGTACGCTGAATACTTCCAATCGCAAAGCCTGGTGCATCACGCGATCGAGCTTGCGATGGCTGTAGTCGGCGTTGTGTACCAGCACCACCGGCGGACGGTTGGGCAATCTCCGAAACAAGTCGGTCAGCCAAAGTTCCGAAGCGGTGGCCGTGGGCGGGCTGGACGGTGCATCGGGCCGGTAAGGCGTTCCCAGATCGATCACCGCAGCATGCAGTTCCCACTGTTCCGCCAGGTCGATGGCTTCACGCCCCGAACGTGCCACGTAAGCGACCACGCCCTGTGGCTCGAGCAAGCGGGGCAACTGACTGGTCCAATGCTCGGTAGCGTAAGGCCGATCCTGAGTCAAAAGCACTCGGAATCGACCATCAGCCTTGCCGGATTGAATGCGGATGTTGACCACTGTTTGCACCCATAGCCTGCCTGTTATAAACAAACCTGATGCCGCGCTGATGGCTTGACGATGGCTGTATGATGTTGTGTAAGTTGTTTATTTTTATAGGTTTGAAGTAAAAGTGCTGCCGTGGATTCTAAGGTGAATAATGATGTTTGACTGCCAAGGACAGGTTTAGGGTGGTTGGCAGGGTGTCAGGTTGGCAGGCAGGGAATTTCGAATGTCGGATTTCGAATTTCGAATTGATGATGTTTAGCGCGGACGCTTTGCGTCGGCGGATTTGACGCCGAGCCCTTCAGGGCCGGATGTTTGCGTATGAAATCCGGGGCTAAAGCCCTCGGCGTCAATTACTGGCTAAAACCATCCTTAACTTCCCGCAGACTTTCCTCCAGCACATGCAGCATCATTTCAATGTCAGCGACACTGATGTTCAGCGGCGGGAACAGGTACATGCTGTCGCCCAGGTTACGCAGCAATACGCCACGCTTCACCGCAGCCCGATAGACCCGCCAACCGGTGCGCTTTTGTTTGTCGAGCGGTGAGCCGTCGGGTTGACGCAAATCCACGGCTGCCATCATGCCGCAACCACGGGGATTGCGAAGATAGGGATATTTTTGCGACAGTTGATATAAACCTTGATAGAGAAGCGGACCACGGGTGGCTACCAAATCAAGTATCCGTTCGTCACGCATGACATCGAGCGCCGCATGGGCCACCGCCACCGCCAGAGCGTGACCGGTGTAGGTATTGCTATGTAAAAACGCTTTGCCCTCATGGTAGTCCGCATCGAAAGTATCGTAAATACTTTGCGTGGTCAGCACGGCGGACAAGGGCATGTACCCCGAGGTCAAACCCTTGGAAAGAACGACAATATCGGGCAGCACATATTCACCTACGCCGGATGACACCCCCATACCGTTGGCATGGTTTTTTGTTTGATGACTTTGAACCTTGGACCCTGGACCTTGGACCAGGTGCGTTGCCAGCATGGAACCCAGCCGACCCATGCCCGAAGCGATTTCGTCCGCGATGGTGAACACCTCATGTTCACAAGCCCAGTGAATCAAGCGACGCAGCAAATCGGGGCTGTAAAGCTGCATTCCCCCAGCCCCTTGTAACACCGGTTCAAAAACGATGGCTGCCAGTTCGTGGGCATGAGCATCGAGTTGTTGTTGGATCAGGGGCCAGGTGTCGGAGGCATCGTGCCAGTGCGGATCATGCGGACCGAGGCGATAGGGAATGGATTCGAGGCGAAGGGAGCTAAAAAAAAGCGGGGCAAAGGGTGAACCATACAAACCGCAGTCGCCCACGGCCAGCGTGGCGATGGTTTCGCCGTGGTACCCGTTGGCGAAGTAGGCAAAGCGTTTGCGTTGGGTTTGCCCGCGTTGTTGTTGGGCCTGGAACGCCATTTTGAGGGCGATTTCCATACCGACGGACCCGTCCCCGGCGAGGAAGACTTTTGTGAAGTGATTTTGAAAGTCGGTATTAGTGGGTGGTGTTGGTGATGAGGGATGATCACGTTGGTATGAGTGGTCGAGTGGTCGAGTGGTCGAGTGGTCAAGTGAAATACATTGAGCCGTTCCGCCCTCACCCTTACCCTCTCCCGGGGGGAGAGGGGATAAATCGCCGCCCTCACTATGATGCCGAGGGTCTCCCGAGGGGAGAAGGGATTTTTCAGAACACTCATCTGCATCACCGTTGGCGATTTGGCAGAGTCGTTCGCACAGTCGCACCACCGGCTGGTTGGTGGTGTTGGCGAGGATGACATGTTCGAAGTGTTGGGCTTGTTCGATGAGTGCGGCCAGCAGACGCGGGTGGCCGTGCCCCAGGGATTTGCACCACCAGCTTGCAATGGCGTCGATGAGGGTGGAGCCGTCGGCCAGGTGCAGGCGTGAACCCTTGGCAGCGACGATGTGCAAGGGTTGAAAATCGTGGTAGTCGCGCATCTGACTGGACGGGTGCCAGAGCACGGCCAGGTCTCGGCGAATCAGTTCGTCGGTGGGTATGAATGTTTCGTGAGCCATGGCACCAGCATACCGCTGTCGAGGTTGATTGTTGTTACGCCGGTCGATGCAGATGCGTGGTCAGACACGACGATTGACGAGAGGGATAAAAGCCAGCTGTGGGATTTGAACCCACGACCTATGCTTTACGAAAGCATTGCTCTACCGCTGAGCTAAGCTGGCAAACGGCGGAATGGCGCTGTGGCGCAATCATCATCAACAGTGATTGTTGATGATTGATTTTGGACGTACAAGGTTACCGTCAAGTGACCGGGCCGACAAGCAGCCGATTGGACCGATCCGGGCAAACGCATGTGAATTGATTGACTGATACCATTTCGATGTCATAAGTATCGTTTGAGCGATACGCATGTCGTGTCGGATTTGGCAACGATTCAGAGCCGCGAACGGCAGTGAGCGGTTCTTGGTTTTTCAAAGCACCACGCGCTTCCGCTCGTGGCTCTGAGCAACACCGAAGCACTTCATTTCCGTCGGCAAAAAAGCATTGACCCGGCCAGCAGCATCGCCAGCGAGGTCGGTTCGGGGATGGACGATACATCGGTCAGGCGCAAGGCTCCGTGATGGGTACCCGATTGCGGGGAGGTGTCGCCGAAGGTGTTGGCGGGAACGGGTGCGTTGGTGGCCAAATAGCGAATGTCTTGAATCATCGAGCCGAATTCCCCGACACCCAGCCAGTAGTGTTGCTGGGCGACGAAGGTGCCGTTGGTGTTGTCGGGCGAAGCACGGAAGAAATAACGTTTGCCTGCCTGCAACAACACATCGTTGAAGGAAAACGTCACCCACTGCCGACCGGCAGGCAACCCATCGACCACGGCTGACGAATCGAGGTACACAAAATCAGTGGTGGTGACGATGCTGCCGGTGCTGCCGCGTCGGACGGGAATAGGATCGGGCACTTGAAATATGTCGAGCCGAAGGCCGGTGCTTGGCCCAACGTTGAACGGAGCGATGGCAGTGCGCAGCGTGCTGTCCTGCGTGAGGGTGGGGATTGCCAACCCCCAGGCGAAAACGCTTTTGATATCGACGGTGTTGGACTCGTGTCCGCCGGCCAGGGTTTCCGCCAGGGTGTTGATATCGGTGACATCCGGGTCGGTGTTGCTGAAAATGATCGCTGCACTCACCGGCTGAACCAAACACCCCGCCACCGCCAACGCACGCAATACACTCATCGTCTGCATACCAATCACTCCCCAACTGCAAAATAAAAAAGAACGCCTCCAAACAACATGGGACAATTAAGGCAGGGAAATTCGCAAAGTCAAGAAAAGTGCGACGGGGCGGCAAGGAATTGCAGATAATTATGGATGGGCAGGTGATGAAGCAATTACCCATTTTCTCAGCCAGTTGGTTTTGCATGTTGAGCGCGGGTTGTCATGCACTCGACACACCAGCACGTTTGTTTATACTGTTGTGCTCGCAACAGAGTTGATCGCAACCCAGGCCCGGGTGGCGAAATTGGCAGACGCGCCAGCTTGAGGTGCTGGTGGGAGTCAAATCCCTTGCAGGTTCAAATCCTGTCCCGGGCATTTTGAAATGAAGTATCCAGTGGCGTCATTCACGATTGAACCACCCCTTCACTTGAAGTTTTCATCGTACAAATGACAAGCGGTACGGGTTGCACCGATGGGGCGAAGTTGCGGACGAGTGGTTTTGCAGGGGGCAAAGCACTGGGTGCAGCGGGGATGAAAGGCACAGCCCTGGGGCAGTCGCGCCAGGTCCGCCGGCTCACCCTGCGTGGACAATGCCATGGGCTGATCAGGGTCGGGCAGCGGTACGGCTGACAACAGCATTTTTGTGTACGGGTGTTGCGGGTTGTCAAACAACTGATCACGCGGCGCCAGTTCGACAATGCGACCTGCATACATCACCGCCACCTGATCACACAGGTGTTTCACCACCGACAAATCATGCGCGATGAAAATGTAGGTTAAACCAAATTCGCTGCGCAGCTCGGCAAGTAAATTGATCACCTGCGCCTGCACGGACACGTCCAGGGCGGACACCGCTTCATCGCAGACGACCAGGCGCGGGTTCATGATCAGGGCACGTGCGATGCCGATGCGTTGACGTTGGCCGCCGGAGAAGGCATGGGGGTAACGGGTGCGATATTCGGGACGAATGCCCACTCGCTGCAACATGCTGACGACGCGATCCTGCAATTCGCTTCCCCGGGCGATGCGATGAATCACCAGCGGCTCGGCGACGATCTGACTGACAGTCATGCGCGGGTTCAGCGACCCGAAGGGGTCCTGAAAAATCATCTGCAACTTGGGGCGCAAGGGTTTGAGTTTGGCAGCCGGCAGTTGCGCCAGGTCGATGGTATGACCGTTGTCATGAAACTCGACCGAGCCTTGCGTCGGGTCGATGGCGCGCAAAATGGCGCGGCCGGTGGTGGTTTTGCCGCTGCCTGATTCGCCGACCAAGCCGAGCACCGAGCCGGGCAACAGGTCGAAGTTGACATTGTCACAGGCTTTGATGACGCCGACCTGACGACGTAGAAGCCCTTTGCGATAAATGGGGTAATGCTTGGACAAACCGCGCACCTTCAGCAGGGGGGTGAGGGCGGTCGTGTTTGGTGCGGTGGAAACCATGGTTTGCGAGTTCATTTTTTTGATGCCGATCCCTTCAGGGCCGGATGGTTGCACGGGATGGATAATGGATGATGTTCAGAGAAGGTTTACTTGACCACTTGACCACTTCTTCAACGGATTAACCGACTCACCGATTAACCACGCCGACCAGACGCTATAAATCGCGGCGCTAACATCCGAATACGGTTCCGTCACTCGACCACTTCTTTATGTCAGACCAATGTCATGCACGCGCACACAGGCGACTTCATGCTGATCGTTGATTTGCACGGGGGCGGGCGGCGGGCCTAGGTCGCAGACCCCCGATTGAGCGTAGGGGCAGCGCGGATGAAACGGGCAACCGGCGGGTATTTTGGAGAGTGCGGGCACCGAGCCTTTGATGCTGGGCAACGGTTGATCGCGCTGGGCCCGACTGGGCAGTGATTGCAATAAACCCAGTGTGTAGGGGTGGCGCGGGTTTTTCAAAATGGTACGCACGCTGCCGCGCTCGACGATGCGCCCCAGGTACATCACCGCCACATCGTCCGCGGTTTGCGCCACGACGCCCAGGTCATGGGTGATCAGCAGCACCCCGGCTTGAAATTCGCGTTGCAGTTGTTTGAGCAGGCTCAGTATCTGTGCCTGAATGGTGACATCCAGTGCGGTGGTGGGTTCGTCGGCGATGAGCAGTTGCGGGTTGCACACCAGGGCCATGGCGATGACCACGCGCTGGCGCATGCCGCCGGATAATTCGTGCGGGTATTGATCGAGGCGCACCTGGGCATTGGGGATGCCGACCTTGGCGAGCATGTCACCGGCGAGCTTGCGTGCTTGCGCTGCAGTGCAGGTTTGATGCAGCACGATGGCTTCGATGATTTGATTGCCGATGGTATGTACGGGGGAGAGGGCGGCCATGGGTTCCTGAAAAATCATGGCTGCCAGTCCACCGCGCACGTGGTAAAGCATCGGATCATTTTCACGCAGGGCGGTGATGTCGATGGGGCCTGCGTTTTGCGGATGAAGCACGACACGACCGGCAACGATGCGACCGGGTTTTTGAATCAGTCGGAGGATGGAATAACTGGTGACGCTTTTCCCGCAGCCGGACTCGCCGACCAGGGCCAGTACCTTGCCGCGACGGACTTGAAAGCTGACGCCATCGACGGCGCGTATTTCACCTTCGTGGGTGTGAAAGTAGGTTTTGAGGTTGTCCACTTCGAGTACCAGCTCACCTGTATTGGCAACGGTGCTGGTCGTTTGCGTCGGGGCTGTCGAGTTGGTGTTGAGTGTGGTCATGGGGTGTGGGGGTGTCAGCGCGTGGCATACGGGTCGGCGGCATCGCGCAAACCGTCGCCCATGAAGTTAAAGCTCAGCACCGTCACGATGATGAAACCCACCGGGGCCAGCAGCCAGGGGTAGAACCGCACTGCTTTCACGTCCATGCAATCCTGCAGCATCACGCCCCAACTCACGATCGGCGGCCTCAGCCCCAGCCCCAAAAAGCTCAGCGACGTTTCGCCCAGAATCATGCCCGGAATGCTCAGCGTCAGGGCCACGATGATGTGGCTGGTGAAACCGGGGATCAAATGACGAAACAGAATGCGCCCGTGACCCGCCCCAAGCAAGCGTGCCGCCACCGCGTAATCTTCCTCGCGCAGCGCCAGTATTTTGCCACGTGTCACCCGTGCCAGCCCGGTCCAGTTGAGCAGCGAAAGCAGAATCGTGATCGCAAAATAAATCTGCAAGGCGGACCACTCCGGGGGCAACACCGCTGCCAGCGCGATCCACAGGGGCAGTTGCGGAAAAGCGTTGACGATTTCGATGCCGCGTTGGATGAAGTTGTCGGTGCGTCCGCCGATGTAGCCGGAAACGCCGCCGATGGTCATGCCCAGCATGAAGGTGAAGGCGATGCCGATGAGTCCGACGCTCAGACTGATGCGCGACCCATGCACGATGCGACTCAATAAATCACGGCCGTAACGGTCGGCCCCCAACACGTAAAACATCCGCGGGGGTTGCCCTTCAATGACCGGGTATTTTATCGCATCAACGCCGATGAGTTTGCGCTGCATCGGTACGAAACCCCAAAGGTGATACGGCTGGCTGCGCGCCAGAAACGACAACTTCAACGGTTGGCTGACATCTTCCAGGTAGGTTTTGCGGAACGTGACCGGGTCGATTTTCTGCACGATGGCGTAGGTGTGCAGGCCATGGGTGAAGTTGATGCGGACGCGCTGGGGCGGGGCGTAGGCGTAATCCAGGTGACGCTGGTTGGGGTGGTAGGGGGCGATGAACTCGGCACACAGGGCCATGCCGTAGAGGAGCACCAAAAAATAAACCGAAATCACCGCCAAACGGTGCTTGGCAAAATTCAGGCGGATGAGCTGCCACTGCGACATCGCCCCGACATCGCGGGTGTCAGCAGTGGGCGACGAGGTTGTCGAAGGTGTTGAAGTCATTCGTAACGAATCCGTGGATCAAGCCACAGTAACAGCAGGTCGGAAACCAGTGTGCCAAAGACGCCCAGCAGACTGAGCACCATAAGCATGGAACCGGCCAGGTACATGTCCTGACTGAACAGGGCGGATAGCAATAGTGGGCCGACGGTGGGTAACGACAGCACCATGGAGACGATGGCCCCGCCGGAGACCAGTTGCGGGAAAATGCCGCCGATGCCGGATACGAAGGGGTTGAGTGCCACGCGCACGGGGTACTTGATGAGTAGTTTGATCGGACGTACGCCCTTGGCCCTTGCGGTGGTGACGTAAGGTTTGCGCAGTTCATCCAGCAGGTTGGCACGCATCACACGGATCATGCCGGCGGTGCCCGTGACGCCCATGACCACAATCGGCACCCATATGTGCCTGAGCAGGTCCATCAGTTTGGGCCAATCCCAGTAGGGCTGGGCAGCAAATTCTGGGGAAAATAGTCCCTGCACATCCGCCCATACGCCCAGCACCAGCGCCAATAAAAACCCCGGCACACTCATGCCCACAAACCCGATCAGCGTGAACAGGCAATCGGTCTTCGAATATTGACGCACTGCGGAGTAAATGCCGATCGGTATGGCAATCAGCCAGGTCAGCAGAATCGTCCCGGCGGAAATCAGAAACGTCAGCAATATGCGATCACCCACCATGTCCGACACCAGTTGCGATGATTCCATCGACCGACCCAGGTTGCCCTGCAACAGTCCGGTGTTACGGTTTTGAAAGAAACCCATGCGCGTGAACCAGTGGCCGTCGCCTGCAACATTGGCCGGTAACTCGGTGGGTAAAAACCAAAGCAGCCCCGTCCAGCGCAAATATTGTTTCCAAACCGGGTCTTCAAAATGAAACTGGCTGCGCAAGTCGTCAAGCTGCGCCGCAGCCTGTGCGTCGCCCGATTCTTCAATGGCCAGTATTCGGCTGGTCAGGTAGTCGCCCGGGGGAAGCTGAATGATCGTGAACACAATCACCGAAATCACCAGCAGCGTCGGCACCATGATCACCAATCGCCGACCGACAAACGGGTGACGCAGCACCAGCATGATCACCAGCGCCCCGATGATGCTGATGATCAGTCCGCGCAATATCCAACCCGCCCAAAGGTTGCTGCGTGATATCACTGCCGGGGCGTCGGCTGTGCCGCCGGTGCGCCGGGGCAGTGAGGCTGGTTGCGTCAACTGATTCAAGGTGTCGGTGAATATGCCGGGGGCGTCGCTGTTGTTTTCAAAAAAATAGGTTTCGATGCCGGCGTTACCCGGGGTGGAGGTCGTGGCGGACACCATCGCCACTTTCGGTACGTTTTTCATTCGATTGCTGACGACCACCAAAGCCGGGGGGTGCTCAGCGATGCTGATCGTCCACAATTGCTCAGCCGTGATGTCCAGCACCCTTTGCATTTCGCGCTGTTGTGCTTCATGGGTCGGTGCGGCGATGGCACGGGTGAAATGGTTCAAGCCTTCACGCACCGGCGAACCCGGCGGCGGCGGTGTCGCGCTGTTGATGTTGGCACGTTCATCGCCGAACAACCCGCCCAGTTGATACCAGCGACCCCAGCCGATGCCCCAGTTGGCTTCGGTGTTGCCGGCAACAAAAGCCCGACCATCCTGCAACGGAAAGTGATCGCTCTCACTGGTCCAAATGGTCAGGTCCACATCGCGGGCCGCCTTCTGTGTGTAGAACAGGGTGCGGGCACGTTCACGGGCTATGACCCGTACCCCGATGCGTGCCCAGTCATCGACGACAAACTGCGCCGGGCCGATGCCGGTGTAGCCGGTGAAATCGAGAAAGAAGGTCATGCGTGTGCCATCGGGGAAGGTACGCATGCCGTCGATATCGCGGTCGGTCAGTCCGAGTTGGTCGAGTTTTTGGTTGGCGGTGACCGGATCGAAGTCGATGCAGACTTGCGCCAGCCGTGCATCGTGAAAGGGTGACAAGGGGCCTGGTTCGACCTGAGCGGGTGACACCTGATCGTTGTATTCAGCGCGAATGATGGCTGCCCGGTCGATCGCCAGTGACAATGCCTTGCGGAAGTCGGCATTGGCCAGCATCGAACGTTTCCACCAAAGTTCACGGGTGCGCAGGTCCGGGCAATCGTCCAACGTTTGCGGGTTGCCGGGCACGAAGCGTTGGGCATTGGGGTAAATGGCCCAGGCGCTGCGCGTGGCAGAGTACCATGGCAAAATGCGCTGGTTGACCGCTGCGGCCCGGTCCATCAATTCGGTGTAGTTCTGGTAACGCACATGACGGGTCTGCATCGACACAAACCCGTTGGCAAAACTCTGACTCATCACGCTTTCGGTCTGCACATCAAACTGAATTCGGTCGATGTAGGGCAGTTGATTGCCCGCTTCATCAACCACAAAGTAATAGGGGTTGCGCACATAAACATACGGGGGGTTGGTCCGCCATTGTCGGGGAACCCACGGCCAAAGCCTCGGGTGTTCCGGGTTGTCAAAACTTTTGACATAACCGTACAAGGCACGCGCACTGGGTATGTCCATGGCCTTGCATTCTCGTTCGATAAGTGCCGGGTCGCCCAGTTCCGGGTGATAGCGTGATAGGTAATGAGCCGGCGAGTTGGCCATTTGTTGCGAATGACTGGCCAGCATTTGCAAAAAACTGCCGAAGGGAACCGGGTAACGAATGATGAGTGTGTAATCGTCGCGCTTTTCCATCTTCGGCCAATGACCCTGCACGGTGATCCACGCCGGCGGTGCACCGCTGCCCAGTGTCCTGTTTGTGATCTCGTGGTTCCACCAGTAAAGCACGTCATCAGCAGTGAACGGCTGACCATCCGACCAGCGCATGCCCCGCCGCAGATGAATGATGAAAGTGCGATGCTCGTCGTGAATTTCAAGGGCCTTGGCGACATGCGGTTCAATGGGTTGGCCCATCGGCGACCAGCGGAACAGGGCTGCGTAACTAAGTCGCCAGCTGATGATGCCCACGTCACCGGGGCTGTTGGCCAGGCGCATCCATGTGCCGCCGTAGGTACCGATGCCGTCGCTGCCGCGCATGACCGTTGGTTCCGTGCCGACACGCTCATGCACCGGGGGCAGCAACCCGCGTTGCACCATCTGCGCCAGCAGCGGTGATTCACCTTTGGGGTACCAAGGCGCGCTTGAACCTTGGGCATGATCGACGGACACATGCAGACTCGGATACGTCGCCGGGTCGTTGGGGTCCAGGCGGTTACGCCAGTCGATGGCCGGGGGCAGCGGCGTGGTGCGTGCCTGCATCACCTCTTCGACGGTGGCACTGGTCAACCCTTGGCGCAACATCGAACCGAGCACCACCACCAATATCAGCGCGACGAGGACCGCCAGTAACAAGCGCAGCCCGTAGCCCAGCAGTTCATGTATGTAGCGACGATTTAAACGGAAAGTTACCCGGGGCATGAATGAAGTATTTCCCCCATCGCAACAGGAATGATCAGGTCGTACGGTAATCAATCATGTATGTGAACGATGTCGCCGGTATCAATGATTCACGACGGTTTGTGGCATATCCATCCATTGTCGGCCGACCGCCAGTCGGAACGCCAGGGCCTTGAAACGCTGGTCGTTGGTGACATGATAACACAGAACCATTGGCCTTCCCCACCTCTGGCGGACAGGGGGATCACAACGGATGATTGGTTCATCCCAAGAAGTCCCCCATGGCCATGAAAGGTTTTTTCGTCGCCGTAAAATCGTCTGCCAATCTCGCCCTTGATGTAAGAAGCATCGGGCTGGGTACGGTCGTGTAGGGCAGTTGGTGTTCGTGTGCGAAACGTTCCAGTCGGCGGGCGAAAAAGCGATCTTCGATTTCAAAACGGATGAGTCGCTCGGTCGAGTATTGGTGCAATTGAGCCGATAGCGCGTCTTCGTAGGTTTCGTCCGCATGGTGCTCGTGCGGGTGCAGGTAGGTCAGGTCAATATCATGCTGCCTCAGGTCGTCGGCATGGTGACGCATGGCCGACAATAACAACATGTTATTGTGCTTACGCCACGAACACGTGCGACCTCACACACCATCAAATCGCAACAACTGTTCATCCAACATCATCCCCCTTCGCAACGATGGCTCGGCGTGATCCAACAAAAACTGTGTCATGGTTTTCCAAGCCGGGTCGTTGGCTGCAAGCGGCGCAATCAGGTTTTTTTCATTGCGCTGCACAGGTAGCACTGCGCATTGAATCGATGATTCACGCAAATGCAATTTCACTACCAGCCCTTCACGGTGACGCCCGTGCATCTTCGGCAGGTCAAAGGCAAAGTTGCCCAGACTGAAAAAAATCGGCCTGCCACGGTACACCTCGATGGGTTGAATCACATGCGGATGGTGGCCGAACACGACATCCGCCCCGGCATCGATGGCAGTGCGGGCAATGTCACGTTGATAAGCCTGCACCAGGGCACTCCCCGAAACCCCCCAGTGCATCGACAACACCACCCAATCCGCCTGTGACCGGGCAGTTGTTATGTCGTGACGCAGGTCATCGAGTTCATGGGCATCGGGCCAGGTGTGAATGTCGGGCGGACAGCCGGGCATCTCCGCAGCACGTCGCGCGGGCACGTAAGCCGTGTGCGCCTTGACCGTCGCAGCCCCGGCATGATCAATCGTGGCAGGCACCAGCGGCGGCCAGAAAACACTGGTGCGACTGAGCATCGCAACCCGTCCGGCTGGTTTTTCAATCATCAATGCCTGCCGTGCCTCACTGCGATTCATACCGATGCCGCAAAAGCGCAGCCCAGCCTGCTGTGCCGCGACGATCGTGTCAATCACAGCCTGTCGATCCGCACAAACATTGCTGGCAAACGACACGCCGTCAAAACCAGCCTCGACAAAACCGCAGGCTGTCTCCGGTGCGGAATGCACCCAATCCACCTTAAACGGCAACTCACGCTTGTCACGTGTGAACATGCCCTCGGCATGACCCAGTAACACATCATGCCCGGTCAACGACGATGCAATCGCAGCAAAGGCTTCAACAGGCCGGGTTCGCCCGTACAGATTGGTATCGCCCACCAGCGTGATTTTCATCATGAATCCTTTATGCCTGCGTACCACGCGGACAGTTGGTTTATACCACCACAATATCAACCATGGCCATGTGACGACATGATTGGGTTGTCAACAGGTTGGCGGCAGCGTCGGTCACGTTGACATGTTACTGAAGCAGGTGATCAAGTGCCGAATGAAGTGACCAAGTGAATTGAAATGTTTAGCGCGGACGCTTCGCGTCGGCGTTCCGATTAGCGCCGCGATTCATCGCGTCTGGTCCTTCTTCGAATACCCAACCCCTCGTCCGCCTGCGTCGATACTCGTTCTTGGCTTGGTAAATCCAAAATTTGAAATTGACAACACCCTCGGCGTCATCACTATCATCACCATCACCGCAGCAGGTTGTATTTCAAAATGCACCAGATGGCGCGGCAGCCGTCACGCCAGCCGATTTTTTTACCTTCCTCATACGTGCGACCGGCATATGAAATGCCCACCTCGTAAATTCGGCAGTGCTTGCGTGCCACCTTGGCGGTGATTTCCGGTTCGAAGCCGAAGCGGTCTTCTTCAATCGTGATCGATTGCAGAATCTCACGACGAAAAACCTTGTAGCAGACTTCCATGTCGGTGAGGTTGAGGTTGGTGAACATGTTGCTGAGCATGGTCAGAAAGCGGTTGCCCAGCGAGTGCCAGTAGTAGAGCACACGGTGACAATCGCCCCCGGCAAAGCGTGACCCGAACACCACATCGGCCCGGCCGTCGAGTATCGGGGCGATCAGGCGGGGGTACTCAGCAGGGTCGTACTCCATGTCCGCATCCTGCACGATCACCATGTCGCCCTTGGCTGCGGCAAACCCGGTGCGCAAGGCTGCCCCCTTGCCGCGATTCACCTCATGAAACAACACCCGCAGCTCCGGCTTACTTTGCTGCAATTCCGTCAACACCGCACGGGTTCCATCCGTCGAACAGTCATCGACCAGTATCACTTCCTTGTCCACCGGCACCGCCAGCACACGTTCGACCAGCTTGTCGATGGTTTTGGCTTCGTTGAAAACCGGGATGACCACGCTCAGCTTCAAAACATCGGCTCCGGGTTGGCGGGTGTCACGCCCTGTGATCGTACCCGCATCCATCGACATCGCCAACGGACTTGCATCGTCATTTGACCCTGACTGCAACTCACCGCATAATGCTTCGCTCCGCTTCGGCCACCCTAGCTCAGTGGTAGAGCACTCCCTTGGTAAGGGAGAGGTCGTGGGTTCAAGTCCCATGGGTGGCTTTGCATCGATCACCTCTGCTCACGCGACATTTCCAACTGTCAAAAACATTCACCACAGAGACACAGAGGCACAGAGAAAAACCAAAAGCTCAGCGCCGCGATTGATCGCGTTACACGAAGTGGTCAGTTGAATTGAAATGTTTAGCGCGGACGCTTTGAGTCGGCGTCCCGCTCAGCGCCGCGATTGATCACGTTCTGTTGTGCCAGCCGCCCTCGGCTGGGTGAATTACGATGCGTGAATACACCGCCCAGGGCCCGGGTATGGTTTGGTTGATCGGTGCGTCGGTGAATCGGTTACTCGGGTGGACTTGTATTTTTCTTCCCGATTAACCGACTCACCGACCAACCGATTCACCCCTCCTACCAGACGCGATCAATCGCGGCGCTAACCTCCGAACACGATTCCGTCACTTGACCACTTGACCACTTGACCACTCGGCCACTCAACTTTCACCCCGCCAGAATCAACTCAATCGCCTTGAGTTCATCCTCACTGAAACTCGCCTTTTCCATCGCTTTCACATTTTCGACGATCTGTTGCGGACGGCTGGCGCCGATCAAGGCTGTGGTCACCG
This sequence comes from uncultured Phycisphaeraceae bacterium, assembly GCA_964547135.1. Lineage (GTDB taxonomy): Bacteria > Planctomycetota > Phycisphaerae > Phycisphaerales > Phycisphaeraceae > JAJXSS01. The sequence goes on along the minus strand of CAZJMK010000012.1, from coordinate 4,133 downwards.
CACTGTTGCGCAGCGTCCAGGCCAGGGCCATCTGCGCCAGGCTTTGTCCGCGCTGTTGCGCCAGGTCGTTGAGTTTGCGCACCTTGGCGAGTTTGTCATCGGTGATCTGCTGCGGCTTCAAAAACCCGCCGGTGGACTTGGCACGTGAATCATCGGGTATGCCTTTCAAATACTTATCCGTCAACACGCCCTGTGCCAGCGGGCAGAAGCAAATCACCCCCAACCCGAATCGCTCGGTCACCGGCAGCAAATCTTTTTCCACCCACCGGTCCAACATGTTGTAACTCGGTTGGTGAATGATCGGCTTGTAAAAACCCAACTGTTCACACGTGCGCACCGCATCAGCGGTCATCGCCCCGCGATAGCTGCTGATGCCCGCGTAAATCGCCTTGCCGCTGCGCACCGCCTGGTCCAATGCCCCCAATGACTCCTCCAACGGCGTGTTCGGGTCCGGGCGATGATGATAAAAAATGTCCACGTAATCGAGCTTCAACCTACGCAGCGACGCATCCAAACTCGACAGCAAATATTTCCGCGAACCCCATTCCCCATACGGCCCCGGTGTCATGCGATACCCGGCTTTGGTGGCGATGATCAGTTCATCACGGTGGTTGGCAAAATCACTTTTCAAAATGCGACCGACCCGCTCCTCCGCACTGCCCGGCGGTGGGCCGTAGTTGTTGGCAAGGTCGAAATGCGTGATGCCTTGGTCAAAGGCGGTGAACAGCATCTGCCGACAGTTTTCATGAAACGCGAACTCATCGTTGTGATGACCTGCATCGGTGCCCACGCCTCCGAAGTTGTGCCAGCAACCCAGGGATATGCTGGGCAACATCAACCCGCTCCGCCCACAACGGCGAAACCATGATGGGTTGAGTCGGTCGTAACGTTGCGGATCGGGGGTGTAGGTCGTGCTGGTCATGTTTTTGTGTCCTGTGATTTTTCGCTGGAATATGTCGCTTGTGCGCCCATACCATACACAAGCAGGTCTGAAAGTAAAAATGGTTTTATCAAAGGGTAACTCTCAGCAATCACCTGCATCGATTTATATCAGGGGGTTCACGTCGATCTTTGAACAATCAACACGCCAATAACCAACCCGGCCTTTTTGGCTGGGGCTTTTCAGGAGCAAACCATGGTTACATTCGCGCGTTCCTTCGGCGTTTTATTGCTGGCGCTGATCACTTTGACCGGATGCGCCTCCACCGGGTATGAAAAAGCAGCTCAAACCTCCACCTCTTTGGAAAAAGCAGCACGCAGCATCGAACAGGGCAACGCTCAGCTCGACGCGGTCATGGCTGCATTGAGTGATCTGGTCAACAACCCCGGCAGCGACCTTCGCAAACAATACAAACTGTATGTCTCCGAGGTGGACAAGTTACAGTCGATTGCCACCACCGTTCGCAAGCAGGCTGATGACATTCAAAAGGGCGGAGCCGAGTACTTGGCCAAGTGGGATGAGGAATTGGCGCTGATACAGAACGAAGCCATCCGCACCCGCAGTGAGGAACGACGCCAGCAGGTCAGTGGGCAACTCATGCAAATCGACGCCGGCTTCCAGCAGGCACGCAACGATTTCGCCCCCTTCATGACCGACATCACGGACATTCGTACAGCCCTGGGCGCTGACCTGACCCTCAGCGGCCTTGAATCTGTCCGCGATATCGTCAACGAAGCCAACCGTGAGATTGTCCCCTTACGCAACTCCCTGAATCGATTGGCGAACGAGTTCAAGCAGATGGGTGTGTTGCTTTCGCCCCAGCCGGCACAATAACTCGCCTTTGTCATCATGCGCAACGAACAAGGCCCGGCACAAACCGGGTCTTTTTCATGGCATTGCAGGGCGGGTTCCATTCAAAGCTTTCTCTTTGCAGGCAAAGGGGACGTACCATGTCGCCCAATCCGTAAAAACGTAACAACGGCTTGTCCTGCGCGATCGGATTGTGTCATTTTTTGCCCTGCATGAACACTTCTCCCTGTGAGTGAGGCGATAGAACAAGCCTCACATCGTTCTTCATTGATTCAAACTGATTTTTTAAATTATTACAATTTATAGGTTTGCGCATTATATCCAAGCGATGAAAAAAATGTACTAATATTCAATATTTACGTTGACAGCACGCTTTATTTTGCGTATATTTAAGTAACGGATTGCGTAATGTGTTACGTTACAGGTGTTGATCATAGGTTCTGCAAACGTTCTGGTGTGGGTCATTTTCAATGGGAGGATGAGTGATGCAGATGACGCATACGGTAATCATCACGGGTGTTATTGGAGTGGCGTTGACGGCCCAGGCTTGGGCGGGGCTGATTGTGGACCCGATGAGCGGTACGCCGATCAGCACTCGTAATCTGGCGGAGGGTGTTACGGTCACAGGCACGGGGCAATTGCAAACCGCGAATTTCCCATCAGATCCAGATACTTTCCGTCTGCAATTTGCTCATTCCACCGGCACGCTGGTGTATGCCGCCCCGACAGGCTTTATCTTCAATCAGAAAAATTTCAGCTTCAAGGTACTGCAAAGCGAAAACGACGGCGGTCGGATGGGGGATACCTTGCAGCCCGGCGTGTTCACCGTTGAATACGATGACAATGCCACCTTCAGCAGTCCGACCACGATCAACCTCAACGTGGCGAGCAACAATCTCATTCAAGGGTGGCGCTATTTGACCTTGGTAACGCCTGATACTTTTGAGGCGGAATATGTCCGCATTACTTTGGTCCCCGGGTTATCCACGACCAGCACTAATTCCACCCCTCAAAAACGTAGTTTTACGCAACACCTTGGCCAGCTGGACCTGAACCTGGACCCCATCCCCGAACCGGCTTCGCTTTCGATCCTCGGTCTGGCGGGGCTGATGATGCTGGCCCGGCGACGATAACATGCACGCAGAACCGGCAATGGCTGGTTCATCGCAAGCATCATGCAGGGAACTTGCACAATGGCTCTTGAACATGGCAATATGACGGTGCAGCAGATCGCTGAATTAGCCGGCGTCTCGACTGCCACCGTTTCACGGGTGCTCAACAATCGACCTGGTGCCAGTGAAAAGGTCCGTCAGAACATCCTTCGACTGGCCAACCAGGCGGGCTATCGCGGCGCTGCCCATCGTAATGCCAGCGCAACCTTGCAAATTGGCCTGGTCTATACACGCTCGGCTTTGAATCTGGCCGATGGCTACGAATCGGGTCTGATCTTCGGCGTCTATCGCACGTTATTTCAGGATCGATTGCGCAACATCCAGGCGCAATTAGTACTGACCGATGTTTCCCAACGCTCTGATAGCGAGACGATTTCCCAGTATTTTCTGCGTCGCAAGCTGGATGGGGTGATTCTCAGAGCGCCGGCCGCATCAAGGGAACTGGCACGCGAGATTCAAAAAGAGGGCTTTCCCTGCGTGGTCCTTTCCGACCGCTTTCCCGATGAGCCGATCGATTGTGTGGGTTTCGATTCCCGTCCTGGTACCGTGCGCGCGTTTGAGCATCTTTACGGTCTGGGGCATCGCCGTATTGCTTTCGTGCAACATCATTACACGCTGGCTTCGAGCACGGACCTGAAGGATCGCTATCAAATCTATAAGGAACAGTTGGAGTCGCACAACATACCCTACGACCCCAAGCTGGTTGAGGGTGTCGCGGACTATACCATCGCCCCGGTCCAACTCAGTTGCGCCAGTGCGATTGATCAGTTGTTGGCGCTGGCCGATCCGCCGACCGCCATCATGACCGTCACCCCCGGCTTTACCATCAATCTGATCCGAAGGTTGCAGCAGCGCGGCGTCAAAATCCCGCAGGAAATATCCGTCGTCGGTTTTGACGATATCAACACCCGTCATCGTCAATACCCTGTTTACAGTTCGGTCTGCCAGGATACCGAATACCTTGCGTCACGAGCCGCCGAGATATTGCTGGATCGACTTTGCGACAATCGTCATGCCCCGGCTCGGCAGTTGATCTTCCCCACCACATTCGAAGCCAATCAGACCACCGGCCCGGTACGCTCCGGTCCGTTGATTTTGCACTGATTCCTTTTCACTTGCCACCCTCATGTTAGGAGACGCATCATGTTACATCGTCGTGCTTTCAGCTATGTAGCGACCTGTCAACCCGGGTCGGGTTGTTCATCGTTGAT
>CAZJMK010000011.1:0-66880 GCA_964547135.1 uncultured Phycisphaeraceae bacterium | reverse complement strand
TCTACTTCCACTGTGGCGGACTGGACCTTTACCCACGCTGATTCCGGAAGGACCTGTTTTAGCTTGGTATCCGTCGTGGCTTCCAGGCAGGCATCTTCCAAGCATCCTGACTGTCTTCCGATAGGCATAATGAGGTAGCCCGTAGCGGGAAATCCCGTCGAAAATACGCCTGGATTATTCGGAGCGTCATAACCTGCGGACTTCAAGCAATTTTTGACATGATCCGATGCGGCCTGTGCATTGCTTTCAGCATCTCGTATAATTCCTATGGCGCGTACCTTTACAATCGTTTGATCAAGAGATTGGAAAAGCTTAAGCCATTCGCCCAATTGAGGATAACCTCCAAAATTCCACAGCTGTACGCTTTGTAGTTGAGGATTGTCCTTAATCTGTGACAACAAAAGGTAATAATACTCAAGCCCCTCGACTGCAATGGCGACGGGCCGTTCAATTTTTTGTTTGCTGCCTTTATAGGTGATGCTCATCGTACGTCAAGTCCAACATTGTCTGCTTTCTGATATAGATCATACGTATAAAATTGGCATGTCACCATTTCGTCAACATTACGATCTATTCTGATGATTCTTACATCATCGGGATTGCCTTGAAACGCATCAATCGTGCTGCGCAGCATTTCATCGTTATGGGTTGAGCAAAAGACTTGTGTTCCAAAGGATCGCGACAAGTTATCCAATGATCGCCAGAAATCAGCCATCACGGTATGGTGCAAGCCGGAATCGATTTCGTCAACAATTAAAAGCTTTGAACCCACATTGACAGCCCCTGTAGCCATGAGACATATTCGGCAGAAACCATCCCCAAGCAGATTGATTGGAATAAGGGTTGCAAGCCCAATATCGGCAAGAACGGTTGCGGTATTTCGACGCGTGCCTGGTACAAGATTTTGTATTCGGCTATCAACGCGTTTCATGGCTTCAATAAATAATGCTTGCTGCTTTTTTGCATATAACTCAGTCAAAGCACGTGCGGTTTCACCCAAACTGGTCGCTCTTCGTGCATGGATGTAAAAACAGCCAAGATGCCTTTTCTTTTGGTCGCCGCTTGTTTTTTCTTGGTATCCAGTGGGGACGAACAACAGTTCTGAATGAGCCAACGATTTGTGTGCATTTTTAAGATCGTAAGATACTCCACTCATGCGTAACGATAGATCGCGAGACGATAAATCAGTTGTATGCTCGGAGGTATCGATACTGATATTCTCTATCTTTGAATTTATTGTCAAATGTAAGTCATCGGATATATCTTTAATTTTGTACTTTAAAACAATCGGAATAGAAGAATCCAATTGAGGAAAGACGGAAAGTATTGAATCGTAATTGTTTAGACTGGCAGGCGGTAGTTCTCTCCATACTCCGAGTTGATTTAGCCAACCGGGAGTTAACTGGTTGGCGACCACAGAAACGGCCTCAAGCAAAGTCGTTTTCCCGCAACCATTTCGACCGACAAAAATATTAAACCGAGCAAAACCGTTCAAGGATAAGCTATTAATGCCGCGAAAATTCTGAATGTGTAATTGAGTTAGCATTTTAGTTATCCGTTGTTGTTTGATCTTTATCATACACACAACGTGATCCTTATTCCCACTCGATCGTGGCCGGGGGTTTGCTCGAAATGTCGTACACCACCCGGTTGATGCCGCGCACTTCATTGATGATGCGGTTGCTGATCACCGCCAGCACATCAAAGGGAATGCGTGCCCAGTCGGCGGTCATGAAATCCTGCGTTTCCACTGCACGGATGGCAATCACCTGGTCATAGGTTCGCCCATCACCCATCACGCCCACCGCCCGCACCGGCAATAGCACCGCGAACACCTGACTGGTTTTGCGATACAAATGGTTGGCGACAATTTCCTCCAGCAATATTTCGTCGGCTTCACGCAACAGGTCTAGTTGCGGCTTGCTGACTTCGCCCAGACAACGCACCGCCAAACCCGGGCCGGGGAACGGGTGTCGCCAGACCATCTGTTCGGGCAGCCCAAGCACCTGCCCCAACATGCGTACTTCATCTTTGAAGAGGGAACGCAATGGTTCGATGAGTTCAAAGCCCAGTTGTTCGGGCAGTCCGCCGACGTTGTGATGCAATTTGATGTTGGCAGCCGTGCCCGCGTAACCCTGCCCCGATTCGATCACGTCGGGGTAAAGCGTGCCTTGCGCCAAAAATTTCACATCGCCGGGTAGGTTGGCAGCCGCCTGTTTGAACACTTCAATGAACCGGTGGCCGATGCGTTTGCGTTTGTCCTGCGGGTCGGTGATGCCCTGCAAATCACTCAAAAACTGCTGGCTTGCATCAATGACGCGCAGGTCGATGTCGAAGTGGCCACGGAAGGTTGATTCGACCAGGTCGCGTTCACCTTTGCGCAACAGGCCGTTGTCCACGAAAATGCAGGTGAGTTGTTTGCCGATGGCCCTGGCAAGCAGGGCAGCGACGACGGAGGAATCGACCCCGCCCGACAGGCCGCATATCACACGGTTATTGCCGACGCGCTGGCGAATGACTTGTACTTGTGATTGCAGGAAGTCGGTCATACGCCAGGTGCCGGTGCAGGCACAGATGCCGAAAAGGAAGTTGCGCAGAATGTCGATGCCGTGGGGCGTGTGGGTGACTTCGGGGTGAAACTGCACGCCAAAGAAAGGGTGCTTGTGATGCTTGACCGCGGCGATCGGGCAGGTGGGCGTGGTAGCCAGGGAAACAAAATCGTCATTAAGCTCGGTGACCTGATCCCCATGGCTCATCCAAACGGTGGTGTGGGCCGGTACACCGGGAAACAAGCGGTCATTGGCGGTGACCTGCAAAGCGGTACGGCCAAACTCACGTGACGGGTTGCCTTGCACCTTGGCACCCAATAGTTCGCAGCCGATTTGCATGCCGTAGCAGATGCCGAGGATGGGCACGCCCAGTTCGAACAGGCGTTTGTCGCAGGTGGGGGCGTTTTTTTCATAGACACTGGCCGGGCCGCCGGAAAGAATGATGCCCTTGGGGTTCAAGGCTTTGAGGTCTTCGACGGCGATGTTGGGCGGAACCAGCACGCCCAGCACCCCGGCTTCGCGCACCCGGCGGGCGATGAGTTGGACGTATTGTGAGCCGAAGTCGAGAATGGGGACGATTTCCGTGACCCCGGGCGGAATTTCGAGCTTGCTGCGATCAATGCGGATCACGGGCATGGTCATGATGAGTTCCTTGGAAAAGAACGATCATATCACCAGCCGATGCGCGTGGGTATGGTTTGGTTACTCGGTTACTCGGTCGGTATTTATTTGTCTTTTTCTTCCCGATTAACCGACTCACCGACTCACCGTTTAACCACCGGGCATACCCAAGTCCTCGTCACTACGTTCCTCGTCCTTGGCTTGGGTTCTGCACTCGGCCACTTGACCACTACGTTTCAGCCCACTTCACGGGTTTGGAAGAGGGCGGTGGCAAGGCAGAGCACCGCGCCGATTTGCAGCAAAGCGTATATTGTCAGCAAACCGACGTGGTCGGCGGGAATGGGTAACCCCTGCGGCAGGGTATCGACCAGCCAGAGAAATTGCAGGTTGGGCACAGCGATGGAGGCCAATCGCGCCAGTAAAAAGCCGATCAGGGAGCCGAGGCTGGTGACCTCGCCCCAGGGCAGTCGCGCCACGGCTGGTTGGATCAGGGTTTCACTGACCAGCCCCAGCAGAAATACCCCTGCACAAACCATCAGCGTCATCAACTGGCCCAGGCGCGTCGAGGCGGCAATGGCGACAGCGGTGAGTACCCAGATGGCCTGCAACACCAGCAACATCACCACCAGCAATCGGCCGCCGCGGGCAGCGCCTTCAAGGCCGAACTCGGTGCTGATGGATTGAAAGTGCCAACCTTTGCCGACCAGCAGCATCAACAGCACGGCTGGAATGGTCAATAACGCCAGTGACAAAACGAAACTGGAGGTGAACACCCAGCGGTAAAAATAATTACCCAGTGCGCCGACGGCCAGGGCGCCGGCCCAGGCGATGAAGGCGGCAAGGACGACGGGCATGTCGAAGGCATCACCGGCGGTTTGCAATACCCCGTGACGAGCTGAAAGCAGAAACAAACCGCCCAGTACCCAGAAGGCAAGGGTGAGGGCCACGCCGACGCCCAGATATTTGCCCAGCACAAACAGGGGACGGGGCACGGGTTTGCTGACCACGGTGAGCACGGTGCGATTTTCGACTTCAGTGGAGACGACGCCCGTGGCGGTGAAGGCGGCCAATAAAACCCCGATGACAAAAAGCGTGGACAGCCCCATATCGATCATCAGCTTGTTATCATCATCCATCGTGTAGGCGGCCACGGCTGGGTTCAAAATCAGTACCATGGCCCCCACCATCAGCAGAACCACAAAGATCGGCTGACGTATGCTTTCAAGGAATGTGTTACGACTGATGGTGAAAAGTTGCTCTAGCATGTCGGTCCGGTCGGGCTGACAAAGGTGTACGGATCACGGAGACAGACGAAACACGATATTGTTCATCATACGCCAGCAGCTTGAATGTTGTTTGCCCGGTTGGGTTCGTGCATAAGATATAGCCCTTGCGGGAGGTTTGCAGAACCTGTCGAGGCGTGAATTGCGAGATTGGCCCCTTCATACGGAACCAGGCATGGTGCAGGATCAACAGTCGTATCGTCGGGCAGGCAACGCGGCATTGCTGGGTTTGTGCGTGCAATTGCTGTTGTCAGCCGTGATGGCGGTGACGGGCTTGTGGGCGCAGTCGCCGGCCTTGCACGCCGCCACCTGGCACTTTCTGGGCGGACTGCCCCTGTGGGCGATTCTCTGGCTGATTTACAAACAGCATCAGATTGAACGCGCTGAAACGCTGGAGGTGGAGCAGCTATCGCGCAGCAACGCGCCCACGGCTGCGCTGTTTGAAACCCAGGCGGATGAACTGCGCATCGCCCGCAAACGGCTGGACAATTTGTATCAGTGGGGCTTGAACGGGGTCAGTCTGGCCTTGGCGGTATATCTGCTTGCGGTGGGTATCACGCTGCTGGTGCTGGGGTATCGCACGCTCGGTTCGCCGATGTTTGTGACCAGAGCGTTGGGCGATAGAGCGGATGGCAACCCTGGTTTATTGATGGCGTTCATGGCGGGGATTGCGTTTGTGGCGTTCATTGTGGGGCGCTATGCCGCGGGGATGACGGTGCAGAAAGAGTGGCAGTTGTTGCGCAGCGGGGCGGGTTATTTGATGGGGTTGGTGCTGGTCGCGCTGCTGATTTTGGCGGGGGCGGGGTTTGCCCTGTTTGGCAACGAAAGCATCATGGCATGGGTCGGGCTGGTGGTGCCGGGGCTGATGACGCTGTTGGGGCTGGAAATCGTGCTTTCGTTTTTGTCGGGGGCATATCGGCCACGTAAACCCGGTGAAATACCAAGGCCGGCGTTTGATTCGCGGTTGCTGGGTTGGCTGACCAAGCCGGAGGGGTTGGCGAAAATCGTCAACGAGACGATCAACTATCAGTTTGGTTTTGAAATCAGCCGAAGCTGGTTTTACATGTTGATGTCGCGGTCGATCACGCCGCTGTTGGCCAGTGGCTTGGGGATTTTGCTGTTGATTGGGTCGATCGTGATTGTGGAACCGCAGCAGCAGGCGGTGATCACGACGTTCGGGGCGATGCGTGGGGAACCGGTTGGACCGGGGCTGCATTTGAAATGGCCCTGGCCGATCGGCGGGGTGCAGCGGTATGACGTGGGGCGGATTCAGGTGGCACGGGTGGGGTCGTATCAGAAACTCAAGGAAGATACGGCCATTTTGTGGACGAACGTACACGTGGACGGCAAAGAGGAATACCTCATCACCGCACCGACGGTCCGGGAAGAGGGACGCAGCGATGCGGGCAACACCGCACCCTCGGCAGCGGCAGGGTCAACCCCGGCTGTGTCCCTGGTGGCGGCGGAAGTGTTGGTGCATTATCAGATCACGGACCTGACGAAATATGTCACCTCGGCACAGAAACCTGAACAACTGATGTCCGCCCTGGCGGATCGTACACTCACCGAATATTTTGTCACCAAGGATTTGGACACGCTGATCGGTCGAGGCCGATTGGAAGCGGGCCAGTTCATGCGGCAGGCGATTCAAAAGCAGGCGGATGCCCTGCACATGGGCGTGCAGGTGGTCTATGTGGGCGTGGTGGGCATTCACCCGCCCCGCGGCGGCGAAAGTGCTGACGGCGGCGAAGGCGTACAGGTGGCGGCGGCGTTCCATGAACAGGTCGGCGCGATTCAGGAAAAGGAAACCACCATCTGGAAAGCCAAGCAGGAACGGATTCAAACCCTGGCGCAGGTGGCGGGGTCGGAAGAAATGGCGTTGCAGATTCGTGATGCGGTATTGGCGTTGGAAAAATTGCGGGAACAGGTTGAGTCGCTGAAAATGCGATCGGCTGGTGAAGTGGGTGCGCGATTGACCGAACTGGGCGCAGCGGTGGCGGCACAGGAAGCACAGATCGAAGCACTGCTGGTGGCGGCACCGGGGCAGGCCAGTCAGATCATTTACGAAGCACGGGCGCAGCGGTGGGAGACGGGCATTGCTGAGCGCAGCAAGGCGCAGGCTTTCCCGGCACTGGCGGCTGCGTACAAACAGGCCCCGCAATATTTCAAGGGTCGAGCGTATTTGGACGCCCTGGCGGAAGGGTTGGCCAAACCGCGCAAGTACATCGTCCATGAAAACACGGGCGTACCCGGGGTGCATCGGATTGATTTGAAGGATGCCACCTCGACGCTGGAAGGATTTTTACAACCGGGGCGGTGAATTGCACGGAGCTGGGGACTAGGAGCTAGGTGCTGGGCAGAGACAGGTGAATGGCGATCAAACCAAAGCCCAGCCCCAAGCACCCAGCTACAAGCCCCAGTGTGTCTCTGTGGTAAAAATGATCCCTCAACGGAGTCGTTTCTGATATGAAAAGTCGATTGATGCTGTTCGTGGCGGTGATTCTGAGCGTGAGCCTGCTCAGCTTCATGCTGATGTTTCAGGTGCGGTACGACGAGGTGGCGGTGCTGACCACCTTGGGCGCTGCGGACGAGGGGTCGGTCAAAACGCCCCGGCCCTGGCCCTATTTGCGCCTGCCGCCGCCGATGCAGGGGGTGTATAAATTTCCGACACGGGTGCAGATTTTGGAAGACCAGTTGGAAGAGATGCAGACGGCTGACGGGTTTGCGGTGATACCGCGCACGTACCTGGCCTGGCGGATTTCCGATCCGCTGTCGTTTTACAACCGGGTGAAGACGGTGGAGGAGGCGCAGAAGAAGGTGCTGCCGATGGTGCGTGAGCTGCGCAAGATCATCAGCAAATATCGGTTTGATGAATTGGTCAACACCGATATGAACAAGCTCAAACTGGCGCAGGCGGAGGAGCAGGCCTTGGCAGCCATCAACGCGCAACTGGAGGCGCAGAACTTCGGCATGAAGGTGGAGCACTTTGGCATTCGGCGCATGGTGCTGCCCGAACAGGTGACCACCAAGGTGTTCGAACGCATGCGGCAGACCCGGCAAACCCTGGCGCAGAACGCGCGGTCGGAAGGCGAGTTTCAGGCCCTGACCATCAAGAGCGAAGCCCAGAGCATTCAACGCATCATACTGGCGTTTGCCGAGAACCGGGCGCAGGCCATTCGCACCCAGGGATTGATGGAGGCAGCCGAGTATTACAAGGCGTTCAAGGAAGATGAACAGTTGGCGATTTTTTTGCGGCGCATCGACACGCTCAAAAAAATATTGCCGCACAACTCGACGTTCGTACTCAGTGCCGAGCAACTGGGCGTGGAAAACATGCTGACGCCGGGGAAGACGGAGAAATGATGGAAGTGGCAATGAATTTCGAATTTCGGATTTCGGATTTTCAGAGCCAAGCCGGGAACGAGGCACAAGCGAAGCGCGTGCCGAGGGCCCGGGTACCTGACGGAGATAAAGTCCAAGGTCGAAAACCCAATGTTTTGACAGAATCAACCTCGGGCATCACGCCCCTGTGAACAGGCAATCATGGCTGAAAAACCCTTCAATCCGTTTGAACATCATCACGGTCATGACGATCACGATCATGACCACGACCATGATCATGGGCTGCCCACCGCGGAGATGGACCCGGCTCAGCGCTCGCTGGCCGACGCCTTGCGCGTGAGCTTTGGCGTACTCAAACTGATCATGCTCGTGCTGGCGGTGCTGTACCTTTTGTCGGGCATTGTTTGGGGCATTCCCGCACAGGAAGTCGGCGTTCGGCTGCGCTTCGGGCAGATCGTCGGCGACACCGCGGAACAGGCGGTCATGCGCCCCGGTCGGGTTTACTTTGCCTTCCCGTACCCCATCGATCAGGTGGTGTTCATTCCGGTGGCTTCGCAACAGCTTCCATTGAATCGAGAGTTCTGGCATGAAATACCGGCTGGGGCGGCGACCGAGGCGGAGGCGGAAGGTCGGGCTGGGCCGCTGAACCCGGAAAAGGATGGGTCGCTGCTCACCGGCGACGGCAACATCATTCACGCGCGGTTTTCGGTGAAGTATGAAATCAATCGCCCGCTGGATTTCATCCGCAATGTGACCACGCCATCGTCGGACCCGCGCAATGCACTCGGCGCCGCACAGCGACTGGTGCAGGGCGCCGCTGAGGAAGCGATTGTACACGCCGTGGCAACCGTCACGGCTGACGAGGCGATACTTGGCAACCTGCGTGCCGATGCGATCAAGCGTCACATGCAGACGGTGTTGGACACCCTCGGGGCGGGCATACTGGTCAGTGAAGTGACTGCGAGCACGCCCAAGTTCCCCGCAGCGGTTCAGCCGGCGTTCCGAGCGGTGACCGAAGCCGCCAGTGAAAAGGCGCAGAAAATTGAAAAAGCCCGGCAGGAAGCGCTTTCGAGTTTGAATGAAACCGCAGGGGCGGGGTACGAGCCGATTCGCCGATTGATTGATCGCTACGAACGCGCCCGAGGTGCGGGTGATATGCAGGCATTGACCAAACTCGATGCCCGCTTGGATGTGGTGTTTCAACACCTCAACGTGCCCGGCTGGGCGGGGCTGGATGGCGACGCGGGGGACGAAGTTTGGAACGCATACCTGCAACTCGAAGCGTTGCGACGGGCGGCAGCGGAAGCGGAGAAGGTGGTGGCCGCCAACCGGGCGTATGAAGCGGCACTGGAAAAGCATGAGGTGCCGATGCGGGAACGAGTGGTGACGCCCATCGGCGGACGGGTGGCACAGGCGATCAACGAGGCACGCGCAGCCCGATCGTCGATCGTCGCACAGGTGCAGGCGGAGGCACTGGCCTTTAACCCCAAAGCGATTTTCCCCGACAGCCCGCAACAGGGTTTGTTGCAACAGTATCAGCAAAGCCCGGGGGTGTTTTTGTCACGTCGCTGGCAGGACATGGTGGACCAGACCATGACCGGTGATATTGAAGTGTTTTACGTGCCGACGGGCCAGACGTATTTGGACCTCAACCGTGACCAGAACTTGAAACGTCAACGTGAACAGGCAAGGTTGAAAGCCGAACAGGATGCACGGATGGGGAGATGAATTTCGAATTTGGAATTTCGAATTTCGGATTTGCCAAGCCAAGGACGAGGTCGCCGCAGGCGGACGAGGACTTGGGTATCTGACGGAAAGCAGTGGCCAAGTGGCCGAGACGCCGAGGGCTTTAGCCCCGGATTCTTCCGACGATCATCCGGCCCTAAAGTGCTCGGCGTTTGATTCACCGATTCACCGACCAACCGATTCACCATCACCATGACCACACTCACCGCTACCCAACCGACTTCCGTGCGCACGACCGACCCCGGCGAGGTGGTGGTGCATGCGGTGGCATTGACCAAGGTGTTCCGTGACTTTTGGCTGCGCGCCAAGGCCAAGGCGGTTGATGGCATCCACTTTGACATTCGCCGGGGTGAGGTGTTTGGTTTGCTTGGGCCTAATGGTTCGGGCAAATCGACGACGATCAAACTGACGCTGGGGTTGCTTCGACCGTCGGCTGGCAAGGTGGTGGTGTTCGGCAAGTCGCCGGAGGACGTGGCCACGAAAAAACGCATTGGGTATTTGCCGGAGGACTCGTACCTGTACCGGTTCCTCAATGCACGGGAAACCCTTGATTACTACGGGCGATTGTTTCATTTGGATGCGACGCAACGCCGGCAGCGCATTGACAAGCTGCTGGAAATGGTCGGGCTGGAGGGCGTGCAACGGCGGGCGGTGGGGGAATATTCCAAGGGCATGCAGCGGCGCATCGGCTTGGCACAGGCGTTGATCAACGACCCGGATTTATTGATCCTCGATGAGCCGACGACAGGCATGGACCCGATCGGCACCAGGCAGATCAAGGACCTCATTCTCGAACTATCACGGCGGGGCAAAACCATCATTCTTTGCTCGCACCTGCTGTCGGATGTGGAGGATGTGTGCGACCGCGTGGCGATCATGTTCGGCGGAAAAATCAGAGCACTGGGCACGACCGATGAATTGCTCACCCGGCAGGATAAAACCACCCTCGAAGCCCCGGTACTCGACGGCGACACGATCAACGCGATTGAACAGTTGCTCGAACAACGCGGCAAGCATTTGGACCGGGTGCAGCAACCCCGGCAATCACTCGAAGCATTTTTTTTGGATATCGTCACCCAGGCCCAGGCCGAGGGAGCGCAGACTTCGGGGGCACGCAACACCGGCGCGATTGCGGACTTTTTGGCGGATCGCTCGGGAGCGACGAAAACCGAATCGGTGGAGCCGCAGCGGGTGCTCGAATCACTCACACAAACAACACCCCCGGCGAAGGCGACGACTACGAACTCGGCCAATACGACGGCTGCGGGTGCAGGGATCGGCGCAGCGGCTGTAGCAGGCGGTATGACCGTGGCATCGGGAGCGGCCGTGCCGACATCGCCAAAAGTGGAAGAACAGGTCGATGAATCAGCCCTGGCGGATTTGATGGGTTCGCAGTGGAGCAAAGCGGAAGAAACCCCGCCACCCGCGCCAGGCAGCACGCAAGTTTCGACATCGCCCATTCAACCTGCCGGTCACAATGCGGATGCGTTTGAAGCCCCGCCCACCGCGGAGGAATTGGCCGCGATCAATCAACTGGGCAATCAGTGGAAAAATGAAAGCGACACCCCGGCCCCGCCCCCGCCCCCGGCCCCGGTAAAAAACCAGCCGACGTCGCAGGTATCGGCAAAGCAGGTGGCGGGTGAGGGTGATGAAGAAAAGCCGGATACTTCGTTTTTGGATGCACTGACACAGACGCCGGCTTACGAAGAGGACGAGCAGGAGAAAAAGGGAGACAAATAAAACTGATTTCGAATTTCGAATTTCGAATTGAGCGGGAAGCCCCGCTGTTGAAGCCGTCGAATTTCGAATTGAGAAAAAAGGCTGGTTGTGGAAGCCCTCCGATTCAGCGAACCTCGCATTGATAAGCCAGCGCCACGAGTGGTATCAAGCAATGTATTGAAACGCTTTGGGTGCCACAGACGAAAACCGCAGTGGGTTGATAGCAACGCCTGCCCACATGCACCCCGACAGTGATTCAGCAATGAAAGCAAAAGTTTGGACATGGTGGGCGGTGCTCACAGCGCTGGTGGCGCTGGCGGTGGTCGTTGCGCCATTGATCGCGGCACAGGGGGCTGCGGGGTTGGCGCAGTGGTTGGGGCTGGGCGCGGGGTTGACGGCACTGCTTTGGGTGTACCTGGGCATGTGGTTATGGCGCGATCGTCGCTGGGTGAAGTGGTCGGCTGGGGTGGTGATCGGTTCCAACCTCATGGCCCTGGTCGTTTGGGGGTTGTGGGCACGCGGGGCACAGGGCTGGGCGATCGGGTTGGGCGGCGTGTGGTCGATGGGTTTGATGTTCGCGCTGGGTTTGCTTTTGCTGCGGGTGGTTTTGTCCGGCTCACATCCGATCATCGGCGTGGCACGCACACTTGTCGATGAAGCGGTGCGGATGAAAGTGGCCTTGGTGTTCATTGTGGGCGTGGCGGTGCTGGTGCCGATATTGCCGCTGCTGATGGACCCGCGGGAGCTGCTCAACTATCGCCTCAAAACCTTTTTGAGTTGGGCGATTTCGGGCACGGGGGTATTGCTGTCGCTGATGACGGTGTTTCTGGCAGCGGGCACGATTTGCAATGAAATTCGTCAGAAGCAGATTTACCTGACCTTCAGCAAGCCGATCGGTCGCGGGCAATACCTGGCGGGCAAATGGCTGGGCATTGTGCTGCTCAATTTATGGTTGTTGTCGGCTGCGGGCGGGGGCATTTACGTGTTCGCCAAGGTGTTGCAAACCCAGCCGGCGGCGGACGCGGTGGACCGGGCGACGGTCGATTATGAAGTGTTATCCGCCCGGCGGTCGGTCGAAGCGGCCATGCCGACGACGATGAACTTTCAGGAATTGTTCACGCAACGACTGGCGCAGTTGCGTCGTGAAAACCCGGAAAAATTCGGCACCGATCAGCAGCCCAAGGAATTGTCACAGGCGGACATCAATGCGATTCGCAGTGTGATTCTGACGCGCTGGTACACGGTTCCGCCGATGGGCACGCAGACGTTTGTGTTTGGCGGATTGCAGCGCGCCAAACAGGCGGGGGTGCCGTTGCAGTTACGGATGAAACCGAGGGCTTCGCAGTCGCCGGAGGACGGCAAGGTGTATTTGGCGTTTGCGATCAACGGGCGACCCTGGCCGTTGTCGGCGGAGGGTTTGCCGATGCAGATCGATGTGGCCCACGATCAGTTTTCGGTGATACCGTTGCCTGCGGAATTGATCAATGAGCAGGGGCAATTGGAACTGACCATTGCCCATGTCAATTTGATGGACCCGCGAACGACCCCGGCCGGCAGCGTGAGTTTCACGCCCGGCGAGGGGTTGGAATTGTTGTATCGCGTAGGCGGGTTTGAAAACAACATGGTACGGTCGCTCGTACTGATTTGGTGGCAATTAGCGTTTCTGGCGATGCTCGGTCTGGCAGCGGGTACGTTTTTGGGTTTCCCGGTGGCGTGCCTGCTTTGCATGTTGGTGTATCTGGTGGGCAGCGGCAGCGGGTTTTTGGGCGAAGCGGTGGGCAACTTCGGGGCCACCGGGCTGGAGGGAGCGGGTTGGTGGGAAAAAATCGCCGGCTGGCCCGCGACACTGATCGGGCACTTGATTGCCGGCAAATTCAATGAGGCGTTCAAAATGGTGGTCGGCGGGCTGGGGAATTTGGTGATATGGATGATGCCGTCGCTGAGCAAGTTCAGTCCGTCAACGTTATTGGCCGACGGCCGGGTGGTGACGGGGGAATTGGTGGGCAGGGCGAGCTTGTCGCTGGGGGTGCTGGGTTGCGGATTGACCGGGCTGGTCGGCTGGTGGATATTGAAACGACGTGAACTGGCGACGGTAACGCAGTGAATAGAAAGTGGTCGAGTGCAGAGAAATAAACCATGGAAAAAAATGACGCCGAGGGCTTTAGCCCCGGTTTCATTCAACGATCATCCGGCCCTGAAGGGCTCGGCGTCTGACCAACCTGTTAACCAATTAACCGATTCGCCCCGAACATGACGCGCAATCATTGGATTCAACTTCTGTGTGTGGTGGGCATGGTGGTGCTGCTGGGGGCGGCGGCGATGCTCAGTGGGCCGATTCGTGCGCAACGGATCGATCAGCAGTTTCATTCGGAACTTCCGGCAAAGGCGGTGCAGGGACAGGCCACGCTCACGACGGTGACCACGGCGGCGATGGGCGCGTTTCGCGGACTCGTGGCGGACATTTTGTGGTATCGCACCAACAAGCTCAAAGAGCAGGGTAAGTTTTACGAAGCCAACTCATTGGCGGAGTGGATCACGACGCTGCAACCGTCGTTTGCCTCGGTGTGGGTGTTTCATGCCTGGAACATGGCGTACAACATTTCCGTCGCCACGTACACGCCGCAGGAACGGTGGGATTGGGTCAACAAGGGCATACGACTTTTGCGTGACCGGGGCATTCCGCTGAATCCGCGAAATGTGCAGCTTTACAAGGAACTGGGCTACATCTTTTTCCATAAAGTCGGCGGGTTCATGGACGACATGCACTGGTACTACAAGCGCAGACTCGCGGAAGAGTGGCATGAGCTGCTCGGTGCGCCGATCGGGTCCAATGACATTCAAAAAGTGGTTGAACCCTGGAGGAAAATTGTTGCTGCGCCGGACACACTTTCAGAGTTGCGCAAAGCCTCGCCACAGGTCGAACAGTTGCTGGCCGAGTTGAATCGACTGGGGTTTGACATCGACACTCGGCTGCTGCGACAGGTCGGTCGGCTGGTGATGTTCAAACAGTCGGAGGACGCGACGGCCCTGGGGCTTTCCAGCAACGAGCGCCCTGATATTTTTGATCGTCGCCTGGTGGAGTTGTATCAACGGCCGGCCTTGGCGACGGCGTGGGACGCGCTGCTGCCGTATTTACGCAAACAGGCGTTGCGTGATGATTACTTCATGGACCCGGCGTTCATGCTGGAATTGATGCTGCCTGAAGCCGAAGGCGGGTTTGGTTTTGGTCCGCTGGATTTTCGTCACCCGGCGGCGCAGGCGCTGTATTGGAATGCGATGGGCACGCGCGTGGCGGGGGAAATCAAGGGCAGTCAGCAGGTGGACCTGCTCAACACCTATCGGCAGGTGGTGCACAGTCTGCAATCGCTGACCGATTCGGGACGGGTGAATTTTGATCCGTTCACCGGTCGTTTGGATCTGCTGCCGGACCCGCGGTTCATCCCGGCTTATGAAAAGGCGTGGGAATTGGCGATCAGTGATTTAATGGCACGTGAATGGCGGGGCAACCCCAAGGAAAGTTACCAGGCTGGTCATGAGAATTTTCTGCTCAAGGCCATTGTGTGGTCATACCTGTACGGATCGCAGGAGGAAGCCAATCGTTATTACCAGCGCGTGCGCGAGCTTTACGGCAGTCGGCCTGAACGTATCGCCAGCGGCAAATACACGCAGCCCTTGGTGGAACTGGTGTTCGGTGAATTGTCGGAGAATATTGATCAGTTGAGTTTTGCCCGCCAGTTCATTGATTCGATGCTGATTCAGGCGTTCACGCAGGGACTTGCGAACAATCGGCTGGAGGTGTTTGAACATTCGGTGCAGATGGCCAAACTGGCGCATGAAAAAAATCAGGCGCGTGCGGTGGCCAACCCGAACCTGGATCAGCGGCGCATGGCGTTTCTGCCGTTTGATCAGGTGGTGGCGGAAACCTACATCGGGTTGATGATGGCCCCGATCAACAGTGCGGAAGACATTTTGCTCAAGGCGCGCATCTGGCGGAACACGCCGACGGTGTTGCAGGGCCGGGTGTATCAACGTCTGCGGACAGCGTTTGAAGAACAGAGCAAAGAGATCGGCCTGGACCCGGCACGTGCGTTCCCCGTACCCACAGGCGTTGAACTCACCCCCGCCCCGGCTGCGCCGACCCAACCCCGGGTGCCTGTGCAGACGCAACGGCAGTAATGATGGATCATGGATAAAGGATGATGGATTATGTTCAGAGCAGGTTTACGTCCATCAACTCTGTGTTCGAACATTATCCATTAACCATTATCCATCATCCATCACGTCATTGGTGGGTCCGCTCGCGGACTCGCTTGACCCACCCTACGTCATCACTCGGCCACTTCCTCCAATCTGCGTCCATATAAACCTGCTGTGCCGATTGCAACGACTGCGACAACCCGCAAGGTTGACATCGCACCAGCGGTAACGGTTTTCACGTGATTTGCCGCAACTAGGCAACCGACCCATACCTGTAGGGACCACACCCGGAACCAGCGTTGTTCAAGGGTGTGGGGTACGGCTATGTTGAAGTGAGGCGTGTATTGCCAGCGACAATGTCCAACAACACGGCTGCGACCCCCGACACCGCACCCCCGGCGGCCATGGAATCGCTGCGGACCGAATCAACCGCATCATGGCATGATCCGCGTATCAAGCTGAGTCGATTTCACGGCCCACTGTTGACGATATTTCACGCATTACTACCCCGACCCACCGGTCGTAGTCTGCTGCTGATGTCAGCCCTGGCGGCAGGGTATTTCATCACGGCACAACCCTGTTTATTGCTGGGGACGGTTAATGGCAGTGTGTCACCGGTGTGGGCGCCGGCAGGCGTGGCAATGGCGTTTTTATTGTTGGGCGGACTGCACCTTTGGCCGGGGTTGTTGATCGGTGCGGCGCTGGGCAACCTGGTGGTGGGGTTGCCTTGGGGGCCGGCGTGGTTGACGGCCAGCGGTTCGAGCCTCGGCACGCTGCTGATGGCGGCGCTGTATCGCAAGTGGTTCGACCCGGATCAGATGCTGCATCGGGTGCGCGATGCGCTGGGGCTGACGATCACGGCTGCGGTCGGCTGTGCGGTCAGTGCGGGCATCGGTATGACGGCCCTGTTGCTGACTTTCCCGGATATCAAAAACGAACTGGTTTTTGCTTTGTGGACCTGGTGGGCGGGGGATTGGGTGGGGGTGATGCTGGTGACGCCGGCGGTGTTCATCATTGCACGCTGGCAGAACCAGCCCCTGCCCAATGATGGTCAGACAACGCGACGGTTGATCGTGATGTCACTGGTCGGCGGGGCACTGGGCGCAGTGCTGCTGGCCTACCCCGGGCCGGTGATCGATTTTCTGATTTTTCCCTTCATGGCCTGGGTGGCGGTGCGCCTTGGGCCACGCTGGATGGTGCTCACGGCGTTGTTCATTGCGACCGGCGCGATTGTCAGCACGGCTTATGACATCGGGCCGTTTGCCGATCAGCCGTTGAATCAACAATTGCTTAACTTACAGGTGTTTTTAGGCGTGGTCGCACTCACCAGCATGTTGCTGTCGGTGGTCGTGGTGGAGCGTCAGCGCGAGGCACAGGCACTGCGCGAAAGCGAAGCCCGGCTGCGGACGATTTTGATGCAGACCAACGCCGGGGTGGTGGCAGCGACGCCCGACGGCACGATGTTTTTGTGCAATCATCGCGCCTGCGAAATACTCAATGTCCGTGAAGATCAGATGATCGGTCAGCGTGCCACCGATGTGAGTTGGGGATTGGTCGATGGTGAAAGCCGAGCACTGGCGGTGGAAGAGTACCCGGTCAGTCATGTGGTGCGCTTGGGGACTTCGCTGCGTGATCAGATCATCGGCGTGAAGGTGGCGGGACGACATGACAAGGTCTGGCTGTCGGTCAATGCCGACCCGGTGATCGACCGTCATGGCAAATTACACTATGTGATTCTGACCTTTGACGACATCACGCAAAAGCGACAGGCGGAGGATACGCTGCGTCACATGGCCTTGTCGGATCGACTGACCGACCTACCCAATCGGGAGGCGTTTCGCCAACAGGTGGAAGCAGCCTTGCAAAGGCACCAGGCGGACCCGGCTTTTCATTTTGCGGTGATGTTTTTGGACTCGGATCGTTTCAAGCTCATCAACGACAGTCTGGGTCACCTCGTCGGCGACCAATTGCTGATTGCTCTTTCGCGTCGTTTGGTGGATGGGTTGAATCATGACGCAGGCCAGGGCCGATTTATCAAGGGATTGGCAGCCAGGCATGGGGGCGATGAGTTTTTGGTGTTGCTCGAAGGCGTGCGCGATGCCGAGGCAGCGGTGTGGGTTGCCAAGCGTTTACAGGAGGTGCTGGCGCAGCCTTATTTCATACTCGGTCACGAGGTTTACACGGCTGTGTCCATCGGCATCACCACCAGTCACTCAGCTTATCGTCGGGCGGATGAAGTGATCCGCGATGCGGACACGGCCATGTATCGCGCCAAACACAACAGCGCGGTGCAGGGGTGTGTGTTGTTTGATCAAAACATGCACCAGCAGGCTCGTCATCGACTGTCGATAGAAAATGATCTGCGAAGAGCGATTGAAAGGCAGCAGCTTTATTTGGAATATCAACCGCTGATCAACCTGCGCACCGGCAGGCCGGCGGGGTTTGAAGCGCTGTTGCGCTGGCAACACCCGCAGCGCGGACGCATCAGCCCGGACATGTTCATTCCCATCGCGGAAGAAACGGGGTTGATCCGCCCGATCGGAGCATGGGTGTTGCGCGAAGCTGCACAGCAGATGGTGCATTGGCGGGAACAGACACAAATCACCGAGCCATTGCAGATCAATGTGAATGTGTCACGCAAACAACTCGACCCGCAGGCCCAGTTGCCTCAAACACTGCGCCAGGTATTGGATCAAACCGGACTGGACCCGCGTGTTTTGCACCTGGAAATCACCGAAAGCAGTTTGATGGACAACACGCACGGGCTGCTGGGCACGTTGGAAGAGTTGCGACGCATGCAGGTGAAATTGGAGTTGGACGACTTTGGCACCGGGTTTTCATCGCTGTCGTGTCTGCACCGGTTTCCGCTCAACGGATTGAAAATTGATCGCTCGTTTGTGCAACACATGGATGAGCGCAGCGAGTATGCGTCAACCATGCGGGCGATCATCACGCTGGCACACGACCTGGGCATTCGCGCGACGGTCGAAGGCATCGAAAACGCAAGGCAATATGAGCGTGTGCGCGAATTACGGGCGGACCGTGTGCAGGGGTATCACCTGGCAAGGCCGATGCCCGCCACCCGTGCCGGTGAGTGGATGTTGCAACAGATCAATCAGGTGGCGGCGTGATTCTGTGTAGCCCGGCCGCCCCCGGCTGGGTGAACGATGGATGATGGATAAAGGATAATGGATGATGTTCAAACCACGATCACCTTGGCCGGGGGGATGCCGTTGAACATCAGGGCCGAGGCACACGAATAGGCCCCGATGTTGGGCACATACACAATGCTGCCCACATCCAGTTCGGGCAGTTCCTCCGACAGGGAAATCGTGTCGAACGAATCACACGTCGGCCCGGCCACGATCGACAAAAACTTCTGCGTTTTCACCAGGGTGCGTAATTCGTACTTGGCGTGATCGAACACGATGCCGGAAAAGTCGCCGTAAACCCCGTCGTCGAGGTAGTAGTAGTTTTTGTTGTTACGGATGCTGCGCCCGACCACGCGACAGATGAGCATGCCCGCCGGCCCGCACAGGGCACGTCCCGGTTCAGCGATCAGGTCGATGGGTTTGGGGAACAGGCGATCGAGTTCGCGGCGCATCTGCCGACCGAAGGCTTCGATGTCGATGGTGTCGGTTTTGAAATGTTTGATCGGAAAGCCGCCGCCGATGTCGATCATTTTGAGTTCAAGCCCCCGGCTGCGTGCCTCATCGACAATGTTGGCGACCACTTCAAACGCGCGATGATAATTTTCGTAATTGGTGCACTGGCTGCCGACGTGAAACGACACGCCTTCGGGACGCAAACCCAGTTGCTTGGCCTTGACCAGCATGGGCACGATCAGGTCGGCATCGGAGCCGAACTTGAGCGACAGTTCGACCTGCGACCCGATGTTGGCGACTTTCAATCGCGCCAAAACTTTCGAACCGGGGGCGTGCTTGGCGATTTTGTAAAGTTCAGGTTCGTTGTCGAAGGTCATCAGCTCGATTTTCGACTTGCGGGCGAATTCGAGGGCTTCGGGGCGTTTGACCGTGTTGGCGAAAATGATGCGTGAAGGTTCGACGCCCTGCATCAGCACATGGCGCATTTCGCCTTCGCTGGCGCAGTCGTAGCAGCCGCCCAGATCGCGGAAGGTTTTGATGATGTCCGGGTGCGGGTTGGCCTTGATGGCGTAAAACAAGCGCACCCTCGGCAACAGTCTGCGAAACTGTTTGTATTCCTCGATGAGCTTGTTTTTGTCGATCACCAGCAGTGGTGAGCCGTGACGACGCACCAGTTCACGGATGCGTTTGGGCAGACTCATTTTCATGACCGAGGGCGGGGTTTTATGCACCTCGGCAGGCACCCACTGGGCGGGGTTCATCACCGGTTGCGTCCCCCAGATCGGCGCACGTTCAGGTGCAGGCTTGTTCCCGGCTGGCTGCTCAATCGTCTTCAACGCATGGTCCCCTTGTTGGCTGGTGCGATGGTTGATGAATCGTAGTCACTTGTGCGCCTGCGCCAAGGGGGTATTGCTGAAGTGGTCGAGTGGCCAAGTGGCCAAGTGGTCAAGTGCCGGAGTAGTACTCGAAAATTAGCGCCGCGATTGATCGTGCCTGATTGTAGCCCAGCCGCCGGGGGCGCCCCCGGCTGGGTGAATAACAAGCACACAGGCGATTTTGACGCCGTGCCCACCGGGGGCAGGGCCGGATGTTTGTAAGTGATGGATCATGTTCAAAACAGGTGGGGATTAGAAACTGTTTCATAACTCCTTCCGGACTCGGAGCCACGAGCGGACACTGGTGTTGCTCAGAGCCACGAGCGGAAGCGCGTGGTTCTTCGACCGCTCACTACCGCCCCCGGGGGTCGCGGCTCAGAATCAAGCAAAGGACACCTGCCCCACGCAAATCAGTTATGAAACAGTTTTTTAACGGCTTTTTGGTACTGCACTCGGTCACTCGGCCACTTCTTCAACCGAATAACCGACCCACCGACTCACCGAGTAACTACTCCGATCAGACGCGATCAATCTCGGAGCTAACTCAGAACGCCGACGCAAAGCGTCCGCGCTAAACATTTAGAATCACTCGGCCACTTCTTCAACCGAATAACCGACCCACCGAGTAACTACTCCGATCAGACGCGATCAATCGCGGCGCTAACTGACGATTCAATCGATCACCAAACATACCCAAGTCCTCGTTCACTCGCCTACGGCGAGGTTCACTCGTCCTTGGCTTGTTTTCAATTCGAAATCCGAAATGTATATTCATCACCCCAACAACACTTCCACCACCACCAGCGCAAACAACAATCCCGCCGCCACCGCCACGCCCATGATCAACCAAAGTTGACCGACGCTGAGTTTGCTCACCGAACCGTCTGAAAGTTTTACCGCTTGCTTGATCATCGACATCGTGGGGGCTGATGCGGTCGGGGCAGCCGAGGTTGTTACTGTCGGTGTCGTGGTCGGGGTGGGTGTCGTCAGAAATGCACTGAACGGGTCGTCCGCCTGCCTGGTCGCCTTCACCGGTTCACTCGACTGCATCGATTCCGGCAACGGAATACGTAACTCATCATCATCGTCCTTCTCTTTTTCCAACGCACTTAACTTTTCCAACAGCGATGCTTTTGACGCATCGCTTTTACTCGTCTGGTTTTTACCTGTCATCGCAGCGGGGGCGTCCGGTCGATCGTTCCGTTGCACCGTCTTTTCACCACCGCTTGGCAATTCGCCCGGCACCGTCACCAAAGCCTTGCAATGATTGCAGCGACACACACTGCCCGCAAAGCCGACGTCCAGTTCCATCCGCCTGCCGCACGACGGACACTTCATCAGCAACCCACGCGGCTCGTCCTGCGTCGGCAACAACTCATCCTTATCGCGCAGTTCCACCTTCGGCAGTGCCGGTTTTTCCGACTCCGCTTCCTGGTCCTGCAACAACGACGACAGCGACATGCCATGCAACGTGGCAGCAGCTTGATATTTTCTTTTCTTTGGCAATGCCTTCTCCCCTAAACAGCCGTAACGGGAATATCAACATTATCGGTTACTGCTGTCCCACAGGTAATAGAAACCCGTCGGTCCCCCGCTCAAAAGTTCAGGCAGGTTGATCTGTGCCAGATTCACCGTCACCCCCGACGAAATTTGATTCCCATTTTCGCTGGTTTTGGCCGTGGCGTAAGGGGAACCCATGTATCGCAGCGGTCGATGATAAACAATCAATTCCGCATCGTTGATACCCGCCCGTTGTTGTGCTGCTGCAAACGCGCTGCGCAGGTCGCCCAGTTCGTCAATCAACCCGACTTCCAGCGCCTGCGTCCCCGTGACAATGCGACCATCCGTGGCCCAGGTCAACTGTTCCTCCGTGAGTTTGCTGCGATGTTGTTTCACGATGCCGACGAAGCGACCGTAAAAATCATCGATCATGCCGCGAAAAACTTCACGATGCGAATCCGACATTTGCGCCAGCGGTGAGCCGGCGTCCTTGTTGGGGCCGGAGGTGAACGATTCACTGCGTATGCCGATCATGTCCAGCCCGGCTTTAAACGAAACGGTTTGCGCAATCACACCGATGGACCCGGTGATGCTGGTGGGGTAGGCCATCAGGTGATCGCCCGCACAAGCCACGTAATACCCCCCGCTGGCAGCCACATCCATCATCAGCACCACCACCGGCTTGTGCGTCTCCTTTTTGAAACGCATCACTTCGCGGTACATCGCATCGCTGGCGGTGACCGTGCCGCCGGGACTGTTGATCCGCAAAATCACCGCACGCACCCGTCGATCGTTGGCAGCAGCTTCGAGTTTTTCCGACAGGTCACTCAGCGGGTTGTCACCCTGCGACAAAAGCCCCGTTCGATTCACACTCACGAGCAGCCCAGTGACATCGATCATCGCCACGCGCTGTGGTGACCAGCCCGAACCTTCAACCACGCGCGTCGCCTGCAAGCGCTGGTCCCCCGGCGAAACCCCCACCACAAACGTCGTCGGCCCACAACCCGTCGCCAACACCATCCAACCCAACACATACACCGTCACCCATGCTCGTTTCATGATTTGGTCCCTTTTTTCAAGGTCATTCGGGAAAGTCCTTCAACATCATCAAGGTCCGGGGGCTGGGTACTAGTGGCTGAGTGCTGGGCAGAATCGACGATGGTGGCAGTATTTCCAAGCACCCAGCTACCAGCCCCCAGCCCCTTTTTTTGACTCTGTGTCTCTGTGCCTCTGTGGTTCATTATTTGGGCGCACTTGGATCCAACTGATCGCTCTGTACCCGACCATCTTCCATCGTCACCATCCGCCCCGCGCGATGTGCCAAAGCCTGATCATGCGTCACCATGACGATGCTTTGCCCCCCAGCCGCCAGTTCATCGAAAATCGCTGCCACCCGTTCGCCGTTGTGCCGATCGAGGTTGCCCGTCGGTTCATCCGCCAGTATCACCGCCGGCTCATTGGCCAGCGCCCGGGCAATGGCCACACGCTGCTGCTCCCCGCCCGACAAACGATTGGCACGACGACGCACCTTGTTCCCCAAACCCAGTTTGTCCAGCAACATCGCCGCCCGGTCCAAAGCCTGCGATCGGCTCAACTCGTCGAGCTTGAACATCGGCAGCGCCACGTTTTCCTGCGCGGTGAATTCCTTGAGCAGATAGTGAAACTGAAACACAAACCCGATTTTGCGATTACGCAACAGCGCTAATTCACGATCCGACAATTGCGTCGTGTCCAACCCGTCAATCAGCACCTTCGAAGCCGGGTCATAAGGCTGACCTTCTTCATCATTCATGCTCGGACGATCCAATCCGCCCAGCAAATACAACAACGTGCTTTTCCCCGAACCCGATGCCCCGACGATGGAAACATAGGTGCGTTTTTCAATGCGCAGGTTCACGCCGCGCAAAATCGGTGTTGCGGTTTCACCCTGTCCCAAAATGCGCCACAAATGCCTTGCTTCCAGCAACGGGCCATTGGCGGGCGATGGCGCATTCAATCCTTGATCGGGTTGCATCGCGTTCATACTCATCAAGATTTTCTCAGTACCGTGGTGGTGCATTGGTCGCCTGACTCATTTTGAGCATTACGTTTGCGTGAACGGCTGATCGTTTGCGGTGGTACACATGGAGCGAGCTTGGTTCTACACTACGGCATGACCACTCATGATAGCTCCAGCGAACCAACACCCAAACCGATCATCATCGGTATTGATCTGGGCACGACCAACAGCCTCGTGGCTTACTGCGATCACACCGGCCCGCGCTGCATCGCCGATGACCAGGGCCGACACCTGTTACCCAGTGTGGTGCGCTTGTCACAGGTCGATGGTTCACCCCAGGCGTTAGGGTTTGAAGCGCGCGAACATGCCGTCGAACACCCGACCAACACGGTGTATTCGATCAAACGGTTGATGGGTCGGGGCTTGTCGGATGCAGCCGATGAATTGCCGCATTTGCCTTACAAAGTCCAGGCCGGCGAAAACGACACGGCAAGGGTACGCATCGGTGATCGATTGATTTCGCCCCCTGAAATCAGCGCGATGATTTTGCAGGAACTGAGCCGTCGGGCCGAGGCACATTTTGGTCAGCCGGTGCGCAAGGCGGTGATCACCGTACCTGCCTATTTTGACGACGCCCAGCGTCAGGCCACGCGCGATGCCGGTCGTATTGCCGGGCTGGAAGTGGTACGCATGGTCAATGAACCGACTGCTGCGGCATTGGCGTACAACTTGGGTTTGCGCCCGACTCGGCAGCAGGGCATCGTTTCAACCTCAGCATCAACCGCATTGATGCCGGGTTGCCCTTCCGGTGAACACAAAGGCGGGTTGCTGCCGATGGTGGGTGCCGGCTCACCAGCACCAGCCGAGCAACAACGCGACGCAAGCACCAATGACTCATCGCCTCACCACGACACGATCGTGGCGGTGTTCGACCTGGGCGGCGGCACCTTTGACTTTTCAATATTACGGTTGCAAGCCACCGAATCAGGCGTGGTTGATCAGGTGCTGGGCACCGCCGGCGACACGCACTTGGGCGGTGATGATGTCGATCGCATGATCATCGAACTGGTGCAAAGCGAAATTCGTCAGCAGTTCGGCCAATCATTGCAATTTCCGCCCGCCACGTTGCAGGCCCTGCGCAACTTCGCCGAGGCCACGAAAATCAAATTGTCCGACAGTGAAAGCGCAACCATCGAAATTCAACTGGGTGCGGACCGGGTGTATCGACGCACACTCACCCGCAGCGAACTCGAAACCATGATGCAGCCCTGGTTGGAAAGGGCGCTTTCGTGTTGTCGCCGTGCTTTGCAAGCCGCCAAACTTGCCACCACCGATATCGAAAAAGTCATCATGGTCGGCGGATCAACCCGCATCCCCCTGGTACGCCAACAGGTCCGTGCATCCTTCGGCAGCGAACCTTACACCGCACTCAACCCTGATGAAGTGGTCGCACTGGGGGCAGCGGTGCAGGGGGCGATATTGGCCGGGGTGCAGCGTGACATGCTGCTGCTGGATGTGATACCGCTGTCACTGGGCATTGAAACCATGGGCGGGGCGGTGGCCAAGGTGATCGTGGCCAACAGCACCATTCCCGCCCGGGCCACGGAAAAATTCACCACCTATGTCGATGGTCAGACCACGGTGAAAATTCACGTGCTGCAGGGCGAACGCGAGCTGGTGAAAGATTGTCGATCACTGGGGCAGTTTGAGTTGCGCGGCATTCCGCCGATGCCTGCGGGCCTGCCCAAAATCGAGGTGACGTTTTTGGTCGATGCCAGCGGGATATTGAATGTGTCCGCCATCGAACAGCGCAGCGGCAAGGCTGCGGGCATTCAGGTCGTGCCCCATCACGGACTTTCACGCGACGAAGTGGCACGCATCGAAGCCGCGAGCCTGCAACATGCCCGTGATGACATGCTCGCCCATCGTCGTATTGATTTGCGCAATCAGGCACGGTTGGACATTCGCAATATCACCCGGCAACTGGAGCGCGTCGGTGCCCAATTGCCCGCCCAGCAGCGACTGGTCATCGATCAACACATCGCCCGTGTGCAACAACTGGCCGACGATGCCTCCGCACACCCGGATGTGTTTCAAAAGGCGTTGCACGAACTGGACCACGCGACGTTGCAACTGGCCGAGTTGGCGATCAAACAAACCCTGACTCAGGAAGGGTTGATGTAAGACTGATGATGGTGCTTGCACGATACTCAAGGCCCGACATGTTCATCGATCAAACGTATCAGTCGGTCTTGCAGATTGCGGATGTCATGAACCGAAACGCTTTGATCGATGTCGTTGAACAGCAGTGAAAAGGCGAACATGCGCGCGGTGGAAGCAGGGGCCTGACCGGCGATGGTGGTTGCGGCATTGTTGCTGGTGGTGCTGTTGACGGTATTGGTACTTTGGGTTGTGCCAAGGTCAGCGGCGGAGGCATTGCCGGGGGTGCCAAACGGCGGCAGCACGAGGACGCCGCTGATCGTCGATACCCCGGCGATGTAGCCGGTTTTGCCATGCACCGTGCCGCGCAGGTCCTTGTTCAATCGGCGGGTCAGTGTGCCATCGACCCCCGCCACCGCCAGGCTGCGAAAATAAACATCCCCCAAGCGCGGGTCACGCATCATCGCGGCCAGTAAATCGACCAGTGCGCCAGCCGTGACGCGGTTATCACGGCTCATTCCGCTGCCGTCGGCAATGGTGATCGACACCGCTTTAGGCCCCAGTCGTTGGGCGAGAAATTGACGCACGGCTGCGGCGCCGTTGTCCCAACTGCCGGGCGTCCCGGTGATTTGCCGACCCATGCGTTTGAGCAAAGCCTCAGCGAACATGTTCTGCGAGTCCTTGTTACAGCGTTGCAGAATCGCGCCGATGGCGGTGCGCTGCAGGTCGGGCAGTGATTTGCCTTCGGGGAGTCGATCTTCCCAGCCGACGCGTTCGATCTGTGAAACAGGGATGCCCGCTGAACCCAAACGATGCGCCAAAAACTGGGCAAAGAAAATCGGCGGATCGTGAATGGTCACCCACACCGGGTTACGGGTGCGGTTTTTGACATTGCCGGAGCTGACGAATTCGTTGGTGTCGGGCTTGCGGGTGATGATGAAGTTGTCGGCTCCGCCGGAGATGGAACGATTGACCAGCGTCACCCACGGAACCTCCGGCACGAACGTCACCCTGGGCACCTGACCCGGTTCCTGCGGCGTGGCGAACACATCCAAACAGTTGGTGTAAAAATTGATGCCCGCAATCTGTGCGCAATACCATGAGTTCAACTGATTCGCGGGCCAGGTGGGGTGTACGAACTGACGATCAAAAGCGCGATCGTCGATGATCAGGCGCGCCACGCTGCGTACCCCGCCTTGCTGAATGGCACTGACCCAGCTTGCAGCCGCCTGATCGACATCGATTTGGTGGGCTTCGAGCAATTTGGAGTCGGCCAGGGCCGGGTCGCCGTCCCCTTTTACGAGCAGCACCGCCCGCCCCTGAGCATCGAGTTCCAACACACGCAGCTCGGTGCGAAACGTGTATTGCGGACCCAGCACGCCCAGGGCAGCGGCACTGGTGACCAGTTTCATGTTACTGGCGGGAATCATCGGTTCGTCGGCTTCGATGCTGACGAGCGTTCGCCCGGTGGTGACATCCAGCACGCACAGGCTCACCTTGGTTTTGCCGAGTTTGATGCCCGACAAGGCGCGGGTGAATTCGTGTTCGAGGTCGGCTGCGTGCAGCGGTGACAACATCACCAGCAGCGCGAGTGCGAGTGCGAAGCAGAACCATGCGTGATGGCGTGATCGAATCATCGCGGAAGTTTAGCACACTGAAGTGGCCAAGTGATTTGAAATGTTTAACGCGGACGCTTTGCGTCGGCGTGATGATTGTTAGCGCCGCGATTGATCGCGTCTGGTTGGTGTGGTTCATCGGTTGGTCGGTGAGTCGGTTAATCGGCAAGAGCAAAGGCAGTTATGACCGAGTAACCGATCAACCGAATCACCGATGAACCCGATCAATACCCAAGCCCTCGGCTTGTTTAGCCTCGTTCTTGGCTTGGTTCTGGCACTCATTCGATCAACCTTTGATGAGCAGATCGCGCAGACGATACACCCAGCGCGGGTGAATGCGGGCGGTGTTCAAAAAACTGTGGGTCAGGGCTTGCGGGCGATGCTCACGCATTTGTTCGACAAGCCGGCGCAGTCCGTCCACTTCACGTCGCCAGTATCGGCTTTCCAGGTTTTGCACCAGTTTCGCCCATAGTTTTTCTTCCAGTTCACCAGCTTGCCCTGCAGGTAACTGAGCCGCATGTTGATGCAGCCATTGCCCGCGGACGGTGACGTGTTGCAACAGGTGATTGGGGTCGGCGGTGAGTTGCACCCCATGCACACGGTAAGCCACCAGTGGTTCGTCCAGCAGCCGCCAGCGACCATGCTGGGCGACTTGTGCAAAATAGATCGCGTCCTCCGCAGCACGGATGTTTTCTTCAAAGCGCAGCGACCGGGCGATGGGGCCACGGATCATCGGCATCGACGACTGAATGCACATGGTCAGAAACACATGGGCAAAATCGGGTTCATCGATCACGTTCTGTGTTTGCGGTCTGCCCAGGTCGTCGAGGTTTTTTTGAAACTGGAACATGCGCGTGTAACAAGCGACGGCCGTCGGGTCGCTTTGCAGCAAGGCAAGTTGCTTTTGGATTTTGGTGGGCAGCCAAAGGTCATCAGCATCCAAAAACGCCACGTAATCACCCTTGCACAGCGACAACCCGTGATTGCGCGCAACCGAGGGGCCTGCATTTTTTTGTTCGATCAGACGGATGATGCCCTGTGAGCGTGTTTCGTATTCACGCACCACTTCACGGGTGTTGTCGGTTGAGCCATCGTCAACGACCAGCACCTCACTCACCGGGTGGTTCTGCGCCAGCACCGAATCGAGCGTCGCGCCGATGAGCGCCGCTCGGTTGTATGCGGGGATGATGACGGAAGTGGTGGTCACGATGGCAATTTCGAATTTCGGATTTCGAATTTCGGATTTAGCGGAAAGCCCCGCTGTTAATGTCGTCGGATTTCGGAATTAAAGAAGCATGATACTTCATGAAGACGTTGGTTTGACCTGCAAAATCGGATATTGGAACGGTCATGATTTGCATGCCTTGATCATCTTTCAAATTCGAAATCCGAAATTCGACATTCGAAATCAATTCCCCTTCAAATACCCCCACCATTGGGCTGCGGCGACGAAGGCTTCGCCAAATTCACGGGTGGATGAGGGTCGCCAATGCAGGGCCAGGCGGATGGCACGTCGGGAAAATTCGCCGTAGGCCCACCAGGGTACACCGAGTTTACCGGGAACGGGGCGACCTCGGCTGGCGGTCCAGCCGGAACCGATGGCACGCTGCCACTGCCAGACGCGCCGCCAATGCACCATGTCGGCTGGGGTGTAATGCGCGACGCTTGCCCCTGCGATCAACCAACCTTCGCTGCCGCTGGTTTGCAATACGTATTGAACCATGGCAACGTCTTCGCCGGCGATGCGCCGACCGGCCACCATGCCGCGCTGGGTGTCAAACCCTGTCGCAGGCAAGGCACTGCGTTGCACCATCATGTTCGCACCCCAGGCACTCTGAGCCGGGGGGTTCATCTGCAAATCATCGTCGAAGGCTTGAATGCCGAAACATGCGGGGTAGTGAGCCAGCAACCAGTGCTGCTTATTGGTGTAGCGTTGACCTTCGGGGAACCAGGGTTCAATCGGCCCACCCATGACCACCGCCCACGGGTGACGTGATAACCCTTGTTGATAAGCCAATAGAAGCCCCGACGAAGCCTTCACATCATCATCCAAAAAAAGCACCCAATCACCTTGCGTCTGCGCCAGGGCACGGTTGAGCGCAAAGCTTTTACCCTGCGTAGGTTCGTATAGGTATTGCAGGCGACCTTCAAAATGTGGTTGCATCGACTTTACCAACGCTGCGGTGGTGTCGGTGCTGTGATTGTCAGCGACGGTAACGTCCCAGTTCATGCCGGCGGGGGTTTGCAATGTCAGCAACGACTCAAGGGTCTGCCTGAGCAGGGCTGCACGGTTCCAGGTGGCGATGATCAGGTTGCAATGCATGAGTATGCAAACCAAGTGGGTTGCCAGTATCATCGGCCAATAAGCCGTCGGCATCCAAGCAAATCCGGGCAAATTATTGCCTTGCCTCCGCAAATCATAAGTCGTTTCTGGTCGATGGAGGATGTGTCATGCCGCAATTGACCGTTGCCATTTGTACGTATCGCCGGCTGGAACCGCTGCGCACCACGCTGCAATCGCTTGGCTATGCCCTGCACCAGGCCCCCGGCGTTGCCGGTGAAGTGCTGGTGATCGACAACGCAGCCAAGGCGACGTTGGCAGACATACCAGGCGCGTTGCCGGAGCCGGAGAACCCGCAGGTGCGCGAAATGGTGATGGGCTTTGCGGGGGTGCTGCCGAGCTTGCGCTATGAGGTGGAAGCGGAAACCGGTACCAGTTTTGCCCGCAATCATGCGGTGAACGGGGCGCGACATCCGATCGTGCTGTTCACCGATGATGATGTGACGTTTGATGCGGCATGGTTGGCGCGGATGGGGGCGGCGATTGAAGAACACCTGGAATGTGCTTTTTGGGGTGGGCGGGTGGAACCGGTGGCTCCGCCGTCGGTGACGTTTCCGCCGGATTGGTTTGACCCCAAACGTTGCCCGATGCTGGCGGACACGATTGTGCAATATCGCCCGGGGTTGCAATCGCGTCCGTGGAACCCGCAAACCGATGCACCGTTTTACACCGCCAACCTGGCGCTGCGGGTCGAAGCGGTGCGTCAGGCAGGCATGTTCGATGTCAACGTCGGTCATCGCGGCGCGTTGCGCATGGGGATGGAAGACAGTCTGATGGTCAAAGCCATCGCAGCGCAGGGAGGCAAGGGGTGGTACGCAGCCGATGCGGTGGTGCATCACCCGATTCCGCCGGAGCGATTGACCAGACAATATGCCCGCGAGTTTGCCAGGCGGCAGGGGTGGTTGTCGGTGTGCATGCTCAGACAGGAATCACCCGATAAACAGGTACCACGCTGGCTCTACAAGGCCGCGATGAAAGCGTGTGCTCAAGGATTGGGGGACATGGTGTTGGGGACGTTGACAGGCGATGCGGGGCGGAGCTTTGCGGGAAAGATGACCTGGACCTACAACTATTCGAAATTGCGACATGCCCGGATGAGCTCGCCGGCACACGCAACGCAACGGAAACGTGGTTCATGACAGCAAGTGCGATATCAACCGTGACCGAACCAGCGACTTCAACCCAAAATGAACCGGGGCGGATATTACCCGGCGAGCCGTCACGATTCGATGTGGCGGTGGTGGTGACCACGTGCAATCGGCCGGATTACCTGCCCCAGACGTTGGACTCGGTATTGGCGCAGCGTTACGAGGGCAAGGTGGAAATCGTGGTGGTGGATGATGGGTCGAAGGATCATACGCGCAGTGTGGTTGAGCCTTATGTGAAAAAGTACGCGGACGAAAATGGGTTGCGGGTGGTTCGGTATGTGTTTCAGGAAAATCAGGGGTTGGCTTGTGCGCGGAACACGGGGGTGTATCAGAGCAGTGCGCCCCTGATTTGTTTTGTGGATGATGATGACATTTGCGAGCCGGACAAGTTAGCCTTGCAGACGCAGGCCCTGGCCGCGGACCCGCAAACGGGGTTGTGTCACACTTCGTTTCGCTACATCGATCACGAAGGCAATTTCACCAGTGAAGCGCAACGCCTGGACAACCCGTGTGTGGGTATGTGTGTGCAGGTGTTGCTGAAGGAATTGCTGGTGATTTCATCGACCGTGATGGCCCGGCGGGAAGTGATTGCCCAGGCGGCGGCAGCCGAGCCGCATGGTTTGCCGTACGACCCCAGGTGGGTGCGTTCGCAGGATTATGATTTTGCCCTGCGCATGGCCCGCATCAGCCGATTTGCGTACTTGCCGGTGAGTCTGCTGCGCTATCGGTTTCACAGCGGCAACATCGCCATGAGCAAAGGGAACATCAAAAGGGCGTTTGGGTTTCATTGTAAAGTGCAGATGGATTTTGCAAAGCGCTGGGGCGGGGAAATTGGTGTGAATGAACAACAGGCGCGGGAATATGTGGCAACGTTTTTACACAGCCGGGCGACCTCGTGTTTTTGGAAAAGGGAACTGGACACGTGTGGGGAGTTGTGCGACCTGGCGGGAGAGTTGGGTGTCAGTGATGACAGGTTTAAGGAACTCAAGGAAAAGGCGCAGAAGCCGGCGTGGATGTATCACGTGAAGGATGCGGTGGACCGGTGGCGGGGGAAATAAGATGGAAGTGGCCAAGTGGCCAAGTGGCCAAGTGGCCAAGTGGCCGAGTAAAGACACGCCCTCACCCTAACCCCCGCCACGGCGAGGTTTTCAACTCTCCCGGAGGGAGAGGGGACAGGCAATTGGCCGAGTGATTGGATTTGTTTAGCGCGGACGCTTTGCGTCGGCGTCGGACTGGTTCAACGGTGGGACGGTGAATCAGTGAGTCAGTGAATCGGTGAGTCAGTGAATCGGTGAGTCGGTGAATCGGCCGGAAAAGACAAATGCCCGTTCGTCACGACTCCCTGATGAACCAAGCCATACCCGATCCCTCGTCGTCCGCCAAGCCGGACGCCTCGTACTCGGCTTGGTGGTATAAACGAAACGTGAATATGCAACATCGAGTGCTTTACATCGCGCGGGCGCCGTTTGTCAGTGGAGCGGAACGCGCGCTGGAATCGATGTTGCGTCATTTGGATCGCAGCCGTGTGCAGGCGGGGGTGGTGTTGGGGCATGACACCGCTTTGCGGGCAAGTGTGCAGGCGATGGGCTTGCCGGTGTGGGTGGTCCCGCTGGCGCAGCGGACCTGGAAAAGCTGGTGGTGGTGGCGAAACAGCGTGTGTGCGTTGCAGCGGATTGCGAGCGAGTTCAAGCCGACTGTGCTGCATGCCAATGATGTGCCCAGTGCGCAGGCGATGAGTGTGCTGGGGGCGAAAATGAAAATACCCAGGGTGGTGCATGTGCGTTGGGGGATCACCGCGAACGACATGAATTGGTGGTTGCCGGGGGGCGTTGATACGGTTTTGTGTATCAGTGGATGGGTGAAGGAGCAGTTGGGGGACTGTCAAGGGACGCAACTTCAAAACGCGCAGGCGACCGTGTTGCCCGATGCGGTGGATTGGCCGGCGGAAAATGGGGGTGAACCCAATCGTCATCGTCGTGGTGCAGGCGAACCGGTGCGCATCGGCTTTGCGGGTCAACTGATTCACGATAAAGGGTTGGATGTGGTGATCGCCGCACTGGCGCAAGTACCAGCTGACAAGCGACCGCAATTGCTCGTGGCTGGGGCGGACACCCAGACAGGCGGACGGTACCAGGCCCAGTTGCAACAACAGGCGGAAAAACTGGGCGTGCGTGCGAACATACACTGGCTGGGGTTTTTGCCCAAGGTCAGCGACTTGTATGAGCAGGTGCAGGCGATGGTGTGTCCGTCACGGGTGGAACCGTTGGGGCTGGTGCCATTGGAGGCGGCAAGGTTTGGCTTGCCAACGTTGGCACACGACACGGGCGGGTTTCGTGAAACGATTATCGATGGGCAAACCGGTTGGCTGCTGCCGATGGAAAATGTCAGCGCATGGGCACAGGCATTGGCGATGTTGCATGATGATGTTGAAGTGCAGCGGCGTGGGCAAAATGCCTGGCACCACACGCGACAACATTTTGCCCCGGCGGTGTATCAGGCGGGGTTGATGAAGGTGTACGATGGGGGCGATTGAAGTGGCCAAGTGGCCAAGTGGTCGAGTGGTCGAGTGGTCGAGTGACGGAATCGTATTCGGAAGTTAGCGCCGCGATTTATCGCGTCTGATCGGAGTGGTTAATCGGCGAGTCAGTTGATCGGTTACTCGGACAGAATTGTCATTGCTATGGCCGATGAACCGACTCACCGACCAACCAATTAACCCATGAATTGATGCCGGCAAGTAACCCATGACCACCACACACGACATTTTGCTTTGCCAGCGATTTTTGCCGGAACAGGGCGGGTCGATTCGCTGGATGTACGAGGTGTATCGCCGCTGGCCGACGGCGGTGGATGTGGTGACGCATGATTACTACAACCACCCGCCTGGTACGCCGGAATTTCCGCACAAGCCCGCTCGGCCGGCGGAGGGCGATCATGTGACGGATGCGATGCTGCGCATGGATCGGCGGGACATTTTCATGCGTGATTGGGGGATTGAAAGCCCCGGTCGGCTGCTGCGTTATTTACGGATGACCCATGCGGTACGACAACGATTGGCGAATCAGCGAGGCGGGGTGGTGCGGGTGCATGCGATTCATGCCGTGCCGGAGGTGGTGAGCCTGCTGCCGCTCAAACGGTTGTACGGGCGGAAACTGCGGGTGCTCTGTTACGTGCATGGGGAGGAAGTGACAGCGTGTCGGTCCAGTCGGCAGTTGACGCTGCTGATGAAACAGGCGCATCGCGTGGCGGATGTGCTGGTGGCCAACAGCGGTTACAGCCGAGGGGTGGTTGAACCGTTTGCACAGGGCACGCCGATTGAAGTGGTGAACCCGGGGGTGCAGTTGAGTGAATTTACGGGAGCGGAAGAAGCGGGGCGGTTGTTACGAAGCGAGCACGGTTGGCATGATCGTTTATTGGTGCTGACGGTGGGTCGATTGGACCCACGGAAAAACCAGGCAACGGTGATCGAGGCCGTGGCGAAGCTGGCCATGCAGCACCCGAACCTGCTGTATGTGATTGCGGGCGAGGGACGCAATCGGGCACGATTGGAGGAAAAAGTGCGTTCACATGGTTTGAATGATCATGTGCTATTTTTGGGGGCGGTGGACGGGGCTTTGAAGACGGCGTTGTACGGGGCGTGTGATGTGTTTGCCATGCCTGCGGTGCGGGATGGAACCGATGTCGAAGGTTTCGGCATGGTGTTTCTGGAAGCGGCAGCCTGCGGCAAACCCTGCATCGCGGGGAACACCGGCGGACAATCGGAAGCGGTTCGCCATGGGGAAACCGGTTACGTCGTCGATGGCACGGACATCGCAGCCGTGACCGAAGCGCTGCAGCAATTGCTCAGTGATGCGGCGTTGCGACGACAAATGGGCGAGGCAGGGCGACAACATGCGCAAGGGTTTGATTGGCCGAGGGTGGTGGAGAAGATACGCCAACTGGCCGATAACATGATGGGGAATTGAGGAAGTGGCCAAGTGATTGGGATTTACGAATTTCGAATTTCGAATTTCGGATTTGCCGAACCAAGCCAAGGACGAGGCTGGCAAGCCGAGGACTTGGGTATATGGCACCACCTCCGGGGGCGTTCTCTGCGGTGAATCAACAAAGCGGCGAATGGTATCCGCCGTCCTTATTCATCGTGGCACCACCTCCGGGGGCGCCCTCGGCGGTGTTTCAGAGAAGCAGCCGGGCGACAACGACCTGCCGAACCCAGCCGGGGGCGGCTGGGCCACAACTGATATGCAAGACCCCAACCCGGGGCGCCCGGCTGGCTGGGCCACAACCGCCAGGCAATGTCCGGTTTCACCTTCTGGAATCAACGCTCATGATCGGTTGGCTGTTTACGAATTTGCTGGCGCTGTTGGGCATCGGCTACGGCTGGCTCAACCCGTTTGTCGGGCTGATGGTTTATTACATTTTCGCCCTGCTGCGCCCAGCCGAGCTTTGGTTCTGGTCATGGTCGGGCAGTGTGCCGCGTTACAGCCTGATGATCGCACTGGCGACGCTGATCGGCTTTTTCGTTTCAGGTCGCGGTGTCTGGCGGGGCATCGGGCAGGCGATACCGGCTTTGTTCGGGTTGTATGTGTACATCGGAGCCGGGCTGTTTGCCACGTTCGTCACTGCCATCAACACGCAATGGAGCCTGCAATGGCTTTACACGCAGTTCACCATCGTGCTGATGTTCACCTTCGGTTTGGGGCTGGTGCGCTCCGCCACGCAATTGCGCTACTTTGCGTGGATGATCATTGCCTGTCTGAGTTACGCCGCCTGGGTGCTCAACAGTCAGTATTACTTTGACGGGTTCAACCGCATCTGGCTCAAGGGCTTCGGCGGAGGCGACAACAACGGCGGAGCGATGATTTTTGTCATGGCCGTACCCGTGACCTTTTTTCTGGCGATTCAGGAAAAGCGTTTGTGGGTGAAACTGTTGTGCATGGCCGGGGTGCTGATGCAGATTCACGTGGTGCTGATGTCGTTTTCGCGGGGTTCGCAACTGGGGTTGTGCATTGTCGGGGCGGCGATCTTTTTCACCGCCCTGTTCACCCTGCCTCGTAAAGGCATCACGTTGCTGTTGGCGGCGGTATTTTTGATCGTGGCATTGCAACTGGCGGGCGAGGAAGTGCGTGAGCGTTTTTCGACGATTTTTTTAGACAAGAGCGAGCGCGATGCCTCGGCTGCGAGTCGGTTCGATACTTGGAAAGCAGCCTGGGCCTGCATGAAGGATCACCCGCTGGGTGTCGGACCGCGCGGCTTCAACCTCATCAGTCATCAGTACGGATTGGCCCCCAACAAGAGCGTGCATAATTTGTTTTTGCAGACCGGCGCGGATTATGGTTTACTCGGCGCAGGTGGGTTGCTTTTCTTTTATCTGGTGACGATCTGGAAATGTTTTTGGTTGGCGCTGGACCCGATTGCCAGGCGGATGGTTTGGCCGAGGTTTTACGGCACGGGTTGCTGCATCGCCCTGGGCGGCATGATGGTGTGCAGTATTTTCATCGGCATGGAATCAATCGAAGCCGGTTACATCATCGCACTGTTGGGCACGTGTACCTGTTGCCACGTGGAACGCATTCGTGTGGTGGAAACGCAGGTGGAGTTGAACCCGCCGCTGGAACTGGAACAGGTGCCGACGGACGAGGGACAGTTGCAGCCGGCGTGATGGCTGGAGTGATAAGCCGCCGAGGACAACCCCACGTTCGACGCCGAGGGCTTTAGCCCCGGATCGTTTTCATTGGATGATGAATCAAACCATCCGGCCCTGAAGGGCACGGCGTCATAGGTGCGTGTGCCATGGGCAGCTTGCCTGCCAGTGGCATCCGACGCGATCAATCGCGGCGCTAACCAGAACCACTTCCCCAAATACCCAAGCCCTCGGCCTGCCAGCCTCGTTCTTGGCTTGGTAAATTCGAAATTCGAAATCCGCAATTCGAAATTTTTCACCGTCCTTCGATCAAGCGCAACCCCAAAAAGTCGGACAATTCGGAAATGTTTTTCACTTTGTCGATGACGGCCTGCACATCATATTCCAGGCGGACGAACTCGAACTTGTCATCGGTGAGTATGCCGTAGGCAGCGCGGGGGTCACGATCGCGTGGCTGACCGACGGAACCGGGGTTGATGACGCATTTTTCACGGTCGTTGAAGCTGTAGCTGCCGCCCAAGTCCTGCGGAGGATAAAAGTCGGGTTCATCGGTGAACACCCCGGCAATATGCGTATGACCGACGAAACAGACCTTTTCAAAGCGATCAAAAATCTGCTGCATTTTGGTCGGAGCGGTGACCACATCATCGGGGAAGATGTACTCGTTGATCGGACGACGCGGCGAGGCATGAACCCACAAGGCCCCGCGCTGACGCACACGCACTTTCAGGTTGCCCAGAAATTCATAGCGCTGACGCAGCCTGGCCGGGTCTTTTTCGTTGTCGAGTTGCCAGCGGGTCCAGTAGGCGCTGGTCTCGGCACTGGCGTTGAAGCTGGTCGGCTCATACAGCACGGCAAAGTCGTGGTTGCCCATGAGTGACCAGCTTGCCCGCTGGATGACGATGTCCAGGCATTCGCAGGGGTTGGGGCCGTAGCCGAGAATGTCGCCTAGGCAGATGATTTCACTGATGCCGCGTCGGTCGATGTCGGCCAGCACGGTGGTCAGGGCTTCGAGGTTGCCGTGAATGTCACTGATGATGGCGGTGGCCATGGGGGAAGTTTGCGGGCAAATGGGGAAATGGTCAAGTAGTGGTTTATCGGTGAAACGGATAATTGGTTAATCGGTCAGAAATAGAAATAATTTTGCCGATTAACCGACTCACCGATTAACCGATTCACCACTTCGATCAGACGCGATCAATCGCGGCGCTAACTACCGTACACGATTCCGTCACTTGACCACCCGGCCACTTCTTCACTCGTTATACGTCGCCTTTTTCACCGCGGCGACAATCTTCCCCGCATGGGGCAGCATCGCCTGTTCCAAATTGCGTGCATACGGTGCTGCAATATCATCCGCATTGACGCGAATCACCTGATTGTCCAAATCGTCCATCGCCTTTTCGTACACCTGACAGGCCACCTCACTGGCGACCGAGGCGAACGGCCAGCTTTGATCGACAATCACGCAATAGTTGGTCTTGCGAATGCTCTGCACGATCGTGTCCATATCCAACGGGCGAATCGTGCGCGGGTCCACGATTTCAACATCGATACCCTCGGCTTCCAATTTTTCCGCCGCTTCCATGGCAAAGTGAACCGCACGACCAAACGCCACGATGGTGCAATCGCTGCCCTCTTTTTTGATTTCCGCCTGTCCGAAAGGCAGCGTGAAATCGGAATCCTCCTCCAGCGTCGGTGGTGCCCATTTATCGCCATGCAAATACTTGGAAAAATCCTTGTCGCCGCGTGCCCCCATGCCCAGCATGCGTTCCGATTCCAAAAAGAAAACCGGGTCGTCCTCGCGGATGGCTGACTTGAGCAACCCCTTGGCATCACGCGGCGTTGAGGGTATCGCCATCTTCAACCCCGGCACATTCGAAAACAGTGCCTCGACACACCATGAATGCGTCGAACCAAGCTGCCCGCCCGCCCCGTTGTTGCCACGGAAGACGATGGGCACTTTGAATTGCCCGCCGGACATATACAACATTTTGGGGGCATTGTTGATGATTTGATCGGCAGCCACGAGGCAGAACGACCAGCTCATGAATTCGATGATCGGTCGCAGGCCGTACATGGCGGCCCCGATGCCCAGCCCGGCAAACCCGGTTTCACTGATCGGGGTATCGACCACGCGGCGGGGTCCGAAACGTTCAAGCATGCCCTGCGACACCTTGTACGCCCCGTTGTAATAGGCGACTTCCTCGCCCATCAGAAACACCCGCTCATCGCGGAGCATTTCCTCGACCATCGCTTCGTTCAACGCTTCTCTAAACTGAATGTTTCGCATGTTGGTAACTGGGGGGCTAGGGGCTTGGAGCTAGGGGCTGGGGGGGGTTATGGGTCGATTATGCTTGATTCGAAATATCCTGTTTGGTGGAACGTATCAATCCCGATAATAACTTGCCGACATCCTGGGTGTGTTTCCAAAGTTCCTTTGCACCGTCCCGCGGCACTAATTTCAATCGCACCGCGATGATCAGATGGGTTTCCAGTTCCATCAGCGAACCACGGGCGATGGACAAATATCGTAAATAATCGCCTGAGTGAATTCTTCCATAACCCTCCGCAATATTTGCGGGTATCGACACAACCGAGCGACGCATCTGACCGCATAAACCGAACTGCTCATCTTTGGGCAATGATTGCGTGATCCGGTAAACCTCCTCCACCAAATCCACGCCCTTTTGCCAAGCCTCCAGCCCCCGGTATGCCCGTTTGTTCACGGTTGTAACTCCTCAACCGATTGCCGACGCCATTATCACAATCTGCCCAGCCCCTAGTTCCCAACTCCCAGCCCCTAGCCCCCCTTCCTCGCCTCCTTCACCATCATCGGCACATCACCCTTCACAAACGGCGGATACGGGTTCACATAAACATCCGTGTACAACTCCTCCATCGGCGTCTCCGGGCTGTCCACCGCGAACTGCACCGAATCCAACACTTCCTTCTTGATCGTCGCATCCATCTGATCAATCTGTTCCTGCGTCGCCATGTTGCGTTCGATCAGCACGTTCACCAAACGATTGATCGGGTCCTGTTCCTCATACTGGCCGACCTCGTCTTTGCTGCGATACTTTTGCGGGTCGCTCATCGAGTGGCCCTTGAAGCGATAGGTCTGAGCATCGACGAAAGCCGGGCCGCTGTAGTCTTCATCAGCCCCCAATGCCTTGCTTTTGCTGCCGCGCATGCCGTCCGCCAGGGTTTTGAACGTGTCGTAAACAGCCAGGGCGTCCATGCCGTCCACCCGGGCGAACTTCATCCCGTAAGCCGCTGCCTTGACGGACAGGTCGTCGGCCATGCTGGTGCCGCGGGCGATGTGCGTGCCCATTGAGTACTGATTATTTTCCACCACAAAAATGATCG
The DNA here is from genome assembly GCA_964547135.1 of uncultured Phycisphaeraceae bacterium. Lineage (GTDB taxonomy): Bacteria > Planctomycetota > Phycisphaerae > Phycisphaerales > Phycisphaeraceae > JAJXSS01. The sequence goes on along the minus strand of CAZJMK010000011.1, from coordinate 27,166 downwards.
GCAGCCGCCAGATCGCCGCCAGGTTCATCGCTTCATGCACCGCACCCTGATTCAAAGCCCCATCGCCGAAGTAGCAGACGGTGACGTTGTCTTTGGCCAGGTACGTGGTGGCGAATGCCAGGCCGACGCCCAAGGGTGCTTGTCCGCCGACGATGGCGTGTCCGCCGTACATGTGATGCGGGGCGTCGAACATGTGCATCGACCCACCCTTGCCCTTGGCGCAGCCGGTGAGTTTGCCGTACATCTCCGCCATGCAATAGTTGGGGTGCATTCCGCGAGCCAGTGCGTGGCCGTGGTCCCGGTAAGCGGTGATGATCGGGTCATCGGGTTTGAGCGCAGCGATCGACCCCACCGCCACAGCTTCCTGTCCGATGTAGAGGTGACAGAATCCGCCGATTTTGGCTTGTTGGTAGCTCTGGGCCGTGCGTTCTTCAAAGCGACGGATGAGGATCATTTGCCGAAGGATTTCCAGCAGCGCGGGGGCGTCGAGGGAATCACTGGGGCGTACATCAGTATTGGGGCTGGTCATGGTGGTCATGCATCCGCACCTGCAAGGTAGGGGGCGTATCGGGGGCAAACAGCCACGGTACGACACTCATCGGCATTTTACGGCGTTGGAAGTTTAGGAGGCAATCATAGCGCCAGCAAGTGCGTTGAAGAAGTGGTCAAGTGGTCGAGTGGTATCAAATGTTTAGCGCGGACGCTTTGCGTCGGCGCATGACGCCGTGCCCTTCAGGGCCGGATGTTTGCGGTTGAAAACCGGGGCTAAAGCCCTCGGCGTCAATGGACATAGCGCCGCGATTGGTCACGTCTGTGAATGTGGCACCGCCCCCGGGGGCGCCCTCGGCGGTGGGGCTGACAAGGGTTGTTCGCCCAGCCGGGGGCGGCTGGGCCACAAAGACACTCATGCGATCAATACACCACAAAATGTACAATCCCTCGACCACTGGGCCACTTCTTCCCCTTCCCACAATCTTTGTGACCGGAACCGCCGTTGTGCCGATAATCTATGAATCAACGGCGCCAATTCCGCGCCGAGTTCTCGCACCATCCCCCCACAAGCGCGTCGTGTGCACCTCCGCTTTGGGTCCGGGAGTCGCACCCATGCAATCCAATAACCCCACGCCGATCAACCCTTCCTCGTCCACCAGCGGTTCAGCCACGGCTGTCACCATCCCGCCGATGCAGGCCGCCTCGACCCGTAACCCCAAGGTCATTCTCGTGGCCGGGCTGGGCATACTCGCCCTGATCATGGTCGCCGTCTTCGGCATCATCGCCGGCATTAAAAAAGGCCCCGTCGAAAACGACCTGGCCACCGGTGATGATTACCTGCGCGACCCCTCCGCAGCCGGTTCCGCCACCACCGGCATCGGTTCCACTTCCACCACCGGCCTGACCAGCACCCTGCCCGGTTCCGGCCTGGTGAACGAACAGCCCCAACCCATCACCGCCAACAACTGGCCCGCCCCCGCCCCCGGTAACCCCGGTTTCAATTCGGGTACAACCCCCGGTGCTTTGCCCGGCAGTGCCACGACCAGCATCGCCAATCCGTGGGACAACCCGCAACGCACTTTGATGGACCCGCCCGCCCCCACCACCACGACCAGTTCAACCACCACCGCCACCCGCCCCGGTTCCACCAGCAGTGCGACCACCGCATCGACCAGTACGGGGGCCGCTGCCACACGCACCAGCAGCAAGCGTTACACCGTCAAGGAAAGCGATACGCTTTGGAAAATCGCGCAAGCTCACCTGGGCAACGGTGCTCATTGGAAACGCATCGTCGCTGCCAACCCCGGCCTGACGCCCGAACGTTTACGCACCGGCATGACCATCCGTCTGCCCGATGACTCCAACAGCACCGGCAGCGCCTCAGCCGGGAACAGCCACCGTTCCAATACGGCGGTTTCCACCGGCAGTGCCAACACCTCAACGGCAACGCGCAAGTCGGTGACGGTGAAATCCGGTGACACGTTGTACGCCATCGCCCGACGTGAATACGGCAACGGTGAATTGTGGGACCTCATCTACCGCGCTAATCAAAGCAAAATCCCCAATCCGCACAACCTGCCCACCGGCCTGACCCTCACCCTGCCCGCCAAACCCAACCGGTGACGTAAATTTCGGATTTGTTTGGCTCGGACGCTTTGCGTCGGCGCTTTGGTGAGCGCCGCGATGGATCGCGTCTGTGATCGTTGATGGTATTGCCATGACGCGCTGCAGTGGGAATGCACTGGCAGACAAGCTGCCAGTGGCACTCGGCAACCAAGCTGTGCAGGGTGGGTCAAGCGCGTCTGCGAGCGGACCCACCATGAATATCATTGGATAATGGACAATGTGCAAACCATCCGGGGCTAAAGCCCTCGGCGTCATCAGCACACAGCCTCCTATACCCACGACCCAAAAAACAAACCCCCGGTCATTGACCGGGGGCTAAATGTTTTTAGAAGAACGGTCCCCAGATGATCAGTTGGGGCGTGGTGTATTGGAAAGGCGGATCGTTGGGTCCAATCAGAATATTTCCAGATGCTGGTGCGGGGGCATCCACGTTGCGAATAAACCGGGCGTTACCATCCATGAACAGCAGGTTGTATCCGGAGCCGCCTTGTCCGCCATTGGCACCATCTCCATGACGATCCCGCAACATGCTATTGGTGCGAGGACTCACATTGGGTACATTGCCACCTTCCGCAAGAAAAACAGTGGCCTCCGGACGAGAGACGCGGTTCAGGCGTAGGTAATGGCGGAACTCACTGAGCGTCGGAATTGATGTAAATTCAATCAATGTAGTGCCAGATGTACCGGATCCATTAAATGTTGCGTTCATAGCATAGTGGCATCCATTCTGTGCGCTATTGGAATTTTTTTGTTGTACAACTCTCGAAGGACAATACATAATCCAATTCGATCGATAGCCCCCCGAAAAGCCCACAGCATCGGTTCCGTTGTAAATATCCCCATATCGGTCTGCATCTACATAACGTGGTAACGCATTGTACCAAGCACTTTCAGACATATTGTTCCAAGCGTTATTTGGTCGACCAGGATTCCATGTACGAACTGGGGATGAAGGTCCAAAAGATGCTCCCTCCCCCGGCAATGTCTGATTGTTGTCAATGATGTAGCTGTTGAGCGCGATGCCCCACTGTTTGAGGTTGCTCAGACACTGCGTAGTGCGAGCTGACTCACGTGCCCTGCCCAGCACCGGCAGCAAAATGCCAATCAATAGCGCAATGATGGAAATCACCACCAACAGCTCAATCAGTGTGAACGCAGAGCGATTCTGACGTGAAACAACAGCAACACCCGACGCTCGGCTCATCATGGAACCCTCGCTTCCCATCAGCCCGGATGACAAAAAAACACCCCAACTCGCCGCACGCTTTACCATAGTCCATCAACCAATGCCGGGCATCGGTAAAAGATTGGAAAACGGTTAGGGTTTGATGATTCGACAAAAAATGGCGAGTCGATTTTGATTTGTTGTGGTGTTGAATCCAAGCCGGGAACGAGGCATGAGCGCAGCGAATGACGAGGGTCCGGGTATTCTTCATTGAACCCTTGGGTGATTGGGTGATTTCTGTTTTTTTCGCGCTTGATTTTGACGCCGTGCCCTTTAGGGCCGGATGTTTGTCTTTTCATCATGCAAACAATCCGGGGCTAAAGCCCTCGGCGTCATGTATGATTCGAAACCGTCCTGAAAAATCACCGCATCGTCAATTCACCCAATCACTCTTTGCCTTCCGCAGGCTTCTTCGCGGAGGGCAAGGCTGCCTGTTGCTCGGGGGTGAGCACGTTTTGGCGCACCTCATCGATGATTTTTTCGCGCAGCGTCTGTCGGCCTTTGCGATCGTTTTCAGCCAATTGCCCAAACTCCTTGGCGTGGGCGTACACGATCTGTTTGATCTGTGCTTTCTGATCGTCGCTGATCGAAGCGCGGGCGAAGCTGCGTAGTAAGCCGGTGTAGGCGTTGTAAGCTGTCAACTTGGCGCGTTGTTCATCGGTGAGCACGGAATGAATCTGTGCGGTGTGTTCCTCTTCGAGTTTCGCCAGTTCATCGTTGAGGGTTTTGACTTCTTTTTTCGCCTGCGATTCGCCGGCGACATCGCCCTTGGTCTTGGCATCCGTGGCCTGCTGATTCAGTTCCTTGACCTTGGCGTCATTTTCCTTTTTCCAGGCGTTGACCGCCTGTTGGCGCTCACGCACCTTGGCGATGAACTTTTCGCGTTGTTCGCCTTCCAGGCCAAGCTCTTTGAGAATCGTTGCGTAGTAAACAGGGACGCCTGCGGGGGTCTTTTCGGCTTTGGGCGCTTTGCTCTCGACGGATTCCTTTTGCTTAAGCGTGGGGGCTTCTTTGACCGGAGCTTCTTCAGCGAAAGTGAAAGTGCAGGGCAACCATGCCAAAGTCAGTCCTGTGAGCAGGGTCAGGGCTTTGCGATGCATGACGATCTCCTTCGTGAAGTTGGTGGTGAGTACCTGATGATGGGTGATGTTGATGCGAAAGTATCATAACCGACCCGATACCGATTTGTCATCACCGCGCTTGCCTGGCAACCATCGACGCGATAAATCGCGGCGCTAACATTCGCATACGGTTCCGTCACTCGGCCACTTCTATCACCGCCACGCCCTCGGCCTGATATTTGCATCCCTACCCCTGAAGTTAGACCCATTCCGACCCGTCACACCATTCACAGCCGATGGGCTTGTTACACCCACCGATCAACAACTAGGCAAACCAAGCCTGGGTCTTTTGTCGGCGCGCATTAAATAGGCATTTGGGGGTCCTATTAAATTGTTACTGGACGCAGGCGTTGCAGCACCTACAATCTGCGAATCACCGGGTTTACAAGGGGCTCCAAAACAATCGCATCACTTGGGCACGGACCTTGCAAAGTGTGCATCGTCCATCCGTGCGCCTCAATTTTTTACACCCTCAACACCGTCTCACTGGAAGGAGTTAAGTTCTCATGGCCGCCAATCAGAATGCTCGTTACGCCGCCATCGCTGCCATCAATTCGTACAAGCCGCTGGAATCCCGCTTGAACTTCGCGCAGACGCCCGCCAAGGACATCTTCGGCGCCAACGTCTTCAGCGAATCGGTCATGCAGGAGCGTCTGCCCAAGGCTGTGTACAAAGCCCTGAAGAAAACCATCGACGAAGGCGCCAAGCTGGACGCTTCGGTCGCCGATGCCGTGGCCACAGCCATGCGTGACTGGGCCATTGAAAAAGGGGCCACGCACTACGCACACGTCTTCTACCCGCTCACCGGCATCACCGCGGAAAAGCACGACAGCTTCCTCAGCCCCGATTACAAGGGCGGCGCCCTGGCCGAGTTCACCGGCAAGCAGTTGATTCAAGGCGAACCCGATGCCTCCTCCTTCCCCTCCGGCGGCATCCGCGCCACCTTCGAAGCGCGCGGCTACACCGCCTGGGACGTGACCAGCCCTGCCTACATTCTGGAAAACCCCAACGGTACGGTGCTGGTCATTCCCACCGCTTTCGTTTCCTGGACCGGTGAAGCCCTCGACAAAAAAACCCCGGTGCTGCGTTCGATGCAGGCGCTTTCCAAGGCAGCCACGCGCCTGCTCAATGCCCTGGGCAATGACAATCCGGGTTTTATTTTCGCCACCGCCGGGCCGGAGCAGGAATACTTCCTCATTGATCGTAACTTCTACTACAGCCGACCGGACCTGTTGCTCACCGGTCGTACGCTTTTTGGTGCCAAGCCGCCCAAGGGCCAGGAATTTGAAGACCAGTACTTCGGCGTGATCCCTGATCGCGTGCTGGCGTTCATGCTCGAAAGTGAACGTGAGCTTTACAAACTCGGCGTGCCGGTGAAAACCCGTCACAATGAAGTGGCGCCCAGTCAGTACGAGATCGCCCCGGTTTATGAAAACGCCAACCTCGCAGCCGACCATCAGCAACTGGTGATGACCACGCTCAAGCGCATCGCTCAGAAATACGGGATGGAATGTCTGCTGCACGAAAAACCCTTTGCCGGGATCAACGGCAGCGGCAAGCACCTCAACTGGTCGCTGGGCGGCGCCAAGGTCGGCAACCTTTTGGAACCCGGCGAAACCCCCCACGAAAACATGCAGTTCCTGCTCTTCTGCGTGGCGGTGATTCGGGCGGTGCATAAGTGGAGCAAGTTGCTGCGCGTCGGCGTGGCTCACAGTGGTAACGATCATCGTCTGGGTGCCAATGAAGCGCCCCCGGCCATCATCAGCATCTTCCTTGGTGACATGCTCACCGATATTTTCGAATCCATCGCCAAGGGCAAAATCAAAGGCCCCAAGGGTCAGGGCCATCTGACCGTCGGCGTGGATACCCTGCCGCCGTTGCCCAAGGACTATGGCGATCGTAACCGCACCAGCCCGTTTGCCTTCACCGGCAACAAGTTCGAGTTCCGAGCCGTGGGTTCGAGCCAATCGATTGCCGGGCCTTTGGTGGTGCTCAACACCATCGTGGCGGAGTCGCTGGATTTCGTCACCGCGGAGATTGAAAAACGCATCAAGGGTGACTTGAAGAAGCTGCCTGCTGCGGCGCAGGACATCATTGGTGAAATCTACAAGGAACACAAGGCCATCATTTTCAATGGCGATGGGTACTCGGAAGCCTGGCACAAGGAAGCCGAGAAGCGCGGTCTGCCCAACCTGCGTAACACCGTCGATGCCCTGGCGGAACTGCCCAACAAGGAACACCTGAGCCTCTTCGACAAATACAACGTGCTGTCGCCCAGGGAAACGCACTCGCGCTATGAAATCTACCTGGAACGTTACTGCAAGGATGTGAACACCGAGAGCCTGGTGGCCTTGGAAGTCGCCCGTGAACATGTGCTGCCGGCTGCGTATCGGTATCAGGGTGAATTGGCGCACACCGCCTCGGCCATGAAAAACGCGGGCAAAAAGGTGGACACCACCAGCCTGGACAAAATCACCGACCTGGTGGGTTCACTGGAGTCAGCCATCGACAAACTCGAACATGCGGTGGCACACAAGAGCGAAGGTGATGTGCTGCATCACGCCAAGCACTTCCGTGATGAAGTGGTGCCCGCGATGCTGAGCGTGCGCAAGGCTTCCGATGCCTTGGAAAACATCATCGCTGATGACATTTGGCCGCTGCCCAAGTACAGCGAAATGTTGTTCATCAAGTAAGTGATCAGTCATGACGCCGAGGGCTTGAGAGCAATTCGCGAAATTCCTTGGAGAGCGACATGCCTTGTTCAGTCCCCTCTCCCTCCGGGAGAGGGTTAGGGTGAGGGCGTCTGTGATACTCATACTTTCGTTTGCCAGATATTTCCAAGACACGCCCTCACCCGGCCTCGCGGACTCGGCCACCCTCTCCCGGAGGGAGAGGGTTAGGGTGAGGGCGTCTGTGATACTCATACTTTCGTTTGCCAGATATTTCCAAGACACGCCCTCACCCGGCCTCGCGGACTCGGCCACCCTCTCCCGGAGGGAGAGGGGATTCAAGCATTCCAATAATTAACGCAAATTGCTTTAGCCCCGGATCATCGCAAAACCCAGTTGAAAAAACCCCGAGGTCAGAAGCCTTGCCACAGTGCTTCTGACCTCTTTTATTTTCACCCATGGCAGGCTGCCCACGCCCCTGCGGCACGCTCCGTCAGTTGTTGTGGTTGGCAATGATTTTCACACTGCGTTCCACCCACTGACTCAACTCGGTTTCACCCGCAGGCAGCCAATGCACGCCCTGATACCGTTTGAGCCAGGTACGCTGCTGGCGGGCAAATCGGCGGGTTTGAATTTTGGTTTGCTCAAACGCATCATCGAGTGAGCATCGTCCCGCCAAATGTTCGAGCACCTGTTTGTAACCCAAGGCCAGTCGTGCCTGTGGTCCGAGCACCCCGGCTTGTTCGAGGCGCATCGTTTCCGCAGGCAATGATTCATCACTGCGCCCGAACTGCTGGGGGTAAAACATTTCCTTCACCCGTGCGTTGATGCGACGGTTGATCAGCTCCGTCGGCCAGTGCAGCCCGATGAGGATGGGGTCATGCCGATAACGCACCCCCGGTTTTTCGTCTGCCTGGTTCACCATCGCATCCGGGTTTTTGTAGGCTTGATAATGCTGGTCCCACTGGGTTTGTCGGCTGCTGATGGGTGAGCCGGTGAGGGTGAAAACCTCCAGGGCGCGAATCATGCGTTTGCGATCATTGCGATGAATGCGTTGGGCGGATTCAGCGTCCACCGCTGCCAGTCGGTCGTGCATCGACTGGTTGTCGAGCTGTTCAAGCTGGGCACGCAATGCAGGGTCGAACCCGGCGGAGGCGGATGAGCCAGCATGATCGTTGTCAGCTTCACGGGTGAACAGACCTTCGAGGAAGGCTTTGATGTAAAGGTTGGTTCCGCCGACGATGATGGCCCGGGTGCGTTGCTCAGCCAGTTGCGTGAGTTGTTTTTCAGCCTGGGTCAGCCAATCGTGGACGGTGAAGCGGTCGGTGGGTTGGCAAAGGTCGATCAAATGGTGCGGCACTTGGGCGCGCAGGGCCGGTGAAGGCTTGGCGGTGCCGGCTTCCATGTGGCGATACACCTGCATCGAGTCGGCACCGAGAATGTGCGGCAAAGGTTCGCCGAGCTTTTGCAGGCTTTGCGCGAGTTGGACGGCAAAGTCGCTTTTACCCCCGGCTGTCGGCCCGAGGATGAGGATGGGACGGGGTGACAAACGCTCGGTCATGAAAGGGATTGTAATCAGTGATTTGGTGATCTGGCGATTGGGTAATCTGGGGATTGGTTAATTGTGAGGCTGGTTTGAATCAACCCATGACGCCAAGGGCTTTCGCCCCGGATTTCACCTGCAAATAATCCGGCCCTCAAGGGTACGGCGTCAATCACTTGGGTGTCGCCAACGGATTGAACCACGGGTTCGAAAATGACCCTCCCAAAAAATACTGATTGTTCTTTTTTAATATGGACTTTGCAGAAATACGCGGGTATGTTGGATTGTCTGGGCGGGGGAGTGTGTTGGTCGTGCCCTTGGGTGACATACACCTGAGGGGTGAGTGTGTTGTTTTGTGATGTGTAACAGGGAGGCGGAGGCGATGGGCATTTGCAAGTGGAGTCGATGGGCGGGTGCGTTGGCGGTGCTGGGCGTTTCGGCCACGGTCGGCGCGGCTGATTTCAGCGATGTATTCGATGGCACGGAAGGTCAGCCCGACCCGGACTGGAACAACGAATACGCCTTTGTGGTCGATGGCGGGGCATACAACGCCGTCAGCCCCAACAACAACCCGTTGGCGATCACCACCATCAAAGACCTGACCATCACCGAGGCCACCGTACAGGTGGACATGCTGGGTGCCAGGGACGGCGGCATCATCGTCCATGGCCAGGGTTTGGCCCCCAACGGCAACATGGAAGGCGTGTTGCTGGTGGTCAACCCCAACTCCGGCTTTGTTTACTGGCATGTCACGGTCGGCGGGACTAACTTTGTTTCGTATGCACAGGAATCGTTGCCCGTAGCGCCCGGTACCGACCTGCGCATCGTTCTGCAAATCACCGGCAATACCTACAGTGCGGACCTGTATCAGTTAAGCAACCTCAACTTCATCACCAACACGACTCTGGTGAGCAACACCTACGCCTCCGGCAAGGTCGGCTTGTACGATTTCAACGGGCCACAGAAATTCGACAACGTGATCGTCACCATTCCCGAACCGGCCAGCTTGGCGCTGCTGACCGTCGGTGCCGGCTTGATGGCCTGGCGTCGCCGGGGTTGATGCGGTTGTTGCGAATGCTTGATTGCGTGATTGTGATGATGGTTTGAATCAACCCATGACGCCGAGGGCTTCAGCCCCGGATGGTTTTCCTGCATGACAAACCAAACCATCCGGCCCTGAAGGGTACGGCGTCAACTGCCCTGTGCCGAGGGCGCCCCCGGGGCTGGGCTACAATGTCAGACGCTATAAATCGCGGCGCTAACCCAATACAATTCACTTGGCCGCTTCCCTTAATCGTCCACCGTCGTCGGGTCGGGGCGATACACCCGCGTGTCCAATGCCCAAACCTTTTCGGTGAAGTTGCCGTGCAGGTCCGTGGGCTGATTCATGCCGCCTTCGCCGCGATTGGCTGCTGATATGGCCATCTGCATTTTCGCGTCCAAATTATCCAGCAGGCTCACGGCTATCGCTTCGGGCGTGGCCGGTATTTTCAAAGCCCCGAACTCCGGCTTGCCATGGTGCGACAAAATAATGTGCTGCAATACCGTCAGCAAAGTCGTCGGTATTTTCGTGCCCTTGTTTTCACACTGCTGGGCTTTCTGTTGCAACCAGAGCAACCCTTCGCCGATGTGCCCGATGAGTTGTCCGCGGTCGCTGTAATTAAAACCAGTGGTCCAGGTCAGTTCGCTGCACTTGCCCAGGTCGTGAATGAACAGCCCGACCAACACCACATCGCGGTTCAAGGCCGGGGTGAGCTTGCAATACGCTTCACCCAGACGAAGCAAGCTCAGGGTGTGTTCGAGCAGTCCGCCGATGTAGGCATGATGCAGGTTCATCGCAGCCGGGGCCTGACGAAATTGACCCATCAAGGCGTTGTCGTCCAGATATGCCTGCACCAGGGCACGCAAAGCCGGGTCCTGCACCGTGGTGACGATGCGCACCACCTCCACGAGCATCGTCGGTATGTCGTTTTCCGTGCGCGGCAAAAGCTCCAGCAAATCCTCCCCCGACGGCTTGGCGGATTCGATCTGCTGAATGATGATCTGCATTTCGCCCTGGTACGGCTGAGTCTGCCCTTCAATCTGCACAAAACCGTCCGTCGGCAGACTCGCAAACAACTCCTCGCTGGCGTTCCACATCCGCCCCGGCACTTTTTTCGTGCGATCACCGATGATGCACTTGATGTAGGGCTTGCCCGTCTTGGTCGTGCCCAGTTGACAATTCTGGATGGCGAAAATGCCCGACACCCATTGATTGGGCAGCATGTCACGAATCAGCGTGCGCTTGGACAACTCTAACTCCTTGCTCCGGTGGTTTGCTCGAGCCTGCGCATGTTACCGGCCCCCACCCCTATTTCCAAACATACTCAACCCGCCGCCATCGCCAATTGTGCCAACCTGCCCGCCAGGGCATGACGTGCCACGCGCTCTGCTCCCGTTTCACTCACGATATAAGCACCGGGCTGATCGCCCTGCACCATCGCCAAGGTGTTGGCGATCAGGTAATCCGCCCCGCTGGACACGCGACTTTTTCGTGCCACTTCCAGCAACTGTTCATCCGTCAGGCCGACTTCCAATTTGAACTTGAACAATAGGCCGCGAAATCCCCATTGCGTGCGAAACAGGTCCACCAGTTTTTCCGTCGGCTCACCCATGATCGCAATCCGCTGGTAAAAACTTTTCACCTTGCCCGCCTGCACATGGCGCACCCGCCAGGTTTCGGTGCCGTCGTCTGAGCCGGGCTGACGGTCGATCACTTCGTACACCCCTGCGGGTTGGTAGTCGCTCACCGCAGCACTCATGAACACAGCGTGATATTGCTCGGCGAGCATTTGTGCTTCCAACAACGCCCGTAAATGGGCGTGGGTGGTGAAGCTAAAACCGGTGATCGGATGCGGGGTGGTTTGTACGGCACGTAAGCGCGCCAGGTGTTGCTGATTGCTGGTGAAAAGATCGACAGGCCCGTGCTGCGCCAAGGCGCAGGCGATGTCGAAACCGGTGTTGCCGGTGAAAATATTGCCCCAATCCCGCACCTGATCGATGCGTTCACGGGTGTTGCCTGCGGTCACCAGAAAGCGGGGCAATGCGGGCACATGGTGTTTACAGGGGGTCATCACGTACACAGTGTCGCGGGTGACCGACGTTTTGCCAAGTGCCTGTGCTTGATGATGATTGATGTTTGTCAAACCATCCTGAACTTCACGCAGACGTGAAGTTCAGGCGTGGGCGATGCAATTATCATCGTTAGCACAAAATTCGAAATTCGAAATTCGAAATTGCCTACACCCTACCCCACCCGCCCTTGCACCTTTTTGCCTTGCCTCACGACAACTCATAACATTACAGGTTTCCCCCCAAGGACAGGTCCATGCCTCGTAACCGTGAAACATCCGTCAGCCCCGACCCGACCGGCAATACCGCGCAGGCACCCATGCCCGATGTGCAGTCCGCCAGCGATCATCGCAACGTGCCCATCGACAAGGTCGGCGTCAAACACATCACCTACCCCATCGCCCTGTTCTGTCCCGCCACCGGCGGCGTGCAGCACACCGTCGCTCGGGTCAACATGTACGTCAGCCTGCCTCATTACCAGAAGGGCACGCACATGAGCCGGTTTCTGGAAGTGCTCAACAAACATCACGGCGCGATCCGAGCCGATCAGGTGATGGACATTTGCCGGGATATGAAAAAACGTTTGCAGGCTCACGAAGCCCACCTGGAACTCGAGTTCCCCTACTTCATTCACAAAAAGGCCCCCGTCACCGGGACGCCCGGCATGATCGACGCCACCGTGCGCTTCGAAGCCTCGTGCGGCGAGAGCGAAGACTTTGTCATGGGCGTGCGTGCCCCGGCCACGAGCCTATGCCCCTGCAGCAAGGAAATATCGCAATACGGCGCCCACAACCAGCGCTGTGAAATCGAGGCCCGCGTCCGCTTTGTCCCCGGCAAGCATCTGTGGATCGAAGACCTTTTTGCCATCATCGAGCAGTCGGCCAGCACGCAGGTGTTTGCCGTGCTCAAACGCCCCGATGAAAAGTGGGTGACCGAACGCGCTTACGAAAACCCCAAGTTCGTCGAAGACATCGTGCGCGACCTGGCGCTGTCGCTGGACAAGGAAGAACGCATCGCCTGGTACCTGATCAACAGCGAAAACTTCGAATCGATTCACAATCACAATGCCTACGCGCTGATCGAACGGGATAAACGATCAGCCTGATGGAAGTGGTTAATCAGTTGGTCGGTGAGTCGGTCAATCGGTTGAAGAAGTGGTCAAGTGGTCAAGTGATGAAATCGTATTCGAGAGTTAGCGCCGCGATTTATCGCGTCTGGTTGGAGTGGGTAATCGGTGGGTCGGTGAGTCGGTCAATCGGTTGAAGAAGTGGCCGGGCGATTGAGCATTTTCTTTGTGGCCCAGCCGCCCTCGGCTGGGTCGGTTGACATGATGTGCCCGGTCACGGTTCTGTCACTCGACCACTTGACCACTTGACCACTCGGCCACTTCTTGCTTCGTGTCATCGTGGCCCATTTCCGAAGTTGCAGCTATCGACGGTACAAGGAGAATGCGTTTAACTTGGTTGATTTCTAATCATTCGTGCGTCGCTACAACTCGCTATCATGATTGATCACTCCCGCACCATGAGTCCGCCTGATGCGTGTTGCGCACATTATCTCCGGCGTCAGTCCAACCAGTGGCGGTCCTATTGCCGCACTGATCGGATTGGCAAAAGCCCAAATAGTTGCCGGGATGGAACTCGAAGTCATCACCTGCTGGGTTGGTCAGGCGCCACCGCCCACCTTGGAGGAACTTCGCAAGACCGGCGCCAGGGTCCATTCCATCGGCCCCTGCAAAGGCAAGCTCCGTCATCACCCTGACATCAAGCGCGTCCTCAACCTGCAACTGCCCCCAAGCGATGTCGTTCATATCCATGGTTTGTGGGAAGACATTCAACATCAAGCCGCGAGTCTGGCCCGCAAGCTCAACAAACCCTACATCATTTCACCCCACGGCATGCTCGATCCCTGGAGTCTGAGGCAAAGCCGGCTCCGTAAAAAAATCTATCTGGCGCTGCGTTTGCGACGGCACCTCAATCACGCGGCAGCCTTTCACTTCACAGCCGAAGCGGAACGCGAACTCGCTTCAAGTTTTACAAAAAATGCGCGCTCGTTGGTGGTGCCCATCGGAATTGACCTGAACGAATTTGAACCGCTTCCCCCCAGAGGTTTTTTACGCACAAGGCATCCCGAATTGGCCGGTGGGCCAATGCTGATGTTTTTGGGACGTGTGTTCCCCGGCAAGGGCGTGGACCTGCTGATTCAGGCAATGGTCCAGTTGCGTCAACATCAGGCCGGCTTGGCGGTGGTTGGTCCTGCTCGACCCGAACATGAAAAGATGTATCGCGGTCTGGCGGATCAGTTGGGCGTGTCTGATCGTGTCGTCTTTACCGGACCGCTTTATGGACATGATCGCATCAAAGCGCTGGCGGATGCGGATCTGTTTGTGCTGCCCAGTGCGCACGAGAACTTCGGCATTGTTGTCATCGAGGCACTGGCAGCCGGGGTTCCGGTGCTGATTTCCGATCAGGTCGGCATCTACCGGGAGATTGTCGGGGCGGGGGTCGGAGGTGTTTTTTCACTGGGTGTCGAAACGTTGACGCAGGAAATCGTGCGCTGGCTTGATTCACCGACGTTACGAACCCAGGCAGCAGCTTTGAGCCGTGAGTATGTGAAGACTCACTACGACTGGAACCAGATCGCGCAGCAATGGGTGTTGCATTACCAATCGTTGATAGCCCGGAGGTAGCGGCAGCCAGGACATGGGTTTGTCTTGTCAGAGCGGGGCAGTTGTAGTTGTATGCAGAGCTGATTGTAAGAAAGCGCGTGACTCGCGTGCATGGGCGAGCATTTGGTCGTGAATCGGCTGGTAATCGATGTCGGAAGATACCAAGCCGGGCACCTGCGCTTCAGTCTTGGCCGGAAGCAGCCGAGGCTCCAATCCGTAGCGTCGCGCCGCGTCGATGAGTCGCACGGCACGATGTGCATTATCGTGATAGGCAATCAGAGGGCGTTTGAACTTGGCGGCAAACATCATGCCATGAAACGAGTCGGTACAGACAAAGGCCGCATGACGCAACAGCGCCAACCACTGGGGCACATTGACGGTCCATAATTGTTGGTCAGCACCAAGGAAGGTCCACCCCTGCACCACCTGCATCCGCGATACCACGCTGACCACGGGCAAGCCCAACTTTTTCCCGACGATTTGAGCCAACACGCTGCCCGGACCAGCCAACTCCTTGTCCAGGGCGTACACCATCACGTAAGGCCGGCCCAACGGATTCTCGCCGATCAGCAACTCGGTAAAATCATGCAACAGGGTTGGGTCGGCGGTGATCAACGATTCACGATCGGCATATTGCCGGACCAGTTCCTGCGAAGCTGTGTTACGCACACTCAGATGATCAAAACGTCGCAGCAAGGGTCCGACGATTCCCGGCACATGAGGCAGTTGCAGAGGTTGACCGAAACAGGCGGCATAGCTGATGCGTTTCTGACGGTCCAGGGAAAAATCCAGAAAAAATTCCCGCACCAGTCTTTCGGAGCAGTTCCAGACCTGATCACTGCCGACCACAAGGGCATCGTATTGCGAGGCGTACCGGCGAAAATCATCCGCACCGGCGAAGGCGGGGGATTGCTGCAGGTATCTGCTGCGAAACAGTTCAAAATTCCGACGCATCTGCGATATCTGGCGCAGATGCATCAGTTTCATCACGGGGCGGTTGCGCAATAAATCCATGCGCAGATACCAGGGTTTGGGCTGGATGATACCCTCGCCCTGGGGGCGAAAATTCAGGTACTCCGGCTCCGTTCCCAAACTGCGCAACACTTCCTGCAAGGCATAAGCCTGCAGCACGGCGCCGTAGTTGAACGAATAATAAAGATTCAGGATGCCGACTTTCATGCAATACTCACGGGCCTCGATGGTGGGTGAACGGGCTGCTTTTTAACGCCGGGCACGCAGTCGTTTCCAGATCGAATAAATCAACGCCCACTTTTTCATCCCGCGCAGGTACACCCGGATATCCCCAGCCCGCAGCGCTCTTTCATACCAGTAAAAACTCGAACGCGTGATCAGCATCCGAATGCGGAAGTTCAAGCGCATTTTCAACGACAGCCCGGCTGAGGGTGTCACCCGTTTGACCGGGTAAGCGATGCCTTGACGCTGCTTCAAGTGCAGCCGATACGCCAGCCCGGTTCGCCGATGGCGGAATGCGGCAATCTGCGACTGCACGGCAGCCTCCGCCGCCAGCGGTTCCAATACGATGGCATGGTCGTTGGCTCCGCGACGCAGCAAATCGTGCAGCGCAGGTTGACGTACGATAAGGACATTGGTTCCGCGTGAATCATGAACATATTTGGGCAACCAGGCATCGCCCAAGGCCACATCCGCGGTTTCGCCGAGTATGTCATCGCAATAATCGCAGGCTTCGTATTTCAGACAGCCCATGCCCCAATCGCCGCCGAACAGTTCGCCCACCGGCACGATATGCGGATCGCTGCCGTCGCGAGGTTGCACGGCCAGGTGATAGGACGAGGCCGGCTTCCCACTCATCTTGTAACGGAAATCCAAAGCGCGAATATTTCCGGGTGCCACGCCTGTCTGCCAAGCCAGGGCCTGACCGTACCAGGTGCTTTTCATTTGACCACAAAGAATACTGATCGTATGTGCAATCCGCTCCCGGAAAATCGGCTCGGACTGCTGCAACAGTCGAACCGCTTTGATGAAGCAGGGCACACCGATCACCGCATATCGTCCGGGTTGTTCGCGGATTTGCCGTAAAACCCCGGACATTTCCACCGCATAGTAACGGGATTTGGCCCCGGCACGGATATCGCTTTCACTGCGAGAAAGGTGATATGCAAACAATCGGTCGTCATTATCGGTGGGTATGCGTGGGTGAACATGCGCCACGCCATCGATCAAACCCTGCCGCAACATTTGCACCGCCAACCAGGTGGCCATGCCGCCGGAACTGCTGGCCATTCTTGCCGATTCATCGCTCACCCAGCTGGCGTAACAGGCTTCAAAGCGACCGGCTTTGGGGTCAGCATGGGGGGCCATCGGAAACCATTGCAACGCCAGGGCGTCTTCGTTCATCCCGGCGGAAGACATCGGACATTCCGCGGCATTTTGTCCGTCATCCAAAAGAGTGGGTTCGTATTTGCCGTGAGCATTCAGACGCACCTGCACCTGAGGATGTCCGGCAGCACAGGCACCACAGCCGACACAATAACCCCCCGCCACCACCTGCGGCAACGAAAGACCTTGTTGACCCAAAGTTTTTTCCGCCACTTGATGTTTCCGTCAACGATTGGTGCAAGCCAAATGCACAGGTTGCGACACAATCATGACTTTATCATGATTCCGAGCGCAAGGCTCAAGCAAACAGAAAATTTACAACCGAAAGCGGGAAAGGCGGAAATATTCGTACAATGCCGGTCATGCGAATTGTGATTGCCTTGGGTCCCTTTTTGTCGATTCCACCGGCACCCGCCGGGGCGGTCGAACGTATCTGGGTGGATATCGCCAAACAGATGGCACTGGGCGATCATCAGGTGACGGTGATTTGTCGGCACGACCCGGTATTGCCTGCCCCCGGTGTTTATGAAGGGGTCCATTACGACTATGTCAAGGCAGGGAATGCGACCGACTCGATCTACATCAATATTATCAAGGACCTGTTCTACGCCCATCGCGTGGCTCGGCGGATACCCGATTGCGATGTCGTCATGATCAACAGTTTCTGGCTGCCGATTCTGGCGGATCGGTTGCGTCAAAAAGCACGGTGCGTGGTTTATAACGTGCAGCGCATGCCCAAGCGGCACTTCCGCTGGTACGGCAAACTGGATGGGTTGTTGGCGGTGTCACAGGCCACGCGTCAGGCGGTGTGCGCGTTGGTACCGGCGTTATGTGAACGTACCGTGGTGGTGCCCAACCCGATCAACGTTCACGCTTTTTTCCCTCCGTCACAACCCCGACAGCACCCGGCCAAGGAATCCGCCACGATACTGTTCACCGGGCGCGTTCATCCTGAAAAGGGACTCCATGTTTTAATCCAGGCCTTTGCACATCTGCATCAGCGTATGCCATCGCTGCGTTTGCGCATCATCGGTCCGCATGAAACCGAGCGAGGTGGCGGGGGCGATGCTTATCTGAACGAACTTCGGGAATTGGCACAAGGTCTGCCGGTGGAATTTGTTCCGCCGATTTATGATCGTGACGCCCTGCGTCTGGCGATGCACCAGGCCCATGTGTATTGTTATCCATCGCTGGCGGAAAAGGGGGAAACCTTTGGCGTGGCTCCATTGGAAGCGATGGCCACGGGTTTGCCGGTGGTGGTTTCCAAGCTTGATTGCTTTGCGGATTTTGTCGATGAAGGGCAGACCGGCCTGGTGTTTGATCATCGCCGCGATGATCCAGCCCTCGCCTTGGCTGAACAGCTCAATCGACTTTTAAACGACCAAGAGCTGTATGAGCGTATATCCAAACAGGGGGCGGCACGCAGTCTGGCGTTCAGTAACGAAGCCGTGGCCGACCTGTATCTGAAAGAATTCACCCGACTATTGGGTCAACCACGATGACCAAACCCTCGGAGCGATTGCGGACCAAAACCCAGGCGGGGCGTTATGCTTCGCCCTGGTCCAAAAGCCAGTTGATTTACGCCGTACTCTGGCACGTGGTATGGTTTTGTTTATTTCGTCCAACGCCCAAGGTTCCCTCCTTTTTCGTTACCTGGCGACTGTTATTGCTGCGTTGTTTCGGATGCAGGATCACCGGTCGGCCGTTTGTCGCACCATCCATGATCGTCAAGTATCCCTGGCAGTTGGAAATAGAGGATCGAGCGTGTATCGGGCCTCATGCGGAAATCTACAACCTTGGTCATGTGATTGTGCGCAGCAAAGCGGTCATCGCGCAGCATGTGTATGTGTGTGGCGGGACGCATGATTTCAATTCGCCGACGATGGAACTGATGGTGGGCGACATTGAAATCGGCGCGGATGTGTTTGTCGGTGCCAAGGCGTTGATTCTGCCGGGGGTGGTGATCGGGGCCGGTACGGTGATTGGTGCGGGGTCGGTGGTGACCAAGGACATCCCGGAATGGACATATGCTGCGGGGAACCCTTGCCGTGTGATCCGCCAGCGGGATCGAACGCCGCACCACCTTCCGCAAAGTACTCCTGCTTGAGCACAGACAACGCAGGCAACTGCCGCGTGATGTACCCTTGACTGGGTAAAAGCATCCGCAGCCCCGACTGAGGCGTTGTGCATTTACTTGCGCTGCTGGGTGTGCGGGGAACCGCGTTTTAATTCGTGGTATTTGGCCAGCGAGACAAACTCGTACCACCCCAAGAGACGACACATGACATAACCCGGGTAGCCGTCGAGAAACCCGGCGCGGAAGAGGTAGTTGTAAATAAAGCGCAGGGTGGGCCGCATGGGCAGGTGCGAAGCAAAGCGCTTGATCCAGCGGCGACGTTCCAGGGCGTTGCCGAACAAATTACTTTTGAGCTGGCCCTGGTTGCCGGCAGTCATGACATGGGCTTCCCAGTTGGAATAGCGATTGTGTTTTTCGACCCAGGCGTAAAGGTCCGGGTAAGCGTAGTGCAGAAAGTCGTGCTGAAGATAACCGGGTTGGCCGGTGGAGAGGATGACGTGTTCGTGGACTTCGTTGTCGCCGGAGTTGGTGTTGCCGACCCTGGCCATGCGTTCGTACCGCCCGATGGCATGCTTGAAGAGGCGAACGTTGTAGCTGGGGTAATAGCCGCAGTGTTTGATCCATTGGCCCATGAACATGAAGCGACGATTGACCCAGTAACCATCGCCGCAACCAGCAGAGCGCGCATCTTTGGGTTGATGTTTTCCGGTGACCACCTGAACCACCTCCTGCGTCAGTTCCGGGGTCATGTGTTCGTCAGCGTCCATCACCAGCAACCAGGGGTTTCGCCACTGAACGGTTTCGATCGCCCAGTTGCGCTTTTTGGGCCAACCTTCCGGCGACATGTAAAACTGATACACATCCGCACCCATCGCCTGAGCCATGGGCACGGTCTGATCCATGGATTGGCTGTCCACCACGACCAGTTGGTCGGCCCAACTCAGGTGCCTCAGACATTCCACAATGTTGTTGGCTTCGTTTTTCACGGGGACCAACACCGAAACGGGAACCGAGTGCAGAGCCGGCCAATGGCCGGAAGGCTGACGCTGGGGTTGCAGTTGCGCGACCCATTCATGAACCCGTGGGTCCGGCGGCACGGGCGATACGGAAGTTGAAGTTGCTTTGGTTGGCATACGGGTCTCATTTATCGCGGTAAGTTGTTTGGCTCTGGTCAAACACCGTTCATCCATCCTTGCGATCATCGACACGCCATCGGACGAACTTTGATCACCCTGGCCGGGTTGCCGGCAACGATCAT
Organism: uncultured Phycisphaeraceae bacterium; assembly: GCA_964547135.1. GTDB lineage: Bacteria > Planctomycetota > Phycisphaerae > Phycisphaerales > Phycisphaeraceae > JAJXSS01. Next base: position 7,018 of record CAZJMK010000011.1, on the reverse strand, counting down.
GCCGGGGGGCACATCTTTGGTGACCACCGCCCTTGCGCCGACGATGGCGTTGTCGCCGATGGTGACACCCGGGCCGATGAACGCACCGGCACAAATCCAAACGCCGCTGCCGATGGTGATGGAAGGGCGAACGAGCGGCAGGTCGGGCTGTGTGTAATCATGCGTCCCGGCACAGAGGTAAACGTCTTGTGAAATGACGGTGTGGTCGCCGATGGTGATCGGGCCAAGGTTGTACACGTGGACATGGTCGCCGAGCATGGAATATTGACCGACTTTTAGCAGCCAGGGGTGCATGATGCAGACGCGCGAGGAAAACCCGCTGCGCCCGGTGATGTCGGCCCCAAAAAGGCGGAGCCAGAATCGTCGCCAACCGTGAGCACGTCGCGGGCTGAGTCGGATGAACAAGCGCTGCACCCATTCCCACAAAGCTCGGCGAAGGTAAAAACTCAACGGGTAAGGATACGATTGACAGCGATCAAGTTGCTGGAAAATGACCGGCTTGGCGGCGGAAGATGCGTGCTCGCGGGGTGGGTCGGTAGCCGACATAGTCGCTGCATCATATCAGGCAGAGGTGCCACATTGCTGGTCAACGCCGCAATTTATCGCGTCATATGAAGTGGTCGAGTGGTCAAGTGGCCAAGTGAAGACAAATACAATTTATGTCCGAGTCACGAAACCATACCCAAGCCCTCGGCTTGCCAGCCTCGTTCTTGGCTTGGTTCTGGCACTCGGCCGCTTCTTACTTCGTGTCATCGTGGTCTATTTCCGATGTCTGGTTTTCTTGGCGGCTTGGCACCTTGGCGACTTGGCGTGAAAAGCGAGCTGCCGGTGGTAGCCCAGCCGCCCCCGGCTGGGTGAATCACCATCGACGTTCACACCGCCGAGGGCGGCGGTGCCACATTGCTGGTGAACGCTGCGACTTGTCGCGTCGGCTTTACACCCGGTAATCCAACAACACATCATCGCCCAGGCGACGCAACTGTTGCAGGGTCAGTCGATGTGCGTGATCCATGTTTTCCATGGCGTTCGCAGACCCGGCAGGTAACACCATTGCATGCAAGGCCTGCGGGTCACCCAACCACTTCGGGGCAACGATGGCAAGCACCTGATCCGCCAAGCCCTGTGCCAGCAGTGCCCCGTTCAACCGTGCCCCGCCTTCGACCCAAACGTTGCCGGCTCGGTGTGCTTCTAACAAGTGTTTCATCAATGGTCGCAAATCAAGCAACGATGCTGCCGCGGTACGGGTCGATTCACCCGTTGCCCAAACCGGCAACCCAATCACTTCAACTCCCAGTTTGCGCAGGGTATTGAGTTTGTCCGACCATTCGCCCACGGGTTCACGCAGCCCCTGCTCGTGCACCGCCACCGTCAACGCTGCTGCCGATTCGCTTTCACGCAGTGATTGCACCAGCCGACTGTGCAAGGGCAGTTTGAGTGACGGATCAATCACGACTCGACGTGCGACGCGACGCAGCTTCACGCCTCGGGCGGTCAATTGCGGGTCGTCAGCCAGTACCGTGCCGATGCCGGTCATGATGACATCGACCCAGCTGCGCTGCTGATGTACCCAGCGACGCGCCTGCGGGCCGCTGACCCATTGACTGTGCCCGTTGCGGGTGGCAATGTACCCATCGAGTGTCTGCGCCCATTTGAGCATCACCCAGGGCAACCCCTGTTCACAACGTTTGATGAACGCAGCATTGAGTTGGCGAGCCTCGGCTTCACACAAACCCACCGATGTGCGGATGCCCGCCTGCTTGAGTTGTTGCAACCCTTTACCGCTCACGGCTGGGAACGGATCGACCATCGCAGCCGAGACATGACCCACTTTGGCAGCAATCAAAGCCTGCACACAGGGCGGGGTTTTGCCAAAGTGGCAACAGGGTTCAAGCGTGACGTAGGCATGAAGCCCCGTGGTGTCGATGCCTTTGGTTTGTGCATCGCGCAGGGCCATGACTTCCGCATGAGCCTGGCCATAACGCTGGTGAAAGCCTTCAGCGACGATGCGGTTGTCACGCACCAATACGCAGCCGACCATGGGGTTGGGCTGAACGTAGCCGCGTCCCCGTGCTGCCAGTTGCAGGGCGCGTTGCATGAAACGAGTTGGCGTGTTTGCGAGTGACATAGCAAGGCCGCCTCAAGCCCGTGAGAATTGGGTAAGGTATCCGCCTAGAGTAACATCAACCAGAAGCGGAAGTGGCCCGGTGCAGGGAAGATTTCGAATTTCGGATTTAGCGGGAAGCCTTGCTGTTGAAGCCGTCGAATCGACAACAACAAGCCAAGGGTGAATTGCTGTAGCGGTGTGGACTTGGGTATTAAAAGCAGTGGCCGAGTGGGGTTTCATGGGGTTCTAGTTAAAAAAGGAGTTCCATCATGTTGAAGAAACTGGGCATTATCGTCGGCGTGTTGGTGTTGTTGCTGGTGGTGGCGATCGTGGCGCTGGTGATTTACATCGACGTGCTGGCACGCAAGGGCATTGAGGTCGGAGCCACGCAAACGCTGGGCGTGAACACGACGCTGGGGGGGGTGAACATCGGCATCACTTCGGGGCAGGCGAGTTTGAAGGAGTTGAACATCGCCAATCCGACGGGGTTCAACGGCCCGCATTTCATGACGCTGGGCGATGGTTCCGTGGCGGTGAGTCTGGGTTCGCTGACTCAGCCGGTGGTGGAAATACCTTCGCTGCAACTGACGGGCATTGATTTGTACCTGGAAAAAAAGGGCGGCAAGGCCAACTACCAGGCGATATTGGACAACCTGAAAACCTCGGACCAGTCGCAGAAGGCTCCGCCGCCGACGCCCGGCAAAGAGGGCAAAAAGTTTGTGGTGAAGGATGTGTTGATTCGGGACGTGACGGTGCGTGCGGATGTGTTGCCGGTGGGTGGGCCGTTGGTGGTGAAGGTGCCGGAGATTCATTTGCAAAATGTGGGGTCGGATGGATCGGGCGTGACGATGGGGCAACTGACACAGATCATCACGCAGGCGACGTTGGCGAGCGTGTTTGAAGCGGGCAAGGGCATTCTGCCGTCCGACGTGCTGGGCGAACTGGGCAAAGGGCTGGAGGGGTTGTCATCACTGGCATCGCTGGGGGTGAATGTGGTGGGCGACCTGGGCGGAAAGATCGGCCAAATGGGTGAAGGTGCGGTGCAGGCAGTGGGCGATGTCGCCAAGGGCGCGGGCGAAGCCGTGAAAGGGGCCACCAAGGACGTGACCAAGGGCGTCGAAGATTTGGGCAAGGGTATCGGTAATTTGTTCGGCGGAAGCAGTGAAGAAAAGAAGAATCCGTGATGGGTGGATGAGCGCAGAAAAATTCACCACAGTGAATGCCGAATTGCCTAGTAGCTGGGTGCTAGTAGCTAGGGGCTGGGCAGAATCATTGGCAATGGTTGTTTTACCTAGCTCCAAGCGACTAGCCCCTAGCTACATAAATCTTTTTCGTGTCCATCGGGTCTTCGTAGCCAATTCCCGTTAAACGGTTTTCTTTGCGTCTTGGTTTGTTTGAAAAAATGATTCTCTGCGATCTCTGCGTTCTCTGCGGTGAGATTCGGTTCTTCGTAGCATAACGCGTTTGTTTCAATCTACTTATTTTTCAAGGAGTTCACGATGTTGCATCGCGTATCAATGTCGCTGGTTTGCATCGGTCTGATCGTGATGGGTTGGCAGGCAGTGGTATGGGCCGATGCGCATGCAAGCAAGCCCCCGGCCCCGGCCCCGGCCCCCGCTGCCGAGCCGATGAAACCGGTTCCCTCCGCCCCAGCCACGCCCCCGGTTGCTGCGCCCTCGGCTGCAAATACCAACGCTGCACCCGCGGCTACCCCCGCCCCTGTCACCAGCAAACCTGCTCCGGTTGCCGCGACATCGCCGGTGAAAACCGAGCAGGCCTCGGCGCGACCCGCAGGCCCGGACCTCGAAGACCTGATGCACGAAATGGAAGACCATTACAAAGCATTGAAAAAACAGGTCGCCCAGGCCGAGTATCAGACTGATTCCCTGGAACGCATTGTGCTGTTTCAACGCTTGTCGTTACTAGCAAAAACCATGACTCCGCCGGTGATTCATCGGTTGCCTTCCGATCAACGTGCAAGCAAGCTGACTGCCTATCGCAAAACCATGAACCAGTTGATTCACCGCTTGTCGGACTTGGAAGCGGCGCTGCTCGAAGGTCGCTTTGACGATGCCCCGGCCCTGCTGAAAAAGGTGCACGATGTCGAGGACGATGGCCACGCCATGTTCAAGTGAGTCGGATGAATGAAGTGGCCAAGCGCGAAAAGAATTTCGAATTTCGAATGTGTTTAGAAACTATTTCATAACTGGATTCTGAGCCGCGAACGGTAGTGAGCGGTTCTTGGTTTTGCAAAGAACCACTCGCTTCCGCTCGTGGCTCCGAGTCCGGAAGGAGTTATGAAACAGTTTCTTAGCGCGAACGCTTTGCGTCGGCGTGATTGGTTAGCGCTGCGATTGATCGCGTCTTTCTTGTTGTGGCTCTGCCCCCGGGGGCTGGGCTACATCACACACATTGCTCACGGCGCGAGTGGCCAGTGGCGCCTACGCTGAAATACGCCCGACAGGAGTCGAACCTGTAACCTTTGGCTTCGGAGGCCAACACTCTATCCAATTGAGCTACGGGCGCGTGAATCCGGTGGCATTGTAACCAGTGGCACGGGGGTGGCAAAAAGTGGTTCGATGCCAACCCGCACGCAGGTGAAGTTCAGGCGTGAAAGAAGTGAACATCACGCAATCGCTGAATCATTCAACCAAAAAATACCCAAGCCCTCGGCTTGCCAGCCTCGTTCTTGGCTTGGATTTGTCACTCGACCACTTGGCCACTTTCTTTTCGCACTCGACCACTTTGCGGTCAGCGCAAAATATTTTTTATGGCATTTTTGGCTTAAAACAAGGCGTTTTTGCAAAAGTCCGTTTATGACGTTTATGCGGCGCTTAAGTGCTGGGGGGGCTGTGCCGATGGTGATGACGGATCGGAGCCTGCGGTTTAACGGGAATGTGAGGCTGCGGGTTCCGATAAGAAAAGTTTGGCTCGAAGGTTGTTCGGAAAGGATCAGGATCACCGAACAAACACGAGCATCGGCGGAAACATCAGGATTCGGGTGGACGGCCCGGACGATCGGGAAAGCCCGGTTGGTCACGCGGAGGAGTCAGCTCCGCACGGGTGAAAAGGCGCCGCGGTTCACCGAGTTACTGTGCCGATAACGTCGCACGCAACAGTGGAGCTACCTCAGGGCATGGATGCCAAGTCAACGGGCGTGAACCCCCGTATAAGTGTTCACGGAGGACTTAACCATGAGTCGCATCAACACGAACGTCGGATCGATGCTGGCGCAGCGGATTCTGGGACACCAGAATAAATCCCTGCAACAGTCCCTGGAACGATTGTCAACCGGTCTGCAGATCAACCGTGGTGCGGACAGCCCCGCCGGCCTGATCGCCAGCGAAAAGCTGCGCAGCGAAAAGACCGCCATCAGCGCCGCCATCGGCAACGCCGAGCGAGCGGACCAGGTGGTGAACATCGCGGAAGGTGGTTTGCAGGAAGTCAACGCCCTGCTTTTGGAAGTGCAGGCCTTGGTGGGTGAATCCGCCAACCGAGCGGGCATCAGCCGGGAGGAAAAGGAAGCCAATCAATTGCAGATCGATTCGATTCTGCAGACGATTGACCGCATCGCTTCGACGACCAGCTTCCAGGGCGTCAAGCTGCTCAACGGCACGTATGATTTCACGGTCACCGGCCAGAACAACCGGATTCGTGACTTCCAGATCAATGCCGCCAAACTCGAACATAACGGTACACGGGAAGTGCAGTTGGTGGTCACGGCCTCGGCTCAGCATGGGGCGCTGTTCCTGTCCTTCGGCGGCACCACCACGCAACTGGACCTGACCAACACCGCTTCGCGTTTCACCTTCGAATTGACCGGTGCCCGCGGTTCACGTGAATTCAGCTTCGCCAGCGGCACGCGTTTGTCAGCCATCGCCGCAGCAGTCAACACCTTTAAGGATGTGACCGGCGTGTCGGCAGCCATCAGCACCGGCGGCGGCTACCTCAAGCTGCGCAGTGATGAGTTCGGCTCCGATCAGTTCGTCTCCTTCAAGCTCAGCAGCAGCGGCGGACAGACCGGCGGCATCGTCGGTGCCGCAGCCAGCAATGAAAATGCGGTGGGCACGGGTGGTTCGACCTTCGCCACGATTCAGGGTTCCAATGCGGTGAAGGACGAAGGGCAGGACCTGGGCGCGATCATCAACGGTATCGTGGCCACGGCCCGCGGTCGCACCGCACGGGTGAACACCGACTTCCTCGATCTGTCGCTGACCCTCAGTGCTGCTTCGACGACCACGCCCGGTGCCCAGACGCTGGGCAGCTACACGGCCTTTACCATCACCGGCGGCGGGGCACGCTTCAACCTCGGCCCCAACGTGGACATTCTGAATCAGGTGTCGGTGGGCATCAAGAACGTGGCCACCCGCAACCTGGGCAATGTGGCGGACGGTTATCTGAGTTCGCTGGCGTCGGGCAATGCCAACAACCTGGTGACCGGCAACCTGGAAACGGGTCAGAAGATCATCAACTCGGCGATCGATCTGGTTTCGGGCCTGCGGGGTCGATTGGGCGCGTTCCAGAAGAACATCGTCGGGGCCACGATTCGTTCACTGTCGATCAGCTTGGAAAATACGAGTGCTGCGGAGAGTGCCATCCGTGACACGGACTTTGCGAAGGAAACCGCGTCGCTCACGAGGGCACAGATTCTGGTGCAGTCGGCGACGAGTGTCTTGGGAACAGCCAACACCCAGCCGCAGAACGTGCTGGCACTGTTGGGTCGGTAATGAGGCATCGCCTGACTCGGGAGGTTCCGCCACCAGCGGACTTCCGACCACTGATGCGGCGCGACGAACCCCTCACCGGGTTCGTCGCGTTTTTTTTGCTTAAAACATGAAACCCATGACGCCGAGGGCTTCAGCCCCGGATCGCAGTCAATCGGACACACAGCCATCCGGCCCTAAAGGGCACGGC
>CAZJMK010000010.1:17657-70497 GCA_964547135.1 uncultured Phycisphaeraceae bacterium | reverse complement strand
GGGTCAAGCTCAAAAAACTATATCCATCAATCGAGATGCAATGAAACACTAGAGCGGATTCAATGCAGACGTAGCGGAACAATTTCTGTCCCCTCTCCCTCCGGGAGAGGGTTAGGGTGAGGGCGTCTGCGGTGATAATCTATCGAATGTGCTGTATTTCAATCAGCGCCCTCACCCGGCCTCGCGGACTCGGCCACCCTCTCCCGGAGGGAGAGGGGGCGCAAGACGCTACACTTGAACTGAAACCGCTCTAAAGCCCTCGGCGTCACTGGTTCCGACACTCGACCCCGTTTAATAACTGTGTTCGCCCAGTTTCACCTTGCCGCGGAAGGTCCAGTAAATGACCACGGTGTAGGTGATCACCAGGGGCATACCCAGCAGGGCGATGATGGTCATGATCCACAAGGTTTTCGGGCTGGAGGAGGCATTGAAAATCGTCAGACCATGCTGCGGGTCCGGGTCGGAGACGACCAGATTGGGGAACAGCGCGATGCCGAAGAGAAACACCAGGGCCAGTATCGTGCTGCACGATGAAATGAAAGCGTAACCGGGGCGACGCAGGTAAATGGCGCGGGGTATGTTGGCGATGGCCAGAATGTTGAGCAGCACCACCACCCACGCCCAGGGGTAGTTGGTGAAATTGAACGTGGCCTGGGGCACCTGCACGAGGGTGATGATGGTGACAAACAGGTACATGACCAGAAAGAAGCCATAGGTGGACCACATCCATCCGTGGGCGCGTTCCTGCAATTCGCCCTCGGTTTTGAGGTAGAGGTAAATGGCCCCGTGCATGGTGAACAGGGCGACGGCCAGGCCGCCGACGGCGATTTGGTAGAAGCCCAAAAGGTCGAAGAACGAGCCGATGAACTCGCCGCGCTGGTCCAGCGGGATGCCGATCATGGCATTGCCCACCGCCACGCCGAATAAAACCGTTGCCAGCAGACTGCCCAGAAAAAACCCGAAGTCGAAGGTGGAGCGCCAGGCGGGCGATTGCATTTTGCTGCGAAACTCAAGCGACACGGCTCGAAAAATCAGGGCCAACAGCAACAGCATGAACGCCAGGTAAAAGCCGCTGAAAATGGTGGCATAGGCTTCGGGGAACGCGGCGAAGAGTGCTCCGCCGAAGGTGATCAGCCAGACTTCGTTGCCGTCCCACATCGGGCCGATGGAGTTGATGACGGTGCGACGTTCGGTATCGCCCTTGGCACCCAGGTGCAAAATGCCCACGCCCAGATCAAACCCATCGAGCACCGCATACCCGCCCAGTAAAACGCCCAGCAGCACGAACCAGAGAATTTGCAGTTCCATGAATGGGTTCCTGTATCAACGCTGATGCGGTGGCTAGTTGCTTGGAGCTAGTAGCTAGGTAAAACAAGCATCACTATCACCATCGATTCTGCCCAGCCCCCAGCCCCCAGCCCCTAGCTCCTTTTCTGTGCTTTCAAACACCGTGTCACGGTTTTGGTTGCTGATGTTCGGCCACGATGTCGCGCAGTTGCTGCATCGAAAATTCGTGTTTGCGCCTCAGTCTGCCGAGTCGTTCATCGGTCACCGGCGCACCGGGCAAACCCAATTCCTTCCAAATGATCGCTGCTGATACCCCCGTGCTGGTTTCCAGTTCACGCAGGGTCATGCTCCCGGTGATGTTGAGTGAATGGGTATCGGTGTCACTGTGATTTGATTGGCTGACACTTTGATTGCGATGCTGCCCTCGTTCACCCGTTGACTCCACCGGTAAAACCCAGGGCGAAACCGCCAGGCCCAGCAGCACGAGCAGTACCAATACCGCTGCCGCCAGGCGCAAGCCCGCATGTCGCCCACTGCCCTTGATCATGAACCACACCCATCGCCAGTGCATCGCCAGGTGCAAACCGATCATCGCAAGCAACCCGACGGCAAGCCAGAAATGCACATCGCCCCAGTCGTGGCGGGTCATGCCCCACACGGCCTGACCATGCCCCATGCCCGCCGGCAAAACGAAATAAATCAAAAAACCCGTGGCCGCCAGCATCACCAGCAACACCAGCCCCAAGGCATCGATCACAAAATTGATTTTGGATTGGTTCATATGAGTACAGGTTTCATGCATGATTCAACATCGGGCTTCGATTTTGGAGCTAGTAGCTAGGGGCTTGGAGCTAGGTAAAACAAGCATCACCATCACGATCGATTCTGCCCATCCCCCAGCCACTAGCTCCTAGCCACATGATTTTTTCTGAACTCCATCGCCTGTCACTTGGCACTGGTCATCGACGCTTGTCTGCCGGTGAGTTTGCCCGCGGTATCGAGCAACGCTTCACTGGTGGTTGAGCCGGGGCCTGAACCGGAGGTGGGGGCCGGGGGCGAGGGTTTGGGGGCATCGGGGCCGGCTTGAATTTTGTGATTGAGTACGTAAATCCAAACCACAAAGAGCATCGCGTAAATCAGCCCGAACATGACCATTGATCCGAGCACCTGCCCGGCTGTGATGTTGGGCGACACCGCATCGGCGGTGCGCATCCCGTCGATGACAATGGCCCCGTCACGCACCATCGGGTACACAATCCAGGGTTGCCGACCGACCTCCGCTGCGATCCACCCCAACTGATTCCCGGCAAACGCAGGCAACACCGCCAAGACGAAAAACCAGAGCAGCCAGCGCTGGTTCCATAACGTGCCCCGCCAAAGGTAAAAGCAGCCCAGCAGGGTCGAAGCGATGAAGGTCATGCCGATGGCCACCATCAGGTGATAGCTTTGAAACGCGATCTGCATCGGCGGCTTGCCAAAGTCCTTTTCCAACCGGTCAAACCCCGGCACCGGTGTGGTGAAATCACTATGCACCAAAAAGCTGAGCATTTTCGGTAGCGCAATGCCCGTCACCGTGCGTGCATCGTCATTCACCCAGCCGAATAAATACAAAGGCGAACCCTCGCCCTGTGCTGCGGTTTCGTACAACCCTTCAAAAGCCGCCAGCTTGGCCGGTTGATACTCGGCGACGACCTTGGCCTGACTGTGCCCCGAGGTGAGTTGCAACAGGCAGACGATGGTCGCCAGTATCAGCGCCCCGCCAAACGAACGCTTGGCAAACGCAACATGTTTGTTTTTGAGCAGGTACCAGGCACTGATGCTCATGATGAAAAACGTGCCCAGTATGAACGCCCCCAGCCAGACGTGAACGAGCCGGTCAACCGATGAGGGGTTGAACACCACCTCCCAAAAGTTGGTGATTTCCGCGCGCATCACCGGCTGACCATCGAGCACCCACGGTTCCCCATTGCGGGTCATCTGCACCACGTGCGACCCAGCCGGGGTCTGCTGCCAACTGTTGGCGACGGTGATCCATATGGAGCTGAAAATCGAACCGATCCATACCATGCAGGTGGCAAAAAAATGAAACCCAGCCGACACCCGGTCCCACCCGAAGAGCAAAATCGCCAGAAACCCCGATTCCAGAAAAAAGGCGAACACGCCCTCGGCCGCCAGGGCTGACCCGAACACATCGCCGACGAAGCGCGAGTAGCCGGACCAGTTGGTGCCGAACTGGAAGACCATCACAATGCCGCTGGCCACGCCGATGGCAAAGCAAATGCCGAATATTTTGGTCCAAAACTTGGCAGCCTGTTCGTACACCGGGTCGCGGGTGCGCAGGTATTGAAATTCCAGGAACACCATCACCATGCCCAGCCCGATGGTCAGCGGCGGGAACAGGTAATGAAACATGATCGTCCCGGCAAATTGAATCCGCGAAAGCAAAAGTGCGTCCATGATCGTTTCTCGGACATGGTTGTCCGATGATCATAACGCACTTTGATAAACCCACCAAATGTTCTGAAGCAATTCAGCGACGACGCATCAGCATGCCGACTGCACCCATCGCCAGCAGCAACATGCTGGTCGGTTCGGGCACCACGGTGCTCATCACCCGATACACATCGGTATTGTCGATGAACATGCCCCGACGCGGGTCCGAGCCATCGTACAGCCCGGCAAACAATTCACTGCCCACGCCCTTGGTCCACAACGGCACCAACTCATTGGTGTGATTGGTGCTCCACCACATGCCCAGCGGCAGTTCGCCCACGCCCGTCGCCTGCGGGTCCTGCATGAAAATCGAGTCCGAATCAGGCCCAAGGAACAACCCGTTGGCGTGATCGGTCGTGACGATCAGCAAGGTTTCGTTCCAGTTGCTGTTGGCTTCCACCCAGGCAATCACCGCATCCACCGCACGGTTGAACTGCAACTGTTCTTCAATCAACTGCGGCAGGTTGTTGGCATGTGCTGCCGAGTCAACACTGGCTCCCTCCACCATCAGAAAGAAACCGTTGTTACCCTTGTTGAGCGTGTTGATTGCTGCCAGGCTCAGTTCATCCAAATCAGGCATCACAAACGGCACCGCACCCTTGGGGTCCAGCGGGTTGTAAAAACGCGGGTCATACGCATTGGTACGGCCGGTCGTATCCCGGCTGTTGAGCGATGAACTCACCGGCACCAACCCGAACAATCGATCCGGCGCCGCCTCCGTCCCCGCACCGATGTCTTTGAGTTGTTGCGCATCATCCACAAACGACCACCCGGCCGACCCGTCACGCAGGGCTTGCAGATTGGGCTGACTGACGGTGCTGTAGTTGGGTGTACGCGGTGCGCCGCCCGAACCGAATTCGGGGTGGCCGGGGCTGATGATCACATCCAGCAACCCGTTGTGAATCATGTCGTGGCTGATTTCCGCTTCATCATCACGATAATCATTGGCTGTGCCAAAGACCGCAGGCGTTGCATCCGTGAAGGGTTTGGTGGTGACCACGCCCGCCTTTTTCCCGTGGGCTTTGACCTGCTGGGTGATGAAAGGCACTGGTTGCAGCGATGAGCCTGTGTCGATGAAGTTGATGGCTGAGTTGTAGGTTTTCTGACCCGACGCCAAGGCTGTACCCGCTGCCGCCGAGTCGGTGGTGCTGTTCCAAATCATGTAGTCATACCCGGCAAAGCCCTGGTCCATGTGTGCCCGCACCGTGCCGTTGGCTTCCAGCAGGTTGGCCAGTTGCCGCACAGCCGAGGGGTTGCTCGCCACCGGCGTCAGGTCCAAACGCGGGCCACGGTCGCCCAGCAAACTGCCCGATGCATTGGCGAACAAAGGCACATTCATCGGCGTGCTGTCGTTGGCACGTGTCGGGTCATATCCCCCAAAATCAGGGATGGGTAATTCGTTCCACAAACGGGGCAGCAAGCGCGGAAACGTCCCAGCTTGAAAACCCAGCCTCACATCCGTCTGTCCCGGCGGCAACGGCAGCGTGTTACCGGGGTACGTGGTCATCCAATATTGGGCAAAGTCGGACTGTTCAAATCGTTGGGCAAATTGCGGGGCCGTGTTGGCATCGCTGCCGAACTGCCACATGTTGGCACTGCGCCAGGTCGTGTCCCCCGCTCCGTCGGAAATCATCAGAATGACGTTTTTCGCTTCCTGCGCGCTCGCGTCAACAGCGAGCAGGTTCAGCGTCGTCACCGTGGCTGCCATGACCCCCACCGTCACCATTGCCTTGTGCATTTTCCGCTCCTTGGTTGGAAAGGTTTTAAAATAAGGTAAAAAGACAATGTGAGGTTTATGCGAACGTCGCATCACAAATTGATGAAGAATTGATGAACGATGGGTGAACAACAAGGCTGACGCATACTTCGAAAATAACACTGACGCAACACCCAACCTTGTTTATGATGCTGCTCATGCAAAAGCTATTAGCCGACCTGGCCATTCCGCATGAACTGGACCAGCCGCTGGCCAACCTCACCTGGTACGGCGTGGGCGGGCCTGCGCGTGTGTTGGCCCATCCTTCATCACTTCAACAACTGGCCACCCTCGCACAACGCTGCCACGAAAAAAAAATCCCCGTTTACGTGCTTGGCGATGGTGCCAACCTGCTGGTTGCCGATGAAGGCGTACAAGGCATCGTCGTGAAACTCGATGACCCGGCTTTCAAACAGGTGACCATCGACACCAACACCGGCCTCGTCACCGCCGGCGCCGGGGTTGATTTGAAAGCATTGGTGCTCGACACCGCCAAGGCCGGGCTGTCGGGCCTGGAGTGCCTTGCGGGCATACCGGCCACGGTCGGCGGAGCGGTGAAAATGAACGCAGGTGGTGCGTATGGCGACATTGGCCGCAGTGTGAATCGTGTGCAGATGATGGACGCAGCAGGGCAGTCGTACAGCCGTGATCGTGACGACCTGGTTTTTTCGTATCGCAAAACCAACATCGTCGGCAAATTCATCACCGAGGTCGAGTTCACGCTCACCCCCGACGATCCGCAGGCTTTGGTGAAACGGGTGAAGGAAATTTTCGCCTGGAAAAGTGCGTCACAACCCCTGGGGGCGCACTCGGCTGGGTGTGCCTTCAAAAACCCGCCGCCAGAGGTGGGCGCTTCCGCTGGTCAACTCATCGACCGTGCCGGGTTGAAAGGCTTTCGCGTCGGCTCGGCGGAGGTATCGCAAATTCACGCCAATTTCGTGCTCGTTCACAAACCCGGCAAGGCAAGTGACATCATCGCCGTGATGAAACACATCGAACAAACCGTGCTGGCAAAGTTTGCCGTCAAACTCGAACGCGAAGTGGTGATTTGGCCGTGAAGCATGGATCATGGATAAAGGATGATGGATGATGTTCATACTAATTTGACGTCATACGTACCGTTTTGATCGAGTCGAAACAGGCTCAGAGCCACGAGCGGAAGCGCGTGGTACTTGTACTTAACCGCTGGTTGCCACGCGCGGCTCTGCGTCCCGATATGATTATCGCCGGGTGCCACTGGCAGCTTGTCTGCCAGTGCCATGAAGCGTGGTCATTTCATGGGGGTCCGCTCGCCGATGCAATTGACCGACCCTGCTCGATGATTGATGCCATAAAACAACCATGCGGTTTTGGTGGCGATGATGCTCGCGCAAATAAATCCTCCGATACTTCCGATCCACAATAAGGGCAGCAACAAAACCTCAGCCGTATCAGGCCTGACATCCAGTGTTTCTAGGTAAAGACCCAAAACCAAAACAAGTGCAGTTAACGTGATACTTGCAAACAAAAAGCCGACAAAGTGTGCAACTCTCAGTCGCATGATAATCTCGCGGCGAATGCGCTATGTCTGAACATTATACTTTATCCATCATCCATTATCCATTTTGCCTCATCGTTTTTCCGACACAGGCGGTGTGCCGCCGACTTTCACGGCTTCGACAATTCCCTGACGTGCAAAGTCGATGGCTTCGCCCAAAATGCGCAGCGACTCGGCAGGGGCATGAAAACCCATCGAGTTTTCCGCATTCAGAAAATCAGCACGGAACTGGGCACGCCGTTGAAAATCACGCGCCAATTTCAATGCTTCATCGCTGGCACCGCTCGCCTTGGCGGAGGCAATGGTGTTGATCAAATCCACCACCGCAATTTCCGCGCGGTCAAGTTGCGCCTTGGTGCGGGCTTGAATCGCATCGACCCGTGCCTTGAGTTCGCTTTCGGTGTATTGGTGGCAGGTCTGACACGAGCGCGCCACGTCGGCCATGGGGGTTTTGATCTGATGATCGCTGAACTTCATCGCCCCTTCGCGTTTGTAAGGCATGTGGCAGTCGGCACAGCTCACCCCGCTGCGAGCGTGAATGCCCTGACTCCACAATTCAAATTCGGGGTGCTGGGCTTTGAGCACGGGGGCGCCCGAGTCGGCATGTTTCCAATCGACCCAGCCGACCTCGTCGTAGTATTGTTCCATCTGTTCGATTTTCAGCCCGTGATGCCAGGGGTAGGTCAGCCGTTTTTGCTCGCCTTTGAAGTAATACTCGACGTGACACTGGGCGCAGGACATCGAGCGCATTTCCTGTCGCGTGGCCAGTTGATTCGGGTTGTAATCCGTGCGTCGGTCCCCCTGTCGCCACTTTTCAATACTGGGCAAGTGTGGCACCGGGTCGTCCGATTTGGCGAGGTTGGCAACGCCTTCCAAAAACGCAGGCTTGGTGATGCGCAGGGCCATCGTCTGCGGGTCGTGACAATCCAGACACGTGATCGGATGCGACACCAGTTTGGTCGCTTCGAGGTAGGGCATCGGGTTGACATTTTCCCAGCCGGTGAACAATTGCTTCTGCCCCGTGTCCGAAAGCAGCGGGTCATCGAGTGAGCCGGGGGCGCCATGTTTCAGGCCGACCTCGCGGTAAGCCACGACGTTACTGGCATGACAATGCAGACAGGCACCGGGCTGGGCACGTTGCGTCACGCGCAGGGTTTCCCGCTGATCGTGCAGCATGAACGCATGGCCCCGACGTTCACGGTAATCAATGGCAAAGGCGTAACCATTGAAAATCGTTTTCAGACGCGGATCACTTTCCAATTTCGACTCAGCCTTTTTGCCATGCGGATCACCGCCGGGGGCAGCCTTGTCCGCAGGTTCGGCTGGTTGAAGCTGACCGGGAATGCTGTCACTCCAATTGAAACGAGCCTTGGGGTTGTCGGCTGTGCGGATGTACCCGTCATATTGCCGGGGAAAGTTTTTACCCCACTCAGCCGGGTCGATGGTGCGTTCCGTGATTTCAACAATGCGCAACACATTCGACGCTGCTTCACGCTTGCGCTGGGCGATGTTCTGATACAGAAGCAGCGCCGCCACCGTGCCCAGTGCGGAGATAAGTGCCACCACACTGAGCAGGGCCACCACCCTGGCGGAAAGCTTGGTCGATGAAGTCGAAGGTTGATTTTCATTCATATTGATTCACTCCCGCAACAAGCCCAACGGTTGAATGACTGAATGACGCCGTGCCCTTCAGGGCCGGATGTTTTTCTTGAAACATAACACCAACCCGATCAATCGCGGTGCGGACAACACCGCCGACGCAAAGCGTCCGCGCTAAACAAATTCGACGGCTTCAACATTGGGTCCTCCCCAAAATTCGAAATTCGAAATTCGACATTCGACATTCGACATTCGCCACTCGCCGACTTCCCTTTCACCGCGTCGGTCCATGGCCCACTCGGCTGTGGCAGTGCAGACAATCCGCACCGGTCACTTCCACCTGTTTCTGCCCCGGCCTACTTCGCCCATGCACGCTCAAATCGTCCCCGATGCTCGCGTGACAACGCATGCAATTGTCAATCACCACCGCTCTGCTTCCGGGGGTGATCTGAATCGGCTCGTGAAAGTTCTGAAACGTAAACCGCTTGCTGTGACGGTACCCGTGCTCGGACTTGACGTAATACTTGTGTATGAACGAATCGTGCGGGACATGACAATCATTACAACTGGCCACCCGCCCATGCGATGCGTGCATCCACCCGTCGTAGTGCTGCTGCATGACGTGACAGTTGATGCAGGCCTTGGGGTCGTCGGACAGATACGACAAACCCTCCGCGTAATGAAACGTGAAGCCCGAAGCCCCCAGAAACATGCCGATGAGAATGCACACCACGAACACCGGCCAGGGCAGGCGCACCTTCTTCGCGGGATGAGTGGCCACCGGTTTTTCGCTCATGCCCTCACTCCGACGAACCATGGACGCAAATCACCCACAATTACTTGACGAAGAACCTTCGACAACTGACTCCATCTTGCTGAATTGGAGTCAAAAGATCAAGTATTTTTTTGTGCCATCGTACGATCATTGATGTAGATCAAGCCCGGTGGACGCCATGATTGATGTGGCACCGCCGCCCTCGGCGGTGGCGCAGTCACTGGTAATACACCCAGCAGGGGCGGCTGGGCTACATGCATACCTGAGTAAACACACGCCATTTCTTGTTACAATCACCCCCTTGACTTTTTACAGTTTCCTTCGTCTGCTGGCCGATGATTTCAATGACTCATCGTCAGCACGACCAAGCCACCCATGGCGATACCGTCGTGACCCAGCGAAAGAAAAACTCTCCCTCGAGCAAACCCATGGTTGCCCAGCGCGAGCTTCTGCCGACCACCCGTTCATCGATCACCCACAAGTTCGCCGTGATGGGCCACGAGGGATACCTCACCATCGGCCTGTTCGAGGACGGACGCCCCGGCGAAATCTTCATCAAAATCAGCAAGGAAGGCTCCACCCTCTCCGGCCTCGTCCAAGCCTATTGCCGTGCCTTTTCCCTGGCGTTGCAATACGGCCTGCCGGTGGAGGAATCGATCAAACGTTTCAAGGGTATGCGTTTTGAACCGCTGGGCCACACGTCCAACCCGGACATCCCCGAATGTTCCAGCATCATCGACTACGTCGCCCGTTACCTGGAATTGCACTTCACCGACCCACCGCTTCGCCGCTGATCGCCGTTTGTGAACCCCGCCCCAATCGCTTACAATGCTTCGCTTGAACAAGCCGCGACACCCGGGGGCGTCAGGGAGCGGTCAAAACACGGGCTGTAGCTGTGCTTGGTAGAGCGGTCGCCGGGGCGACAGGTCGCCGTTGAAAAACTGAATGATTCGTCGCACGGGCTGTAGCTCAGCTTGGTAGAGCGGTCGCCGGGGCGACAGGTCGCCGTTGAAAAACTGAATGATTCGTCGCACGGGCTGTAGCTCAGCTTGGTAGAGCGCTTGCATGGGGTGCAAGAGGTCGCAGGTTCGAATCCTGTCAGCCCGATTCGTGTTGGGTTCATCGTAAACATTTTTCATATTCTGATAGGGCAGAGTCTGCTGTCTCTTTCGGTGACTGCTTGGTAGAGCGGTCGCCGCGGCGACAGGTCGCAGGCTCGAATCCTGTCAGCCCGATTCATGTTCCGGGTTTACGTTTTACGCAGTCTTCGCAGCGGGCGAACCTACATCGGTTCCACGGAAAATCTGCCTCAACGATTACAACAGCACAACTCAGGTCGATCCGCCAGCACGCGCCATGGTGTGCCTTGGGTGTTGGTTTACCAGGAGTCTTTTGCCACGCGCTCAGAAGCAGTGCGACGGGAGCGCTTCTTGAAAACCGGACGAGGACGTGAACAGTTGCAACGAATGTTGACGCAACCGGGGTAGAGCGGTCGCCGGGGCGACAGGTCGCAGGTTCGAATCCTGTCAGCCCGATTCGTGTTGGGTTCATCGTAAACATTTTTCATATTCTGATAGGGCAGAGTCTGCTGTCTCTTTCGGTGACTGCTTGGTAGAGCGGTCGCCGCGGCGACAGGTCGCAGGTTCGAATCCTGTCAGCCCGATTCATGTTCCGGGTTTACGTTTTACGCAGTCGTCGCAGCGGGCGAACCTACAGGGCAAAAAAGGGGAACTGCAACCGATACCGCAGGGGTTGTTGCAGCCCAGCCCCTGGGTCGTCCACGGCGGTGGGTTTGACAAAGCGGCGGATGGTATCCGCCGTGTTCATTGAACCATTGATTTGCCATTCAGCGGGCTGAATCAACCGCCGATGCCATCGGCGGCTTTGCAGAACCCAGCCGAGGGCGGCTGGGCTACATCACACACAACGACCCGCAAAGCGGTACGCGGTTTGGCACTGGGCTTGACATGTTTTGTTGTCAACCCATTGACAAAAAACCCCCGGTCATTGACCGGGGGCTAAATGTGTCAAATCACCTGGCCACTTCTTTATCATTCCTTCGTCGGCTTGTTCATGCCGTTTTCCAATTCGCCAAGCAGTTGCGCCACCAGCCGTGATTCGCCCACCGTGGTGGTGATTTCCTCGCGCCGCTCGGCACCGGCTGCCTCGGCCAGTTGGGCTGCATGACGCAGTTCCTCTTCCTTGCTCACGGCCTCGGCTGCCATCGGCTCGGCCAATTTGCGCACGTTCATGCGTGTGTAGGGCGAGTAGCCCGTACCAGCCGGGATCAGGTGACCCAGCAGCACGTTTTCCTTCAGCCCTTCCAGCGTGTCCGACTTGCCGGCCAGCGCCGCTTCCGTGAGCACCTTGGTGGTTTCCTGGAACGACGCACCCGACAGGAACGATTCGCTTTGCAGCGATGCCTTGGTGATGCCCAGCAAAAGTGTACGACCCGTGGCCGGTCGACACTTGAGCGCGGTGGACTTGGTCTTGCCCTCGGCCTCGGCCTTGGCGTTGGCTTCACGCAGCTCGGCCTTGCTGACCACCTGCCCGATCGCGTAGCCCGTGTCGCCCGGTTCCTTGATGCGCACAATCGAATCGACCTTCTTGTTCGCAGCGCGGAACTTGAGTTTGTCCACCACTTCGTAGGGCAGCAGGTCCGTATCGCCGGGGTTTTCCAAGCGAATCTTGTGCAACATCTGCGACAGAATGATTTCGATGTGCTTGTCGTTGATCGTCACGCCCACCGCACGGTACACGTTCTGCACCTCTTCGAGCAGGTAGCTGAACAATGCCTCCTCGCCCTTGATGCGCAAGATGTCATGCGGGATCATCGGCCCTTCAATCAACGGATCACCCGCCTGCACAAAATCGCCGGTGTGTACCAGCAGGTGTTTATCCTGCGGCACGTGATGTTCCTGTTCCAAACCACCCTCAGCCTTGACAATGATCGTCATCTTGCCGCGACGCTTGTCGGAACGAATTTCCACGTTGCCGGAAATTTCCGCCAGCACCGACGGATCGCGCGGCTTGCGGCCTTCGAACACTTCCGTCACCCGGGGCAGACCACCCACGATGTCGGCTGAACTCTTCACTTCCCGCGGCTGACGTGCCAGCATCTGCCCGGCTTCGACGACCTGGCCTTCCTCCACCTCGATACGAGCCTTGGCCGGCAGGTAGTGGAAGTCCAAAATCTTGCCGGCTTCGTCCTCGATCACAATCTGCGGATGCAGGTCGCCCTTGTGTTCGATCACCACCAGCGACTGATCGGTCGTGGTTGCGCCCTTCTTGCCCTTGACAGCAGCGTTTTCAGTTTCGGGTCGCACGGTTTCGCCGAGCTTGATATCGACGAATTTCACCTTACCCGACTTCTCCGCCAGAATCGGCGTGCGGTGCGGGTCCCACTTCACCAGGGCCTGACCCTTCTTCACTTCCTGGCCCTTGGTCACCATGATGAACGCGCCGTACTGGACCTTGTATTTTTCCAGTTCCCGACCCTTGGCGTCGTTGATGATGATTTCGCCGTTGCGCTTCAGCGCCACCAGGCAGTTGTTGCCATCGTCGTCCTTGGTCGGCACTTCGGAACAGTCGCGCAGGTCCACCACCCCGGCGTGCTGGGCGCGATAATCCGTTTCCACCAACATACGCTGCCCGACGCCGCCGGTGTGGAACGTGCGCATCGTGAGCTGCGTTCCCGGTTCACCAATCGACTGGGCAGCCACGATACCCACCGCCAGGCCCTGTTCAACCAGGCGACCGGTGCTCATGTCCTGCCCGTAGCACAGGGCACAGATGCCCTGGTCGGCTTCGCAGGTGAGCGGTGAACGCACCATCACGCTGTCGATGCCCAGGGCCTCGATCTTGCGTGCCGCGTCCATGGTGATGATGTCGTTTTCACGGACGATGATTTCATCGGTGATCGGGTTGGCGATGGTTTCGCGGGCCGTGCGTCCGATGATGGCATCACGCAGGGGTACATCGATTTCCTCGCCCTTGTACAACGCGCGTTTCGGAATGCCCTGCCTGGTCTTGCAGTCGTGCTGGGCGACGAACACGTTCTGGGCCACGTCCGCCAGTTTGCGGGTGAGGTAACCCGAGTCCGCCGTTTTGAGAGCCGTGTCCGCCAAACCTTTACGGGCGCCGTGCGTGCTGGTGAAGTATTCCAGCACGGTCATGCCTTCACGGGCGTTGGCACGAATCGGGGTTTCGATCATTTCCCCCGACGGCTTGGCCATCAAACCGCGCATGCCGCAAAGCTGTGACAACTGACCGATCGAACCACGCGCCCCGGATTCGACTTCCAGGTAGGCGGGGTTGAGGTACAGCTTGCCGGTTTTCTGATCCGGGGGCAGCGGGCGCCCTTCCGCATCACGCCGGTCGGTCTTCAATTCCTTGAGCACTTCGCGGGTCACTTCCTCTCGGCAGTGCGTCCACAAGTCCAAAAGCTGGTTGTAACGTTCCAATTCCGTGATCGCACCGGCATCAAACGCGCGTTCGATGCGGTCCACCTTCTTCTGCGTGTCGTTGATGATTTCCTGTTTGCGCACCGGAATGCGCAGGTCGGTGATGCCGAAGCTCATGCCGCTGAGCGTGGCCCGCTTGAAGCCGGTCTCCTTGAGCAGGTCCAGCAGGTTGATCGTATCGGGCCGACCACAGCGGGCATACGTATCATCGATGACGCGGGCGCAACCCTTCTTGCCCAGGGCACAGTTGTAATAAGGCAGCCCATGTACCAAAATTTCATTGAACATCAATCGACCGACAGTCGTGACGATACGCCTTGATTCGGGCATCGGCACTGGTGCAGCCTTCTGTTCCAGCACCATGTCAACGTACTGACCTTCGGGCAGCTTCACCACGATGGGCTGATGAATGCCGATCTTCTTCATGTCGTAGGCCAGCAGCGCTTCATGAGGGTCCTTGAAGCAGGGGTACTGCCGCATGGCCTTGACCATTTCCGCCGACAACTCGCCGGAACGGTTGACCAGTTCCTTGGCCAGTTGTTCGCCGGGGCCTTCGAGCATGGACGTGATGTAGTACACGCCATACACGATGTCCTGCGCCGGGCTGATGATCGGGGCACCGTTGGCGGGGCTGAAAATGTTGTGCGTGGACAACATCAGAATGTGCGCTTCCGCCTGCGCCTCGACGGACAGGGGCAGGTGGACAGCCATCTGATCGCCGTCGAAGTCGGCGTTGAAGCCCGAACACACCAGCGGGTGAATTTTGATCGCGTTGCCTTCGACCAGCACAGGTTCAAAGGCCTGAATACCCATGCGGTGCAGCGTCGGAGCGCGATTCAAAAGCACCGGGTGCTGGAAGATGACTTCTTCGAGAATGTCCCACACTTCCGGGTCCCGCCGCTCGATCATCTTCTTGGCGGACTTGATCGTGTCGGCGTAGCCATGTTCCTTGAGCTTGCGGATGATGAACGGCTGAAACAGTTCCAACGCAATCTTTTTGGGCAGACCACACTGGTGCGGCTTCAGGTCCGGACCCACCACGATCACCGACCGCGCCGAGTAGTCCACGCGCTTCCCGAGCAGGTTCTCCCGGAACCGACCCTGCTTGCCCTTGATCATGTCGGTCAGTGACTTGAGCGGACGGTTGGATGAACCCAGCACCGGACGACGGCAGCGACCATTGTCAAACAGCGCATCAACCGACTGCTGCAACATGCGCTTTTCGTTGCGAATGATGACCTCGGGGGCGTTGAGGTCCATCAATTTTTTGAGACGGTTGTTACGGTTGATGATTCGGCGGTACAGGTCGTTCAAGTCGCTGGTGGCGAAGTTGCCCGATTCCAAAAGCACCAGCGGACGCAAATCCGGCGGAATCACCGGAATCACATCCATCACCATCCACTCGGCCTTGTTTTCACTGCCGCGAATCTGTTCGACGATTTTCAGCCGCTTGGCCAGTTCCTTGATGCGCTGTTTGCTCTTGGTCTGTTTGAGTTCTTCGCGCAGTTCGCTGCTGGTGGTGTTGAGGTCCATGCGCACCAGCAACTCTTTGACCGCCTCAGCCCCCATGTTGGCGGTGAAGGCTGAGCCGTGGGCCTCGACAGCCTTGCGGTATTCGTCCTCGGTGAGCACCTGTTTGTGCTTCAGCGGCGTGTCACCGGGTTCGATGACCACGTAGTCCTGAAAATAAGCCACCTTTTCCATGTCGCTGGTCTTCATGCCCAGCAGGTTGCCCAGGCGGCTGGGGGTGGACTTGAAAAACCAGATGTGCACAATCGGCGCAGCCAGGTTGATGTGGCCCATGCGTTTGCGGCGCACCCGCGAATGCGTCACCTTCACGCCACAGCGATCGCAGATGATGCCCTTGAACTTGGTGCCCTTGTACTTGCCGCAGGCGCATTCGTAGTCGCGTTCCGGGCCGAAGATGCGCTCGCAGAACAGCCCGTCCTTTTCCGGGCGGTAGGTGCGGTAGTTGATGGTCTCGGGTTTACGGACTTCGCCGAACGACCATGAACGGATGTCGTTGGGGGAAGCAAGGGTGATTTTCACCGCCGAGAACTCGTTGACGCGATCGTAAATGCCTTCAGCCATTGTTATCCTCATCGAGGGTAATGAGTGGTTTGATCAAATCACCGGAAGCATAGATGTCAGATAAACCGTGACGTTGTGTTTCTGGTGCAACTGCAATTCGACCTTGCGAAGAATCTGTGCAACCTCGTCGGCACGGGTATCCATCACATGCTGGGGTTGCGTTTTCACGGCTACGTACCAACGTGCATGCGTCTGATTTTCACCGTCACAGACAAAAAGTACGCCATCGGCCGGAACAACAAAGCTGTAACCCGATGGCGAGTATTGTTTCAGGTAATGCCGCACGTATGTCACGACGGATTTGGTGCTGATTTTATTAGTCGGCATGGTCAAATCCTCACACTCGCAGCCACGAAACTTGCATTACGAAGCGAAATTAGTGCTGTATCATGACCTACGTACCGTGCCGGCTTGTAGTCGGCATCTATCCGATTTTGATACAACTGGTTGATCGCCGCGACAATTCGCTTCCGATTACGATTTTTGATGGCTCCAATATTCTGATTGACATATTGCCTGAGGGCTTGGTGAGACGGTCCCTCCCTGCCCAGAGTGAACTCCATACCGCGTTGAGCCAGTGCCGCCGCCAGCGCAGCATATGCCGCATAATAAGCCCGACTGACGCTGCTGCGATAGCATTTCTCCCGAAGACAATGCTGTGCCGCCGCAAGACTTTCTCGACTCATTTCACGCCAGTCACCCATGATTGATCCCCCCGTTCGCTCACAAAATCGCGCCGGCGTCGGATTGCGTCTTCTCCATGGTGATGTTCAACCCCAAGCCCTTGATCTCGTTGCACAACACTTCAAACGCCACCGGCATGCCCGCTTCCAATGTGTTCGTGCCCTTGATCATCGACTCATAAATCTTCGTTCGGCCTTCCACATCGTCGCTCTTGACCGTCAAAAGCTCCTGCAGAATGTACGACGCACCATACGCTTCCAACGCCCAGACTTCCATTTCCCCGAAACGCTGGCCGCCGGTGCGGGCCTTGCCGCCCAAAGGTTGCTGCGTGATCAAACTGTAAGGCCCGGTCGAACGAGCGTGAATCTTGTCGTCCACCAAATGGTGCAGTTTCAGCAGATACATCTGCCCCACCGTCGCAGGCTGATCGAACGGCTCACCCGTGCGCCCGTCAAAAAGCTGAATCTTGCCCATCGCCGGCATCTCCACCAGCAACTCATTCAACCCCGGCGCCTGGTTCTTTTCTTCCAATTCCTTCCGCCGATCCTGCACATGCTTGTTGGCTTCCTTCACCACTTCCTCGATGTCCAATTCACTGGCGCCATCGAAAATCGGCGTGATCGCCTGGAAGCCCAGCACCCCGCAGGCCCAGCCCAAATACGTCTCCAAAATCTGGCCCACGTTCATGCGCTTACCCACGCCCAGCGGGTTCAGCAGCACGTCCACCGGTGTGCCGTCTTCCAAAAACGGCATGTCCTCCACCGGCACGATGCGCGAAATCACACCCTTGTTCCCGTGACGACCGGCCATCTTGTCGCCCACCGACAAGGCGCGCTTGGTCGCCAGGTAAACCTTCACCATCTCCAGCACGCCCGAAGGCAGCTCATCGCCGCGCTTCATGTGCGCCAGCTTGCGTTCCTTTTCCTTCTTGATGCCTTCGATACGCGGCCAGAACTGGCTGTAAATCGTCATCGCCTGTTCCCGCGCCGCCTTGGAACCCTTGATCCAGTCCGATGAAAACTCGTTGATCTGCTCGATCACCACTTCCGTGATGTCACTGGCAGCCACCTTCTGACGGGTCGAGGGGTCCACCATCGGCGTACCCGTCACCTCGTTCACCTGCTCGACCATCTGCTTGAACAGGTCCACCGCGCGACGGTCCATTTCCAACTCATACTCACGCATTTCCTTGCGCAGTTGCTTTTTCTGATCCTCATTCATGTGCATCCGCCGGCTGAACCGCTTGGCACCGATCACGATGCCTTCGGTCCCCGCGGGCACTTCCAGCGAATCGTTCTTCACATCCTCGCCGGCCCTGCCGAAAATCGCATGCAGCAGTTTTTCCTCCGGCGACAGTTCGCTCTTGGATTTCGGACTCACCTTGCCCACCAGAATGTCGCCCGGCTTCACATACGCCCCGATGCGGATGATGCCCGAATCGTCCAGCTTGGCCAGCATCTTTTCCGACACGTTGGGGATGTCACGGGTGAACTCTTCACGGCCGAGCTTGGTCTCACGAATTTCCACATCGAACTCTTCGATGTGAATCGACGTGAACACATCCTCCTTCACCAGCCGTTCACTGATGACGATGGCGTCTTCGAAGTTGTAGCCATCAAAACAGTTGAACGCCACCAGCACGTTTTTACCCAGCGCCAGTTCGCCCTGCGAAGTAGCCGGCCCGTCGGCGATGATCTGACTCTTTTTCACCTTCTGGCCCAGCGTCACGATCGGTCGCTGATTCAGACAGGTGCGATCATTCAAGCCCGCGAACTTGCGCAGCACATATTCATCCGCATTGTCCACCACGATGCGCTGGCTATCGACATACGTCACCGTCCCCGGGTTCTTGGCGCGAATCACCATGCCCGAATACTTGGGCACTTCCCGTTCAATGCCCGTGCCCACGCAAGGCGGCTGGGTCTTCACCAAAGGCACCGCCTGTCGCTGCATGTTCGAACCCATCAGCGCGCGGTTGGCGTCGTCATGTTCCAAAAACGGAATCATCGCAGCCGACACACCCACGATCTGCTTGGGGCTGATATCGACATACTGAACGTTTTCCCCGGCAACCTGCGCCAATTCACCATCCACCCGTGCCAATACGTTGCCCTTGGGCAGTTTGCCCTCGGCATCAATCGAATCGGTCGGGGCGATCGTGGCCTTCATTTCCTCATCAGCTCGCAGGTACACCACGTTTTTCGGGTCCGCCTTGCCGTTTTTCACCACCCGGTAGGGCGTGAGCAAAAACCCGTATTCGTCCACCTTGGAATAAATACCCAATGACGAAATCAGGCCGATGTTCGTGCCTTCAGGCGTTTCAATCGGACAGATGCGCCCGTAGTGCGAAATATGCACGTCACGCACTTCAAACCCCGCCCGCTTGCGATTCAAGCCGCCCGGCCCCATCGCGCTGAGCGTGCGTTCATGCTTGATCTGTGCCAAGGGGTTGGTCTGATCCACCACCTGCGACAATTCACTACGCCCGAAAAAGTGTTCGATGGCGCTGGAAATTGATTTGCTGTTGATCAGGTCCGCAATCTTCGCCAGTTCGTCCGGCTCCTTCACGCTCATGCGTTCCTGCACCGTCCGCTTGAGTTTGAGGAACCCTTTGCGCATTTCCTCGACCGCCAGTTCATCCAGCGTGCGCAGCCGCCGATTCCCCAAATGATCGATGTCGTCCGTGTGCGCCTTGTTGCGGTTGGAGCGCAGATCGAGAATGTATTTCACCACCTGAATGAAGTCTTCCGAACGCAGCTTCATTTCCGATTCAGGCGTGTTCAGGTCAAACTTGCGGTTGATGCGGAACCGACCGACCCTTCCGAGGCGGTAACGGTTTTCGTCGAAAAACTTTTCAGCCACGAGTTGCCGTGCTTTTTCCACCTGGGGCGGATTGCCCGGACGCAACCTGGCATACAGCGCCAAAAGCGCCAGTTCATATTCCGTGTAACCAGCCGACTCGGGGTGCTGCTGCGACCATTCTTCCGCGATGGTGTTGAGTATCAATTCATCATCGACATCGGTGATGACTTCCACCTGTTTGAGGTTGGAAGCGATCACCTTGTCAATGGCATCGCCGATGGCCTTGCCGGAGCCGACCATCACTTCGCCGGTCTGTTTGTCGATGATGTCGCCCACGGCCACGTATTCGGGCTTGAGTTCGGTGATTTTGACCGTTTGCAGGGTGTAAAAGCTGCGCAGAATCTTTTCCGTCGATGAAAAAGCCTCATCGATGCCGCGCAGGAACGTCGTGGCGGGAATCTTCGTGCTCTGATCGATGCGCATGACCAGCGCATCTTTCTTGGTCACTTCCAGTTCGATCCACGAGCCGCGTTCCGGGATGATGCGCGCTGAGTGCAGCGGACGATCGCCCTCGGAACTGACGATGGAAAAGTCCACGCCCGGCGAACGGTGCAACTGGTTCACAATGACGCGCTCAGCACCATTGATGATGTATTCCCCGCCACCCATCATGATGGGGATTTCACCCAGGTAAATCTCCTCTTCGGGGATTTCCGCCACATCCTTGCGCACCAGGCGCACGCGAATGCGGAACGGCATGCCGTAGGTCAGCCGAAGCTCACGGCACTCATCGGGGGTGTAGCGCGGTTCGTCGAGCTTGTAGCTCAAATACTCCAGCTTCATGTTCCCGTCGTAACTTTCGATGGGGAACACCTCACGCAGGAGTGATTCCAAACCGATCTTGGCTTCGCGCTTGTCATGCGGAGTGTCGAGTTGCAGAAACCGCGTGTAGGCGGTCTGTTGCACTTCGATCAGATTCGGCACGGGGAGCGCATCGCCATGCTTGGTATAGTCGCGCACGGTCGTCATGAGCATGGTTTCACCTCAACCAGGCTTTGTAAAAAAGCTCGGGATATATGGAAAAATGTTGCTTTACCCAAGGGAGTGTCCCACGCCGCGAACGAAGCATTATAAGGAATGGTTCGGGCTTATGCAAGTTGCGGGCCAAATTTTTGAATTTCGAATTTGGAATTTCGGATTTCGGATGGTTCAAACCAAGCCGAGTACGAGGCCGATAGGCCGAGGGCTCGGGTATTGAACTGGTTAATCGGCGTGTCGGTTAATCGGTTACTCGAACAGAATGTTATTTATTTTCACAGATTAACCAACGCACCGACCAACCGACTAACTACTCCAACCAGACGCGATAATTCGTTCCCGGCTTGGTTCGGCAAATCCGAAATTCGAAATCCGAAATTCGAAATCACTCCGTTTTCGCCCCCGCCAACCGTGCCACCGGCAAACGCAGCGGTGAACACGATACGCTGTCCAACCCGATGCGCCTGGCAAAGGCGATCGAAGCCGGGTCGCCGCCATGTTCCCCGCACAGGTTGATATGAATCGCCGGGTTGGCTGCCCGTGCATCTTCCACCGCGCGTCGAATCAACTCCCCCACCCCGCTCTGATCCAGTCGCACAAATGGGTCAATTGTCAACAATCCCTTTTCCAGGTAGGTGGGTAAAAATGAGCCGATGTCGTCCCTGCTGAAGCCGAAGGTCATCTGCGTCAGGTCATTGGTCCCCAAACTCAGAAAATCAACATGCTTTGCCAACCGCCCCGCCAGCACTGCCGCCCTGGGCGTTTCAATCATCACCCCGATGCGAAGACGTCCCGATTTGGAG
This sequence comes from uncultured Phycisphaeraceae bacterium, assembly GCA_964547135.1. Classification (GTDB taxonomy): domain Bacteria; phylum Planctomycetota; class Phycisphaerae; order Phycisphaerales; family Phycisphaeraceae; genus JAJXSS01. Next base: position 49,169 of record CAZJMK010000010.1, on the reverse strand, counting down.
CTGGGGGCTGGGGGCTGGGGGCTGGGGTGAATCATGCCATCAGTGCGTTTCTTTCCCAACCCTAAACCTACTTGAACAGTTCCCTTTTCTGCCACTGGGCCACTTGGCCACTGGGCCACTTGACCACTTTCCTCTTCCACCACTCGACCACTCTCCGTCCCCTCTCCCCCCGGGAGAGGGCTAGGGTGAGGGCGTGCCGTTGACTCGACCACTCGACCACTTCCCTTTTCCTTCACTTGGCCACTTGACCACTCGGCCACTTGGCCACTTCTCTCCTCCCCCACTTGACCACTCGACCCCTTCTTTCCGATGACATTGGACTCGTCAGAATACCCAAGTCCTCGCCGCGAACGGCTCGACCTTGGCTTGTTCAATTCGAAATTCGAATTCCGAAATTCGAAATTCAACTCACTTGGCCCCCCGCCCTCCTGCCCACTTCTCTCCTCTCCCACCAACCTCACCAACTGCACCAACTCCTCCTCCGTGCTCACCAGCGGAAACATCAGCCCAACCTCCACCTTCACCCCCCGCTCGCAACACGCCCGCACCGCACCCAGCACCGCACCCACCTGCATCCTCAAAACCTCCGGACGCAGCAAACTCAATCGACAACCCCGCAGCCCCAGCATCGGGTTCACCTCCCGTAAACCCGTCATCCGCTCACGCAGCTTCCGCGTTGAAATCCCCAAAGCCTTGCCCAGTGCCCGCAGTTCAGCCTTGTCCTCCTCACCAGGCAGAAACTCATGCAGCGGTGCGTCCAGCAACCGTATCGTCACCGGCAAACCGTCCATCACCTCCAACAACTTCTCAAAATCACCCTGCTGCATCGCCCGCAATTCACTTAACACCGCGCTATGCCGATCATGATCCGTCGCATCACCCAGCAACATCCGACGCACCAGCAGCAACCGCTCCGGGGCAAAAAACATGTGCTCCGTTCGGCACAACCCAATACCCTGTGCCCCCAGTTCCCTCGCCTTTTTCGCATCCTCCGGCGAGTCCGCATTGGCCAGCACCTGCATCCGTCGCAACTCATCCGCCCATGTCAGCAACGGCTGCACATGCCCCTCCACCTTCGCCGGCTTCATCGTCACCGCCCCCTCCAACACCTCGCCCGTCGCCCCATCCAGCGATAGCGTGTCCGCATCCGTCAACACCCGCTCCCCCACTTTCATGCACCTGCGCTTCACATCCACATGCACCCCGCCCGCACCCACCACCGCACACAACCCCCAACCCCTGGCCACCACCGCAGCATGACTGGTCATGCCTCCGCTGCTGGTCAAAACCCCCTGACACACACGCATACCCGCCACATCCTGCGCATAGGTTTCAGGCTGCACCAATATCACCGCTTCCCCCGCACCGCCTCGACGCAAAGCTTCCCCCGCACTGAACACCAACCGCCCCACCGCCACCCCCGGCGAAGCCGCAAACCCCTGTGCCAACACCTTGGCCCTGCTCCGCGATTCCGCTTCAAACTGGGGCAACAACAACTGACTCAAAACCGACGGGTCCACCTGATCAATTGCCTGTTGCGGATTGATCACCCCGCTTTGGGCCAATTCCACCGCAGCCCTGACCGCTGCCCCAGCCGACAATCGGGCACGTTCCAGCCGATGCACAAACACCTTGCCCCCGATGATGCCAAACTCAATTTCCGCCCCCGCACCCGTGCGTTTTTCCAGCACAGCCTTGATGTGCTGCAACTGTTTTTGCACCTGTCCCGGTAACTTTTCATACCCGACCGCTTCGGGCGAACTCACCGCAGCCCGCCCCTGCCCCCCCGCCAAAAAACGAATCACCCACCCATCACTGCCCGTCGCCGGGTCACGGGTGAACCCCACCCCCGCCCCCGCCCCATCGCCAACCTTGTTCGCTGCTGCCCCATCCAACCGTTGCAAAATAAACGTCAACCCCGGTTCATGATCACCCGGTTCATTGACCGCCGGCTCATTCGCCCCATGTTGTATCAACCCACGCGCGCCCATCGTCAAGCGCTGTTGTGTTTGCCCTGCCAGCCGCTGCATCGCTTCCAACACATCATGGGCTGTCGGGCGATCCAACACCGCTTCACTTCCGCCCATCAAACCCCGCCGCAGACTGTGACCCGTATCACCCCCACGGTCCAACCGCAGCCACCATCGCCCTTCACCTTCACCGACACCTGCCGCTTTCATCACCCGTTGCAATTGCTTTTCACCGGGCTGCCCCATCATCACCACCCCCGGCAACACCGCCACCCCCCACTCCGCCAACCGCATCAACCCCCTTCCCAACGACCCAATTACCTTCAAGCCTTTTTCTGACGGCGCACTATTTCCCTCGTGCAGGGGTATCACCTGCAACGCACCTTGCTCACGCCTGGCTGATCGTTTCCCCATGACCGCTCATTGTAGTGACCAATCGGCCATGCACCGACGATCACTGCACGCCCAACCCACATCGATTTTGACGCCGTGCCCTTCAGGGCCGGATGATTTTTCTTTTTTTCATCCGGGGCTAAAGCCCTCGGCGTCATCAAAATACGAACTTCCCTATCCCCGTATTCCCGCCAGATGGCGCAACAGCGCCCAGTTCAAATACGCCTGAAAACTCGTTTTCCCCCCGATATCAAATTGATCAATGCACTCCGCTTGCACCTTCATCGCCTGTTGCAGCACCGGCAAAAAACGGTGCGCCCATCCGCCGACCTTCGGCTGATTCACAAAATGTTGCCGCACAGCCGACAACACCATCGGCGCTGTTCCCTGAATCAATTCTGATCGAAACATTTGTGCCTGTTTCACCCATGCTTCCATCAAATCCAACTGACCCGCCCGCGGGTGATATCGATCCAACTGCTCACGCAGCTGTGCCGCCCGGTAATGCAAATAATTGATGCGCACCAGCAATGCCTGCTGCCTTGCCCCCGTCAACATCGGCCCGGCAAAAACCGTTTGCAGATTCACCGGCAAATCATCCACCTTCACCCTCGGCCGCTTCACCAAATCACCCCCGGTCGCCTCCGGCAAACCCCGTAAATACACCGCCTGGGCATCCTCACGCCCAAACGTCGCAAGCTCGTGATACGGCAGTTTCATCTGCCTTAACTGCTGCGCCCGCGCCTCATAAATCACCCGGTACAAACTCGCCCTGGTTCGCTCAAACCGCTGCACAATCTTCCGCATCGGCACACCCATCCGAAACGCTCGCACAATGATCCGCTTTTCATGCCCCGACAGTGGTTGGGTACGATCCTTGAAAATCGCCCGCTCTGGTTGCTCCTGATCATATTTGAGTAGTATCAACCGCAATGTTTCCACCGCACGACCGGTGCGCCTGGCCAGATGGGCAGCCAGTTGATGTGGGCTGACCTCATGAGCAGAGGCAATCCGCCGGGCACGCTCGATCAACCGTTGTTTGTCCGACTCAGCAATGTGTGAAAAACCTGTTGCCCGCTTGATCACCGGTGTATGAAATTTTGCAAACAACTCGACCGAGCGCTGCGGGTACACCACCTGCCGGGTGCGACCGTCCTCCGTCAGCACCCATCGCCAGCGTAAGCCCAGTTTCCGCCAGCGTGACAACGTTTTGGTGCTCACATTCCAACGCTTTGCCAGTTGTTCGCCGCTGAACACCGGGTCATGGTCGTTGGCCGGTTCATCGATGCTGTAACTGAGCTGGTCGATGAGCAATCGCAAATCACGCTGCACCGCCTCGCCCACCAGCAAGTCATCCTGCTGGTAATCGCTGCGATACCCGGTGATGCGATACACCACAAACTCAAGCGGGTAAAGCCCGTCGGCCTGCAACTCATCATGCAGGCGCTCCGAACGTTTGAGTTGCTCAACCCGACGCATCGGCGGGGTGAACAGCAACTGTCGGGCGAGGTCCGCCAGGGCCGGGCAGGCAAATTGGGGCGCGGTGCGACGAGGCATGAATGAATTTCGAATGTTGAATTTCGAATTTAGCGGGATGACCCGCTGTTAAAGCCGTCGGATTTAGCAAACCAAGCCGAGTCGGAGGCGTCCCCGCCGACGGCTCGGGTATTCTGTATGGTGAATCGGTCAATCGGCAAATCGGTTGATACGAAAGACCAACAAACTTCGGGCCGATTCACCAAACCATACCCAAGTCCTCGTCGCTATGCTCCTCGTCCTTGGCTTGTTCCGAAATTGGTAATCACCCTCACTTGGTTCCCCGACTCGCCGCCGCTGCCACCAGTGATTCCAAGCGGGTCAATGATTGCTGCACCTGAGCGCGAAAAGCGTTGTAGGGAAATATCACTGCAATCGCGATGATCAACCCTCCCGCTGTGTTGAGCAATGCCTCCGACAAACCCACGCCCACCGATTGCGGATCGACCGACATCGCCTGCTCGCCGAAAAATTGAAACGTGCGGATCAGCCCCGTTACCGTGCCCAGCAAACCGACCAGCGGTGCTGCGGTGATCATCGTCGATAACGTGGCCATGAACCGTTCAAGGCGCTGCCGCTGGGTATCGATGATTTCCAGCGCCAGTGCATCGCTGTAGGGTTCATCCAAAAATCGTCGTACCGCGGTTGCATACACATCATCCGCCCCGGCCAGAAACCCACGCAGTTTTTCAATTTCACCCTCACGCAGCCAGCGTGCCATCGTCGCCACCCGCTGACTCGCACGCCTTTGTGTTCGCACCCAGAACCAGCAGCGTTCAAACAAAATCGTCAGCGACACCATCGACATGATCATCAGCACCACCATCGCCGGCCCACCGCGGTGCAACAAGTCCGCCAACACTGTCCATAAGTTCGTGATCATGCGCTCTTCTGTAAAAAACCCACGCGATTAAGCGTGGGTGGGGTTGATTCATCGGTGAGTCGGTTAATCGGTTGGTCGGTGAGTCTGGTTTTATATTCGAAATCCGAAATTCGAAATTCGAAATTTTCGTCAGTTGGCCACTTCTTAAAATCACGTCGCCGAAAGCTGTAACAGTGCCATCGCCTGTTTGACAATGTCCTCCGACGACAGTTCGCAATAGCGCAACAGTTCGTCACCGGTCTTGCCGCTCTTGGGGATGCGTTTGACATACATCTGACGCAGGGTAAAGCCCCCGCCGTCCTCCGCCACGACATCGGCTATCGCCCCGCCGATGCCTGCCGCGTAATTATCCTCGACCGTCAGCACCATGCCGTTGTTTTCGTTGGCCAAATCCAAAATCGCCTCCTCATCAAAGGGCAGCGAATAAAGATCGACCAGCGTGGCATCGACGCCCTGTGCGTCCAATTTTTCCAGCGCCTTGTTGGCTTCATGCACCATGTACCCGCTGGCGATGATCAAAAGGTCGCGTCCTTCCGACAGCACTTCGTGTCCGCCGAGGGCGAACTTGTCGTTGTCGTTGTAAAGGAATTCGACATCGCTGCGCACGGTGCGCATGTAAGCCGGTCCGTCGTGTTCGACCATCAGTTTGGTCAGTGCATAGGCTTGAAACGCATCGGAAGGCTGCAACACATAAAACGCGGGCTTGCCCTTCTGGTTGGTCACCTTGCTGAAGGAACGGAACCAAGCGACATCGGGCAGCGACATCTGGCTTGGGCCGTCGGCTCCGAGCGTGATCCCACTGTGCGAACCGACCACCTTGAAATTGGCGCCGCTGTTGACCGCCATTTCGATCTGATCGTAAGCACGGGTGAAAAATTTCGAGAAGGTCGAGGCAAACGGAACCTTGCCCCCGGCTGACAAACCCGCCGCCGCCGAGACCATGTTCTGCTCGGCAATGCGACATTCAAAGAAACGCGGCTTCAATTCCGCATCCTTGTAAAAATCCTCCGCAAATGTCGAGTTCTTCACGTCCGCGTCCAGTGCCACCACATGGCTGTAAGCGTGACCAGCCGCCCGCAGTGCGACACCATACGCCCGGCGCGTCGAACACTTGCCCTTGCTGATGAGCTTGTCGGTCAACCCGAACTTGGCGCAGGCTTCGGTGAAGCTCATCATCGGCGTCACCACCGGCTCCCCAGGCTTGTTGGGCGACATCAAATCACCCTTCAGCGGCGTGTCACCCAAGGCTCCCAAAAACCGTCCGGTTTCGTCCAGTTCCGTCAGCGCCTTGGCCATGTCGTCACCCTCCGCCGGCTTGCCGTGGTGACCATGCCCCTGCTGCGAGGCACTGCCCCAGCCCTTGACGGTTTTGGCGACGATCGCCACCGGGCCGGCCTGCGGGTCGAACTGACTCTGCGCATGTTTCGAAAAAGCATCGGCAATCGCACTGGGGTGATGGCCGTCAATCACCAGCGCGGTGAAGCCATACGCTTCCAGTTTTTTCGCCGTCACCTCGGCTGACTGTTGCGGGCTGACCACGTCCGACTGGGCGTACACATTGCAGTTGAAAATCGGCAGCACAGCCTTGAGGTTGTGATCCTTGATGAAATCGACCGCTTCCCAAATCTGACCTTCACGGCTTTCGCCATCGCCGATGATGCAGTAAATGCGTTTGTCCAGGTTGTCGAGTTTGGCTGCCGCCGCCAGACCCGCAGCGATCGACAGGCCCTGACCCAGCGAGCCGGTGGCTGCGTCGAAAAAGGGGAACCCTTCCGCCGGGTTGGGGTGACCATCGACGACCGAGTCCATGGCGCGAAGCTGCATCGCATCTTCACGGGTCATCGGTCGCCACTGGTCCTTGCTTTTGCCGATCATCACGCCCAGGTCGGCGCAGGCGGCATAAACAATCGGCACCGCGTGCCCTTCCGACAACACCAGTCGGTCGGAACAGGGGTGCGACGGGTTGGCTGGTTCCCAGCGCATCTGCTTGTACATCAGTACCGACACGATGTGCGCCAAGCTGGCGGACGAGGTCGGATGCCCCGAGCCGGCGGCGGCTGTCATTTCGTAACCGAGTTTGGCCAATTGAATCGCTTTGGCGTGAATGGTCGAGTCGAAAGACATTGCGTTGGTTCCTGTTGCTGGTTCAAGGCGGACCGGTTCGAGCCATGGATTATCGGGGGAATATCGGCTCAACGCAATGGGGTTGGCTATTTTTTCTTTGAATTTACGTTGGCCGCCGTCACGTGTGATCAATTCGGATCAAACGAGTGGTCGAGTGATACAAATGACGAATTTCGAAATTGACATCACTACCCGATCAAGCCGGCGCCACTGGCAACCGGGTTGGTGCCGCTGCGCACCACGATCGGGTCGATCTGTCCTTCGATGGTCACCCGCCCCAGTCGATCGACGACGCAGATGGGTATTTTGCCGGCCTTCCAATCCGCCAGCGGCAAAAGCGGCCAGCGCTGCGGGTAATGCGTATCCGGCTCAACGCTGATGCGTGTGCCCTTGCCAGCCAAGCGGTCGATCACCAATCGGGGCTGAGCGAGGAACCAGCCGATGCAGGCGATGCCGCGCGGGTAAAACGAAAGGTTGTTGTTGATGTAGGTGTCAATGAAGCCGAACGACTGGCGCTCGGTGTTGCTCATCACCTGCAAGTCCCAGTACCGGTCGGTGTGGCTGGCGATCTTTGCATCCAAAAACCGGGCCACATGATCACGCCAAAGGTTTTGACTGACCCAGACGTTGTCCACTTCGCTCGAAGTGTGACCGCAACCATATCGCCCCAACGTTTCACGGGCAGCGTTGACCACATCCATCGACAACTGTTCGCGGTCCACCGCACAATCCTGTCCGCAAAGCAGCGGCAACAACACACCGTTGGCGGTGTAAATCGAATACGCATCCCACCCGGCCAGTTCGTCCAAGGTGAGCGGCTTTCCCGTCCAGGCGTCGATCACCCCCGTGGCCGACTTTTCAACGCACACCACATAATGATCGCCCAGCCAGGCGCTGCGGTCGATTTTCACCGCATCGCGTGCGACGGTTTCACTGCATTTTTTGGCAAGTTCACCATTGCTGCCGACACGTTCGAGCATGTCCGCCGCCGCAGCCAGCGCTGCCAGTCGTTTGATCGCCAGATAGGTTTGTTTGCGTGAATACTGCGTGGCCGGTGATGCGTCGTCGATGGTGTTGGCCGTACCCTCGGAGGGAAAACCCGATTGGTCACGGTCGGTCCACAACAGGTATCTGGCCAGTCGTTCGACCAGGGCAGTGACCGATTTGGCAACCGTCAGGTCGCCGGTGGCGTGGCTGTAGGCCTGAAGCAGCAGCAAATAGTTGGCGTTTTCCTCGACCGGCATATCGTGCGGGTAGGCTTGTTTGCCGATGCGCGGGCCGACGCCGATGTCGTGACTCATGATCGCCCCGCCGGAGGCCTCGTGAGTTTTTTCGACCACCGGCCACTGCTGCAACTGCATCGCCAAAAGTTTGGGCCACAGGCACAGGTAAAGCAGCGCGACGTTGTATTCGACATCGATGGTCGAGTGAAAATAGCAACTGCCTTCCCACACGGAAAACCATTCGCGTCCGTCCTCGAAATCGCACCACCAGGTGTTCGACAGGTAAGTTTGAAAACTATGATGAAACAGATGTCGGTCGGCTGCCTGCATCGGGGCCTGGTCAAAAGTTTTTTCAAATCGGCGTGACAACGCCAGAAAATCATCGCGCCGGGCTATCGAGCTGCGCATGACCTCATCAAGCCCCTTCCATCGGCGCACGTAACGAAATCGCGCTGATGGGGTTGCTGCGGGCTGATTCTGTTGGTCATCGCCGTTCATGGTTTCGAGCACCGGTTCGCCGACGAAAGCCCCCCACACCAACCGCCACTTGACACCGCTGCCCTCTTCGGTGACGGGCAGGTCAATCGTCAGCCCCCTGCCATCGCCATCGGGCACCGCACCGGGCGTCAAACTGACGATGCGTTCGAGGGCCTTGACCATGCGACCGGGCCGGGCTGGGTGTTGCGCACCTTCGCCCACGGCGTCACCAGTGGGTTCGAGTCGATTGTCATATGCCAGGTCAATGCGACCCTGTGTGCCGTCGGCATCGACCCCGGCTGTGATCTGCGTATCGGGCCTTTGCAAGCGAATGAACAGCTTCACATTTTCAGGCGTTGCACCCTTGGGCACACACCAGCGCACCCGTGAACAGGGATTGACGCGCATTTCCAGATAAAAGGCGGGCAGGGTGCAAAGGTCTTCGTTTTGCGGGTAAAAAACGCTGTGCAGGTTGAATTCAAAACGCAGGCCGTATTTTTCGCTGTACCCGCGATAGGTGATGGAATTGACCCGTGCGAACTGTTCACAATTGAGCAGTGGCGTACCACGGGTCGTGAAGGGCAATACACGTTCGGTGCCGTCGGGTTCAACCAGGCCGACCATCAGGTCCATCGGGGCATCAAGGAATCGACCCAGGGCCGAGTGCATCACACGTCTGCGGCAGGGTTCCAGCAGCAGATTGAATCGGCTGCCCAGCCTTGCCATCGTCCATGTCATCAGTTGCATGCGTCATCCCTCGCAGGTAACCACGAATCATCCCCCTCCGATGAACCGCCATTGTCGGGTAAACAACTGATTTCGTAAAGTGCCGAAACGCCCTCACCCCTTGGTTTTTTGACGCAGACCCCGCACCTTCATGGGCAGACCGAACAGGTCGATGAACCCGCGGGCTGCGGTCACGTCGTAATCCTTCATGGCAAAACTTGCCAATTGCGGGTCGTACAAACTTTTGCTGCTGGCGGCACTGACAGCCTGCGCCCGACCCTTGTACAACTTCACCTTCACCTTGCCCGTGACCACCTGATTAGCCTGATCGATCATGGCCTGCATCGCTTCGCGCAGCGGGTGGAACCATTGCCCGTAGTACACCAACTCGCCGTAGCGCAACGCCATTTGCTGCTTGAAGTGATACAGCTCGCGTTCGAGGGTGATCTGTTCCAGGGCCTTGTGGGCTTCGTAGAGAATCGTACCGCCGGGGGTTTCGTACACGCCGCGCGATTTCATGCCCACGAGCCGATTTTCAACCAGCACCGTCTGCCCCACCGCATGCGCACCACCGATTTCATTGAGGTGGGCAATCAGTTCATGGCCTGCATACTTTTTGCCACCCAGTGCGATCGGTGTGCCCTTGTCGAATTCAATTTCAACATACTGAGCCTTGCCGGGTGCTTTTTCCACCGGCACGCTGATGGTCAGACAATTTTTCCAATTCGGTTCCTCATCGGGGTGTTCAATTTCCGCGCCCTCGTGGCTGATGTGCCAAAGGTTGCGGTCCCGTGAGTAAATCTTTTTCGTCGATTGCGCAATCGGAATGTTGTGCTTTTTGGCAAACGCAATCGCAGTTTCACGATCCGTCAGACCATCGGCTAAAAATCGGGGGTCTTTCCAGGGCGAAATGATTTGCAAAGCCGGGTCCAGCGACATCGCTGTCAATTCAAACCGCACCTGATCATTGCCCTTGCCCGTCGCACCATGGGCCACGGCATCGGCCCCGGTCTGATGGGCCACCAGCACCTGATGCTTGGCGATCAGCGGTCGGGCAATCGAAGTACCCAGCAGGTAGTCACCTTCATACGTGGCATGTGCCCGCAACATCGGAAAGCAAAAGTCGTAGGCAAACTCTTTGCGCAGGTCTTTCACGACCACTTCGTCAGCGCCGCTCTGGCGTGCTTTCTTTTCGATGCCTGACAGTTCATCGCCCTGTCCGAGTTCCGCGGCAAAGGCGACCAGTTTGACGCCGGGGTAACGACTTTTAAGCCAGGGCAGAATGACGGAGGTGTCCAGGCCGCCGGAGTAGGCCAGTACGATTTTTCGGGGTGGGTTGCTGTGAGCGGTGGTCATGGGGTCTTTCCTGCGTGTGCAATCAAAAAAAAGTAAAACATTCACTCAGCCGACTTTGGAACCGGGGGGCACCGGTTGTGAAGGCGAAAGGACGACGACATTGGTAACGTTGTCGCCCTCAGCGGCGCTGGCAGCCAGTATCATGCCGTTGGATGGTTCGCCTCGTAACATGCGTGGCGCCAGGTTGGCAACGACAATCACCTGTTTACCGATGAGCACCGACGGGTCGGGGTAGTAGGCGCGAATGCCCGCACAAACCTGACGCTTTTCAATGCCAAGGTCCAGTTGCAATTTGAGCAGTCGGTCGGCTTTGGGGTGCGGCTGGGCATCGAGCACCGTCGCCACCCGCAAATCGATTTTCACAAAATCGTCAATGGTGATGGTCGGCTTGAAACCGGTGTCGCTCACCGGTGCCGCGGGTGACGGCGCCGCTGCGGCAGGTGTTGTTGAACCGGGTGTTGAAGCCGAGGGCACCGCGTTTTGATCGGGGTTGATATTCATGATTCGCTCCTTGATGCAAACAAGCACATCAGCATACCCGAAGCTTGAATGCTATGGATAATGGATGAAGGATCATGGATAATGGTTGGTTTCAGCGATGGCGACCAAGCTCAAAGGTTGCGTCATCGTTGACGCGCGACACCACGAAACGAATGATCAACAACAAACAGGCAACCGTGTGAACGACAGCCTCGATACAACCAAGCCGACCAACGATCAACGAGCACCCTTCTGTTCACAGCGACGCAAACGTTGTGCGCTGGCGTTTGTGGGTGGGGTGCTGTTCGTGCTGATATCGGCCACGCTTTTTTACCATTGGCTCACCAGCCCGCAGCGCCTGGCGAACATGGTGGTGAAACTGCTGGAAGAAAACCTGGGCGGCAAGGCAACCGTGCAATCCGCGCAATTTCAACTGCGCGGCCCGATTGACATTCAGGGCATTCGGGTAAAACTGATCGACAGTACCGATCATGCACATCGACTGCTGGAAATCGACCGAATCACCCTGATTCACAACCCTTGGTCCCTTTGGCGCGGTCGCTTGAATATCCGACAGGTGTTTGTCAGTCAGCCAAGGTTGTATCTGACCGAGTTCACCCCCGCCGGTGACTTCAACTGGCAACAACTTTTCAGCAAGCATGAAGCTGGTCAGCGTGATTGGAAATTCAAAGGTGAACTGCCTCAGGTTCGCATCGACGACGGGCAATGGGTTTTTGGTCGCGTTGAAAAAGATCGTTACAGCGAATCAGCCCGGTTTACGTTTCGCGGTCGCATGAGTGAAACATCGCAGCGTTCGGGGGTGTATGGGTTTCATTTGACACAAACCGCTGCCGCCGATGACGGGCAACAACCGTTATCGATTCAAGGTGAAATCGACATTGAATACCCTGCTTTCAAAGCAGAGTTGTTGCACTTTGAATGCGCCCGGGTCAACAAGGAATTGCTGCCGAGCTTGGTACGTCAATGGTGGGACAAACTGCAACCCTGCGGTGCTTTGCCGACGATACAAATCGGCATCAACCCGGAAGACGGGCCTTGGGCGAAACTGGTCGCTCAGCAGTTGCAGATCAATCTGCCTTTGACGGAAGGTTTCACCCAACTACTGGCCCGTGAGGCGCAACTGGCGTTTCGCAGCAACACGCTGCATATCGAAACGTTGACCGGTGTGATTCATGGTTGTGACTACAAGCTGTCGGGGTTTGTGCGCGATTTTGGGCCGGGCATGACCATGAAACTGGACGTGGATTTGCAAGGCCCGGTGCCGCATGAACCCGCAGTCATGGAAATACTGCCCCCGGTGACACGCTCGTACCTCAAACGTTTCAACGTGCGCGGGCGATTTCATACACAGATGACGATCAAACGTGATGCGGGTGACGACCACATCATTTCACTGGGTACACTCGATCTTTTCGACGGAACACTGAGTGACAATCGCAATCCCTACCCGATGCAGAACGTCACCGCGCGCATTCGCTACGACCATGATGCGGTGGTAATTGAACGTATTGATGCGCGGGGTGCCAGTGGTGCGGTGATTCATGCCCACGGTGAAATTCGCCCGCCGACCAATGATGGGGCGCTGGACTTTGTCGTCACGATCAAGGACGCACCGGTGGACCAGTACCTGCTGGGGTCGTTGCACGATGAAGAACGTGAAATCATCGACGAGTTGATATCGCAGCCTGCGCTGCAGCGATTGTTGGAAAAGGGCGCCATTGGTGAGCATCAACCGTTTGCACTCGATGGCAAGGTAAGTCTGACGATTCAGGTGCAGGCTCCGCCGGGGTCCACCGATACCACCGGGCATATCACCAACACGATTGAATTGGCCGGGGTGAAAATGTTGTGCGACTTCTGGCCGTACCCGCTGACGGTGCAAAGCGGGCAACTGGTGGTCAAGGGGCGCGATGTGCGTGTCAATGATGTGCAACTGATCGGACTCACCGGCGGTCGCGCGACGTTGTCAGGTGCGCTGAAACCGGATGCCGACGACCCCCAACGCACCGTCACGCAATTGCAGGTGACCGCCAACGATGTGCCCATCGATGAACTTTTGCTGGCATCGTTGCCAAGCGATGAAGCGCAGCTGATTGAGCAACTGGGTATCAAGGGCAAGTTCGACGGCAAGGCCCGCATTTTCACCAACCACGAAAACAAAATCACCTTCGTCATCGAACCGCATGTGAAAAGTTCGACGGCTCAACCCAAGGGTACAAACTTCCAATTGACCGAACTGGACGCCAAGCTCACTCTGCAACCCGGCGAGGCGGTGATCGATGCGCTGACCGCCAACCACGGCAGCGGCACGATCGCTATGTCGGGCGCCCTGGGTTTGAATGAAGAGCACCGCCGACTGCGCATGCAGGTGCAGGCAACTGACTTGCCCCTCGAACAGGGTGTGCTGGATTTGTTGTCAATGACCGGCAACGTCAACGATGACCACTTGCAACGTATTCGTCAGTATGACCTTCAGGGCGTGGTCAATGCCTCACTGCAACTCAATACGCAGATATATGGTGATGGCAAACATCAAACACCATCATTCGATTTGAAACTCGAACCCAAACGACTCAATGTTCGTTCGATGAATGCCGAGGGAAAAGCCTGGCGCGTGCCGATCGAAAACATCACCGGCTGGGCGCAGGTACAACCAAACTTGATCGAATTGCAGCAACTGCAAGGCACAGCCGACGGCACAACAATACTTGTCAATGGCAAGGTCGCAAAACATGTCAATACGGGATCGAACATTGATTCGTCACCGGCAGTGAGTTTGCAATTGAGTGCCAGGGGTGATCGGCTCACGCCCGGTTTGCGTGCCTTGTTGCCTTCGGGTGTGCAGGCAACGCTTGCTCAAATCGAGTTTCAAGGGGGTTTCGCAATTCATGATGCACAACTCAAAATTAAACCGGGGGAACCGGAGGAACCGGGGCAGCCGGGGGAACCGGGAAAACCGGGGGGGGCAAGCGAAGCAGGTTCGAAATTGTCATGGTCATCGGTCATTGAATTGCAGAATGCGTCAGCGATGCTGGGCGTGGCGGTGACGGAATTCACCGGGCGATTGGACGTGAGTTTGCAGCAGCCCATGGCCGGCGGACTGATGCTGCTGGATATGCGCGCCCAAGCGGAACAGGTACGGGTGTTGGATCGACTGATCAGCCCGCTTTCGTTTCAGTTGCTTTCGACACCGGGTTGGGTTGGCAACACGGTGAGCGCAGCCCATCAGAACAGTGGAGCAAACAAGACAGGCAGCCAACCCGCCAATCACGCACAGGTGTTGGACCGCTTGGAACTGCGTGATTTGACGGGGCAGTGTTACGCGGGCAAGGTAATGGGGTCGGGCACGATCATTGCCGGTCGCCCGGGCGGTTACAGTTTGCAATTGGTGCTCGATGATGCAGCACTGGGCGGAATCGTCAACCCGCGTGGTTATGAAGCGACTGCGACATCCGCAACAACCGTAACGACACCCACAGCATCATCAACCTCATCATCAACCACGACCACGGACAGCAACGGTAACAACGGTCGCGGAACCAACGGCAACAGGGCCACCGGGCGATTGTCTGCCAACCTGTCGATTGAGGGCATCGGTGATGATGTGCGTACGCGGCGCGGTCGGGGCGAAATGGTGATACGTGAAGCACGCCTTTTTGAAGTGCCGATGGCGATGGCGATGCTGCAAATCATGCACCTGACCTGGCCGGCGTCACGTGCCTTTGATCGGGCCTCGGCTCGCTACGTGATACAGGGCGAAACCGTGCAATTGGACGACCTGCGTTTTGAAGCACCCGACCTGCAAATCATCGGCGGCGGAACCGTTCAGTTTCCGGGATTGCAATTGCAACTGGACATGTTCACACGCAACCCGCATCGACAGGGCTGGGGCGCACTGGGCGAAGCCCTCGACATGGTCCGCGATGGGCTGATTTCGATTCGTGTCACCGGCACACTCGATCAACCCGTGGCAAAGCTGCAAAGTTTCAGCGGGGTGCGTCGGACCTGGCGCGAGTTGTTTCAGCCGGTCGAAAAGTGATGATTGGTTTGTGACCATCATCGTTTAGCGCTGACGCTTTGCGTCGGCGTATTGGTTGGCGCCATCATTGATCGCGTCGGTGAGTTTTGTAGCCCAGCCGCCCCCGGCTGGGTGAACCCCATTGATCGATCACACCGCCGAGGGCGCCTCCGGGGGCGGTGCCACATTCACAGACGCGATAAATCGCGGCGCTAACATACGAATACGGTTCCGTCACTCGACCACTTGACCACTCGGCCACTTCATTCATCACCCCGGTTTTTCCGCCAGGTCCAACCAATACGTCATCGCCACCGCATCGAGTATCGCCCCGGGTATCTTTGCCTTGTGCGGTTCGACCGCTTGGTCCTTCACCATCGGCACCGTCGCCAACACCGGCAGCCCCGTCATCTTTGTCAGCCAAACGCGATTGGTCACCATCACCCGATCTTCATCCCTGCTCAACTTCGACGAATCAGGGTCAAACCCGTTGATCACCAGCCCGATCGGCTTGCACCCCGCTGCCCGCAACAACTCCACCGTCATGGTGGTGTGATTGAGCGTGCCCAGCGTGGCCCGCGTTACAATCACCACCGGGTAACCCAAGGCCAGTGCCAATTCACGCATCGTCCACCGGGGCTGCGCATCGTCCAGCGGCACGAGCAACCCCCCTGCCCCCTCCACCAACAACACATCATGCGTTTCGTCCAGCAGGCACAGGCTGCGGTCCAGTGCCGACCAATCGACAGGGATACCCGTCACCTCGGCAGCGACACCGGGGGCCATGGCCGGTCGATAGCGAATCGGACAAATCACCTCCAACGGCTGACGACAGTCGGCAAAATGTGCCAATGCTTCCGCGTCCTCCGCAACCAACCCTTCACGGTCCTTCCGACAACCCGTGGCCATGGGTTTGCATACGCCGACTTTGACGCCCTGTTCTTTGCTCCCGGATTGGCGACGAATTGCCGCAGCAATGGCACAAGTAATGACGGTTTTACCCACGCCGGTGTCCGTGGCAGTAATAAACAAGCCCGGCTTGTTCCGCGGGTGTATCAACGGAATCGTGATTTTCGTTTTCATGACCGGATGATAGCTGGAAGCACCCACGATGGTACCGACAAGCGATGGCTGTACTTGCGTTGATCGGACAGGGGTTATGCCGTCTTGGAACGACGCACCATCAGCATGGCGGATGTCAGGCCGATCAATGCCAGTGAAGTGGGTTCGGGCACAACCATCGCAGCCACCGCCTGATCATGAAACCAGTTGGCGAACCGGCCGTAAAACTGCACATTGCCAACGAGACTCGAGCCAAAGGCATTGGTATCAAGGAACGCCAGGGCGTTTTCGCTTGGGCCGTAAAGCTTGGCAAGTATCTGGTTGGTGTGAAGGCGATAGACATTGCGACCATTGCTGCCGCTGATGGTGCCCGGGGAGTTGAGTTGTACGGTGTCGCCGGTGATGTGCAGCGGGTGGGCTGGGCCGGTGACAATACCGGTTTGGACGGTGCCTGTGAAAGTTTGGTGCTGGTCCCCGAACAGGCTGAGGAACGAGGTGTTCCAGTTGGCCCATTCCGCGCGTTCGCCCAGAAAAAGAACCGGTTTGCCGGTGTTGACAAAGGCCAGAATATTGGTTTGTTCCTGTGACGAAAGTACGCCAGTGGATACGCGGGCGTTGATGATCAGAGCATCGGCATCGACGAAGGCGGACGCTTCCGTGAAGTTGCTGACCAGAAAAACATTGTCCGCCCCGAACTTGTTCGTGACAGTGACCGAAAACTGATCGAAACTGGTTTTGTTGTAACCGTTGGAGAGGTCGCGCGGTGAATAATAAAGTTTGGGAGATGAAGCCTCGGCAGTGAATACACCCATGCCACTGATGATCAAGCCCACAACGGTTGCATTTCGCCATTGCATCATGCCAACCCTCCAAATAAGTGTTCGCGAACAACGAATAACTACAGCGATGCACTTCGCTGCGTAACCAACAGGTTTATTGTCGCGGATGTTTCAGGTGAACGCGCTACGAACCCCAAAGGCCCATGCAGCCGCCCGGTCATTTCCCTAAAACTTGTTCCAACTTAATCCGCTCACGATCACCATACCGGGCAATACCTCAGCATGATGCCCGTTTGAATGAACAGTTTTCAAACTTAGCGCCGCAAAAATGGGTAGTCAAGAATGGTTCTTTTTTTACTTGTATTTTTCTTGTTTTGCAACGATAAAGTGAATATGGGTAACTTGGCACATCATTGTTAGTCGTTTGGCACAAGGTGTTTGTGTTCGATAAACCGCCCTCACGAAGTCGGTAATACCTCGTATCTGCACGACCTTGAAAGCAAACTTGACACCATCGGACCTTTCAGTATATTTGCATATTGTTGACGTTGAGTCTCAATTACTTTTATAGGAGTGCAATATGCACCTGCGATCAATATACAAGGCACGAGGCGAAGGCCAAACCAACCACCATCACGCCTTCACGCTCATCGAACTGCTGGTCGTCATCAGCATCATCGCCCTGTTGGTCGGCATACTGCTGCCGGCGTTGGGGGCGGCCCGCAGTTCAGCGACCGGGTTGAAAAGCATCAGCAACCTGCGACAGATGGGCATCGGCTTGCACAGTTACACCGTCGATCAGCGCGGATACCTGCCCATGCACTCGTCGAGCCTGCCCGGGGCTTACAAGCCACGCTGGCCTGACTACCTGCACCTGTACATGGAAAACACCAAGGTCTATCTTTCGCCGAACCTGACGGTCGATGAACTGGCCCTCTTCAAAAAAGAATTTTTTCACACCACCACCACCGGCGGCGCCCCCGACAATAACAACATTCAGTTCCACGGGGGCTACGGCATCAACTACCAATACATCGGCAATGCCCGACCCAACCCCACCTACCACGCCCGCATCGATACCGACATCCTCGTCGCTTCCAAAACCATCGCCCTGGGCGACACCGCCGGTTCACGCAAAGGCGTTGCAACCAATGTACCCGGCGTGGGCGGTGAAGCCGTGTATGTGATCGACCCGCCGATTCGCTCGCTCAACCTGGGCAGTAAAGGCAATGGTCGTACACCGGCCCAAAGTTACTACGCCGGTGGCAGCGATGAACCCGACGGCACCCCCGCCACCTACCTTTGGCGTGCCTACCCTGCGGAACGCAACAACGGCATTGCCGGGTTCGCCTTCGCCGACGGCCATGCCGAGGGCATGAAGCTCACCCAATGCGATGACTACGACAACGACGGGGTGAAAGACAATGGTTACTGGAACGGGCGTGCGGACGCGACGCAACGCTGAAAGATGGGTGATTTCAAATTAACAACCGACGCCGAGGGCTTCAGCCCCGGATGGTTCGTATTCATAGTCATACAAAAAATCCGGCCCTGAAGGGCACGGCGTCAACCACGCCGACGCCAAGCATCCGCGCTAAACCTTGGCAATCAACGACCATCGAACCGGCTAAAATGAATCATCATGCTGATCGAACACCTCACAACCTGGCTGGGGGCGACGTGGTTCACGCTCGCGGCCATGGCACCCTACCTGCTGCTGGGCTTCATCGTGGCGGGGTTGCTTTCCGTCTGGCTGTCACCGGTGTGGGTGGAAAAGCATTTGGGTGGTCGGGGGCTTTGGCCCACGTTCAAGGCTGCTGGGTTGGGTGTGCCGTTGCCACTCTGTTCATGTGGTGTCATTCCGGTGGCGGCCTCGCTGCGACAACATGGTGCGAGCAAGGGGGCGACGACTTCGTTTTTGATTTCGACACCGCAAACCGGAGTCGATTCGATTTTGGCAACCTACGCCCTGCTTGGGCCGGTCTTCGCGGTAATACGACCCGTCATTGCTCTGATATCAGGCATCGTCGGCGGAACCCTGGTCAGCTTCTTTGAACAACGTGATACGCCCCATTCGACAACGCCCCCGGCAACATCGGTCAGCCTGACGGTGATTCAACCACACGCCGCCAATGACACTGCCGAGGTGGACACCCACAAGCCCGCCACTGGTTTGGCGAGCAAGTTGGCACAGGCAGCGCGTTATGGTTTGATCACCTTACCCAACGACATCGCCAAGCCGCTCATCTTCGGCATCATTCTCGCAGGGCTGATCGCAGCCGTCGCAAACCCCAATCAACTCCAACCTTGGCTGGGCGGCGGACTCATGGCCATGACCATCATGCTGCTCATGGGCACGCCCTTGTACGTCTGTTCCACCGGGTCGATTCCCTTGGGGCTTTCGTTTTTACACCTGGGGGCGTCACCTGGTGCGGTGCTGGTGTTTCTGATTGCCGGGCCGGCCACCAACGCCGCCACCATCAGCGTCACCTGGAAAGTGTTGGGGCCGCGCACCGCCTTGATTTATCTGGGAACGATCATCATTGCCTCGTTTACAGCCGGGCTGGCGCTGGACGCATGGGTATCGTCGATGGGCAGTGCCCACCTGCCGCATGAACACCTGCACGGGTCGGAATCGATGGGTATCGTCGGCCACCTGTGGGCAACCGCATTGCTGATCACCCTCGCAGTATCAATGACCGTCAGCCGATGGCGCACCACACCCACCACTGCACAACAAGGGGCCGACGACATGAATCAAACCAATCAACCTTCGACCTACACCTTGAGCGTGCAGGGCATGACCTGTTCGCATTGTGTGGCTGCGGTGACGCGGGCTTTGCGGGAGGTGGCTGGAGTAAAAGAGGTGCAGGTAACCCTTGCCGACGGACGAGCGATGGTGATGAGTGATGTGCGCACGACTACAACACTCAATCCGCAAGCGCTGGTGCAAAAGGTCGAAGCGTTGGGCTACCAGGCGCAACTGCTGAGGTGATGGGGGAAGTGGTCAAGTGGAAATAAATGTCGAATTTCGGATTTCGAATTTCGAATATTTGAAAACAAGCCGAGTACGAGGTCGCCGCGGCGACCGAGGGCTTGGGTATTCTGCATTGAATGATCTGACGATTTGATGATTTGCTGATTTGCTGATTTTGTGTTGTACACCTGTGATGTGGCATCGCCGCCCTCGACGGAATGTTTACAAAGCGGCGGATGGTATCCGCCGTTGACCCGTCATCAGTTACTCGTTGAATCATGCCACGAACCGCCGATGCCATCGACGGCTATATTCACCCAGCCGGGGCACACCGGGGGCTGGGCCACATCAACAGCCAACGCCGGCACATGCGTCCGCCGGACACAACACCATGGTTGACCGCCGCGGCGAATTGAATGCTTGTGTCGCTGATGCCCAAACCGTTGCGCGAGACCCGAATCGTACCGTTGGCCAGCACATTGAGTGCAATCGTGGCTGAACTGGAGGGCACCGCGGTGATCGCCTCATCATCCAGAGCCACCGCCACCCGACGTGTCACGGTTGTTGATGGTCAAATCCACCCGTACCTCGTTTGATCACATGGCAAACCAACCCGCCCGCAGCTTGTCGAAGTCGTCACGGCATAAGCCCGCATTACAATACACTCGTCTCCTCGTCAAATATGACTCCCGACCCTTTTCTTCCACCTTTTCTTCCAGACCCCTTTTCTTCCACCCCGATTGATGGATCATGGATAATGGATGATGGATAATGTTCAGAGATGGTGTTCGACCTCAATCTCTTGGTTTGAACATTATCCATTATCATTTATCCATCATCCATCATTCATCCAGCTCAAGGGCGGCTGGGCAACATACAGACGCGATAAATCGCGGCGCTAACTACCGAACACAATTCCGTCACTTGACCACTCGACCACTTCACCACTTCCCTGCACAATACTCCCCAATCATGCGCTACCTGATTCTGCTGGCCTCCATCCTCATGCAAACCTGCGTCGGCGGCCTCTACGCCTGGAGCAGTTTCGTCCCCGCTTTGCACGATGACTACCACCTCACCATGGCGCAAACACAGGTGCTTTTCGGCTTCCTCATCGCCATTTTCACCCTCACCACCATCTACTCCGGTCGCCTGCTCCACCGTCGCGGGCCGCGCCTCGTCGCCTCCCTCGGCGGACTGCTCTTTGCCCTGGGTTACCTCATCGCTTCCTACTCCCAAGGCTCGTTCCTTGGTTTATTCATCGGCATCAGCCTCGTCGCCGGCGTCGGCACCGGGTTCTGCTACGTCTGCCCACTGGTCATGTGCGTCAAATGGTTCCCGCGCCAACAAGGCCTGGCCACCGGTCTGGCTGTCGCCGGCTTCGGCGGCGGCGCGATTCTGCTTTCCAACCTCGCGGAAATGTTTTTCGATCAGGGCTACAGCGCCCTTGACATCATGCGATTCATCGGTATTGCCTACGGCCTTGTCATTCTTACCGCCGCTCTGCTCTTGCGCTTTCCTCCAACCACAACCACCATCGCACCCGTCGCCAAAATACCCACACGCCGGTTATTGGGTGATTCGTTTTTTCGCGCATTGGTGGTTGCCATGTTCTGTGGCACGTTTGCCGGACTGCTGGTCATCGGCAACCTCAAACCGCTGGCCCTGTCGCTCAACATCGATGCCCACCTCGCCGCCGTCGCCATCAGCGGCTTTGCCATCGGCAACGCCACCGGTCGCATTGTATGGGGTGTGCTTGTTGATCGACTGAAAACCCGGGTCATCCCGCTGAGCCTGCTATTTCTTTTGCTGTCACTGCTTTTGCTGCTCATTGCCCCCGCCACCATCGCCACGGTCTTCGTCAGCCAATCGATCCTCGTCGGCCTGGCTTTTGGTGCCAGTTTCGTCATTCATGCCGCCCTGGTCAGTTCGCACTTCGGGGCCGATCGTGTCGCCCGCATCTACCCTTTCATCTTCGTCTCCTACGGCTTCGCCGGCATCGCAGGCCCCTTCGTCGGCGGCTGGCTCTACGACCTCACCCACAGCTACACCCCCGGCCTCATCGCCGCCATCATCGTCGTCATCCTCGGCCTGCTTCTGTCCAGCCAACTCCTCCGCCGTCGTGTGCCTGTGGGCAGTCGTTTTTGACTGACCACAGCGGCATCCTCCTGTGGCACGCGACCATGCCACAGGCACCCAATGTTGATATAAAAAAAGCGCCGACGCCAAGCGTCCGCGCTAAACATTTGAAACCACTCGACCACTTCTTCACGTCGTTTCCGTACCCGCGTTGGCCGGTTGCGGAGGTTCGGTCTTATCGTCGGCCTTGGCACCCACCGTTTCCGTCGCAGCCGCTGCCTCTGCCACCGTCAGCGTCAAGCCCGTCTTTTCCTTCTCATGAATGATCTTCACGGTCTGCCCAGCCTTGAACTCGCTGCGCAGAATCGCTTCCGAAAGCGGGTCTTCCAGCAACTGTTCAATCGCACGACGAAGCGGTCTTGCACCAAAGTCCGGGTTGTAACCCTTCTCGATCAAAAAGTCCTTGGCGCTTTGGTCCAGTTCCAAGCCGATCTGTCGTTCGGTCAAACGCTGGCGTACCTTGCGCAATTCGTACTCGACGATCAACTCCAGGTTCAAGCGTGTCAGCGGGCGGAACACAATCACATCATCCAACCGGTTGATGAACTCCGGCCTGAAGTACCGCTCAATTTCCCCCATCAACGTCTGCTTCATCTTTTCATAGTTCGCCTCTTCCGTCGGCTTGGCGAAACCAAACCCAGCCTTGTTCTTGATCAGGTCCGCACCGATGTTGCTGGTCATGATCAATATGCAATTGCGGAAGTCCACATGCCGACCGAACGAGTCGGTGAGCTGCCCTTCTTCCATGATCTGCAAGAGCATGTTGAACACATCCGGGTGCGCCTTTTCGATTTCATCCAGCAGCACCACCGAATAGGGCCGACGACGAATTGTCTCGGTCAACTGCCCGCCTTCTTCATAACCCACATACCCCGGCGGGGCGCCGATCAATCGGCTGACGTTGTGCTTCTCCATGTACTCGCTCATGTCGATGCGAATCAAGGCATCCTCATCGCCGAACATGAACTCCGCCAGCGTCTTGGCCAGCAGCGTTTTACCCACGCCCGACGGCCCGACGAAAATAAACGAACCCATCGGCCGTTTGGGGTCCTTCAACCCCGCTCTTGCTCGGCGAATCGACTTGCCCACCGCCTTGACCGATTCATCCTGGCTGACGACTTTCTTGTGCAGTTCATCTTCCAGCCGCAGCAGCCGTTCCGATTCGGTCTTTTCCAACCGTGTCAGCGGCACGCCCGTCATCTTGCTGACCACTTCCGCCACCACGTTTTCATCCACCACGCCATCGACTTCCTTGGCGCGGTTCTTCCAGTCCTTTTGAATCTGTTCCTTCTGACGACGCATTGCTTCGACCTGATCGCGCAGCTCAGCCGCCCGTTCATAGTCCGCGGCTTTGACGGCTTCGTCCTTGTCCACCGACAGCCGTTCGATCTTTTCTTCAATCTCCGCAAGCTGCGGCGGCTTGCTCATACTCTTCAAACGAATCCGCGCCCCAGCCTCATCGATCACGTCGATGCTCTTATCCGGCTGCACACGCCCGGTGATGTAACGCATCGACAACTCCACCGCCTGTTTGATCGCCTCGTCGGTGATCTGCACACGGTGATGCGCCTCGTACCGATCGCGCAAACCCTGCAATATCAGCACGGTTTCGTCCTTGCTCGGCGGCTCGACGATGATCGTCTGAAACCGTCGTTCCAACGCCCCGTCCTTTTCAATGTATTTGCGATACTCATCCAGCGTCGTCGCCCCGATGCACTGAATCTCGCCGCGTGACAACGCCGGCTTTAATACGTTCGACGCATCGATTGCGCCCTCCGCACCACCGGCTCCGACCAGCGTGTGCAGTTCGTCAATAAACAAAATCACATTTTTGGCGCGACGCACTTCGTTCATTACCGCCTTGATGCGCTCTTCAAACTGACCGCGATATTTGGTGCCCGCCACCATCATCGCCAGGTCCAGCACGACGATGCGACGGTCCGCCAGAATTTCGGGCACATCCTTGCTGATGATGCGCTGAGCCATGCCCTCGACGATGGCGGTTTTACCCACGCCTGCTTCGCCCAGCAGCACCGGGTTGTTCTTGGTTCGCCGGCACAAAATCTGCACCAGTCGTTCGATTTCCTTTTCCCGACCGATCACCGGGTCCAGTTGCCCTTCGGTGGCCAGTTCGGTTAAATCGCGCCCAAACGAATCAAGGGCTGGGGTTTTGCTTTTGCTGTTTTTGCCGCCCGGGGCGCCGCCTGATTCGCCTTCACTGCCGCCGCCCGCCCCCGCCGGCTGATTGCCCTTGGCGGTGTCTTCCGGGTCCACTCCCGCGCCCAACAGGCTCAAAATTTCTTCCCGCACTTCTTCGAGTTTCAAGCCCAGGTTCATGAGCACCTGTGCCGCCACGCCTTCCTTTTCGCGCAATAAACCCAGCAGCAAATGTTCCGTGCCCACATAATTGTGATTGAGGTTGCGTGCTTCCTCGATGGCGTACTCAATCACTTTTTTGGCGCGCGGGGTCTGCGGCAGCTTGCCCATCGTGACCATTTCAGGCCCCGATTTGACCAGCTTTTCCACTTCCATGCGCACCTTGCGCAGGTCCACGTCCAGGTTGCGCAGCACGTTGGCGGCCACGCCCGACCCTTCCTTCACCAGCCCCAGCAGAATGTGCTCGGTGCCGATGTATTCGTGGTTGAAACGCTGGGCTTCCTGATTGGCCAGGGCCATCACTTTGCGGGCACGGTCGGTAAATCGTTCAAACATGGCTTAGCTCACAATCGCTGAGGGTGATCGGGTTAGCGAAGGCTCACTGCGGAGGGCATCGACCAACGTCGATTGATAACGGAGCAGTCGCTTTGAGGGATTCTACGCCACATCCCTGATCCAGCAACCACAATGCCACAACTCAACCGTCAATATGTCGGCACAATCCGTCAATCACAACAGCCCAAAACCCCCGCATCCCCTGATATGTCATACGCAGAGATCATCTGCAATGACGGTGAAATGGTGATTCAACCCATAACGATACCCGACACAATCGCGCGTTTTCAGACCTGACCAACCCACCCTTTTTTCGCCCATTCAACCAAAATCCGCTCACCTGCCAGAGCGACAGATGATGCCTCATTTAACCAACCTTGGCAGGTCAATCACATTAACAGTATGGTCACCAACCGGCGGTATCGAGGTACCAGATACCGATGCCCGGCGTACCCAGATACACGCGCCCGAACACCTGCCGATCGGCAGCGAAAATCATTGGTGTCACCCTTGTGTAGCCCACTTTATCCGGCAACACCTGCCAGCTTTGTCCGCCATCGGTCGAACGATAAAACGCCCACGGATGCAAATCATCCGCTGACGGGCTTGCCAGCTTCGCATACGCATACACCGTAGCCGGGGCATTGGTTTCTCGCGGCTCTGCCGCCCCCACTGCCACGCCCAGCGGTCGTCCAGCCGGTATCGTCTCGATCTTTTGCAACGTCGCGCCAAAGTCACGTGACTGCCACAAACCACCGCCGCCCAGCGCCAGGTAAAACTCACCCGCACCACCCGGCACCGTTTCCAACATCACCGGCGACACCGAGTCATACGGATTGGCTCCCGGCAACACCGTCGCACTCATCGACCATGTCACCCCACCATCGCGCGACACCCACAGCCCCGGTTGCGTCGGCCCTTTTTTCGCATCACCACCCCATGCGTAAGCATAAAACGTCTGACCATCCACCCGGTCCGCTGCCAACACCTGTGCAAAAGCGTAAGCGGTGACACGATCCAGTAACCACGGTGCCGGTTGACCCTCACTGGTTTTGGCAACCTGCCAGGTGCTGCCGCCGTCGTGGCTGTAATGCAAAGGTCGGCTGTTGGAAGGTGCATACACCAACATGCCCTTGTTCGTCGCCGACACCGCCAGTTTGCCTCCCGCATCCGACTCGTTGGGCAACGGCCTGGTGAGCATGTCCCAGTTTTTACCCCCGTTGGTACTGCGTAACACAAGCCCCCGTGCCCCTGCCCCGCCGATGCCCAATGACTTGGCCACGTACATGATCGACGGATCATTTTCGACAAAGTCAGCACTGGTCACATACGTGGACCAGTCCTGCGGGGCCATGATGTACCCACGCACCGGCACCTGATGAACGTCCGTGTGTACAAACCCGCGAATGTCCGACACCCCGCTGATCAATACGGCTGGTTGCGGGTCGTTCTGTTTGGCGGGGACCGTGGTCAATTCCAGCGTGACCGTGTTTTCCGCTCCACGGTACACATGCTTCCATGCCACCGTCGCCGCCCACAAATCATCGGTCTGCCAAATGCCGAATACGTCGGCACAGTAACCTATCGATGGGTTGATGGGGTCGATTTCCACCGCCGCCGGCGCCATGTTGAACTTAAACCCGTGGTCCGCCTGCCAGCCTTCGTTGTACGGGTGTGACACGGGGGCGTTTTGCCAGGTGCGCCCGCTATCGGTCGAACGCAATAAATATTTGGGCCGACCAAACCCCGGTTCCGAGCGTGTGGCGATCACCTTGTTCGAGTCACCAACGTGCACCGCCACCGCTTCAATATCACCCAAGCCGATGTCGGGTGTCACATCCGACCAACGCTCAGCGATCGGATCAAAGCGCGCGATGCGATCACCATGGGCTGCGAAAACCACGCCATCGTCGGCGATGCGCAACCAGGTCACTGCCTTGCTTTTGCCCAGCAGCGCATTGAACCCCGCATCAGGCTGGTAATCACTCACCCCATCACGACTGACGTACATACCATCGTTGAAGGCAAACACAAACACACGCCCGGTCGGGTCCGCCACGACATTACGCAAAGCTTTGCCCGGTTTGAATACATTCACCCATGTATCACCCCCATCACTGCTGCGAAACAAACCATCGCGCCGGGTGGCGTAGTACATGATGTCGGGTTGATTCACCTGCATGAACACACTGGGACCCCACTTCCGCGAACCGGTCGCAGGCGGTCCCGCATCGGAATTACTGGCCGAGTAAGCGTCCACCACCTGATGAAAACTGCGCCCGTCATCGGTGGACTTATACAGACCACTGGCACTGCCAAACACCCGACCTGCACCCATGTCGGCAAACACGATGTGCGGTTGTGTCGGATGCAGAGCGATACCGCTGACACCGTTGCCCGGTTGCGCCGGCTTGGTCGTCGGCGGGTTGAACGTCGAAGTCACCGTCAACAATTCCCACGGCTGATCGTGCCCGCTGCGCCGCCAGGGACCGACCATATCACTGGTCAGATACGCCACCCCCGGACTGATGCGACTGGGGTATATACCCGTCATGTACCCGCCCCCGGCAATCACCACATTGCCAAACATCGGCTGACCTGCATCAGGCAACGTCACCGGCTTGATCGCCACCGGTACAACTGCCCCTGCAAACGCAGGGATCGCCGGGGGTTGTTCCCTGGCTGCTGCCGCATCCGCCCCGGCTGTTTCCACCGTGAACGTATCAAACGTGTGATTGGCTGTGCGCTTGGAGCAATACAAACCAAACGCAGTCATCGGCCCACTGGGTAACTCAAATGATTCGGTACCCTCCAAGCCCAGTTTGCCACCCTGCGGCGACGTCGGCGGTTGCACCGTCAGCTTGCGCCACAACGACCCTTCGATTTTGAATCGCGTCGGGTTGGTTTTATTGATCGGTGTGGCCCGGTCTTTTTCGTCCTGCACCAGCGGCAACTGCGACACATACCATTGTTGCATCACTTTGCCGTCGCTGCCGGTCACCTGCACACGCACCGCTGGGTGAACCCCGTCACCACTGCCGCCCAGCCCCATGTGCCAGCCCAGCGCGATCACCGGCTCGTTGACCGTGAACTCATCGGTGAAAAACAGGTAACTTGCGCCCACCGGCAAATACACAAACCCGCGCCAGTTGGCATCGGTGCTCGCCGGTTTGCTGTTCACCGGCGGAAGGTCACCCGCCCCCGGCGCATTGCCGAAAATCGGGTGACTCGATGCATTCCAGCATTTTTCGTCAATGAAGTATTGCCAACCGCCGGCCTTGGCATCCGGCCCGGTAGGGAACGTCTCCCGATACACCACCCCGGCCTGCAAACCGGCTGCCATCACCATCAAGCACATCAACGTAACCAACACAACGATGCCGTTTTTCATGATCAACTCACGGTGTTAACAGGGTTGGCGCGCTGCAATCAACGCGCGTTGCCACGTGCGGCTATGCAGAATGATTTCGCATTCGATCGATCAATTCATCAGTTGGTCAGGTTGAACAGCGGTGCTGCCTCCAGCCCGGTACCGGCTGCACCTTCGGTGTATTCCAAGCGGTTGAAGCCCTTGACATGGCCGTCAAAAAGCACCGCGTTGGATATTTGATTGGGGTGGCGATACGAAGCTCCGCGCTGGGCACTGGGTGTCGAGTCGATACCATCGCCATAGGTGTACCAGTTGCTGAGCCAGGCGGCACCGGGGCCGGGGTTCCATTCCGAACTGTCCATGAACATGAGTTTGATCGAAGGGCGAATCAACTTCGCCTGGGTGATCGCACGGATGGAATTCGCAGGCGAACCACCATACACCCAATCCAGCGGATGGGCGTTGTAACCATAAACCCCGCTGAGGTTGGCTGTACCGTTGATGTTGCCATCACGGACCTGACGCGACACCGGACAGAGCATTTTCACAGTGTATTCCGAATACCAGATGGGTTGATTGAGCGCGTTGGCCATGTATTCGCGGTAGCGTTGATTCTGATGGTAACGCACCCAGTTGGTCCCCGAGTCACGATACGACTGGGGCAGATAGACGCCTTTGTGTTCACTTTCATACACCGTATTGGCCACACCGAACTGGCGCAGCAGGGACATGCAACTGGCGGCCTGCCCCGATGCCCGTGCTGACTGTAGCGCCGGCAGCAATATGCCGATCAGCAGCGCGATGATGGAAATGACCACCAGCAATTCGATCAACGTGAACCCTTGAAGCTTTGAGCGTGACATGACATGCTCCTTGAAAAATGATTTTTCGAGAAGGGTGGCCATCCGTTTTCACCGATGGCCACCGGTTTGATTCGTCGTTCCTTCACCCGTTGATCGACCCAAACACAGGTTCACTTCTGGGTAAAACAGGTGTCTGAGTCATTTGGGATTTCTGCCCCCCTCTCCCTCCGGGAGAGGGCAGGGGTGAGGGCGTGGCTGTTTATTGGATATCCAACATTACAAGGCGTTTTTGCTCTTCGGCCCCACCACGGCGAGGTTTTCAACTCTCCCGGAGGGTGAGGGGGTCCAATCAACCCCTTCACCGACGACGGAACGTGAGCATCAGTCCGCCCATGGCCAACAGCGCCAGCGATGCCGGTTCGGGAATGATGCTGGTGGTGTAGTTGATGATCGGGCGATCACCA
Source organism: uncultured Phycisphaeraceae bacterium (assembly GCA_964547135.1). Taxonomy (GTDB): domain Bacteria; phylum Planctomycetota; class Phycisphaerae; order Phycisphaerales; family Phycisphaeraceae; genus JAJXSS01. The sequence goes on along the minus strand of CAZJMK010000010.1, from coordinate 19,656 downwards.
GCCGTGTTGTGGTCCGCCATGCGGAACGATGATTGCGTTTGACTGGCGACCACCGAGCTTTGCGTGTCCGGGCTGGTGCGGAAAAAGATGAACTGTCCCGCTCCCGCACCACCAGCGTATTGCGTCGTCAGGTAGCTAAGCACATCGACGTTGTACTTGGTGCCGGCAGCCGGGGGCGTGCCCGAAGGAATCAGGTTATCAACCAGCCGGGTGGCATCGGTGACATCGAGGGTGCCCATGTAAAAGTCGCCCAATTGCACTGCGTTGCTGGCGCGTCGGCCCAAGGCATACAAATCGATGTTGAAGCCGTTGTTCTGCGCATTGTCGAGTGTCAGCGTCAGTGTGGCTGAATCAAACACTTCGAAAGGTGCCAGCGTGGGCAACTGAAAGACAAACACACTGTTGACGACCGTGTAGGTGACACCCGACACTCCGCCGCGACCGGTGCGGGCCGTTGTTTCGGTCAACCCCGTGATGGCGGTCGCTCCACCATCGAAATTGCCCATCGGTGCCGGTGACCCGGTCAAGGCGCGATCGACCCGCCCATCGCTGGTCAGACCGTTCATCACCGCTGCGTCCACCGAGGCCCCAGCCCACACCACCCCTGCGACCATGGCTGTCAATGCTGTGACTGAAAACTTCGTCATAAAAACCTCCTCCGTAAAATGAGTTTGCGACACTATTCCGACACGTGATGCAATCGGCACCAGCCGATGCCAATGACCCTCATTCGTTTGACACATGCGGCGCGAAAGTCTGCCCGGCATACCACTGGGCCGGCAAAGCCTGCGCCTTGAACGAACGACCATCGTTGATCAACTGCACCAGACGACGCACCGCACAACGACCGACTTCGATAAACGGCAGACGCATCGCCGAGATCGGCTGACTCCCGCTGGCATCCGACCAGTCATCCGTAAACGTCACCAGCGATACGTCCGTCGGCACACGCAGCCCCATGCCCTGCAAGGTGTTCATCGCCCGTAACGCACCGGTTCCGTTGTAAACCAATAGGGCACTGGGTCGATATGCCTTCACCGCTGCGGCAATGTCAATACTCATATTCAGTGCGTAGTAATCACCGACCAGCGCCTCCATCGGTTCCAGCCCCGCTTGCTGCATTGCCTGTCGATACCCCTCCAGCCGCATCTGCTGGCTGTAGTGGCCCCAGCCCTGATTGGTGCCCACATACATCACCCGGCGATGACCAGCCTTGAGCATCTGCTGGGTAGCCGTGGCCGCCGCCCCGTGGTCGTCCGGCCGAATGCAGTTGCTCGGCTCATCGACATTGAGGTACACCGTGGGCACATGCGTACGGCGTAAGGTGTCCGCCATATGCGGGGGCATGTCCACGATGTAGTTCATCAGCAGGCCGTCACTGCTCCACTGACGCAAAATCCGCGGCATGGCACTGGGGTCGGCCAATTGTTCATCACGCACCGCCGCCACCTGAATCGCCAGGTCGGCTTGGGCGGCTTCGACTTCGATGCCGTGCATCAGCGAAGCGGGCATCCAGCCAAAGCCGTGCGACTTGCTCTGCCCGCCGATGATGAGCGAAAGGGTGTTGAAACGACCCGCCTTCATGGCCTGCGCCAACCCGTTGGGGCGATAGCCCAGCTTGGCGGCAGCCTTGAGCACCGTGGCACGGGTCTGCGGGGAAATGCGCCCGGTGTTGTTCAGGGCCTGACTGATGGTCGGCAGCGACAGGCCGGTGTAGTCCGAAATGGATCGTAGGGTGACGCTCATTGGGTTTGCCAAATAGTTATATCACCGATGATACAACAGTTTGGCAAAAAGTCAAGGCGGATTTTCATCGACCCCTGAAACTTCTCCAAAGCCTGCGCTTTATCGGGGGTTGGTGACATGGGGCGTCACGTCGCATCAAGGCAGACGCGATAAATCGCGGCGCTAACGATCAAATATCGTTCCGGCACTTGGCCACTTGACCACTTGGCCACTTGGCCACTTCTAACAACGCGATAAATCGCGGCGCTAACTA
>CAZJMK010000010.1:0-17557 GCA_964547135.1 uncultured Phycisphaeraceae bacterium | reverse complement strand
CCACTTGGCCACTTCTAACAACGCGATAAATCGCGGCGCTAACTACCAAATACGGCTCTGTCACTTGACCACTCGACCACTTGGCCACTTGGCCACTTCTAACAACGCGATAAATCGCGGCGCTAACTACCAAATACGGTTCTGTCACTTGGCCACTTGACCACTTGGCCACTTGGCCACTTGGCCACTTATTTCCTCCTGAACTTCGTTAAAAGATATCGCCATATCCCATCGCAAGGATTCAAGTACCTCCGTTACATTCCCGATACGTACAAAGTATCGCCTTTGGAGTAAGGGGATTGAATCCTTTCACCATCCCACATTCTCAGACCGGTCGGCCCCTGGCGCGACGTTTCTGGTCGCTCGAACAGCTCCAGGACCATCTGTCCAACCTGGAAACCCTTCAGGAACAGATCATTGCCTCACAGGTGCAACACCTGGACGAATTGGCCACGCTCAACCGCATGGCTGCGGCGCTCTCCGAACGACGCAGCTTCGACGAAGTGATCAACGACACCTTGCAGGAGGTGTACATGATCACCAGTTGCCGGGAAGCCTGGGTCATCGATTCCACCCCCACCGAACCCATCGGCTCGGTTCACTGCCTCAACGACCCGGTTATCGGCCACTCCGACCTGCCCAAAGCCGTGATCCACCTGGCGCGCATGATTCACACCGATGCCGACGCCAAGGTGCGTGTGCTGGGCCGGGGTAAATCCTCCAGCATCGAAGGCCTGCTGGTAGCCTTCCCCATTCTCACCAACAAACACCTGCTGGGCTGCCTGGTGGTGCATTGCGTCGAACACGACATCACCACCGACGAACACACACTCAAACTGATTCAATCGATGCTTCGACAGACAGCGGTGGCTTGTGAAAACGATCGCCTGGTTGAAGCCGTGGGCGCGATGATGATTGAGTGCGTGTACGGGTTTGCCCAGGCCATCGAATCACGCGACCCCTACACCGGCGGCCACGTGCAGCGCGTCACCGCCTTTGCCCTATTGCTTGCCAAACGACTGGGCATGACCCAGCGTGACCGGGCCATCATCCAAATCGGCGGCCTGCTGCACGACATCGGCAAAATCGCTGTGCCTGACGCCATTCTGCGCAAGCCCGGCAAACTCGAAGCGCAGGAATTTGAAATCATCAAAACCCACCCGGTCGTCGGCTACGACATGATCAGCCAGATACCCCACCTGGGCGCCGCCCTGGCCGTGGTACGCCATCATCACGAACGGTGGGACGGCAAGGGCTACCCCGACGGCCTGATGGGTCAGCAAATACCGCTGGTCGCCCGTGTATTGGCCATTGCCGACGCCTTTGATGCGATGACTTCGAGCCGGCCCTATCGACCGGGCATGTCGTTCGAGGTGGCCATGCAGGAAATCGCGAGCAACGCCGGCAAACAGTTTGATGCCGAGTTGGTGCATCGCTTCGTGCAGTTGCAGGCCAAGGATTTTGACCTGGCAGCACAACAGATGGCCGACTGGTGCAACTCACACGACCACCCCGGCACGGTCAATGTCACCGAACTGCTCGAACTGGACATGAAACGACTGCCCTATCGAAGGCGATCACAAAGCTCGACCTGGCAGCGCCCGGTCACCGAAAAAACCCGTGGCGGCAGCGACATGACCATGATGGGCGGCTCAGCCATCAGCGAACAACCCGCTTCACAAGAAAAATCCGACGACGGCAAACCCCCGCTGCGCATCACCGCGTGAGTTCAGGATGGAATGTGGCAACGCCGCCCTCGGCGGTGTGATTCAAAGTCTTGTAGGGTGGGTCAAGTGAGTCCGCGAGCGGACCCACCAATGCCTTCCGCACACATTGATCGTCAGGGCCGCAACCACGCCTGAACTTCATGTCGGCGTGAAGTTCATGATTCTGATCACGAATGCTGCCCAACATCCCATCTCATACCATTTCGATGTCAAACGTATTGTTTTTAGCGATACTCATATCGGGATTCAGAACCGCGCGTGGTACACCAATATGCATCACTTCTGGATTTACGTTGCAAACAGCGGAGGCTTGCGATGCTCTGATCACGAGCGGACAGCGGTGCAGTTCAGAGCCACGAGCGGAAGCGAGTGGTGCTTTCCCGCTGCGCTGGTCATCGCCTTGTTCCGCGCTCACATGCAGCACCCGCTCCGCTTCCGCAGCGCCGCTCACCACCCCGCTCCCCAGCACCACAGCACACATCACCATCGCACACACCATCCAACCCGGTAACTTCACAAACATCATTGAGTCTCGCTGGTTTGCAGAAAGTACCGTATCGCTTCCCGTATTGCAGTCGCCGTGTGCTTCTGTGAATCGCATTTTGCATCAACCATCAACGCCTGCTCTTCCTCGACCGCTTCGCACCATCATGTATGAATCGCTTGATCCACTCGACAGTTGATCTGAACCTTGAAAAGTTGTTGAACAATCCAAGCAAAATTCGTTATCGCGCCGACTCCACCGCCAGGTAGTACAACGAAGGGACCGATGACAAATCAAACATCTGCCACGCCGCTGATGATGCCCCCGGGTCGCCGGTCATCGGCACTTCATCTCCGCGCACGCCACCGGCATTCACCGCATACAAACGCACCGTCGGCTCCGCAGGGAATCGCAACGTCGCACGCAGCGGTTCGATCCACGCCGGGGGTTTGCCCCATTGTGTCCCCACGGTTCGTCTCTGCGCGTCCCACCCCATCTCCGTGTTGCCGACCTTCCCCAGCGCCGCCACCGCCCACTGTCTGGGCTGCCCCGTCGTCACCTTCATCGGCACCACCATCACCACGCCGAATTCATTATCCAACCGCTGCAAATAACCCTGTGGCAGCGACACGCCCAGCGGTGAACCGACAAACACACTCGCCTGACCATGCATCACAAACGCGCCCTGACCAGCCGTGGGCACCGACCATTGAAACCCCTTCCAGCCCGCCGCCGCGGCCTTGATGCCTCCCTCCCCGGCTGTGTAAACAAACTCCGTTTCCATCGGCTGACCCACCACACTGCGCCAATCCAATCCATATTCGCTGCGCATAAAATCGTGCATCTTGTCATACGCCCGGTCCGCACCGCGCACCGCACGCTCATACGGAACCGTCACCCGCAAACGCGGCTGCTCCGTGCGCATCAACTCACCCAGAAAAATCCGCGCCCCCAGCGGCAAGAGCGCCATCTTCGCCGGATCGCCCTCAATGTCGAAAAAACTGCTGATCTTCTGATGCGCAAATTGATCGCTGTGGGTGTAGGCGAAAATGAACACGCCGTCCCAATCCTGCATCGCCGCAAACGATGCCGCCATCGGTATGCACTCGGCGGCAAACTCATTGGGGGCCGCATGGTTGTACTCCGACACCGTGAACGGCTTGCCCGCCACCCGCAGCGTCGCCGCCCGATGCAATGCGCTATTTCCCGGATGCTGCACCATCGACTGATTGCGAATCCGCCACTCTTTTGCATCCCACGCGCGACCCGGAAATTCCGGGTGATCCCAGTACACATGCGCATCCACAAAATCCATCTTCGCCTGCGTCAGCGTCCCCAACGGCCCCAACGCAATCGTCCCCGTGATCGGCACCCGCACGCCCACTTCCTCACGCAAAAAGTCGCGCATCTCCACGTAATACCGCTGTTCGATTTCCTGTAAAAACGCATGCCAGTCAAACGCCCTGCTGCCGGTCATCCCCCGGTTGACGCTGGGCATCGCCACCGTTCCCTGCGTCGGGTCCTCGCCGGCCTCCAACCCCTGCAAACCCGCAGACCGCAACTCTATTTCCCCAAACTCCGTCACGCCCCCGGCCACGCCCACCAGCAGCGACAATCGTCCGTCCTGTTCATCTTCCGTCGCGGTGAACACAAACTCATGCACCTTTGCTTCCGCTGACAATTGCACCGTCTGATTCAAACCCAAATTCCGATACGGCGGGCGATTCACATGCACACTCAAACCCACCTTCTGCCTGCCATCCCCCTTGGCCTTGAACCGCAGGCTGTAACGCTGCTCCTTCTGCAAACTCAATCCCGGCACCCGCCACTGCAATTCACCCAGCCGGGTGCGGCTGGGCTACGAGGTTCAATGTGGCACCGCCGCCCTCGGCGGTGTGAACGTTGATGGCAATTCACCCAGCCGGGGGCGGCTGGGCTACAAGGTTCAATGTGGCACCGCCGCCCTCGGCGGTGTGAACGTTGATGGCAATTCACCAAGCCGGGGGCGGCTGGGCTACAAGGTTCGATGTGGCACCGCCGCCCTCGGCGGTGTGAACAAAATTGGATAGTACTTGCCCAGCCAGTGGCGGTTGAGCGACATGGAGGAACTGCGAATGTCGATTGTCAAAGTGGCCAAAGCAGCCGGCGTTTCCGTCGGTACCGTATCGCGCGTCCTCAACGGGGCATCGGGCGTCAAGTCCGACACCGTACAACAAATCCTTGCCGCGATGTCAGCCATGCGATACGTACCCCGTCGTGTCAAGCCCGGCCCCGGTGTGCAACGTGCCCGTCGCCTGTCCACCCCACTGACCAATGACAACTCCACCAACCAGGGCACCATACTGCTGGAAACCTGGGACCTTACTCCCTCCATGGCCTGGCATTCGGTCCCCGTATTCACCGCAGCCGTGCGCGGCGTCACCCGTGCTACCGGGGCACAGGGTTTGACCTTGCGTCTGCGTGAACATCCCGCACAGACCCTCATTCACGATTCCGCTCTGTCACAAACCCACGACAACCCCCTGCAATACACGGAACTCGATGGTCTGATTCTGCTTTCGCCGCCCGTCACCGAACAACCCCACTGGCCTGATTCACTGCCCACCGTCTGGCTCATGGCCGACCCACCGGCCAACACCCTCGTCGATGTCTCGGCCCCCGACGACCTGGATGTCGGACGCATCGCACAACAGTACCTTCAACAACGCGGCTGCAAACGCATCGCCTTCGTCAGCTTCGCTTCAATATTGCGGGTCGCTCCCTCCGAACGTGCCCAGGGTTTCATTCGTTGCGCCCTCATGGCCGGACAGGAAGTGCGCGTCCTCAGCCGCGCTCACGAACATCGACGACTCCCCGACCTTTACGGCGTACCCGTTGATCTGATCGAAACCCCGACGCAAATGATCGATCACCTGTTAACCCCCGACGGCAAACCCGCTTTCGACGGGCTGTTCATCTTCTCCGATGTCGAAGCCGCCCGCCTTTACACCCTGCTATTGGAACGCGGTATCAAACCCGACACCGACCTGGCGGTCATCTCCTGCGACAACGACCCGACGACACTTGAGTTTCTGTCGCCCCGGCCGGCCACGATCGACCTGCATTGCGATCAAATCGCGTGGGAAGCCGTCCGCCTGTTACAGGAACGCATCGCCCAACCCCAGCGCGCCCCGGTGCGTTCACTGGTCCGCCCCAGCCTCGTCGCTCCTGAAAAAACCGCCTGAACCGACAGCCAACGCACACATGTGAAGTTGTAACACGAATGACGCCGAGCCCTTCAGGGCCGGATGATTTTACGAATGACACAGTGATAACCGGGGCTGAAGCCCTCGGCGTCATGATAGTTCAATCAACCGATGAGGCCGAGTGAGTCGCAGACCTCGCCGTGGCGGGGGCCGATGAAGAATATGCCTTGAAATACGGTACGACCAAACGCACTTCCGCCCTCACCCGGATACGAGCGAAGCGAGTACTCCTACTCTCCCGGGGGGAGAGGGGATTGTTCAGAGGGCGCTAATGTACAAATCCACAGATAATTGTCGTACATCCTCTTTGAACATTACCCATCATTCACAACCATCCGGCCCTGAAAGGCTCGGCGTTATCCGAACACATCAGCCTGCCACCCCGATCGTTTGTTGGTTTTTTGGAACAACGACCGAGAAACCTTTATCATCTGCCCCATGAACATTCTCATCATCGGCAGTGGTGGTCGTGAGCACGCGCTGGGCTGGAAACTCAAACAGTCACCCCAATGCGGCAAACTTTTTTTCGCCCCCGGTAACGCAGGTACGGCTGCGCTGGGCACCAATGTGCCGCTGAAAATCACCCCCGTCGATACCAAAAACAGTGATGCCATCGACTTTTTCTGCCGGCAGGAAAAAGTGGAACTCATCGTCGTCGGCCCGGAAGACCCGCTGGCGGAAGGCTTGGTCGATCGCTTGCAAAAACCGGGGCGTTACGTATTCGGCCCGGTGGCGCAGGCAGCCCGACTCGAAGCTGACAAGGCGTTTTCCAAGCAACTCATGCGCGGCGCATCCGTGCCCACCGCCGAGGCCCGTATTTTCAACGACGCACAAGCTGCACTTGCCTATGTGAACAGCAGGGACACCGGCATGGTCGTCAAGGCGGCTGGACTGGCCAAGGGCAAAGGCGTCATGGTGTGCGACACTCCGGCAGAGGCAGCCAAGGCTGTCGAACAGATCATGGTGAACAAAGCCTTCGGTGACGCAGGCAAGAGCGTCGTCATCGAAGAAAAACTCATCGGACAGGAAGTGTCGGTGCTGGCTCTGGTCGATGGGCGGAATATTTTCGTGCTCGATCCGGCACAGGACCACAAACAGGTCGGCGAAAACGACACCGGCCCCAACACCGGGGGCATGGGTGCCTATTCGCCCACACCGCTGCTCAGTGATGACATGCTGGCTCGGATTGAGCGACAGGTGCTCGTGCCGACGGTCGATGCGTTACGCCGCGATGATGTGCCGTTTCAGGGCGTGCTCTATGCGGGAATGATGCTCACCCCCGGCGGCCCCAAAACACTTGAATTCAACTGCCGATTCGGCGACCCGGAAACGCAGGTGCTATTGATGCGGATGCAGGCGGACCTGATCGATGTGATGGTCGCCACCTGTACAGGCAAACTCGATGAAGTGGAATTATCGTGGGACGCGCGCTGCTGCTGTTGCGTGGTGATGGCCAGCGGCGGGTATCCGGGTGATTACAAAACCGGTTTGCCCATCACAGGGTTGATTGAAGCGGGCCAGCAGCCTGATGTCATGGTGTTTCATGCCGGGACGATGTTGGATAAACAAGGCAAGGTCGTCACTGCCGGGGGACGAGTGCTGTGCGTCTGTGCCCTGGGCGACGATTTGAAGCAGGCACAAGGCAAAGCCAACGCAGCTTGTGCAATGATTCATTTTGAAGGCGCGCACTATCGGAAAGACATCGGCTTCCGAGTGATGAAATAAGTCCGTGAAGTGGCCCAGTGGCTTATTGTCGGGTGGGTCAAGTGAGTCGGCGAGCGGACCCACCAAGGGCATGATTGATGATGGATCATGGATCATGAAGATTCAGTTTACCTATTGGCGCGAAGACGACGGGAAACTGCTCGGTTACCTGAATGAATATTCCGATCACTGGACCCAGGGGGAAACGCTCGATGATTTGAAAGAGCATCTGCGCGATCTTTTCGAAACCTTCACTGCGGACACGATTCCCGGCAGCAAAAAAGTGGAAGAATTGGAATTCGCATGAAGCGACGCGACCTGATTGCGCAAATCGAAACTGCCGGCGCGATTCTGATTCGGCATTTCCAGCCACCATCCACGGACCACATTAACGTCCTTCATTTCACCCGCTGGTGACCAAATCGTTATCATGACCGCGTTCGTATTCGCACACCCTACCGACAAGCATCATCATGAACCCAACCACGCTGACGGATCGTTATCAACGCGCTCAAAAAACCCTTGCCGCCGTGCAGCAGGATCACGTCCTGCAACATTGGGGCAAACTCAACCCGACGCAGCAGACGCAGTTGCTGGATCAGATCGACAGCGTCGATTGGCCGGAGGTGGCGCGACTGGTGCAAACGCATGTGCTGCAAAAGCCCGAATTTCACCTGCCCGAAAATGTGCAACCCGCGCCCTGGTACGCCAACCAGCCCGCACCCCAACTGCAAAGCAAATACGACCAGGCACGGCAGCACGGGTGGAACCTGATCCAAGCCGGCAAGGTCGCCGCCTTCACCGTCGCCGGTGGGCAGGGCACACGTCTGGGTTGGAACGGCCCCAAGGGAACCTATCCCTCCACCCCCATTCGCAAACTGTCCCTCTTCGGCTGCTTCGCCGAGTACATCAGCAACATGCAACGGCGTTGCAGCGTCACCATTCCCTGGTACATCATGACCAGCCCGATCAACGATGCCGACACCCGCGCCTTTTTCAAGGACAATCGCTACTTCGGCCTCGACAGCTCGGCTGTGTTCATCTTTCCGCAGGCGATGATGCCCGCCATCGATATGAAAACCGGCAAGGTATTGCTCGAAGCGCCCGATTCAATGGCTCTGTCGCCCAATGGTCACGGCGGATCGCTCAAAGCCCTATACACCAGCGGAGCCGTGGCCGACATGAAAAAACGCGGCATCCAGCACATCAGCTATACCCAGGTGGACAACCCGATCGTGCGCGTGCTCGATCCTGTGTTCATCGGTCTGCATGATTTGGACCATGCGGAAATGTCCTCCAAAATGCTGCCCAAACGCGAGCCACTCGAAAAGCTCGGCAACTTCTGTCTGGTCGATGGAAAAATGACCGTCATCGAATATTCCGACCTTCCCGATGCGCTGGCAAACGAACGATTGCCCGACGGGCAGTTGCGCTTTTTGGCCGGCTCGATTGCCATTCATCTGATCAAGGTTGATTTTGTTGCGTCGCTGAATGAAAAGGCCGGCGGTTTTGCGTTGCCCTTCCACCGTGCGGAAAAGAAAGTGCCCTACCTTGATGCAACCAGTGGCCAGGTGGTCAAGCCCGAAAAAAACAATGCGGTGAAGTTGGAAACGTTTGTGTTCGATGCTCTGCCGATGTGCCGAGCGTCGATCATTTACGAAACCGATCGGGCCGATGAGTTTGCCCCGATTAAAAATGCGGACGGACCGGGCGTGCTGGATTCGCCCATGACCAGCAAGTTGATTCAAATCGACCGGGCAGCCCGCTGGTTGGAAAGTCAAGGCGTGCAAGTCGCGCGCGATGTCGAGGGCAAGGTGTTGCCGACGATCGAGCTTTCACAAACCACCGCCATTTACGCGGACGATTTGCAGGGTAAACCATTGCCCAAAACCATCGAGGCCACGCAGCAGTATTTGTTGTAAAGCTGGTAAGTGTTGATCGTTTTTTTATATATCAGAGCCGGGCCGTGTCAGCCCGGTCTTCATTCACCATGCATGCTCAAACCGGGGCGACACGCCCCGGCTCTGATGATGTATCAATATTCGTCCGCATCACTGCCCCACCGCGTCCAACACCGCCACATCCTGTCTTCCGCCGTAGCCCGTATCCGTTTCGTGCCAGGCCGTGATCTGTTTTTCCCCGCGCTTCCATGACAGGTACACTTCCCTGCCTTCATGCACTGCTGGAAAATCCACCAGCCCCATGTCAAAGTCCCTGAACTCCACACCCACCTGATGCAACTCATCCATCAGTTCATTGAGCTGGTCCATGCACTTGTCATAGTCATCGCGCAGTTGTTCCTGATCGTCTCCCAGGTCCGACTTTTCCGCGCGTTTGCGAATGTCCATCGCCTGCTGGTAACGCTGGTGAATATCCTCCACCACCCGTCCCACCAGGCACAGGGATCGATTGGCTTCCTGCAACGTGAAATATTTTCTGCCACGCTGAGGGTGCGGGGCTTTTTTCAACGAGGCTTGACCGATCGTCATGGTCGGATTCCTCAGGTACTGTCGTCCAACAGCAACACGAACCGACACCATGATCATCGGCCAAATCACCCTATCAAATGCAAAATATCCGCTGCTTACGTCTCAAACAACGGATGCGGGCGGCGTTGATCTGGTGTTGCTCAGAGCCACGAGCGGACACTGGTGTTGCTCAGAGCCACGAGCGGAAGCGAGTGGTTTTTTCAATACACCGCTTGTTACCACGCGCGGCTCTGAGTCACTCGACTCCCGGTCACGGCTCAGTCAATCAATCCACCTGCGTTTGCCCTGAGGCTCATTCCCTTTCTCTGTGTCCTCTGTGCTCTCTGTGTTGAGTTCTTTTCTCGGCTCTTGATATCTTCTCTGCGATCTCTGCGATCTCTGCGGCAAATTCCTTTCTTCAACATTCAAAACTCAATCCCGCAGCTCCGCCTCCACTTCCCAACCCAACCGCTGATACAGCGCCACCTTCGCATCGATCACCAGGCTGAACACCACCGGCACCACCAGCAGCGTAAACACCGTTGACACCAGCAACCCACCCAACACCACACTGCCCAGCCCACGATAAATCTCGCTCCCCGAACCGGGCTTGATCACCAGCGGCAGCAACCCGAACAGCGTCGTCAGCGTCGTCATCATCACCGGTCGCAAACGGGTACGCACCGATTCTCGAATCGCCATCCTCGGCGTCAATCGCTGCACCTTATCCAACTCGCTCTCACCAAACCCGCGCATGAAGTTCAGCGATTGCGATACGATCAGAATCGCATTGTTCACCACCGTGCCGATCAATATCACAAACCCCAGCATGGTCACCACATCCAGCAATTGCGTGGGCACATACTCATGCGTGATGCGCAATCCCAAAAATCCGCCGATGGTCGCCAGCGGCACCGTGAACATGATCACCAGCGGATACACCCAGCTTTCAAAAAGCGCACACATCAACAAATAATTGATCAGCAGTGCCAAAAACAATCGGCTTTGAATAAAGCTCTGAAACGTCTTCCAAAACGAATCATGCACCTGTCCCGTCAGTGCTTCGCGCACCTCCACCAGTTTGTCAGCCGTACCACCAAGGTTCACATCCACTCCCAGTGCAATCTGACCCTGCTGCCGCAGCGGCGGAATCATTTCCTGTATCGCCCCCATCGCCTCCTCCAGTGCCTGTCCCGGCGGCACAATCACCTGCAACGTGATCGACCGTTGCTGTTCCACACGGTTGATCTGCTGCGGTGCATCCGCCCGTTTCACCGTCGCCACCGAACTCAAGGGCAGTATCCGATGCGACCCATCATTGCCCACCACCGCCAGCGGCACCAGTGCCAACCCATCCGATGTCAACTCAAACGACGTTGCATCGCGCGTCACCAAAAGGTCAATCGTATCGCCCCGATACCGGTAATCACCCACCCTCAAGCCATCCACCAGCGCCTGTATCCCATCGCCCAAATCCGAAGCGTTGACGCCGATGTCCGCCGCCCTCACCCGATCAATTTCCACCTGCACCTCCGGCCCGGGCAGATTGAAATTCACCGGGTCCGGCCTGACCCCCATGAACCCGAACTTCTCCCGCAACTTGTTCTGCATCGCATCCGCCGCCAACCTCAATTGCTCCAAATTCGTGCCCACAATATCAACATCAATCTGATTCGTTCCCCCCAGCCCGCGACCGAAAATGCTCGTCTGAAACGCCAGCGGAATCACCCCCGGCACCGCTGACCCGCTCCACATCAGCAGCCCCTCCAACGGGTTCACATTCTGCGTGTCCTTCGAACTGGCGCCGTAAAACACCGTACCGTTCCACGACACGAAAAAGAAATTTTCCACCGGCGGAACACCCTCCACCGGCTGCTGCGTGAACGGGTGAATCACCGTCTCCAGTTTCGCTATCTCCTCATAACTCGCCGCTTCCCAGAACGGCCTCAAACGCGCTTCCATCCGTTCGCCGATGAATTCGTTCTGCGCCATGCTGTGCGCCGGAGGCGTCAGCATGATCCCGAACACCAGGTTCTGGTTCCCCGCCGGCAGGTACGTCATCGGCGGCGCCATCAAAAACGCGCCCACCAGCGACCCAATCATGAAAAACATCACCAGCCCCGCACGCACCGGCTGCATCACCACCAACCCCACCACCACCAGGGCCAGTGCCAACCACACCTGCCAGAACCCGACCACCGCCCCCACCAACAGGCTGATTTCATGGAGCGCGTAAAACCGTATCGCAAAATACAAACCCAGCGCCATCATCAACACCGACACCGCCAGCAACACACCAATACCCAGCGAACCCAGTTTTTCGCGCAGCCCGCTGCCCCTTCGCAACTTCATCAATAACACCAACCCCACCACCAACCCGCTGACCACCAGCACCACCCCGAACAGGTTCATCCACACCGGCATCAGCATCATTTTCACCGGCGTCAGCGCCTCCCGGAACATCAACAACATCAGCCCGCCCACCACTGCCAGCAGCAACCCCGCCGCTGACAGCATGAACCTGCCCGCCGAGCCGAACAATGGTTTGCTGATCAAGCGCAAAATAAAATCACTGTACACCGTATTGATTTTGCCCATCGACGGCCCGACACCCCACAGCGTGTCCGCCTTTTCCGCCCACGCATGTTTGCGATGCTGATGCGGTTTGAGCAACTTCGCCGACGCCGTCGGTATCACCGTGATCGCCACGACCAGCGACAGCGCCACCGCTGCACACACCGCCAGTGAAATGTCCCTGAACAACTGCCCCGCTTCCTCCTGCATGATCAGCACCGGCACAAACACGATCAGCGTCGTCAACGTCGAAGCCAGAATCGCCGACCATACTTCATTGGCACCGTCATACGCCGCCTGTGCCGGCTTTTTCCCCATGCCGATGTGACGATCCGTGTTCTCCAGCACCACGATGGCGTTGTCCACCACCATGCCCACCGCAAACGCCAGCCCTGCCAGACTCACCACATTCAAGTTTCGACCCGCACCCGTGAGCGCCACGAATGTGCCGATGATCGAAATCGGTATCGCCATGCCGATGATGAACGTCGGCCTGAGTTTACGCAAAAACACCAGCAACACCAGCGCCGCCAGCACGCCCCCCTGCCACAGGTTGTCCACCACCAGTGCCAGTGCATCATTGATGTACACCGTTTCGTCGTACACCTGTTCCAAACTCAGTTGCAACGGCTCAGCCAACCCGCGCTCCGCTGTGATATCCCTTGATATCGCCGCCAGCACGCCCCCCGGTTCATTGACCTGTTTCACACGCGCCCGCAGCCCATCCATCACCGCAATCACATTCGCCCCCGTCTCACGAATGGCGTTGATCGCCATCGCCGGCCTGCCCTTGCTGTGCACAAACGCCCGCCGTTTTTCAAACGACAGCGAAACCTCGCCCAAATCCTTCACCCGAATCGGCCCACCCGTGGTGTACGACACGATCGTCTGGCTCACCGCTTCCAAATTGTCATATTGCCCCACCGTGCGCACGCGCACATCCAATCGCCCTTCCGCAAGGTCCCCAGCCGACACATTGACATTCTGCAATTGCAATGCCCGGCGCAGCGCGTTGAACGTGATCCCGCGCTCCGCCATGCGCCGGGGGTCGATGGCAATGTGTACCTCGCGCTGTCGTCCCCCATAAACATTGATCTGACTCACGCCCTCCACCCGTTCCAAAATCGGCTTGACCCGTTTGTCCACCTCGTCATACACCGATTGAATGTCAAAAGCCGGGTCGTCCGCCGTCAGAATCATCCACGTGATCGGCTTCTCCACCGCGCTATCCGCGGCAATGATCACCGGCTGATTCACATCGTCCGGGTACTCCTCCACCTCACGCAACTTGTCCGACGCCTCCTGCAACGCGCGGGTCATATCCACGCCGATGTAAAACTCCAGCTTGATCTCCGACCGCCCCAGCGTCGCCGAAGCCGTCATCTTTCGCAGGTTGGTCAGCCCTTTTAGCTTTTCCTCCTGCTTTTCAATGATCGAACGTTCCACCTCTTCCGGGCTGCGTCCCGGCCAGGTGGTCTGCACCGTGATGATCGGCTGATCCACGTCCGGTGTCAGTTGAATCGGTATCGCAAACAACGCGATCAACCCGAACAATATCAGCAGCAACACCCCCACTGTCACCTTCACCGGGTTGTTGATGCAATAACGTATGTAATCCATGTTTGTCTCTCGTACATCGGTCGTAGCGTGGGTCAAGCGAGTCCGCGAGCGGACCCACCAATCATTCAAAGTTGAATCACGGATAATTGATAACAAATAATGTGCAAACTCAGAGTTGATCGACGAACATCATCTCCGAACATTATCCATCATCCTTTATCCATCATCCATGTCGTACCATCCACCAGCTCAACACGAAAAGGCTTGCTAATTCAACAGGCTCACGGCATCGGTATCAACGGCCGAGTCGGAAACAAACTTTCCGCGCCCTCAATCACCACCTGCATCCCCGGCACCAGCGGCGGCCCGATATGACTTGGCAAACTGCGCACCGCCAATCGATCACCATGATTGAAAAGCACCTCCACCGGGGCCGGCAGCGCCATGCCTCCTGCATTCATCCACAGCGTCGCTCCCTGAGCCGACCGAAGCACCGCATCACGCGGCACGGTGATCGTCTGTGCCTCGCGCATCGTCGGCACCCTGGCCAGCACACTCATGCCCGGTCGCAATCGTCCGCCCATGTCATCCGTGTTCACCCGCACCGGAAACGTACGCGCCGCGTTGTTCGCATCCGGCACCACCGCCCGCACCACCCCGCTCACCTCCAAACGCAACGGCTCGATCACCATGTCCACCTTCGCGCCCGTCTGCATAAAATCAACAAACCTTTCCGGCACATCGATCACCGCATCAATTTTCCCGCGCGACACCATTTCAAACAGTGGTGTGCCCTGATTGGCCCATTGCCCCACTTCGATCATTTTGCGCACCACCACGCCGTCAAACGGCGCCAGCACTTCCAACCGCTTCATTTCCGTCTGCGATCGTTCCAAGGCCACTTGCGCCGCATGAACCTTTGCCTGTGCCGACAGCATTTTCGCCTGATCCGCCAATTCCACCGCCCGTGCATCGTCCACTTCCTTCTGACTGGTCGAACGATTGGCCAGCAACTCTTCCAAGCGCTTGCGCTCCCGACTGCTTTTATCCAGGTTCGCCTGTGCCTCGGCCACCGCTGCCTTGGCTTGGGCCAGTTCCGCCTCTGACGCTTCCAGGTTCAACTTCGCCCACACGGGGTCGATGCGTACCAGCACCGTTTTGCCCCCGACCACTTCATCGCCCTCATCCACCGGGCGTTCGATCACCTGTCCGAGCACTTCCGCTGCCACCGTCGATCGGCGTACCTCGACCAACCGCCCCACCACCTCCCACACCTGCTGCAATTTTTCAACCTTCACCTCACCAAGGCGCACCATCGCCGGCGGCGGCCCCATCGGTGCCCCCGGGGGTCCACCTCCACCAGGTGGCCCACCCCCCGGTCCCCCCGGCGGTCCACCTTCACCCGGTGGTCCGCCTGCACCCTTTGGTGGCCCGCCTTGTTCAACCCCCGGCCCTTGCTGCGTCGAGGGTTGACCATCATCCTTTTTGCCTTCGCTCGGCTGCGCCATCGCCCGGGTCAACAGACCAAGACACATAACCGATATAAGCATCAGATACGCCGATGTCGTTACAAACTTTTTCGCAACACGCCCATTGCTTGGCATGGCGAGGTCTCCATAATCATTGTGTATCGGGGGAATGTGTCGTACAATGTACGACGTGATTGGTACAGTGTACGGAGGCAAACCCATGTTCGTCAAGCGACCCGGAAATTTCGCATCATGACCCAACGCGCAAGTGCTAACGCATCGACCTGTCGCAAACGTTGGCGTGAAGGCGATCACGATCAGCGCGTGGCCCTGATCATCGAGGTGGCGCTGCATCTGTTGGAACGCGAGAGTGCCGAGGGCGTCACGGTTCGCAAAGTGGCAGGCCTGCTGGGCGTCGGGGCCATGACGCTTTACACCTACGTACAGGGACAGGCCGCGCTGCGTCTGCTCATGATTCAACGCGGCTTTGCCCTGCTCCGCCAGCACTGCGACAGCACCACCCCCAACACCACCCGTGAACACTGGCAGCGGGCCGCCCGTTCCTACGTTGACTTTGCCGTCGGTCATCCGCGCTTGTACGAATTGATGTTCAGTCAGCCCATCGTCGGCGGACAGCGCGAAGCCGACGCCGTCGCCCGTGAGTTCGAACCCTTTTTTGCCGAAATCCGTGAACTGCTGGCAAATCGCGGCATCGCTTCCGATCAACTCGACGCCCACGCCCGCACCATGGCTGGTCGTCTCTGGATTGGCATGCACGGCCTTGCCTCCCTGGCCATCTCCGGTCGCCTGAAAGTCCTGCAAGTCAACGTCGATGTCGTACTCAACGATCTGGTCAATCACCTGGGCCTTGATGAAATGGTCTGACGTGATTGGGTGATCTGGCGATTGGGTGATTTTGTATTTCTAAAGCCAAGCCAAGAACGAGGCTGGCAAGCCGAGGGCTTGGGTATGGTTTGGTGAATCGGTTGGTCGGTGAGTCGGTTCATCGGGAATAGCAAAGGCAGTTCTGACCGAGTAACCGATTAACTGACTCACCGATGAACCACACCGACCAGCCGCGATAAATCACGGTGCAAACTCCCGAACACTGTTCCGTCACTCGGCCACTTCTTTCCATCACCCATTTGATCGACCGCCGGGTTGACGGTAAATTACGTCCCTGTTTCAGGTCGGCTGGGTAGCTCAGTTGGTAGAGCGTGGCACTGAAAATGCCGAGGTCACCGGTTCGAGCCCGGTCCCAGCCATTGCCAATTCTTCCGCCTTATTCCGATTTTCCCCGTTACATACATCGCATTTACCAATCATCAACCCCATGATTGAGCAGGTTCAAATCGCCTGCTCCCCCGGCAGCATCATCAACCGGGGCACACGCACGTGCCTGGGTTGCGCCAGCACAAAACCGATGCCCCGGGCGATGTCAGCCGGTGCGAGCATTTTTTTCACACTCATCAATTTCGCCGGGTGAACTTCAAAGTGGTCCTGCAAATGCGTTTCCACCAGCCCCGGCTCAATCGCGCACACCCGCACATCCGTTCCCGCCAGTTCCATTCGCAACGCTTCCGTCCACGCTTCAATCGCATACTTCGTCCCCGCATACGGCCCAGCCCCCGCCCGCGACTTGGTCCCCAAAATGCTCGAAATGTTCACCAAATCCCCGTGATTCATCTTTTTGAAATGCTTGAGGAACACATACCCGATGCGCAACGCCGCTTCGACATTGATACGCACCATCGCAATCGTGCGCTCCATGTCAATGGTTTCAATAGTGCCCACCTCCATCACCCCCGCGTTGTTCACCAGCACATCGCATCGACCAAATTCCGCCAGTGCGGTGTCCAACAAAATGTCCGCCATGGTCGGGTCGGTCAGATCGCCGACCACCACCGCTGCTTCGTGACACTTGTCCGCGGTTTGAGCCAGTCGTTTCTGATCACGACCGACCAGCACCAGGTTCATGCCCATGCGGTCCAGTTCGATGGCTGTGGCCGCACCAATGCCCGAACTGGCGCCGGTGATCACGGCAACCGGTGACGTACTTTTTTGTATCGATTGTTTCATGGCGATCAATCCTTCTGGTGGGTTCATCCTGCAACACGATTTTCAATACAGAGGGCACAAAATTCACAGAGCAGAACGGGGCTGGGGGCTGGGGGCTTGGGGCTGGGGGCTGGGGGCTGGGGGCTGGGGGCTGGGGGCTTGGGGCTTGGGGCTTGGGGGATCATATCGGCTTATACAATTATCCTAGTTCCTAGTTCCCAGTTCCCAGTTCCCAGTTCCCAGTTCCCAGTTCCCAGTTCCCAGTTCC
>CAZJMK010000009.1:0-73081 GCA_964547135.1 uncultured Phycisphaeraceae bacterium | reverse complement strand
GAGTGGTCGAGTGGTCGAGTGGTCGAGTGGTCGAGTGATTTTACATTTTGCAGTTGATTGAACGACCAATCACAAATAAATCACCAAATCGCCAGATCACCAGATTGCCAAATCACCGATCAGACGCGATCAATCGCGGCGCTAACCAGAACGTCGACGCTAAGCATCCGCGCTAAGAAACTGTTTCATAACTGGTTTGGGTGGGGCAGGTGTCCTTTGCCTGATTCAGAGCCGCGACCCCCGGGGGCGGTAGTGAGCGGTCGAAGAACCACGCGCTTCCGCTCGTGGCTCTGAGCAACACCAGTGTCCGCTCGTGGCTCCGAGTCCGGAAGGAGTTATGAAACAGTTTCTAAACATTTTCGACATGCACTCTAAAAAAAAGCCCAACCATTTGCATGGCTGGGCTTCGTTGGCTCCGTGGCGCTTCGGTTGGTCGGTTGGAATTCGCTGGGTCTGAATGATTCGGAGCGACACAGCGAATCGTTCGGTACTAACTCACGGCAAGCGTCTTGCCGTCGTGACGGACTCACCCCCAGGTGAATCCGTCCATCAATCCTCCAACGGTCCTACTTCTTCGCGCTCTTCTTCTTGGCTACCTTCTTGGCAGCAGGTTTCTTCGCAGTGGTCTTCTTCGCGGCTTTCTTGGCCATAGGTCGTTTCCTTTCAGTAAAGACCACGGAGCTTTATGACAATGTAATCGTCAGATGAAAATGTTGTCAATGATTTTTTTTCATCGAAACTTCACTACCCCCATTTTTTTCCGCGACGATTCAGTCTCGCACCACCACCACATCACGCGGATCGATCGCCAGGCGCAGCGTCGCTTCCGCCTGCGCTGCTTCACCGCGCGGGTTCAACTCGAACACTTTCATCGGCTGAGCTTGCGCAATCAGCAGTTGATGCTGCGCCATTTCACCCAGGTACACGCTTTCATGCGGCGCTGCGGTGATCAGATTGAATCGATCATCGCCGACCGATTCGCCATCGCGCAGCACGCGCACGGCTTCGGGGCGAATCGAACAGGTGACGGTGCTGCCGACGGACCAGCCGTTGCCGCCGGCGTGGTCGGTCATCAGGTGCGAACGCAGCACACCAATCGGCGAGTCGAGTACAAGGGTTGACTCCTGCACCGCCTGCACCTTGGCATCGTAAAAGTTGGATTCACCGAGAAAATCAGCGACAAAGCGTGAGGTGGGGCGTTGGTAGAGTGAACCGGGCGTGCCCTGCTGCATGATTTTGCCATCGCGGAGCACCGCCATGCGATCGGCCATGGAAAGCGCTTCTTTTTGATCGTGCGTAACGTACACCGCGGTGATGTTGGCGTCCTTGCAAATGCGGCGAATTTGTGAACGCATTTCCAAACGCAACTTGGCGTCCAAATTCGACAACGGCTCGTCCAGCAGCAACAGGTCGGGTTGAATCACCAGTGCCCGCGCCAACGCGACTCGCTGCTGCTGCCCGCCTGACAATTCGTTGGGCTTGCGCTGGGCGTACTTGCCCATCTGCACCATTTCGAGTGCCTGATGGACCCGCTGGGTGATTTGCTCGCTGGAAACCTTGCGCACCTTCAATCCAAAAGCAACATTGTCGCTGACGGTCATGTGCGGCCAGAGGGCGTAACTTTGAAAGCACATGCCGGTGTTGCGTTTGTCCGGCGGAAGGTGCGTCACCTCCCTGTCACCAAACCGAATCGTGCCACCGGTCGGATCGGTGAACCCGGCCAACATGCGCAACAAGGTGGTTTTTCCGCAACCTGAAGGCCCCAACAGAAAGAAGAGCGCCCCGGCGGGAATGTCCAGGTCGATACGATCGACTGCGACGGTCGAGCCGAAGTGCTTGGAGAGTGATCGCAATGTGACCGGCACAGCCATGGTGACAGATGATAGCACGATGGACTTGATTGAGTCGCACGGGCAACCGGCTGTTTCCGTGAAAGTTCAGAAAGATGAAGCGCCGATGCGCGCGGAGGGAGCAGGCAGACCGCGCAACAAACCTTCGACGCTCAAGTCTTCGTCCAACTCCGGCCAGTGAATGCCGTAGCCTCCGCCGGCGATTTGCCAATGATTCCGCTGGGCAGGCTTGGCGTGCAGTAATCGCGGATACCACGCCAGGGGAACGATAATGCTGCGACCATCGATCAGGTCCACACGTAATGAATCCCTGGTGCAGCGGACGCTTTTGACTCGTTCACCGGGAGAGTTGTTCATATTCCATGTACCACCTTTCCAGCATGGCTGATTGATGTAGCCGAATGATTCTTTCAATTCTACGCAACTGATTGGCGTTGTATCCGAGATTTCTGGCTAAAGCCACAGGTTTTAACCAAAACTTGGCGGAGTCATTTTCGTGATCGACATGGACATGCGGCGGTTCATGGATCAGATCATGACTGTAAAAGTAGAACCGATAAGCACCCATACGCAGGATCGTCGGCATCACTTCACTTTATCCGCTTAACGAACCTGTGACCAATGGTCGAAAAAGATGATGGATCGCTATGATGATCAATAACCACCCATGGAGTACCCCCTCATGCCACGAACCCACACCAAGTGCATCGGCATACTCACCTCCGGCGGAGATTGCCCGGGGTTGAATGCCGCCATTCGCGCGGTGGTCAAGCCGGCGCTCTCGATGGGCATCAAGGTGGTGGGTATTCAGGATGGATTCCGTGGCTTGGTGGAAAACCGCACGGTGTTGCTGGAGGACCACAACGTGTCGGGCATTTTGGCCATGGGCGGAACCATTCTGGGCACCAGCCGGGACAAGCCCAAAAAGATGACCATCGGCGGTAAGGTGCTGGATATGACCGAAGCAGCGATTCACAACTATCACCAGCACCACCTGGATTGCCTGGTCTGTCTGGGCGGCGGAGGCACCGCCAAGAATGCGCTGCACTTGCACAAGGTCGGCAGCGATTCGGGCGTGAACGTGATAACCCTGCCCAAAACGATCGACAATGATGTGGCGGAAACCGATGTGACGTTTGGGTTTGACACGGCCATGGAAATCGCCACGGATGCCATGGATCGGCTGCACACCACGGCTTCGAGTCATCATCGCATCATGATCTGTGAAATCATGGGTCACAATGCCGGCTGGCTGCCGTTGGGAGCGGGGATTGCCAGCGGGGCGGATGTGATTTTGTTGCCGGAGATACCCTATGACCTGAACGTGGTGGCGGAGCATTTGCTGGAACGAAGACGCCATGGCAAACGCTTTTCCATCGTCGCGGTGGCCGAGGGGGCACTGGACATCGAGGAAGCCAAACAACTCGCCAAGGAAGAAAAGAAGGCTTCGAAAAAGAAGAAAGAAAAAAAGCACAAGCACGAATCAGAGGAGGGCAATGGTCACGAAAACGCGGATGCGAGCGGCGCGGTGCCGACGCCGCAATGGGTGCAGGAAGCCAAGGCCAACCGCTTGGCCAGGGCGCTGCAGCAGCTCACAGGAACCGAGGCTCGCGTGACATCATTGGGTCATGTGCAGCGGGGTGGAACGCCTTCGGGAACGGACCGGGTGTTGTGTACACGCCTGGGCGTGGCGGCGGTGAATGAGTTGGTGCGCGGACAGTACAACGTGATGATTGCGGTCAAAGGCGATGATTGCGTGCCGGTGAAACTGGGGGACGTGGCGGGCAAACGCAAGGTCGTGCCCATGGACCACTCGCTGATCGACGCAGCACGCAAGGTCGGCACCTGCCTGGGCGATCGGTAAGAATTTCGGATTGCGGACCCGCCCATGGCGATATCGGACAACAATGTGTGCGGCAAGTGCGGGTATGACCTGACGGGCATTGCCATGCGCGGCCGATGCCCCGAATGCGGCAACATGTACGACCGCCGGCGCGGACTGGGCATCAAACTCATGCCCACCGCTGAGCAGCGCGGCGACCAACTCATGAAGCTCATTCGCACCATTGCCCTGACATTGGCAACGCTTGTTGTCATCGCGCTGACCAGTGTTTTGTACGCACTGGGTTTCGCAAAAGTGCTGGGCATCGGGCTGGTGACGATTGTGATACTTGGTTTGGCAGCAGTGACCAGCTACATCAGCTACCGCGAAGGGTTATGAACCTTTGAGCCGATTGCATAGTATGAATAAGGCACGGGTTGGAGGTGTTCCGACCTGTTGCAACAAGGAGAATTGCCATGCGATATCAAACCCTGTTTGCGTTGTTGCTGGTGACGGTCATGATCGCAGCGGTCGGTTGCTCGACGGCTGCGCCGGGCGTGACCAATCAGGCCGGGACGTACATCGCTGCTTTCGATGCCAAGCCGGAGAAGGTGACCAAGGCTGCCCAGGCGGTCTGCGAAGAAATGAAACTCACCATCGTCACGTCCAACGTCACCGCGCTGGATGGATACATCGAAGCCAAGACGGCTCAGGAACGGGAGGTGACGATCAAGGTCAGCCGATTGAGCGACACGCAGAGCCAGGTGTCGGTGCGCGTGGGCGTGCTGGGCGATGGGGAACTGTCCACGTTGATTCTTGGAAAGATCAAAAATCGCTTGTGATGAAAAAGAAGGGTTGAGTCGCCAAGTGGTCGGGTGAAATACATCAAGCCAAGTATGAGGCTGGCAAGCCGAGGGCTTGGGTATTGATTGAGTTGATCGGTGAGTCGGTCAGAACTGCATTTGCTCTACCCGATTAACCGAGTCACTGACTCACTGGTTAACCACTCCCATCAGGCGCAATCAATCGCGGCGCTGTTACAAATGACGCCGAGGGCTTTAGCCCCGGATTGCTTGAATCAAGCAAGTGCAATCATCCGGCCCTGCCCCCGGTGGGCACGGCGTCAATATCACATGTATGCCTGTGGTTTACCCAGCCGGGGGCGCCCCTGGGGGCTGGGCTACATGAAGACGCGATCAATCGCGGCGCTAACAATAATCACGCCGACGCAAAGCGTCCGCGCTAAACAACAGCCTTTCAATCACGTTGCCTGCGTTCACGTTTGGGTCGTTCGCTGCGTTCGCTGCGTTCACGGCTGCGCTCGGTCTGCTGTTGTCGCTCTTTGCGATTGGCCTCCGCTTTTTCGCGCCGTTCGACTTGTTCTTTCCGCTGGCGCTCTGCCTGTTCACGTTGGGCCTGTCGTTCCTGTGTCACAGCTTGATCGTTTTGAGTTTTCTTTTCCGTGCTGCCGCCGACCTTCCCATCGCCATCGACATCGGTTTTCGTCACCGTGCGGGTGCCTTCGTAGCTGCCGCCTTTGCCGTCTTCGTTGCGCGTGAACGTCCCGTCTTTTTCAATGGTGATGGTGTCGCCGGTTTTGGTCGTCACCGTGCGATCGATATCGACCGTGGCTGTGCCATCGCCGTTACGGGTGATTTTGCCATCGGTTTCCGCAGACCAATCCCTGCCCTTGCTGTTGCTGCCGGTGGTGGTCGATTCCCAGGTGCGTCCGTCCTCGGTGCGGGTGGTGCCGCCGGTGGTGGAACGGTTGCCGGTCACGCCATCGGAGCGCACCGTTTCCGCATCACGATTGAAGTTCACCGTGTTGTCATCGACGCGCTCCCACGAGCCGGTGCGCTGGGTTTGATAGTCGATGCTTTTTCCGCCGGCGCCGGTGACGGTGCCATCGGTGGTGCTGGACCAGTTGCCGGTGCCTTCACCGGTTTTGGTTGCCGAGCCGGCGGTGGTCGATTGCACGGTTCCGCCCCGCTCGTTGGTGATGCTGGTGTCGCGGGTCCAGGTGCGACCATCGTCGGTTTTGGTGACGTTGATATCGTGTGTGACGGTGGCACTGCCTGTGCCATTTTCACCTGTGCCGGTGACATCGGTGATGACGGTGATGCTTCCGTCGTCGTTGACGATCACCTGACGATTGCCTTCAACCGTGACCTGTTTGGTGGTGGTGCTTTGCTCCGCGGGTACGGGGGTTGATTCCTGCGCCAAGGCTGTGCTTGCCGCCAAACCCAGACAACCCAGCGTCAATAACGTCGCCAAGCGGGACGAAACGGTCCGTGAAGTAATGGGGCGTGACATCGAAGGCTCCTTCTTGAATACCATCGGTTCACCCAGTTCATGAGTTCAAAAGTCCAACGCCCCAGCCTACCGACTTATTGCACGACGGTTGCAGCCTCAAAAAACCAATAAAAAAACTGCGGGCGATCACCCGCAGTCAAATCGGCACTTGATTGCACATACAGACAAGCCGCCCGTGGCACAGGTTCTACCAGGCCCTGTTCACCGCATCACCCAGCGAGCCTGTCCCTTCACCACCGTCTGCTGTTGCGGCAACATCGGACGACCGGGCAGCGCGTAATCCACCATCCACGTGCGTGACAAAAGCACCTCCGCGCCGGTGTCCGGGTTTTTGATCACTGCGGTTTCGCCCGACAACCCTGCCACGAAAATCGAAATCCGACTCACCTCCACGCCCGGGTCGCGCCAAATGATCACGCTTTCCTTCGCATGGTCCGCCCCCTGCAACAATTGCCCCACGACATGCGCAGGGCTTTCCAGCAGTTGGTTGCCCAGGTGGTCCTTGATGGCCTTGAACACATCGCCGGGCACATTGCGGTTGGCCTGAAATATTTCCC
This sequence comes from uncultured Phycisphaeraceae bacterium, assembly GCA_964547135.1. GTDB lineage: Bacteria > Planctomycetota > Phycisphaerae > Phycisphaerales > Phycisphaeraceae > JAJXSS01. Next base: position 66,539 of record CAZJMK010000009.1, on the reverse strand, counting down.
CCGTGTCCGCCGCAATCGTGAACTCCGGCACAAACAATCGCTCCGCGCCCGTGAGGTTGGTCACCTTGTACGTGATGTACCAGTACCATTGATATTTGCCTTCCAAATCCTGCACCGCCATCGGCCGCGGGTCGCTGTGCGTAAAGCCCAGTTCCCACGACTTGCTCACCACCGAAGGCGTCGGGTGACCCTGTGCCAAAGCCGTGCCCACCACCGCGGGCAGTGTGTAAACACCCATCAACATCGTTCCAAGCACCAACCAATTGGCAAAGCGTTTGACCATGGTCCAAGCTCTCCGTAAGGGGAACCAACCTCACCATCATAAGTGACCGCTGCAACGGGTCAAATGAACGGCTGCCGCTCGGGACAGCAACGAAAACCATCACGCCAAGACACCAAGATGGAGAGACGCCAAGAAGAAGGACTCAGAGCCGCAACCCCCGGGGGCGGTAGTGAGCGGTTCCTGGTTTTTCAAAGAACCACGCGCTTCCGCTCGTGGCTCTGAGCAATACCGATATCCACCACCCCGTTCACACGCCCGCACCAACGGGTCGCTGCAACTCCAGCACCTGTTGCGCGTTTTCCAGCATCGGGCGCAGTTGCTGATAAGGCACATCCTGCACACTGCACCCCAGCTTCAAAGCCAGGCTGATCGCCAGCGCCGCCGACTCGCCCAGCACCATGAACACCGGTTCCATGCGCGCCGAGCCGTAGGCAATGTGCGACGCACTGAAACAAATCGGCACGATCAGGTTTTCACATTGACCACGTGCAGGCACAATAGCGCGATACGAAATCGGGTACGGGTCCGTCGGCGGAACCTCGACGCAGCCTTCATTGATAACCCGGACCTTGCCCTGGTCGATGGTGACAAAGCGCGTGCAGTTGTGCGAATCAAGGGTGTAACTGCCCATGCCCACCGGGTCCTCCGGGCGTGAAGTCCCCATGCAGTCGCGCTCGGTGATCACATAGTCCGCAATCATTCGCCTGGCCTCACGCACATAAAGCTGGTGCGGCCAGTGTCCGGTGTCGGTGAATTCATCACGTGCCAAACCCCAGTGCCGATACGCATCACGGTATCGTGACGGAATCGACGGGTCGTTGGCCATGAACCAGTAAAAGCCCTGCTGATAACTGACGTGCTGCTGAAATAGGCGTTCACGTTCTTCATAGGTGGCGCAGGGCCACTGCCAGTTGGCACCGATGAAATCGCTGGAAATCGGGCCATGGTTGTTGGTGTCGGTTTTCTGATATCCGCCTGGGGTCTTGTTGAAAAAGACATCGAACTTGCGCGGAATGAACTGGTAATCGCCCTGGGTGTGCGGCAGGTGTTCGTTCATGCCATCCTTGTCACCGTTGAACCAGCGTGTCGCCAGCACATACCAATCCGCCCGGTAATCGGTCGGTTGCTGCCAATCGATTTTCAACGCAGGGTCGTTGGTCATGCACACGCGGAAGTTGTACGCCTGCACCCGATGATCGCCCCGCCCCTGGTGTCGCAACAAATCAACCTGTTCGACAAACGGCAGCAGCCCGCTGCGCGGATCACCTTCGCGCACATACGGGTCCACCGCGTGGCTGAACTGGTGCGTGTGCAAAATTTGAATCCCATTGAGCGATTCGCCATACACCTCATTGCTTTCGCGCCCGACGTGATACGCCACGCCCGCCTGAGCCAGCAGGTCGCCTTCGTAACTGGCGTCGATCCAATATTTGGCGCGCACCTTCATGCCGCTGCGCAGGGTGGCTTCGACGATGCGCTGTCCATCCATCGCCACCGATTCGAGGTACTGGGCAAACGACACGATGAACCCCTGTTCGCGTGCCAGGGTGTTGAAAAGTTTTTCCGCGGGGTGCGGTTCAAAATGCCACTCTTCCTCTTTGCCGTAGTGGGCGCCGATCTGTTGATAAAACTTTCGAGCCATGCCGCCGATGACGTGTTTGCGTCCGTAGTCGGTCCAGCCCAGTCCGCCGCTGGTCAGTCCCCCCAGGTGTTTGCCGGGTTGAAGCAACACGACATTCAAGCCCTGCCGCGCTGCGGCCACGGCTGCGATGACTCCGGCTGACGATCCGCCGTACACCGCCAGGTCGGCTTTCAACACAGCGCTCGTGGGTTCAATCCAATCCGGGTGGTAATAGTGCAGGTTACTGCTCATGGGGTCGCTCAATTTCCGTAACAAGGGTGATAGTTTTTTTATCGCCTGAAACAATCCATTTTCAACACAGAATGCACAGAGGCCACAGAGCAGGACGGGGCATTTGAAGTCGTCGGACAGTTAAGCGGCAGGCTGTTCATCATCAACCATGTTTGCCCTCACCTTGCTTCTCTGTGCACTCTGTGTTGAATACTTTTTTCTGGTTTTACGTTCATGGGTCCGTGGTAATCGTTCACGGCTTGGTCTGAACCGTCTGCGCTTCCGCTTTCAAATCAGTACGTTGCCAGACACGCACATAATCAATCACAAAATCATCCGGCAGCTTCGTATCATCCAGGGGGTCATTATCCCATCCGCCGGACACAGCGGTAAACTTGATGTACGACTGCACATTGGAAATACGCGGTGTCTCCCACCGGGCAACCTCCACCCCGTTGCAGTAAATCACCATCATCCCCGGCAGCCAGAGCAGACCGCTGGTGACAAAGCCCTGCTCATCCGGTGCAAAGTACACGTTGGTGCCGGTGGCCTTGTGGTTTTTGCCGTAGCCGTCCCAATGGAAGGCAGGCGAAAAACGATTGGGGCCCCAGCGTGACAGGTATTCCATGATGTCAAATTCCATGCCGCCATTGCCGGTGTCGGCGCGTTTCCACTGCGGCCCCGCCTGCTCCCCACGATCAGGCATCAGCCAGAACGCCGGCCAAAGTCCCGGTGCGGTGGGCAGTTTCATGCGAGCCTCAAAGTACCCGTACAACTGCGTCCATTTGCCGTAGGTATCCAGAAAACCGGTGGCGTAATCCGTCACCTTGCCCTGCGGGTCATCATTGTGATGCCCGGTCTTACGTTCAAAACGCAACCGAACAACCCCATCGCCGATGATCACGTTGTTCTTGGAAAAGTGCGAACGCTTGTCCCAAAAGTTGGCGGTGTAAATGTTCCATGTGCCGGCATCGACTTCGCTATCAAAATTTTCCTCAAACGTCATCGACCAATCACCCTCCACCGGCGGACGCTTGCCCAACCAATCGGGCAACGACTGACGTTCGGGCATGCCGGCAACGATCCCATCCACCCGCAGCGATTGGGCCGAGTCACCGGGCTGGGCCGTGACCACCACGGCAGACACGACGTTGCTGGCAAACTTGGTGCCGCCCGTGCCCTTGTACGGCTTGGTATCGAAGACCTGTGGTCCCTGCCAGATGTTGGCGGTCATGAAGGGTACGGTGATCGTCTGCGTCCGGCCGACCGCCAAGGGCGCCTCGACGGAGATGGTGTCGCTGTTTCCGCTGTTGCTTTCGAGCCGGACACTCGGCGTCACCGGCGCCTGGCCGATATTGGTCAGCGTCACCTTCACTTCAAGGTGGTCACGCAGGTTCCACCGACCGACCTTGGGGCGAAGCAAGGCTCGCTTCTCGCCGGCCCCGGCAGCGAATGTCAATTGCACCCCTCCGTCCACCACCGCGGCCCGCCCGTCGGTGGCGCTGAGCGCCAGGGTCTGGCCGATGTCGGTCCCTTTCCCCAAAATCACCCCTGCTTCGGGCACGATGCGAACCTGTTCGGGTTTGATCTGCGGCTTCTCGCCCGGCTCGCCTCCCGCGACGATCGATTCAATCCGATAGCTGCGCGTCTCTTCCGGATGCTCAAAGTACAAAGCCACCTGGGTCACCGCCGAGGGATCGAGTTTGAAACCGGGGTTGTAGCCGTAGTGGTGACCGAAAAGCACCTTGAGTTGCTGCGTTTTTCCCGGCAGCACACGCAGCACTTCGACGTTCCAGGGTTTGTTGCGCCAGTCCCCCTTGTTCTCCACACGCATTTCGATCCGCAGCGGCTGCTTGTCATCCAGGTTGGTGATCGTGGCCACGATGTGACCGAAGGCCGACAGGTCCCATGCCCCCTCACGCGGGGAAATAAACAGCGTGGGCGTGGCCTTTTTCCCCGGCACCACCGTCACCAGCAGCCCATCACCATCGGGCTTGAACGTCTGCCGATCCGTGTTGGAACGAATGTTCAGACCGGCGGGGTCAACACCCGCCCCCACGAGGGTTTTCTCCGCAACCGTTCCCGGGGCCTCAACGTTTTGCAGGCCGGGGGTTTCCGATCGGGCTTGCGAAAGGCTCACGCTCATCCACACCATGGCGGCAATGAAAACCATCACCCCCCAACGTCGGTCAGCGGAACAGGTCAGCGGCATGAGCAATCTCCGTGTGAGCATGGCGGTTTGACTAAAACAAGAACGATCTGCATTCCGTGGTCACGGAATGGATGTTGCCGGGTCATTCCCGGTGGCGTGTTGGTCAAAGCCCGTCGGTTGACGGGTTTGGGCTTCGGTGGCACGGATTTAATAAGCCAACTCGGTCAATTGGCCGTTGGCTTTGGCGGCCTGCAAATCCCTGGTATCCGCAGCGTGGCCGTCGGCAAAGCCCAGGTTGCTCGAACCGCCGGTGTGACGCAGAATCGGAGGACGCACCCCCGAACCGCTCGCCAACGGGTCCAAGGCGTTGATCTCGGCAAAATAAACGTCCGCCAGTACCATCACCCTCGACGGCGGACTGGCAAAGTTGTCGGTGTAACGGAAAGTTTTCGTGCTCGGCGGCCAGGCTATCACCCATGGCCGACTGAATCCGTTGTTGTTGAATGCGTTGTAACCGATGCCCATGGCCCGATGCCAAAGCGTCGAGGCAACGGTCGGGTCTTGTTTGAGCAGCGACGGACAGAACGACACCTTCACCGAAGAAGCCTGCTGCACAGGAGACGCAGCCGTGGCCCCTATATGGCTGTTGCCGAAGTAGCGGCCGGCCAGCAACTCCGACCACCAGGGAATGGGGTAATTGGTTCCCGCACTGCCCAGGCTTCCGCCGCTCCACAGCACCGGGCCGGGCATGCTCAGTGTCACCGGCGGGGCGATGGCCTTGTTCTCATCGGCATACATCTGAATGCCCAGCAATACCTGGCGCATGTTGCTCTTGCAGAGCACCGTACGCCCGGATTCACGCGCTGCCGCCAACGCAGGCAACAGCAGTGCCACCAGCAGGGCGATCAGGCTGATCACCACCAGCAGTTCGATCAACGTGAAACCGTTTCGGCTGATGCGATGCAATGATGTCAACCGCATGGGGATCACTCCATCATGGGTGAGGTCATCGCCCTCCCTGATGATCGACACAATGAATCAGTTACTTGCGCTGTCACGCCGACGACGCCCCATGCACAGTGCCACGCCCAGCCCCAGCAACGACAGCGTTGCCGGTTCCGGGACCAGGGCAATTTGTGCCGCATTGATAAAACCGCGCCCGTTGGCGCCGCTGCCTGCACCCTGCACCGCCACATTCAACACCTCGCCTACGCCCAGGGCCACTTGGATTTGCACGTAGGTATCGCCCGCCACCCAGGTGGTGGTGGAGGCAGTGTTCGTCAGGGCTGCGCTGCTCAGTGTCGAAAAATCGAAGTTGCCCGCAGCCGTGCCGGCGCCGACGAACACATTCGTCGGATAGGCGACCGGGGTCGCGGTGGCAGCGGTGTTTCTTGCAACGACATAAACGTTGTAAACACCCGCAGCCAGCCCCGTGATCTGAAAACCGGTGGCAAAGTCGTTGGCCGACTGAAACACAAAGTCCTTGGCCACGGAATCACCGGCATAGATACCCGTGGTGTAGGCTCCGCCGCCCGCCTGGTTGCTGCTCGGGTTGTTGGACAGGTCGATCAGGTTGGTTGTTGCACCGGATTCACGCCCGAAATTGAATGCCACCCCCGTGGCCGTCGTTCCGTCGGCATATTTCACAGTGCCCAAGTCGTTGGCTGTGCTCTTGTTCCACGTGGTGCCGGTAAAACTCGGCTGTGTGACGTGCAACGGACTGTTGGTCGTGTTGTTCACCACCGTCGTCGGCCCGAAATCAAACATCAACACACTCGCCTGCGCCATATGCGCCCCCAGAACCGACATCGCCACGAAACCCCCGGTCGATACGATCGCCTTATTCCACATGTTCCAACCTCCTTTTGATAGACAGGCCCTACGAGTTTCCAAACATGACGCATCAATACCTTCGCCATGCACATGAGCATGAACACGAATGAATATACGACCCCAATCACCCACGCGATTGACAAAATTGAAAATCCGTTTACCTTTTTTGATATGACCCCTTCGCAACCGCCACACCCATCACGGGGCAACCCCAAGGTGCTCGTCGCCATCGGGCTGGGATATTCCTACGGACGCAACATGGTGGCCGGCATCGTCAATTACGCCCGTGAGCACGGCCCGTGGGAATTCATCGGTCAGGTCGGCCCGATGGTCGAACCCGTCGCCATCACGCAATCGCCCCGTTACGACGGCATTATTTTTCATCAAATGGTTTGGGGCATGGCCGACCGTGTCATTCGTCGCGGTGCCCCGGCGGTCAGCGTCGGGGGGGATCCGGTGCATCCGAAAATACCCCATGTCACCGCCAACAGTCATGCCGTCGCCCGCATGGCGTTCACCCATTTCCGTGAACTGGGGTTCGAACGTTTTGCGGTGTACGGCGGAAGCGCCCAAATCCGCAAACAACGACTCGAAGCCTTCACCACCCTGGTCCAACAAGCCGGGTTCCACTGTGTTGACCTGGGCGTCGGCGGTCGCAGCAAATGGTTCAACACCAACGAAAACAAACGCTGGGTGCGGGAAATTCAGCAACTCAAAAAAGTGTTGCCCAGACTCGACAGTCGCACCGCGGTGTTCGCCTGGTCCAGCGAAGAAGCACGACCGATTGTGGTGGCCTGTGATGAAATGGGTATTCGTGTGCCCGATGAAGTCGCCGTGCTGGGGGTCGATGACGATGAGGCCATCTGCGAACTGGCCAGTCCGCCCATCTCGGCGATCGACCATGGCTGCGAGACCATCGGCTGGGAAGCGGCACACATGCTCGACCTGCTCATGCGTGGTGAAAAACCAGCCGCCAACATCGTCCGCGTGGACCCGGTGCGTGTGGTCGTACGCCAATCCACCAACACCCTGGCGGTCGATGACCCGATGCTCGTCAAGGCGATTGGTTTTATTCAGAATCACTTTGCCGAACCAATCATCACGGAGGATGTGTTGCGCGAAGTCGAAGTGTCCCGCCCCAAGCTCGAAAAACTTTTTCGACACACCATCGGCCGATCCGTGCATGCGCAAATCGTGCTCGAACGCATCAACCACGCCAAGCAACTATTGCACTCCACCCGACTCGATCTGGCGACCATCTCCGTCCGCTGCGGGTTCAGTTACCCCTCCAAGTTCAGTGCCGTGTTTCTGCGCGAAACCGGCATGACCCCCAGCGCCTACCGCGAACGCTGCCTGATTCGCCGAACGATCTGATACTCATTTGATGTCGTACGTATCGTTTTGATCGAGTCGAAACAGGGCGGCGGATGGCGATGTTGCTCAGAGCCACGAGCGGACATCGGTGTAGCTCAGAGCCACGAGCGGAAGCGAGTGGTTCTTTGATAAAACAAGAACCGCTCGTTACCACTCGCGGCTCTGAGTCCCTTGTTTTTCACTATTCGCCATGCCACATCCGTAATCATTTTGATTGCATTTATTTTGGAACCATGATAAACAGGTATTTTGATATCCTTATATCTTTTGTGGCACGTTCGTCAGCCGTGCTGAAGTGAAAACCCTTCGTTTTGGAGAAATGTGTATGAACCTGCGCAGGCCCAACGGCAATGATGTGACCGAAACCTTCAATCGTTCCCGCAATGTGGTGCCGATGTCGGGGCTGTGTTCGCGCTGCCTGGATGGTTGTGCAGGCGGGTGCGAAGTATGGACCGCTTCACTGCGTGGGCGCGAGGTGCTGTACCCTTCCGGTTACGGCAGCGTCACCGCCGGCGCTGACAAGGATTACCCGATTGATTATTCACACCTGAACATTCAGGGCTACGCAGTCGGCGCCAAGGGTTTGCCACAGGGCGTGACTGCCGGGCCTGATAGCGCGATTTTCCCTGCCGTGGACACCAGCACCCAATACGGCTGGGAGCGCAAGGTCAAACTCAGTGTGCCCATTTTCACCGGCGCGCTTGGCTCCACCGACATCGCCCGACGCAACTGGGAACATTTTGCGGTCGGTGCTGCCATTGCCGGGGTCACGCTGGTTTGCGGGGAAAATGTTGCGGGCATCGACCCGGACCTGGTGCTCACCAAGGAAGGCAAAATCAAACACTCGCCGGAGATGGATCGGCGGATCACCGAGTATCGCAAATACCATCGCGGCATGGGCGAAATCCTCGTGCAGATGAACGTCGAAGACACCCGCCTGGGCGTCGCGGAATACGTGCTGGATGCCCACAGCCTGGACACCATCGAACTCAAATGGGGGCAAGGCGCCAAGTGCATCGGCGGGGAAATCAAGGTGAACTCACTCGAACGGGCCATGGAATTGCAGAAGCGCGGCTACATCGTGCTGCCCGACCCGTCCAGCGCGGTGGTGCAAAAGGCCTACGAAACCGGAGCGATCAAACAGTTTGAACGTCACAGCCGACTGGGCTTTGTCAGCCGTGATGGGTTCATGAAGGAAATCGAACGGTTGCGCAAACTCGGTTTCAAGCGCATCACACTCAAAACCGGGGCGTACTCGATGAAGGAATTGGCGATGGCTCTGCGCTGGGGTGCGGAGGCGAAATTGGATTTGATCACCATCGACGGCGCACCGGGCGGCACGGGCATGAGTCCGTGGGCGATGATGAATGAATGGGGCACGCCGACGTTGTACCTGCAAGCCCTGGCGGTCGAGTTTGCGGATGCACTGAGTAAGCGCGGCATGCGTGTGCCTGATTTGGCGATGGGCGGCGGGTTTGCCGACGAAGCGGGCGTGTTCAAGGCATTGGCCATGGGGGCGCCGTACTTCAAGGCGGTGTGCATGGGCAGGGCGCTGATGATTCCGGGCATGGTGGGTAAAAATATTCAACAGTGGCTCAAGGATGGCAAGCTGCCCAAAACGGTGTCGAAGTTCGGCGCCACGCCGGAGGAAATTTTCGTCAGCTACCAGGAAGTCAAATCGCAGTTCAACGGACGGACCAAGGACATGCCCTTGGGCGCGATCGGCATTTACACCTTTGCCCAGAAGATTCGCACCGGGTTGCAACAGCTCATGGCCGGGAGCCGAAACTTTAACATCAACACCATCAGCCGAGGTGACCTGTTGTCGCTGACCGAGGAGTGCAGCAAGGTGACGGGCATTGCGTACGTGATGGATGCGTATCGGAAGGAAGCGGAAGCGATTCTGGCCGAGTGAGTCAAAACGCTGTCGCCCAGCCCCGGAGGCGCACCCGGCTGGGTCATGCCCAGTTGCCCGGGCGATAACATTGTGCTCGCTACATTTAGCCCCCGATCAATGACCGGGGGCTGTTTTATTACCCCGTGTGCATGCGCCACCGACGAGGGCACCACCGGGGCGGTGTCGCATTCTTGATGACACTGTCATTGACGCCGAACCCTTTAGGGTCGGATGGTTTGTGCGCATCAAATATGTCACTGCTTCATCCGGGGCTAACGCGGTTTGAGTTCGAGTGTAGCGTCTTGCGCCCCCTCTCCCTCCGGGAGAGGGTGGCCGAGTGTCGCCGCGGCGACCGAGGCCGGGTGAGGGCGTGTCTTGAGAATGCCTGATGAACGTGAATGTACGAAGCGAAGACGCCCTCACCCTCACCCCCGCCACGGCGAGGTTTTCAACTCTCCCGGAGGGAGAGGGGGTTGATAGCCAACACCACTTGTACTCAAAATGAAAAAGGCTGGGAAGCGAGTGGTTCTTTGCAAAACCAAGAACCGCTCACTACCGTTCGCGGCTCTGAATCAAGCAAAGGACACCTGCCCCACCCAAACCAGTTATGAAACAGTTTCTAAAGCCCTCGGCGGCATCACCACACAGCGCCCGCTGAGCGGGACGCAGTGTGACACCCGGCTAACGAAGTTGGCGGATACCCTCCGTCGCTTTGTGCAACAGCCAACCGGCTGCCTGTCGAATGGTCTGTTTGTTTTCGTCCCGGTCCACGCGATGATTGGCCTCGCGCATGCCTGCGATATCAATGCCCCCCAAAAGCTGACGCAGTGTGTTGCACAAGGCCTCATCCTGCGCCGCAGTTGGACCGACCAGCAGCACCGCGTCATAAGGCGGAATCACCTGCAATGGGTCCTCGATCGTCACCAGGTCATAGGCTGCGATGCGCCCGTCACTGGAAAAAGCAGCGATCACTTCCACCTCATTTTGTGCCGCTGCCTGGTACATGAACGTCGCATCGAAACTGACCGTTTCCCTGAACGACAATTGATAGCCATGACGCAACGCCCGCCACTCCGGCCGACCGAAAAATTCATAGTCGCCCCCGATGCGCATTGTTCCACTGTGCCCGGCCAGGTCCGCCAGCGTGCGAATGTTTTTACGCTCCGCCAAATCACGACGCATGGCCAGGGCATACGCATTTTCAAAACCCAACGGCCCCAGGCAGCGGATGCCCATCTGCTGCGCCAAGTACCACGTGACGGTTTCAATCACCTGCGTTCGTTCCCCCGACCCCTGACGCTTGAGGACATTGGCCCACAACGTTCCCGAATAATCGACGTACACATCGATCTGGTCCGATGCCAGGGCATCGAACACCACTGTTGAACCCAGACTTTCCAGCCGCCGGGTCGGGTAGCCGGCTTGTTGCAAATGCTGCTCGATCAGTGACGCGAGTATGTATTGCTCCGTGAAGGTTTTGGCGCCGATGCGCACCGTCGGCTTGACCCCATTGCTTTCACCCATCTTCGCCGCCTGATCCGACCACGCCTGTTGGCCTGATGAAAAAACATTCACCAGCGCAGGCCCCGACAACCCGGCGACAAAGATGAACACCAGCAGCAATCCGCAGGTCCAGCCGAGCACTTTTTTTCGCGTGGCGGAAGCACGCTCCAAGCCGCCCAGCAATAAATCGAGCCATATCGCCAGGGCCGCTGCACATACGCAGCCGACCAATACCATCGTCCAGTTGCGCGTCTGCAATCCTCGAAAAATAAAATTACCCAGCGACCTCTGCCCCACCGGCGTTGACAGGGTGGCAATGCCCACCACCCACACCGTCGCAGTGCGAATGCCCGCCAGTATCACCGGCAGCGCCAGCGGCAACTCCACGCGCCAGCGCATTTGCCGGGCGGTCATGCCCATGCCCAAGGCCGCCTCGCGCACCGCCGGGTCCACCCCCAATAGCCCCACCACTGTGTTACGCACCATCGGCAACATGCTGTACAACGTCAACGCAATCACCGTCGGCCAAAACCCCAGCGCGCTCAACTGAAACCCCAATGCCCAGCTTGTGAACACGCCCAGCATCGCCAACATCGGCACCATCAGCGCCAATAGCGCCAGACTTGGTATGGTTTGAATCAGGCTCACCACCGTCAGCGTCGGATACCGCCACATCTGCCGACGTGCCACGAACATGCCCAGCGGCAGACTGATCGCCGCCCCCGTCGCCAGGGCAATCACCGTCACCAGCAGGTGGTTGGATAAGTTGAGCGGCAGCAACCGCAACTGTTCACGCAAATGAAGCAGCCAATCTTCCATGCACGTACTCACGAGGGTTGTCGGAAACAATGATCTGAATCATCAACGTTATTCATCGGAATATGGCCGAGTTTGCTCGGTCCCCTCTCCCCCCGGGAGAGTTGAAAACCTCGCCGTGGCGGGGGTAAGGGTGAGGGCGTCTGTAATTCTGGCATTTGCCCGCATTGCACATTTTTTTATACAAGCCCTCACCCGGCCTCGAAGACTTGGCCACCCTCTCACGGAGGGAGAGGGCGTTCAAGCAATCGAAATAAAAACGCGAATTGCTGTAATCACCCCTCTGCCGAGGCGAGCATTGCCTCCAGCCGCTGGGCCTGTCGTTTGGGGGTTTCCATCAACTGTCGCACCAGTTTGTCCGTCGGGGCTTTGAGCATTTGCGCCGGCGCGGCCACCTGCACCACCCGACCCTGCGCCATCACTGCAATGCGATCCGCCAGCAGCAGTGCTTCGGTCATGTCATGCGTCACCATGATCGTGGTCAGTTTCAGTTGCTGATGCAGTTGCTGATATTCGCGCTGCAAATCATCGCGCGTCAAGGGGTCCAGCGCACCAAACGGCTCATCCATCAGCATGATGCCCGGCTGAGCCGCCAGTGCTCTTGCCAACCCGACACGCTGCCGCTGACCCCCCGACAATTGCCGGGGCAGTCGATCGCGGTACACCTGCGCAGGCAGATGCACCAACTCCAACAACTCATTCACCCGTGCGCCGATGCGCTCTGCGTCCCAGCCGAGCAACCTGGGCACCGTGGCAATGTTGTCGGCAATCGTCACATGCGGAAACAGCCCAACGCCCTGAATCACATAACCCATGCCCCGTCGCAACGTCGGCGGATCGACCGACATGATGTCACGACCCTCCACCCGCACGCAGCCGCGCGCCGGTTCGCACAACCGATTGATCATTTTCAGCGTCGTGGTTTTGCCGCAGCCTGATTCACCCAGCAACACTAAAAACTCACCACGGGCAATCGACAGCGATACGTCCTGCACCGGCCAGGCGCGTCCGCCGTCGAACGACTTGCCCACTTGATGTAATTCGATCGCTGCGTCGCTCACCGCATCACTCCACCACCAGGGCAGCGGGAATGTCGCACAGTTTGCGGGCTGTCACCGCCACGTAATGCAGCGGCTCCCCATGCACCGACAGGCGATGCCGATACCGCCGATACGCCTGCACCTGAATCACCTTTTCACGGATGAGCTTGTGAATCAGCCGGGAAAACCCCGTGCCGTCGAGCGACTCGTCCAAAAAATCCTCCTTGATGTTGAACGCCAGCCAGCCTTTTTCATCGATGATGTTGCAGGCTGAAATGAACGCAGCCGTGGGTATGTCGCCAAACCCCAGCGCCGCGACGATCGTCAGACAGTTGAGTTTCGCAGTGATCAGGTGATGTCGCTGCATGTCCGACAGGTCGGTCAGGTCCGCCACGTGATACTCATCGTAAACCCCCGGCCGATCGCGCATCGCCGCCTCGCGTGCCTCGGGCAGAATGTCGATGCCCGCCACGTAGGGCGCCCCCTGTGCCCGCAATTCCTGTCCGACGATGCCGTTGCCCGCCCCCACATCCAGCACCCGCAAATCACTGATCGACTCCGGGTAATCCGTCAGCACCTGACTGAGCAGTTGCACCACCACATACGGCGAACAGCAGCGCAAACGCTGGTAAAACAATGCCTCGTACAAACCGGGAACCTGATACACCTTGTCGTAATCGTGAAAACGCAGCGGCTGCCACTGCCCCTCCACCTGTACCTGGCACCATTCCTGGTCCTGCTCCATCGACTGATGATTGCGCGGAAACCGGAAGCGGAACCCGGCCACCTGATGCTCAGCGGTTTCGACCGTTACAGGGGTTGCGGTCATACAAGGTACTCCCAGTAAAATGAAAAAACGAGGCATCGGCTGGCAGCCGATTGCGAAACCTCCTTCCTGCAACACCGTGGTCACAGGGTATGACTTGTGCGTGCCGCGTTCACAAGGGAACGCTGACCCATTTCGTACCCTAGCCGATCATTTCGATTCGTCAACCCATAAAGTTCGCTGCGGCTGAAAAAACTGAAAATAATGCACAAACATTCGCCGAACATTCATGTCATTCTCATGTATCACTGTCAACAGCGTTCGCAATCCTGCCAAGCCGAGGACGAGTCTTCGAGGACTCGGGTATCTGAAAAATTGGTGATTTGAATCGCCATCGCCCTGTCGTTGTCGCTCTTCACTCCAACCCCAAAATCAATTTCGCATCCTCACTCATCTTGCTCTTGTCCCAAGGCGGCGACCAGACCACATCCACCTCCGCCTCCTTCACCTCCGGCACCCGTTCAATCTCCGCGCGCACCTTGCCCGGTATCGACTCGGCTTCCGGGCAGTGCGGCGAAGTCAGCGTCATCTGCACATACACCCGCCCGGTTTCCAGATTCGCATCAATCTTGTAAATCAAACCCAGGTCGTAAATGTTCACCGGTATTTCCGGGTCGTACACCCGACGTACCGCAGCCACCACCCTGTCATGCAGCGGTGCATCCGCAGGCAACGGTTCCTCCGCCGGCACCTTGGTCTGATCCTGCGGCCAAATGCGTCTTTCCATGGTTATCTCGCTACGCTGGCAGGTTGTGAAAGTTCATACCAGTTGCGGGCGACAACCCGCGATTCAATCACTTGGCCACTTCAAACCATACCCAAGCCCTCGGCCTGTCGGCCTCGTCCTTGGCTTGGCAAATCCGACAACTTCAACTCCGAAACGCAAATCAACTAATCAATGACGAAGGTTTTTTACATCATCCATTATCCATGATCCATCATCCATTCTTCCCCGCTGCCCGCCGAATGCGACCGATCATCGCCGCCAGACCGACCACGCGGTTCATCCGTATCGCGCCATCCAGTCCGAGTTTGGCCAGTAAATCCCCCGGCACCGCCCGCACCTGTTCCGCTGTCGCTCCGTCGAGGGCATGCACCAAAATGGAAACCAGCCCGCGAATCGTCGGCGCTTCCTGCGCGACATCCGCATACAGTCGAACCTTGTCGCCCTCCTGTTCCACCCACAGAAACACCGGCGTCTGGCACTCCTCCACCCGGTTCATTCCTTGGTCCCGTTGCGCTTGCAACCGTGCGGGCAACGCCGGCAACCGCTGCGCATAATCCAACAACAACTCCAACCGCATGTCCTGATCCACCGATTGAAAGGTATCGATGATGTCGTCGAAGGTGGTGGTCATCATGCTCCAATTCCGGGGGTCACTTTCCTTGATTCACACCGACCCAACCTTGCTGCCCTGCGGTTTTTCAATCGGCAGCCCGACCGCGTTGCCCCATTCCGTCCACGACCCATCGTAATTCCGCACGTTCTTGAACCCCAGCAGATACGTCAGCACAAACCACGTATGACTCGACCGCTCCCCAATTCGGCAATACACCACCACATTATCCCCCGGCTTCAAACCCTGTTCCTGTTGATACAGTTTTTCCAACTCCGCCCGTGACTTGAAAGTACCATCCTCATTAGTCGCCCTGGCCCAAGGTACACTCACCGCTCCGGGAATGTGACCGCCGCGGAGCACGCCTTCCTGCGGGTATTCGGGCATGTGCGTCAGTTCGCCGGAGTATTCCTTGGGCGAACGCACATCCACCAACGGCAGCCCAGCCTTGCAGTGTGCCAACACCTGCTCACGGAAAGCACGAATCTGCGTATCATCGCGCATCGGCGTCGGGTAAATCGCCTGCGGGTAACTGGGTTTCTCCTTGCTCAAATCCCGATTCTCCAAAACCCACTTTTTGCGCCCCCCATCCATGATTCGGCAGTCCTCATGCCCAAACAGTTTGAACACCCAGAACGCATAACACGCCCACCAGTTGCTCTTGTCCCCGTAAAACACCACCGTCGTGTCCGGGCGTATGCCGTGCTTCGCGCAAATCTCCGCAAAGCGCTCCGAGTCAATGTAATCACGCACCGTCGCATCATTGAGGTCGTTGGCCCAGTCGATATGCACCGCTTCGGGAATGTGTCCCGTGCCATACACCAGCAGGTCTTCATTGCTTTCCACCACGCGGATACGGTCGGTGTATTTGCGATTCTCATCCACCCATTGCGTGCTCACCAGCACTTCGGGGCGAACATAGTTGGTCGTACTCATATCATCACTCCTGTTCATGCTCGTTCAAGGTTGTTCGATTTCGAATAGGGAATTTCGAATTTCGAAGTTGAGCCTCGTAATAGTATGTTTGATTGAAATCCGAAATCCGATGGTTTCAACAGCGGGTCTTACCGCTAAATTCGAAATCCGAAATCCGAAATTCGAAATCTACCGATGTTGTTCCAACTTCTCCAATAGTCGTTGCGTCAAATACTCCCGCACGGTTGCCAATTCCATCCGTTCCAGACTTTCCTGGGCAAAGGCATGTATCAGCATCGCCCGGGCCTGATCGGTCGGTAGGCCGCGGGCCTGCAGGTAAAACAGGGCCTGCTCATCCAGTTGCCCGGTGGTCGCTCCGTGCGTGCATTTCACGTCATCGGCGTAAATTTCCAATTGCGGCCGGGTGGTGATGCGGGCTTTGTCGGATAGTAACAGGTTGCGATTGGTCTGCTTGGCGTCGGTCTTCTGCGCCCCTTCACGGACCACGATGCGTCCGGTGAACACGCCCGTGGCCTGGTCATTGAGCACCCCTTTGTAAAACTGCCGACTGTCCCCATGCAGGCAGTCATGCACCACGCGCATGTGATTGTCCATGTGCTGCCCCCCAGTTGGTATGAACAGCCCATTGAGCAGTGACCATGCCCGGTCGCCTGCCAATGCCACATGCACATCATTGCGTACCAGTTGCCCGCCCAGCAAGGCCGTGTGCGAGGCAAACTTACTATCAACGCCCTGTTTGCTATACAACGCACAAATGCTGAACGTCTGCTGGTTTTCCTCTTCGATGACGTAATGGTCGAGGTGGGCACGATCGCCGACGATCGCTTCGGTTAAACCGTTGGAAAAAGTCCGCTGAGCAGAAAGGGAAACATAATGTTCGACGACCACCGCGTTCCCATCGTCCTCCACCACGATCAGGTTGCGCGGGTGCGTGGCTGATAGTACTTCCCCCGCATCGCCGGCGACAAACAATAACAACACCGGTTGCGCCAGGGTGACGCTTTTTGACACATGCACAAACGCTCCGTCTTCGATCATCGCGGTGTTCAGGGCTGCCAGGGCGTCGTCTTCCCCGGTGGCGAGTCTGCCAAGGTGAGCCTGCACCAGTTCCGGGTGACGTTCGATGGCTTGTGCCAGTCCGGTGACAATCACGCCTTTGGGCAGTTGATTGATGGTTGATAGTCCGGGTTGGTAACGACCATCAACAAATACCAACACAGCCGACCATACGCCCGGCAAACGGAGTGCTTTGATCTGCGCATGGGTTGGTGAGCCGATGGTCGTGTTGGCTGCGGGTTGCCAGGGGGTCTGTACCAGTTCCTTGAGGTTGGTATAGCGCCATGCCTCATGGTCGCCGGTCGGCCAACCCTGCCGATGAAAATGCGCAAGCCCCTGTGTGCGCAGCTTTGGTAACCATGATTCCGCCGCCCCACCCAGCCGTTGTTGCAACTGCTGGTGCAGCTGGGTGAATCGATCCGTGGTCGTGATGGGTGTGTCCAAGGCGGTCATAAGCTGTATCCATCCACAATAAAGTTGCGTGCGTCCAATCAACGCTCGATTTCGAATATGGAATTTCGAATTTCGAAATTGAGCCGATACCAACGGTTGTTTGATGCCAATTCCTGTAAAATCGAAATTTGACGGCTACAACTATGATTCCTCTGTCTAATTTCGAACTCCGATGGTTTTAACAGCGAATCCTCCCGCTAAATTCGAAATTCGAAATCCGAAATCCGAAATTCGAAATCATGCCCGATCCACTTCTTCCTCATACGCCGCATAACCATTGGCTTCGAGTTCCAGGGCCAGTTCCTTGCCGCCCGAGCGGGCGATTCGCCCATCGACCAAAACATGCACATAGTCGGGCACAATGTATTCCAGCAAACGTTGGTAGTGCGTGATCACCAAAAAGGAGCGATCCTTGCTGCGCATGGCGTTGACACCTTGGGCCACGATGCGCAAGGCATCGATATCCAGCCCCGAATCGGTTTCATCCAAAACCGCAAAGGTCGGTTCGAGCACCGCCATTTGATAGACTTCGTTGCGCTTCTTTTCCCCGCCCGAAAACCCTTCGTTCACGGCCCGTTTGAGGAAGTCCGGGTCCAGGTCCACCACCCTGGCCTTTTCTCGCAGGTATTTGAGCGCGGTCACCGCATCCAGTTCCGGTTGCCCGCGATGCTTGCGCACCGCATTGAGTGCTGAACGCAGAAACAGCGTCTGATTCACGCCCGGTATCTCCACCGGGTACTGAAACGCCAAAAACAACCCCTCCGCTGCCCGTTCGTGAATATCCATCTCGATCAGGTTCTTGCCCTGAAAAAGAATTTCACCCGCGGTGATTTCGTAATCCTCCTTCCCGGCCAGTACCTGCGCCAAGGTACTTTTCCCCGAACCATTGGGCCCCATGATCGAATGAACTTCGCCGGGCTTGATGGTCAGCGTCAATCCTTTCAAAATCTCCCTGCCTTCGACGTTCGCGTGTAAGTTTCGTATTTCCAGCATGGTTGATACTCCTGATGCATTATTCTGTTGGCCACGAAATTAAAGGTGGCTAGGTGCTAGGGGCTGGTAGCTGGGCAGAACATACAATTCTATACAGTATTGTTAGCTCCTAGCTCCTAGCTCCTAGCTCCTAGCTCCTAGCCACCACTTCTTCATCCCACACTCCCTTCCAGACTGATCGCCAGTAACTTGTTCGCCTCCACCGCGAATTCCATGGGCAGTTCCTTGAACACTTCCTTCACGAATCCATTGACGATCAGGTTGACCGCCTGTTCAGTCTCCAGTCCGCGCTGTTGACAGTAAAAAAGCTGGTCCTCGGCGATCTTGCTCGTCGAGGCTTCGTGTTCCGCACTGCTCGTGGGGTTCTGCACCTGAATGTAAGGGAAGGTATGCGCCCCGCAGGCGGAACCAATCAATAGCGAATCGCATTGCGTGAAGTTTCGGCTGTGGGCCGCCCCCGGCAGCATCTTCACCAGGCCCCGATACGCATTGTGCCCTTTGCCTGCCGCGATCCCTTTGCTCACAATCGTGCTGCGGGTGCGTTTGCCGATGTGAATCATTTTGGTGCCCGTGTCCGCCTGCTGATGACCGTTGGTGACAGCCACGGAATAAAACTCACCGACACTCTCATCGCCCTGCAAAATGCACGAGGGGTATTTCCAGGTGATCGCCGAGCCGGTCTCCACCTGCGTCCAACTGATGCGCGACTTATCACCCCGGCAGGCCCCGCGCTTGGTGACAAAATTGTAAATGCCGCCCTTCCCCTCCGCATCGCCCGGGTACCAGTTCTGTATCGTCGAATACTTGATTGTTGCATTCCGCAGAGCAACCAACTCCACCACGGCTGCGTGCAACTGATTTTCATCCCGCATCGGGGCGGTGCAGCCTTCCAAGTACGATACATAGCTATCTTCATCCGCAATGATCAGCGTCCGTTCAAACTGCCCGGTGTTGGCTGCGTTGATCCGAAAATAGGTCGATAGCTCCATCGGGCAGCGCACACCCTTGGGGATGTACACAAACGACCCATCCGTGAACACCGCGCTGTTGAGCGTGGCAAAGTAATTGTCCGAATAAGGCACCACCGACCCCAAATATTCGCGCACCAGTTCAGGGTGCTCCTTCACCGCTTCGCTGATCGAACAGAAAATGATGCCCTGTTTTTTAAGTTCCTCGCGGAACGTCGTGGCCACCGAAACCGAATCAAACACCGCATCCACCGCCACCTTCGGCTGACCCTCCGCATTCACACTTTCCGTTTCCACCACCCCCGCCAGTTTTTTCTGCTCGCTGATCGGAATGCCCAGCTTTTCATACGTCGCACGCACCTGTGGGTCGATTTCGTCCAAACTTTTGAGGTTGGGTTTCTTCTTCGGTGCCGAGTAATAACTCACCGCCTGATAATCAATCGGCCCATACCCATAAGGTAAAAACGGCCAATCCGGCTGCTTCATCGTCAACCAATGCCGATAAGCCTTCAGCCGCCAGTCGAGTAACCATTGCGGTTCCCCCTTCTTGGCGGAAATCTGGGCAATCACATCCTCATTCAAGCCCGGCGGAAGCGTCTCCTGCTCCACCACCGTCACAAAACCATACTTATACGGCTGCTTGGCAAGTGTCTCTAAATCCTGCGTTTGTGTCGTCATGGCAATCTCCAACAACGCCATTGAGTTTGATTCTCAACACGCTTTAAATAATAGCACCAAAAGAATGCTAATTTCTACTGGGGGGATAAAAAAAACATGATCAGGGTGGTTACGAGGCTGTTTTCATGGACATGAAGGTTGATGTGGCACCGCCCCCGGGGCGCCCTCGTCGATGTCGTTATGCACCACCATTTACCCAGCCGGGGGCGGCTGGGCTACAACACACTCCGTTGTGGCACCGCTGCCGGAAACGCCCACGGGGGTGAGGCTCAAACCATTGTCGTCTGCCGCACAACAGGCATCATTGACGCCGTGCCCTTCAGGGCCGGATGGTCATGGTTGTGGTGCGAAATCCGGGGCTAAAGCCCTCGGCGTCAGTTCTTGTTCATCCGGCACTTGACCACTCGACCACTTGCCACTTTCCTCATCCCTGATACCACTTGGCCAAGTCGCTCATGGTCAGCCCGTCGAGGTTGGCGCGGGTGCGATGGGCTTTTTGCACCAGTTCGGCTGGGCCGGTGGTGGTCAGCCCCAGTGTCCATAAACCAGCGGCTTGCGCTGCCGTGATGCCTGCTGCGGTGTCTTCGATGGCTAAACAATCCGTCGGCTGCAACTTCAAGCTCGCGTGTTTTTGCTGCAACTGCGTGAAAGCCATGACATAGGTTTGCGGATCGGGCTTGGAGCATTGCACCATGTCCGCGGTGACGATGGTGGCAAACAGTTCCGCCAGCCCCAGCCGACCGAGAATCAAATCAATATCACGGCGGGTAGCCCCCGAAGCAATCGCAATCGGTCCGTGTGACGCAGCCTGTTTCACAAACTCGATGGTTCCGGGAAAACTGGTGACGCCCTCCGCCACGACCTGTTCGAAAAGGTCGCCTTTGTGATCGATCAAAGCTTTGAGCTTTTGCGGGTCGTCGGCGTCGCGTCTGCCGTACTGCTGTAAAATCGTGCGCAGGGCATCACGATCATCAAACCCGACGTACTGGTCGAGGTACTGCTGGTAGGTGAAGTGAATGTTCATGGGTTCGACGGTGCGCAAGAGTGCCCGCCAGTGCAGCGGTTCACTGTCGGCGATGACGCCGTCGAAATCGAAAATGATGGCACGGATCATGTCGGGGCCTCGATAGTTCTGGTGGTATTTTCGACAATAATAGATTCACCACAGAGACACAGAGGCACAGAGAAGTACAAGGCTCAACAAGCAACCGCACCTGGGCTTGCTTTCCGGTTTTTACCTCGACATTCCTGTTTTATAACTCTGATCCAGTCCGCATTGCATTTGTGTTCTGCTCTGTGTCTCTGTGTCTCTGTGGTTCATTCTTGGAGACACGATTGGTCTCACAAAACCAATGATATGAAAAAAAGCGCACTCGTGAGAAAGGGGAAAAAGAGGATCGGTGTTCGCCGCACCGACCCTCCAAGCCGGGCTGTCGTACCCCAGTCGGGGACCACCACAGCCACGCTTGTTAGATCGGTTCTTTGCACAAGTGGGTTCACCCAACACGGCCTTGTTGTCGTAATACCCCTGATTTTTTGCGGGTTTCGCAGGTTTGTCGAAAAATCCATCATTTCGTTTCGTAACGGTTAATTCACATGCGCCGCTGACCGATGAGTGAATTAGCCCAGACGAGTGGAGATCGCTTGGGCCTAGTAGTGCTTCCCAGGAGAAAGCTATGTCACGCCAGAAGGACGTTTTGACCACCGGTGAGGTGGCTCGTTTGTGCAACGTCGCTCCCCGCACGGTCAGCAAGTGGTTCGACTCGGGGTCGCTCCGTGGTTACCGCATCCCCGGTTCCAAGGACCGACGCATTCCGATGTCGAGCCTGGTCCGCTTCATGAAAGAGCACAACATTCCGCTCGACGGCCTGAAAACCGGTCGGACCCGCGTGCTCATCGTCGATGGCGAATCAGAAATCGTCAACGTGCTGGAAAAAGTACTCGGCGAACAGGCCAACTATCAGGTGAACGTCGCCCATAGTGGTTTTGCCGCCGGGCTGGAATGTCAGAAGTTTCAGCCGCATGTGCTGCTGTTGGACATGCACCTGCCCGATGTGAAAGCGGAAGACCTGCTCAAAGCCGTGCGCGAGAACCCTGAATTGCAACTGACCAAGGTGATCGCCATGAGCGGCAAACTCACCGACGGTCAGGCCAATCAGCTTACGAACAACGGTTTCGATGGTTACCTGAAAAAGCCCTTCCACGTCCGTCAGGTGATCGAAGCCATCGAAGACGCGGTCGCCATTGTGTATTAAAGAAGTGGCCGAGTGGCCGAGTGGTCAAGTAGTTGTGAATTTTCCACGCCTGAACTTCATGTCCGCGTGAAGTTCAGGTTTGTTTATTCAATCAAATCAGGATTGCATCTCTGTTTTTGACGCCGTGCCCTTCAGGGCCGGATGGTTCTGTCATTCGCATTGATTTGGGAAAACGATCCGGGGCTGAAGCCCTCGGCGTCAATGGTCATAGCGCCGCGATTTATCGCGTTGCCAGAAGTGGCCGAGTAATTTTACATTTTGATGTTGATTGATCGTCCAATTCCGTCAATCACCAAATCGCCAGATCACCAGATCGCCAAATCACCAAACAGACGCGATAAATCGCGGCGCTAACTTCCGAATACGGTTCCGTCCCTTGACCACTTTTTCACATCACCCCCCATTCACCGCGAGCCGGGCCAAGCGATCACACAATTGCGGGAAGTCGATGCCCACGTGCGCTGCCGCCTTGGGGATCAGCGAATGCGACGTGAAGCCGGGTATGGTGTTGATTTCCAGAATCCAAGGCTGCTGCTCTTCGTCCACCAGAAAATCCACCCGCGAAAGATGCCGACAACCGCACACCTGATGCGCCCGCAGCGCCAGTTGCTGCACCAGTGCCAGCGTCATCACCGGCAGCGGAACATCAAAAATATATTGCGTGTCATCACGCAGGTACTTGGCCTGGTAATCGTAGAAAGCCGTGGCCGGTTTGATCATCACCGGCGGGAGCGGCATGTCCCGGTTGCTCGTCGGCTCACCAATCACCCCGCAGGTCAACTCCAACCCCGCCACGAACTGTTCCACCAAAAGGCGATCGTGTCGTTGCAGCAGTTCACGGGCTTTGGTGTGCGCTTCGTCCGCAGTCATGCAGATGACCACATCAATGCTGCTGCCCTCGCGCAGGGGTTTGAGCACCAGGGGGGCATCGAGCGTGACATCGCCGCCGGGCACGATCACTTCGTAAGCGGGCGTGGGTAACTGGGCGTTTTCCAGCGTGCGTTTGGTGCGGTACTTATCCATGCACAGGTCCGCAGCCGTGGCCTGGCAACCGAAAAAGGGTAGTTTGCGTTCTTCCAAAATGCGTTGCAGGCCGCCGCCTTCGCCCCATGACCCATGCAGCGCGATGAACAGGGCATCGCCCTGCCAGGCGACGAACTCGTCGAGCGCGGAAAGGTCGCTGGGTTGAATATCGCGCCGGCGAACATCATGACCCGCCTGTTGCAAAGCGGCAGTGACCTGTTGTCCGCTGACCAGACTGACCTCGCGTTCCCGATCCGGTCCGCCGGCCAGCACCATCACTTTCATCATCGCAGCCGTCAATTTGCACGCTCCCTTGTCACCCCAAACTCGCCGCACCAACATCACCCCGCCGTCAAGGAGCGAATCATACCGTGAAACAAGTGGCCAAGTGGTCAAGTGACGAAGTCAAGCCTGATCTTCAAATCACCAATCATCATTGAGAGCACATTCCCTTCAAATGTAGCGTCCTGCACGCCCACTACCTCCGTGAGCGTCGCATACATCGCCGTGACAGGGGGACGAAATCCGATCTGCTATGATTGAATTGATTGTGGTCTAAGCTCTGTCTGAAAACGAGCGGCGACCGAGACAACTTTATGCACCATGCTTGCAAGTGCCTGTGCATTTTGCGCTTAGAGTTCATCATGCTCTTTTGCAAAAAGCCGCAAGCGATGGAATGCGAACTTTGGAATCAACTGTCCGCTGCGAACAGCAGTCGAATGACTCACTCACTGCCGCCCCCGGGGGTCGCGGCTCGTTCAATCAATCCACATGCGTTTACCCTGTTCTAATACTTGACAGGATGAGAATCACGGTGTAGATTCAACGATGAAGCAATCATTACGATTGTGATTCATCGTTGAATCATTGGCAATGGAACCGGTCATGACCACGCTCAAGGACATTGCGGAACGTGCGAACGTGTCAACCCGGGCGGTGGGTTACGCTTTGACAGGCGGAGGTCGCATTGGGGCGGACACGAGCAAGCGTATTCAAAAAATCGCTCATGAGATGGGCTATCGACCCAACGTGGCGGCGCGATCCACCCGTACCGGTCGATTCAACTGTGCAACGCTGTTGTTGGGCACCGATCAATTTCGCAGCAATTTACCGACCGAGACGCTGGCCTCGTTTCATGACTCCCTGCGAAAACATCGCATGCACATGCATCTGATGGTCATGAGCGATCAGGACCTCACCAGCGACAGCGTGATGCGTGACATTCTGATTCAATCGGCATCCGACGGCCTGCTGGTCAACTATTACTACGATGTCCCCCCGCAGTTGGACCAGCTCATCGCCCGTTACATGATCCCGGCGATCTGGCTCAATCGCAAACTACCAACCCATGCGGTTTATATGGATGATGTCCAGCTTGCCCGCCTTGGTACACAAGCCTTGCTGCAAAGAGGCCATCGACGCATTGCCTATCTGGATATGTCCGCAGGTGCCGATCATCTGAGTCACCTGCATTACAGCCATCGTGATCGTCAGCTTGGGTATGAACAGGTCATGCGTGAGGCCAAACTGGAGCCGGTGGTTTGGCGTCAGGCTGAGCAGGTGTTATCCGTTGAACGTGTAGTTTATTGTCGAGCCATGCTAAGCAAGGATGCTCCCACGGCTGTCTTATCCTATGGGGCGACCAATACCTATCCACTTTTGATCGCTTTGCAGGTTAGCGGTTTGCGTTGCCCCCATGATGTCAGCGTGGTTGAATTTTCCGAGACCCAGCGCAACTTGGGCGGCTTCTCCATGGCACGCGTGGAAGTACCTAGCACCCAGGCTGCCCGACTGTCGGTACACATGTTACTTCAGTTGATTAAGGACAGCCGGGCTTCACTGCCTTCCCAATCGATTGGTGGCGAATTTGAAATGGGTCAGAGTGTGACCAGCATTCTCTGATCAACCACGAGGAAGTGTATTCCTCGAATATCGATTGAGTCGTCATCGTCGCAGTCGAAATCATCTGTCTGAAAAGGAGGAATGATCGATGAATGTACGAAACCACCTTGTGCTCACATCCCTAACCGGCGTATTGCTTGCTTCGCCCGTGCTGGCGGGAACGATTATTGATACCAATGGTTTTGAAACCTCCGCAATCGTACCCCCGGAAAGTTATATAGGAACCAACGACGGTACCGATCTGGTGGGACAGAACGGCTGGGTCGCCTTTGCCGGTCTGTCTTCAATCGATGTCAGTACCAATCGCGTGCTGGCTGGCGCCAATTCATTACGTAGTATTCCAGGTACGGCTGCCGGTACGGGTGCTGCGCGTGGCTTTGCCTTCACACCAAACCCAGCGGTTACTACCGACCTGATAGTCAGCGGGTTGATCGGCAACAGTGCCACGGATGATTTGGGGTTTGGCGATGTCGGCATCACCACCACCACCACCGGGTTCAATCTGATCCGCCTTCGTCGTTCCAGTAACAGCTTTGAGGCGTATTCCGCCAACGCCGGTCTGGTTGAACAATCCGGTGCGACTGTCTCCGCTGCGGATGCTGCCGGCGTGGCCTTTGAATATACGATCACTCTTCGCTACAACCCCGGCCTAAACAATGACATGGCCCGTATTCAATACCGACAGATCGGAGCCGGGGATTGGAACCTGCTTTCTCCTGTCGCGGGGGGAACGCTTGATTCACAGGGCTTTGTCAGCCTTGGTTACGATGCGCCGACGGGGAATCTGTTTGTGGCGGTGCGGGCCGACAACCAGAATTTTCAACGTTCCATGCGATTTGACAATTTGACCGTCAGCAGTCAGGTGATCCCCGAACCCGCGAGTTTGGGCATGTTTGCCCTGGGGGCCGCGATGGTAGTTGGGTATCGACAAAGTCGCCCATTGGCATGTGAATGATATTTTGCGTATATCACCACATCTGGACAAGTAAACAATATTCAGCAGGAGAACTATCATGTCGTCAATCATGCGAATCAGACTCGTTCATCGGCCCAGCGCATTCACACTGATCGAGCTTTTGGTAGTGATATCAATCATTGCGCTTTTGGTGGCATTGCTATTACCAGCCCTCAAATCCGCCAGGGAATCGGCAAGAAGTATGCAGTGTTCCAGCAATATCAAACAACTGACGCTGGCAACACTGAGCTATGCCGCCGATCAAATAAATTGGCTGCCCTATGGGGTACGCAACGGCGGGGGTGGCAACGGCGGAGGCAATCAAGCCAACAATCATGGTTGGCTCCATCTGCTGGTGGAAGGAAGCTACATACCCGAAGGTGGCAGTCTGTTTACGGCTTCGGATGCGTGGATCAACCCGATTGCCGTGGCGGTCGGGGTATGTCCTTCGCGCACCAGGCCGACCAACAACGCTCGTGCCATGCACTATGGGCCGTCGTTGTACCTTTTCGGCAATCATCAGACCGTGGGGGCACATCGCATGACACGGCTGGACGAATTGCCGCAGACCAGCAACACACTGGCCTTTGCAGAAAAACGCGGCGTCACCCCGAATTTCGAACCGGTGTGGTGGTCGCCCAACAGCGGCTTTAGCGGATCCTCTCCCAAAGGGTGGGATGTGCCCCACGGCGATGGCAACCAGCGTCGAACCAATGTCAGTTTTATGGACGGGCATGTCGGCAGCGTCTCCTACAACGGTCAGGTGATCGCCAACATGGGCTTGTTCAATGTCTCATTTGAACCGGTACCAAGCAATACCTTTATCCTGCGTCGCAGCAATATACCGGGCATACCAACTATGTGGTAGAAGTCGTCTGACTGGAGCAATTTGCGTCCTTAACGAGACTGCTTGGACCCCCTCTCCCTCCGGGAGAGGGTGGCCGAGTCCCCCCGGGGGCGAGGCCGGGTGAGGGCGCTATGCAGAAAAGACCTTAAATCAATGGGCCTTCAAATACCAGGCACGCTCTCACCCTAACCCCCGCCACGGCGGGGGGACGGAACAAGTCACCCCATGGTGAAATCATTACGCAAATTGATCTAAAACGGTAATTATTGTGAAAGTCAATATGACGGGCACTTGCTCGGCCATGTTTGGATGTGAACGCGCATGGAGCGATACGATTGGAGACCTGATGAACTTGCATGTATATCAAAACAAATGCTGCTGCGGTGCTTTTACCTGTTTATGGATAATACTGATGCTATGTATGTCACTGCCCGTACAGGCGTATGAAGGTTCGACGCTGACCGCTTTGCCGCCGGATGCAAACCTGATCGTGGTCGGGCGTGAACCGTATGCGACGGTCGGTGACGGCTTGGCGGATGATACAACTGCGTTACAAAACGCGCTGAATGCAGCGGTAAAACAGGGCGCGATTGTCATGCTGCCGACGGGGACCTATCGCCTGACGCGCACGCTTGCGCTGCCCAAAGGGGTACGACTGATCGGCTATGGAGCCTCACGCCCGCAACTGCTGATCGCCGCCGACACCTGGCCCGATGCTCAACATCGCAGCCATGTCGTCAACTTTGCCGGCCAGGGTAATCTTCAAGGCAATGATACATTTTACTCAGCGATTGATAATGTTGATATACAAATCCAGGCGGGCAACCCCGGCACCGTCGCTGTTCGTTTTGATGCTGCACAAGGTTCCTATATAGCCAACAGTCGAATCACGCTGATCAGCGGTCACGCCGCCATCGAGCGTTTGGGGTGTGAACTCTTCAACGTACACATCCTCGGCGGTGAGCACGCCATCACCGGCGGAACCGTCAGTTGGCAGACCCTCATCATGGACTGTGTCTTTCAAAACCAGTCACGTTCCGCATTGTCGGTCAGCCAGGTCGGCCCGACAATCCTGCGATCGGTTTTTCAAAACGTTCCGGTCGCAATCGAAGTACCCGCCGGCAAAGTCGATCGCATTTACATGGAAGATTGTCACTTCCTCCAAATCACCGATGCAGTGGTGACCATGGACGACCGATGGGATGGTCGGCAACAAGTGACGATCATCGATTCGTTCTACTCCGGTGTGCCAACGCTAGTCAAGCCTACCAATGCGCAGTCTATCCTCGGCCTACCAAACGCAGATATGTATGCAGCGGAGGCGGTTCGTTACGGCGTGGCGTTCGATATCGTCGGCTCACAGGTTACCCAAACCCTGGTCTCCGAAGCACAGGGGTTGACCAGGCTGGAAACCCTTCCGCCGATGTCCGCGTCGGATATACCGCCCATGCCTCCGGTTGATTCATGGCGAAGCGTTGCCGAGTTTGGCGCACGGGGCGATGGTGAAACCGATGATTTGCCTGCTCTGCAAAAAGCTGTCGCGGCGGCACCGGTGCTTTATTTTCCAGCCGGTCGATATCGACTGAGCGATACTTTGCAGTTGCAGCCGCACACGGTGTTGATCGGACTGCATCCCCGCTCGCGTCAACTGGTCCTGGCCCCCGACACCCCCGGTTTCACCCAGCCGCAAGCCCCTCGGCCACTGTTGCATAGCCCTTGCGACGGTGTGAATCAGGTGCGCGGCATCGGCTTTGACCCTCATGTAAATCCCGGCGCCTGGGCGGTTCAGTGGCAGGCCGGCCGACAATCATTTTTGGGTGATTTGTGGATCAACTGGACACGCCGGGGCGACGATGGCAAATCGCAAGGCGGCGGCATTCTCATCGATGGCGGCGGAGGCGTGTTCAAAAACATTTGCAGTTCGCAATATGGTGCACCCACCGGTCTGAAAATCATCAACACCCGCATTCCCGGAACGATTTACCTGGCGTCCATCGAACACAAGCCCGGTGTCGAAATCGTGATCGACAATGTGGCCGACTGGTCTTTCTATGCGCTGCAAACCGAGCACGCGCAGCCGGACACATCGGATGAACAATCATTGCCCATTCGTATCCGCGATGCGCAAAACATCCTTTTTGCCAATCTCTATCTTTACCGCACTTCAGTAACCAAACGCCCCCCGCGAAACGCTCTGTTGGCGGAACGTGTGAGCGACCTTGAAATCCGAGGGCTGCGTAATTTCAGTCTCAGTCCTCACCCGGCTCGTTACAGCCTCGAACTGGCCGACCGCCAAGTCACGCTGCGTCACGCAGAGGCGGTATGGGTCCGCATCGGGCAGTATCGCCCCATCACCGATCGATAGCGCCTTTGGCTCGAATATGGAAACTGGTTGAACCCCGGTTCCCATAACACATGAAGCGATATCAATCAGGTCAAACGCACCGGCACACCATGCTCGGCCAGAAAAGCCTTGGTTTGCCCAATGGTGTACTCACCATAATGAAAAATGCTCGCAGCCAATGCCGCATCCGCACGGGTTTGCGTAAACACATCCAGCATGTGCTGCGGCCCGCCGCAACCCCCTGACGCAATCAACGGCACATCCACCGCAGCGCTCACCGCAGCGGTCATTTCCACGTCGTAACCGTTCTTCGTCCCGTCGGCGTCCATGCTCGTCAACATCAATTCCCCCGCCCCCAGTTCGACGACCTGCTTTGCCCAGGTGATCGCTTCCAGGCCGGTGGGCTTGCGTCCGCCATGGGTGTGCACTTCAAAAACGTAGGGCTTGTCGCTGAGGTTGGCCGGCCTGTGTTTGGCGCGACTTAAAAACTCATGCACCGGCACACGCTTGGGGTCGATGTTCACCACCGTGGCACAACGCCCGAAGCGTCGCGCCGTTTGTTTGACGATGGCGGGGTTGGTCACGGCTGCGGTGTTGATGCTCACCTTTTCCGCCCCGGCTTGAATCAGTGCGGTGACATCATCAATGGTGCGAATGCCTCCGCCGACGGTGAAGGGCATGAAACACTGCTCAGCCACCTGACGCACGACATCGAGCATGATGTTGCGTTCCTCGTGACTGGCGGTAATGTCCAAAAACACCAGTTCATCGGCCCCGGCCTGGTCATACTGACGGGCGATTTCCACCGGGTCCCCCGCATCACGCAGGTTGACGAAATTCACACCCTTGACCACCCGGCCGGCTTTGACATCGAGGCACGGAATGATGCGATGCGTCAGCATGTTGACAGGTATTGTACGACGCATTTGACGCCGTGCGCTTGCGGGCCGGATGGTTTAATGAACAACGAAAGAAAGAACAACCGGGGCTGAAGCCCTCGGCGTCATTTTGATCCATTTGATCAACCGGTACTTACTTGAGGATGAGGCTGCTGCTACTTCACTGCCGACGCAAGCCAACCCGCAAATTCACCGGCAGGGACAAAACCCACTTGCTGTGCCAGCACCTTGCCGTCGGCACTGGCGAGTATGTAAGTGGGAATACCCTGCACACCATACTGCTCGGCCAGGGCGTTCTGTGCCGGGCCGGGGTTGGTCAGGTCCACCTTGACGGTGACGAATTTTTCCGTGAGCAGTTGTTGCACCTGTGCGTCGGGCAGGGTGCGTTTTTTCATGTCCTGACAGGGCGGGCACCAGTCAGCGGTGAAGTTGAGCAGCATCGGTTTGCCCTGCTGCGCAGCCGTGGACTGGGCGGCGGCAAAGTCGTTCACCCAGGGCGTCGGATCATGAGCCGATGCACCGCCACCGTCGCAGGCGGTCATGGTGAACAATGCCAGTGTCAATATCAAGGCTGGTGCGAATTTGTTGATGTATGTTTTCATATTGAATCATAGGCGTGAATATCACTCCGCCAGCGCGATTTGAATGTTCACCAGTTCATTGGCGACCTCAAAGAATGCCGCCAGTACCTGCGGGTCAAAGTGTTTGCCGCTTTCCTGGCGCATGATTTCAAAGCATTTTTCACGAGGGAACGCGGCTTTGTAAGGTCGGCGGCTGCTCAGTGCGTCATACACATCGGCCACCGCCACGATTCGACCCTCCAGCGGAATGTCCGCTCCCTTGAGGCCCAATGGGTAACCACTGCCGTCCCATTTTTCGTGATGCGTCAGGGCGATGGTCGAAGCCATGCGCAGCAATTCGAACGACGCGCCGCCGAGAATACGGGCACCGATCTGCGTGTGTTTGTGCCACTGGTGAATATCCGTGCCGACGGCTGGTTCGAGCACCTGTTTGCCGATCAGGGCATGACGGTGCATCAGGTCCATTTCATCGGGCGTCAGCTTGCCGGGTTTGAGCAGAATGTCATCCGGAATGCCGATTTTGCCCACATCGTGCAGCGGGGCAGCGTGCTCAATGAGTTCAATCCAGCGCGGATCACGCCCCAGTTTTCTGGCGATGAGGGCTGAAAATCGACCCACCCGCACCACGTGGCTGCCCGTGTCGGTATCACGATGCTCCGCCGCCCGCCCCAGGCAATGCACCACTTCCAGACGTGTGCGTGATAATTCCTCCGTCCGTTCCAACACACGTTGCTCAAGTGTTTGTGCGTAACGAGAAAGTTGATCGTGACGATATTTGAGCATCAGCGAATTACGAACGCGGGCCACCAGTTCCGTGCGTGACACCGGCTTGGTCAGAAAATCGGTGACACCCAATTCCAAAGCGGTACACTTGGTTTCATCATCACTGGAAGCCGTCAGAATCAAAACCGGTGTGTGACGCAATTGCTCATGCTCGCGCAGGGCGTGCAGTATTTCCAATCCGCCGACTTCGGGCATGATGACATCCAGCAACAACACATCCGGCTGCTCACGCACAATCCGCTGCAAGGCCGTGTCCGACTGACTGTGTGTGTGACAGTTGGTGTAGCCCGCATCCGCCAAATATTTGCCGACGATTTTGCAGGTGACCGGTTCATCGTCCACGATCATGATGTTCGCCTGTCGGCTCCATTCTTGTGAATCATTTTCCGTCGCATCGTTGGCCGTCGTGGTCTGCGCTGCGTCGTGCATGACCGGCGTGGTCGAGGTAGCGACCTCGTTGACCGGGGCATCGACCCATTCACTTTCCGGCTCGCTGATATTGACCCCCATGCGTTTGGCGATGCCGTAAAGTGCCTTGATCTGACTCGCCAACTCGTCCAACGCCCGAGCC
The DNA here is from genome assembly GCA_964547135.1 of uncultured Phycisphaeraceae bacterium. Taxonomy (GTDB): domain Bacteria; phylum Planctomycetota; class Phycisphaerae; order Phycisphaerales; family Phycisphaeraceae; genus JAJXSS01. Next base: position 34,382 of record CAZJMK010000009.1, on the reverse strand, counting down.
TTGGCGGCATGTTCCATGGCGATGGCCTGTTCGGTCAATATCGCAAACCCAGCCGTGCCCCCAGCCCCTTTCATCCAGTGCGCCAACTGCCCGAGGGTTCGCAAATCCTGCTCATCGAGTGCCTTTTGCATTTCGCTTAATTTTTCCTGCAAACGTTCGATGAACTCATCGACTATTTCCTTGAAGTCATGATCGTCCAACGGCAGGGTCGAAACAATCGGCCCCTGCTGAGCGTTCACATCGTTGGCCCTCTCCATGGCAGCGGTCTGCTGTTTGTCATGAGTCGCCGCCAGCGCCTCGGCCACCGCCGCAATCAGTGCATCGGGGTTGATCGGTTTTGACAAGTACCCGCTGCACCCGACCTCCAGGCACTTTTCCCTGTCGCCCTGCATGGCGTGAGCGGTCAGGGCAAATATCGGGCAGGTCACCCCGGCTTTGCGCAACTCACGCGTGGCCTGATACCCGTCCATCACCGGCATCTGCATGTCCATCAAAATCATGTCAAAGGTTTCAGCCTTGGCCAGTTCGCAGGCTTCCTCGCCGTTTTCCGCTTGTGTCACCCGCGCACCAGCACGACGCAGTACCAAATCGATGAGTTTGCGATTGGTCGAGCCATCATCGACGACGAGAATGTGCCTGGTTGCATCCAGCATCGAGGCGGTGGGTTGCGCGGTGGGTTTGTCCTGTCGTATGCGCGACAGAAGTGCCTCCATCACCGGCCCGGTGACCAGTTGCGACGGGTCGATCGGGCCGATGTCCAGGTCGAGCGTGAACGAACTGCCCTGCCCCACAGCGCTTTCAACGTGGATGGTTCCGCCGAGCTTTTCCGCCAGTCTTCGTGAAATCGCCAGGCCCAGTCCGGTGCCGCCGTATTTGCGGGTCATCGACGAATCCGCCTGCATGAACGGCTCAAACAAATGTTTCATCTGCTGGGCGCTCATGCCGATGCCCTGATCGCGCACTTCAAATTGCAGACGATGTGTCCGTGGCGTACACACATGACGAACATGAATCGTGACCGAACCCTTATGCGTGAACTTGATGGCATTGGCGCAAAGGTTCATCAATATCTGACGCAGGCGCGTCGGATCGGAGGTGATGATTCGGGGCACATCATTTTCAAAACGGATCGACAGTTGCAAACCTTTTTCGACCGCCTTGGGCCGAAGGATTGAAACGATATCGCGCAAAATGGCACTGGGGTTGCATTCGATCTGTTCCATTTCCATCCGACCCGCATCCACCTTCGACAAATCCAGCACATCATTGATCAGCGTCAGCAGGTGCTGGGCGCTGGTTTGAATCGTGTCCAGCCATTCCTTGCGCTCGTCGGGCGTCGTCTCGGCACCGCGCTGCAACAGGCTGCAAAAACCCATGATGCCGTTGAGCGGGGTGCGCAGTTCATGCGACATGTTGGCCAAAAACTCACTTTTCGCCCTGCTGGCGGCCTGGGCATTTTCCAACGCGACGGCCAGCGCCGCAGTGCGTTCATCCACGCGCTTTTGCAGGTCCTGGTTGAAGCTGCGCAGCTCCTGGTCCCGCGCCGCAATCGCATCACGCATCTTTTCGTACGCATACCCCAGCCGACCCACCTCATCATGGCGCGAACTATCGACCTGCACCTCAAATTGCCCATCCGCAATGCAGTGCGTGGCACGCATCAAACCATCCAATCGCCTTGCCCAGTGGCCCACCGTGTTGTGAACGATCAGGGCGCTCAGTATGCCGATGGCAATCGCCACCAGTATCACCAGCTGCGTCTGAGCCTTCACTGCCGCGACCACCGGCTCATTACTGACACCCATGATTACGTGGCCCAACAATTCATCGGTCGTATGACCCGTGCTTGCCGTGACCGCATTCGCGCCCGAAATGATGGTCGTCAAATCGTCGTTGGCCAAGTCCGTGTTCGCTTGTTGCGAACGCACCTCGGCCACACCCACCGTCATGCCCTGAGCCTTGTTCCCCAATGCCTGATAGGTATCCCACGCGCTTTTGCGATTGATGCTGCTGGCCAGCGAAACCCCACGGTTGTCCCTGATTGCCACGAACATTACATCCGTATCGCGGGCAAAACTTTTGGCCAATCGCTCCAGTTCCTTGTGATCGCGCACGGTCAATGCCAGTTCACTGGCGTTGGCGAAACTGTTGACCTCCGATTGCACCGTGCGCTCTTGTTCCGCGATGAACAATTTCTGCATCATGTAAACCGATGCCGTCGTCGCCACCGCCAGACCGACGCCGACGATCGACAGCACGATCAGCGTTGCTTTCAGCCGAAGGCTCAGGTTGGAAAGTTTGCGAGCCATGACTTATTCATCCCCTTGTTTGAAAATGCGGTCGGCGGACTGACGAACTTCCTCCGCAAGTGTGATCCGTAATCGTTCCGCCACGATCAAATTCACGGCTGACTTGAACAACGGGGTCACCACCCGATGTTGCTGCAACGGCAGTGACGACGGATCGTTCAATCGACTCACCACCAGCTCAGCCGCCTGCATCCCCTGCATGGCAGGTTCCACGCCCACGCCCAGCAGCGACCCAGCCCGCACCATTTCCACCGAAAACCCGAAAATCGGCACCCGCTTACGCAGCGATGCCAGCAGCAGCGTGCGTACCGTCGCCTGTTGATAAATCCCCGCATCCGGCTGCGCCCAAACCACTTGGACATCACGCTCCAGCAGGCTGTTGATACTGTCCGCCACGCTGTTCTGATCAGGCACATCCATGGCCGTGAGCTGCCATCCGGCAGGCAATGATTCACGTACCTCTGTCACCAGTTGGGCACTGGCCGCATGACCCGATCGATACAACATGCCGACATGCCGGGCATTGGGTAACGCCCGCTGAATCAGTTGAAATTGCGCAGTCAGCGGAATGGTGGTCGTCACCCCTTCATTGGCTCTGCCGACCAGCAACCCGCTTTCCGCAGGGTTGGCGACCAGACAGTAAAACAACGGGGCGCGTAATTGCGCATGTTGTTGCAGGGTCACGGCTGCGGGCGTACCCACTGCAATCACCGCCGCTGATTCGTTGAGTTGATTGATCACCGTCGCCGTCGGGTCTTTTTGCAGCTGAACCAACAGCAACTGCGTGGCACGATGTTGATTCTCGGCAAGTCGCTTGGCAATGGCGGCATAGGCCTGCTGATACGGAACAGCGTCGCTGGTCAGTACGACCGTCACCTCCGCTGCCGTCACCGACCACGCTCCACCCAGCCCGATGCACAAGGCTGTCAGCCAATGCCAGAATGTCACCCTGCTCTGCCGCATCATGAACGATTCCGTTCCCACCCGAAATTCGAAAACCACTTCAACTGTTCGTGACCCATCCCCACGGCTTTCGTTCACCCATCCAATCCTCCGCTCGATGCCTTATTCAAAAGTTAAAAGTAAACCGCACAAACCCGGTGCGTCCCGGTGTCGCGTGTGATGTCAGCGCGCCGATCTGTTGAATCGCCAGTTTGCTTTCGTCAAACACATCCAGCACGCCAAACGTGATTCCCATGCCCATGTCGGGCACCCTGGCGGTAAAGGTCACATCGAAAATGTGATGATCTTCCACCGGCACCGATGCCGCCACGGTGGTCGCGCCCACCCCGTCGTTGGGCGTCAGCCCGGTGTAGCGATAAGTCAAATTGGCGATCAAGTCATCGGTGATCGACCAGCGACCGGTGAAGCCCACCTTGTGCCTGGCTGGGCGGAACGAACGCATGTTCTGACCTTCCAATTCGTCATTCACGTCATTGAAAGCGTACCAGGCGCTCCATTGCAGATTGTCCACTTGCCAGGTCAGTTGCGTTTCCACACCAAACGCTGTCGCATCGCCGATGTTTTCCAGCCGACTGATACTGGTCATCGGCGGCGAAGGTAGTTGTGTGCCGCCGATGAGGTCCTTGTAAATCTGATAGTACCCGTCCACCGCAAAGGTCAGTTCGTCGGTGAGTTGGCCGTGGTACCCGGTTTCAAACGACCATATTTGTTCGTTTTCCAGTCCGACCGAAGGCAGCAACGTGATCCCGAAAGTATCCGGCGGGAACGGCGGCGTAGGCAGCGGCACCCGCTCACCCTGGCCGGCACGAATCACATACAACGGCGCACGAAACGACTTGGCCACACTGCCGCGCAGCATGTGATGCTTATCTTCGTCCAACCCGTACAGCGCACTGAACCTGCCCGACCAGTCCCATTGCGTCGCCGAGTACCAATCCACCCGTCCCTGCGATTCGATGGTCAACTGCTCCGTCAGATTCCAGCGATGAATGACAAACGCACCGGCCCAAAACTCATCCTCCGTCCGCGTTGGCAATACATCCGTCGGTCGTCGTGTCTCCGAGCGAATATGCGTCCAGCGAACATTACCACCCATCGCCAGTTCGTGTTCCTCATTCAGTCGATTGGTGTATTGAAATTCAACATCGTTTTCATACGACCAGGCGTCCCACAACGACGGTCGATCCTCATTGGTGAAGTTCCCGTACCATTGCAGGTAGTATGTTTCATCCTTGTCGTGATTGTGATCCCACCGCACAAAGCTGCGCAGGGTTTGCAGCCGTTCATTGGTGCCTGCGTCCCCCGGCAGCGGAAACCCGATAAATTCCTGATCGCCGCGCACCACATCTGACCCCGCCAGACCGAACTTGAGCCGATGCCCCGGGTCCGACTCCAACATCCCCACCCCGTCAAACCGAATCGCACGAGCGTGATCGTTGGCTGCAAAATTATCACGCATGATCGCGCCTTCCGACGATTCAAAATCTTCATACCCCATCGACAAGCGCCAGGCCAGGTCATCCACCCGATGCCCCCAGCGCACCTGTGAATACGTATCGCCAAACTCATTGAGCGTTGATGTCACCAGAAACCCAGGCACAGCCTCCGGTTCCTTGGTGATGATGTTCACCACCCCATTGAAAGCATTCGCGCCCCATGCCGCTCCGCCCGGGCCACGTACCACTTCAATCCGCTCAATGTCCTCCACAAACAACGGCAAACGCCCAAAATCCGTCGCGCCAAGCATCCCCGTCCCCGTACTCCGACCGTCCTGCAACACCAGCGTCCGATCCGTCATGCCATGGTGCAATCCCCGAATGCCAACGGCGTAGTTGTTCCGATCCGTACGCAGCACATCCATCCCCGGCACCTGCCGAAGTATCTCCGGAATATTCGTATGCCCGCTGTAGTGAATATCCTGTGCCGTGATGATGCTCACCGGCACCGCCAGTTGATTGATCGGCTGACTGTGCCGTGCCGCCGATATCACCGTCGGCATCTTCTCAAACAACAAAAGCTCCCCACTGGCAAATAGCCCATCGTCTGACAGGCTCGTGTCACTACTCATCGTCGGATCCGTCACCACGGCGGGGTCATTGCTTTGCACCGCTGCCTCAACACCCGTTGCCTCCGCCGCGATCAGCACATCCCCCGGGGCAGATGCCCCGCCCATCGCCAACGTCAACACACCCAACCCCACCGATGACCCAATGATTCCAACCTGTGACCGATACGACTGTTTGCCATCCATCGCAGTGACTCCATGCACGTGAAAAAAAAGCACACCCCCACATCATGGGTAATGCCCACGAACACCTGGCCAACTGCAATTCGTCCATCTCACCGCAAGCCTTGACCACTCTTTTATTGGCAACAACAGAAATGCTGATTCCTTAGGTTGTCGTCATCCATGTGCTCCACTTTTCGGACCATCACACATAGTTATTGGATCGGGGAAAATAACCAAACCACTGCAAAGGGTTGATTCAGCAACAACCTGCCGCATACTTACTACACAACTGACGCCCAGGGCTTCAGCCCCGGATTTCATCTTCAAACAACCGCTCACCCATTCTTACCAAAACATTTTTGCAGATGCGCTTCGCTGGGCTTATTGCTCAAACAACTCACCACCACGAACACCAGCAGGCTGATCGGCAATGCCACGATGATCGGATCGACCACCGGCCAGTTGGGGTATGCGTGCAGCAAACTGTTCGGCCCACCCGTGAAAATGCGCACCACCCCCAACGCCCCCGCCTCCGCTTCCTTGATGAACATCAACCAGAAACCCGACACCACAAAACCTGTGAGCATCGATGCCAACGCGCCCGCCTTGGTCGCACGTTGCCAGAAAAGTCCGCCGACGAACGCTGGCAAAAACATCGCGGCGCACAATCCGAAAAAGATGGCCGTGGCCCGGGCGATGATGTAACCACCCCGTGCGTAGTACCCCAACGTGACCGCCAGTATCAACCCAATGATGATGCCGATGCGTACCACCATGATCGATCGGTTCGAAGCCGACCCATCACGGTTGCCCAGCAACCGCCCGAACACATCATGACCAATCGCACTGCCCAGCGTGTGATATTGACTGCTCATCGTGCTCATCGCCGCAGCCAGCAGTGTCAGCAGAAACACCACCCGAAACCAGCGCGGCATGGCCTGCGTCACGTAAATCGGAATGATCGAATCAGGGTTGCACATCCACGCCTGATTTTTTTCATCAAACACCACCGCACGGGTAAAGGCCGTGGCCTGTGGTTTCACTTTCACCCACCCTTCTTCCAACTCCGTCACCTGCGCCTGCGGCAGCAGTTTCGACCCCGGCAGTTTCACCTTGCCATCGTCCCCCAACACATCGATGCCGTATTCAATCAAATGCACATTGGCTTTGCCGCTGCGCGTCGTGTCCAGGTGCATCAGTCGGCAGGGTATCGCCACCGGTTTCTGTCCCGGTTCACGTTTCACCACCACCGTCGTATCTTCGCGTGACACCAGTTTCCCGGTGATGATTTCGTGTTTGAAAAAGTAAACGTTGGAAAGTGAGCCGACGGTGAACGCCACACCGGTCATCAGCAGAATGAACACTCCGCCGTACACCAGGGCACGGTTGAGTTCACGCCCTGATTTCACGGTTAAAAATCGCACCACCAACTGCGGCTGCGCCAGCACGCCGATGCCCACGCCCAGCGTGATCGTGCTGATGACGATCCACCACAGGTTGAACGGCGAAGGCTTGCCCGCCGGTGCATCGCCCTGACCAAAACCGAATCGGGGCATTTCCGTCCACCCCTGATGACCGACAGCCTTGAACCCGGCAAAGGCCTGGTCCTTCATCGCAGTGAGGTCGGTATGCGTCTGCTTCACACCGCCCAGCGTCCAATACGCCCCGATAATCAGTGCGAGCATGCCCAGCGTCATGATCGTGCCTTGAAAGGTATCGGTGTAAAGCACGCCCTTGAGTCCGCCGTAGAAGACATACACCGCCGTGATCACTGCAAACAGCAGCAGGGCGAGGGTGTAATCCATATGAAACGCGGTGGTGATGAATTCCGTGCCGCCGATCAGCACCGCCCCTGCGTACAACGGCATCACCAGAAAAATCACCAGCCCAGCCAAAATCTGTATGAGCGGACTTTCATACCGTCGCCCCAGCAGTTCCGGGAACGTGTGTGCATTCAGCCGATGACCGATGCGTCGTGTCGGTCCGCCCAGAAAAACGAACGCAATGAAAATGCCCACAAAGATGTTGAAAAACGTCAGCCACAACAGGCTCATGCCGAACATGCCCGCCACCCCGCCGAAGCCGACGATGGCGCTGGTGGAAATGAACGTGGCCCCGTAACTCATGGCCATGATGAACGGATGCACCTTCCGCCCCGCCAGCAAATAGTCGGCTGCACTGCGCGTGTGCCTGTAACCCAGGTACCCCAAAAACGCAGTGATACCCATGTAAACGAGTATCAACGTCAAATCCACATTGCTGACTTCCTGCGCCAGCGTCGGCAGCAGTTGCGCCAAGTACGGTTGCACGGGTAAATAGTGAAGGGGTGACATCATGACAACGTCTCCTCTTCCCTGGCCTGCGTCTGTGCCCATTGCACATCATCGGGTTGGTCGGCGTCCTCATCGCGGTTCCACCGCCACAGGCCGTAGCCCACGCACAACCCTGCGGAAACAAGACACAAAAGACAGGCTGCCAACACACCCCAACTGTCAATGCCCAACATGGTCACCTCACGTTCGAAAGGAAAACAACACCGATCACACCCCCGCCTCCCGGCGCGTTGCACAGAATAACACGAATTAATAATGGTGGCTGTGTGTCTTGTGGCACCGCCGCCCTCGGCGGTGTGCTTCATCAAGCAGCGGTGTTATAAAAAAAGTATTGACGCCGTGCCCTTCAGGGCTGGATGACGACGACGTAGCAACCGGGGCTAAAGCCCACGGCGTCAGATGTCCATCATCCCTTTTCCATTTTCCGCTATCATTGGCTTTCACCCTGCACGAGCAACCACATGCAATTTCTACTCGAAGGTCTGAAGCACCTTGACCTGTTGCAATGCGTCATGTATTTGATCGCCGGCACACTCATTTACCTGGCGATCAAAAAGGAATACGAACCCGCCCTGCTGCTGCCGATGGGTTTTGGGGCACTGCTTGCCAACCTGCCGTTGGGTTTGGTTGTCGGCGATGCGTCCGACCCCGGGCCGCTCAAGGTGCTTTACGAATCAGGCATTCGCAACGAACTGTTTCCGCTGCTTATTTTCGTGGCCGTGGGCGCGATGATCGACTTCACACCCCTGCTAGCCAATCCGCTGATGCTTTTATTCGGCGCCGCCGCACAGTTCGGCATTTTCGCCACCATGAGCCTTGCCGGCCTGTTCGGCTTTTCCCTCAAACAGGCCGCTGCCATCGGCATCATCGGTGCTGCCGACGGGCCGACGTCCATCGTCGTCGCCAACAAGTTCGCCCCTGAACTATTGGGGCCGATTTCCGTCGCCGCCTATTCATACATGGCCCTGGTGCCGATCATTCAACCCCCGGTGGTGCGGGCCTTGACCACGCGCCACGAGCGCTGCATCCGCATGGACCTGCACACCTACCCCGTGTCGCAGACCACACGCATTTTGTTTCCAATCGTCGTGGCCCTGGTGGCCGGCGTGATGGTTCCCTCGGCTGCGGCCCTCATCGGGTTCCTCATGTTCGGCAACCTGTTGCGCGAAGCCGGCGTCGTCGATCGATTGGCCAAGGGCGCGCAAAACGAACTGGCCAACATCGTCACCATCCTGCTGGGCATCACCATCGGCAGCACCATGGTCGCTGACCAATTCCTCCGTCCGCAAACGCTGCTGATTCTGGGCATGGGGCTGATTGCGTTCGTCTTCGACACAGCCGGGGGCGTGATTTTCGCCAAGGTGCTCAATGTGTTTCTGCCCGCCAAACGTAAAATCAACCCGATGATCGGGGCCTGCGGCATCTCCGCGTTTCCGATGTCCGCACGGGTGATTCATCGCATGGGTCAAAAAGAAAACCCGCAGAACGTACTGCTGATGCACGCCGTCGGCTCCAACGTCGGCGGACAGATCGGCTCAGTCATCGCCGGGGGCATGATTCTGGGCCTGGTCGCATAAATTGAGTGACGATTGCGAATTTCGAATTTCGAATTTCGGATTTCGAATTGATTCGGAGACCTTTATCCATGAACCCCAACCCGATGTTTTCTGCTGAAGCGTTCGAAGTGTTTTACCAATCGCTGTCGGTCATGGCAGCGGGCATGTTCGGTGTGTTCATTTTCATGGCGATTTTTTCCGCCATCATTCTCGGTCTGGTCAAAGGCTTCCCGCATCAAACCAATGACCACGAAGCCGAGGCGTGAAAACAAATGACGCCGAGGGCTTTAGCCCCGGATTGTTCCATCACACAACCGCAAACATCGTGCCCTCAAGGGCACGGCGTCAAACGCCGACGCAAAGCGTTCGCGCTAAACAAATACAAAGCACTTGACCACTTGACCACTTGACCACTTCATCTTCCGACAATCGCCGTGATTTCGTTTTTCATTTTCACCGTCGCAGCGCTGATGGCCGACTGCCAATCCTCGGTGACAGGTTTTTCATACGCATACAAAATCGATCGGCTGGCGGTGATGATCGCCCCCATGCCATCGTTGTTGAAACAAGCCCGAACATCATCAGCCGTGCCCCCTTGTGCCCCGAAGCCCGGTACCAAAAACCATTGCCCGGCCATGCACTGGCGCAGGGCCGCCGCTTCACTCGTCTTGGTCGCACCCACCACCGCACCCAGCAAACTGTAACCGGTTGAACCGATGTGATTCGCTCCGCATTGGGTGATGATTTGTGCCACCGCCTGTGCCACGGTGCGTCCGTCGTGTAATGGCAAAGCCTGCAGCGCATCACCGCCGGGGTTGCTGGTACGCACCAGCGCGAACAACCCTTTGCCGTGCGTGGCTGCCGCCTTGATGAACGGTTCCAATCCGTCCGCCCCCAGGTACGCATTGACCGTCAGTGCGTCGGCCCCGGTCACTTGGTCACCCCCGACGAGCAGCCCTGCTGCGTAATGCTCGCTGCTGATGCCGATGTCGCCGCGTTTGCCATCCAGCAGCACCAATACGCCCGCCTGTTGCGCATGGCGCATCACGTTTTCAAGCACCCGCACGCCCCGCCAACCGTATCGCTCAAAGCAGGCCGACTGCGGTTTGATGATGGGCACGTGCGCCGCCACCGCATCAATCACCCCACTGCAAAACGTTTCAATGGCCTGCACCTTCGCATCGATATCCGCCTGTGTGCTCACACGCAGCGCAGTCGGCAATCGCTCCAGCACCGGGTCCAATCCGACACAAATCGGCGAACCTTTGCGCTTCACTGTTTCGTGCAATCGATCCGCAAAATGCTGCATGATCAACTCCATTTACTTTGGCCATGCCGGATTACAAATCACTTCTTCTCTTCGTGGCCCAACGCTGCTTGTTCTCAAAAGGGAAACAGGTTGCCGGGCACCTTGGTCAGATCATCCGCCGTCCACATCGCACCGGCTTCCTGCAATACCTGTGGGGTAAAGCTGCTGGTGATACCCAGGCAAAACATGCCTGCGCTGCGGGCGCCCTTGCAACCGGCGGGGGCGTCTTCCACCACCATACATTTTTCAGGGGGCAGGCCCATGCCCGCCGCTGCCTTCAAAAATATTTCCGGGTCGGGTTTGGTGCGCTGCACATCGCTGCCGGTGATGACGATGTCAAACCCATTGGCCGGCAAACCGATCTGCGCCAGGTTGCCCTCCACCTTCATCCGATCGGCGGAACTGGCACACGAGGTGCGTATGCCTTGCCGGCGTAAGCGTTGAATAAACGTCACCGCCCCGGGCAGGGGTTGCAAGGTGCCCCTGATCCTTTGCAGGTAAATTTCATAGGTGCGGTGCTTGTCCGCTTCCAGGTCGATTTTCACGCCGAGTTTGTCAGCCGGCCCGCCGATGAATTTGGCCTCGCCCATGCCCGTGAAAGGTTTGAAGTCGTCGGCATTCAACTGCACGTTATAACGCTCGGCAAACATCTGCTTTGCCGCCTCGATGATGTACGGCTCGGAATCACAGAGCACCCCATCAATATCAAAAATCACACCGGCTATTTTCCGTTCGTTCATGCGTGGCATTGTAAGGTCTTTACAATAGTTCATTCACCATGCCCACCAGCAACACGGTCACCCCGCATCAACCTCCGGTCAACACCCGTCTGACCTGGCGCGCCACGTTGCTTCTGGTGGGCGCAGTATCGCTGATTCGGCTGTTGTACCTCGTGTTTTTGTCCCCTTACGAACTCGTGGCCGACGAAGCCCAATACTGGGATTGGTCCCGCCGACTGGACCTTTGTTACTACAGCAAAGGCCCCGGCATCGCCTGGCTCATCGCCGGCAGCACGCGCCTGCTCGGCCACACCGAATGGGCGGTGCGTTTACCAGCCGTGCTATGCGGTGCTCTTGCTGCGCTGCTGGTCGCACGCTTGGCGATGCACCTGGCCAGGGGCGATTCACGTGCCGGGTTTTATGCAGCCGCCTTGTTTCTGCTCACCCCGGCTTACCAGGCGACGTCGATGCTCATGACCATTGATGCCCCCTTGCTGGTGTTCTGGGCATTGGCGCTGTTGGCGATGGCCCACATCACCACTTCCTTGCACCGTTGGCCGGGGCCGTTGCAAAAGTCGAATCGTGATGCAGCCGTCGACGATGACAAGCCCGCTCATGATTCAGCATTGTCCTTGTGGGGCTGGTGGGTGGTGTTGGGCTTAGCCTTGGGCGTGGGCATGTTGTTCAAGTACACCATGCTGTTGATACTGCCGGGGCTGCTGGTATTTGTGGTATTGCGTCGGTTGTCACTGCGCTGGCATGGCCGTGCAGTGATGGGGGCTGTTTTAGCCGGGTTGATTTTGGTCGTGTGCGCCTTGCCGGTGGCGATTTGGAACCATCGTCACGATTGGCCGACGTATCGCCACCTGCTGGGCAACATCGAACTGCCCGGCGGCGACCGCAGCCCCTCACAAACCACCCCCGTCCCCGGCATCATCCCGCCCACACCCACCGCCAAGCCGACAACCACCCCTGCTGAACCGAAAACCATCAGCGAACAGTTTTCGCAATTGGTCAAACAACCCGCAGTACGTCGGGTGCTCAATCCGATCGAGTTCATCGTCGTGCAACTGGCTTTGGTCGGGCCGGGGGCGATATTGCTTTGGCTGGGGGTGCGTCAGGGTTGGCTGCAGCGCTGGCGTGATGGTCGAAGCTGGTCGGTGCGTTTCATGCTGCTGTGCACAGCCGGGGGCGTGCTGGTGTTTTACGCAGCGATTTCGCTGATGCACCAGGTCGAAGGCAATTGGCCGATCGCTGCCTACGTCGGTTTGATTGCCCTGGCCGGGGCGATGTTGTGCGATGAGTTGCCGCGTTATCGTGAGCTGGTGACGCAATGGTACAGCAACACCACACGACCTCGGCCACGCATGGGTTACCTGCGTCGCAAACCCGAAACCGCAGCACAGATGGGTTGGCATTGGGCGATGGCTTACGGTTTGATCATCGGCCTGGGCATGATGATGCTGGTGCCGCTGGCGCAACTGCCGGGGTTCAAGCAAGTCATACCCGTGCATCGGCTCACCGCCGGCAGCGCCCTGGCGGACATGGTGCAACGCGGCATGACCAACGCCAAGCTGACGATGGAACAAAAGCCCATCATCGCAACGGGGTCGTATGGTGACACAGCTTTGCTTGCGTTTTATTTACCCGGACAGCCGGGGGTGTACAGTGCGACGTCGTATCTGGGTGGGCGGAAAAGCTCGTACGATTTTTTTGCGGACACGAATTTGGCGGACCCGTCACTGGTGGGCAAGCCGATGGTGTTGGTGACGACCGATGCCCGTCCGTGGCGCCTGGCGTTTGGGTTTCGCAATCTGCGTCAGGTCGAGCCGCCGGGGGTAACGGAATTTAAAAAGGATGCAAACGAAAAACCCAGGCGCAAGGTGTACGTGGCCGAGGCGTTTTTAGGCCCATTGTCCAAGTCGGATGCAACCGGTCCATGAAAACCAAAGTGCTGATAGGTTGTGCGGTGGCGGCGCTGTTGCTGACGATAGCGCATGCTGTCGATGCGCGGGTTTGGCAGAGTGTGCATGGTCAGTGGATCGCCGGCGATGCGCAGATCATGGATCGTTGGCGAATATTTCGGGCAGCGGGTTATGCGCCGACATGGGCATTGATCATTGCAGCGATGATGTTGATTGGTTGGCCGGGGGTCAAACAGGTGGGTTGGCGGATTGCCTGGCGGACACCGGTGATGTTGTTTTGTGCGGTGGCGTTGAACGCGGTGCTGGCGGAAGTGTGCAAAATCATGTTGCGACGGATGCGCCCGGAGCAGGCGGGGGGTGAATACGTGTTTCGCCCCTGGAGCGAGCGCACGTTTGATACGGGTGGGTTGGGCCTGCCCAGCAGTCATGCGACGATTGCGTTTGCCGCGATGTTCATGTTGATGCGCCTCTACCCGCGAGCCTGGCCGGTGTGGTGGGTGATCGGCATTGGTTGTGCGTTACAACGGGTGGTCACCGGGGCACACTTTGTCAGCGATGTCACGGCTGCGGGCATCGTCGCCTGGCTGGGCGTGGCAGCCATCTGGCAGTTGGACCAGTGGCGTAATCGGGTGAAGTAAAGTGGTCGAGTGCGAAAAGAAGTGGCCGAGTGTCAGAGCAGTATTCGGAAGTTAGCGCCGCGATTTATCGCGTCTGGTCGGTGTGGTGAATCGGTGAGTCGGTTGCTCGGTCAGAATGTTTTTTACCGATTAACCGATTTACCAGCCAACCGATCAACCAACCCATACCCAAGTCCTCGTCCGCCTAAGGCGAGACTCGTCCTTGGCTTGATGTTCCGCACTTGACCACTTTCGCCACTTGACCACTTCGTTCCGTCCTCACGCCAAGCGGGGCAGAATGACCAGTGCCCAATAGGCCAGGGGTGCGACGGAGAGGGGCGAATCAACGACATCGAGCACGCCGCCGAACCCGGGGATGTAACTGGCCGAGTCCTTGATGCCTGCATCACGTTTGAAAAGACTGGCCGTCAGGTCGCCGAACTGCCCCACCAGCGCGAACAAGGCCCCGCAGATCGCCACCGCCCAGAGCGGATACACCTGCGGCGTGAACACCCGTTGCCCCGGCCCTTTGCTGAACTCCCCCAAAATCTGTACGCCCGTCGCATCAGGCCCTTGCAACCACTGGGCCAGCATCACCAGCCCCACAGCCGTCAGCGTCGATGCCAGTACGCCCCCGGCCAGCCCCTCCCAGGTTTTGCCCGGCGACAGCCAGGGAATCATTTTATGTCGCCCCAGTAAACGCCCGGTGAAGTACGCCCCGATGTCACAGGCCTTGGTCGTGGCGATGATGCCCAGAATCAGCCAGGCCGAGTGCCAGCGCCGAATCAGAATGAAAAACCCGGGCAGAAAACCCATGTAGATGAGTGCGAACATCGTCACGCCCGCCACCGCCACTGCGCCCTGCGTGCGCTTCTGACGCAGGCTGTATTGCACCAGCGAGACGAAAAAAAGCAGAATGACGATGGAAGCGAAAATCGCCACCGCACGCTGGGCGTCAATTGACGAAGGCAGAATGTAGAGTGATAAACAGCCGACGATACCGGACCAGGCGACCATGGCCGTGTCGGCGGAAATGCCCTTGGCACGAAAAATCATCACCAGTTCACGTGCCCCAAGCGGAATCAAGGCGAGCACCAAAAACAGCATCACCAGCCCGGCAGGCAGATAGGTGCGCCCGAAAAAAAGCGCTTGCAGCCATGAGTCACTGATGCCCACCTGGTCCAGCCGATTGTCCAGGTAAAACACGCCCAAAATCAGAGCGATCATCAGCGAACCGAAAATCATGCGGTAACGAAGCATGTGAACATGTTAACGCAAGGCGGAACAACAGGGTTGCCAAGTGCAAGGGACCACGCGACTGACGCCGAGGGCTTCAGCCCCGGATAATCGGGAACATGTTGCGAATGCAAAAATCCGGCCCTAAAAGGCTCGGCGTCGTTGGGTTGATTTGACCTGCTGCCAATTGTGTCGAACAATCCGGTACGATGATGGCCAAGCTGTGACTGAATAAGGAACTCAACCATGCCGGTGCGTGATGAAGATATCGTGGTGGTGGATTTGCCACCGCTCAAGGCCCCTGAGGCATTTTTTCTACCGGAGGTGGTCAAGGGTTTGGGCACGACGTTCAAACATCTGGTCGGCTCCATCGGTCGGGGCAAGCGCAACAAGGCGATGTTCTACCCCGAAGAGCGACGGGAAGATATCCCTGTCGAAAAGGGCGGCATGCACATCGGCAACTTCCGCGGCGTGCATCGACTCAATCGTGATGAACAAGGTCGAGTGCGTTGCGTGGCATGTTTCATGTGTCAGACCGCGTGCCCGGCTCACTGCATTCACATCGAGGCCGGCCAGGCCCCGTGGGACGACCGCGAAAAATATCCGATCAAGTTCGACCTCGATGAACTGCGCTGCATTTACTGCGGCATGTGCGAGGAAGCCTGCCCGGTCGATGCGATCGAACTGACACAGGTGTACGACCTGGTCGGCCTATCCCGACAGGAAATGATTTTCGATAAATCCAAACTGCTGGCGATCTACGATCAGACCATCGAACGTAAACCGATGTAGTAATCGAAGTGGCCAAGTGGTCGAGTGATTCAATACGTTTAGCGCGGACGCTTGGCGTCGGCGCATGGGTTGGCGATGTCGGGTGTCACTCTCGCGTGTGATTAGTAATGCCGCCGATGGTATCGGCGGTCAACAATCGACGTATACCGAAAGCACCGGCAGCTTTTCTGTCAGTGCTTGCATGTTTCGATAGTCACTGACCGCCGATGACATCGGCGGCTTTGCAGAACCCGGCCCAGAGTTGATTGACGTACACCCTCTCCGAACATTAGCCATCATCCTTTATCCATTATCCATTGAATCTTTCACACCTGTGCGGGCATCAGGCTCACCTGTCGCACAGCGTTCACCAGTGATTCGATGTTGACCCAGGGCACATCGGGTTCGAGCACATGCGTCGGGGCCACGACGATGGCGGCACCTTGTCGTGCCAGCTCGGCCAGTTCATCGACGGCTTTCTGCACATCGTGGGTGCTGCCAAAGGGCATGGTGGTTTGCGTGCCGATGGCGCCCCAGAAGCCGAGTTTGTGTTGATACTGACGGACGGTTGGCGTCACCGGCATGCATTCGGGTTGCAGCGGATTGAGGATGTCAATGCCGATGTCGTGCAGGTCGTTGAGAATGTCACGGATGTCGCCGTCGCTGTGATAGCGAATCCAGATATGCTTGTCGCCCTGGTTTTCACGAATGGCGTGTACCACGCGGGCAAGTCGTGGTTTGAAATGTTGCCGCCAGAAGTCGGGCGACATCATCATGCCGATCTGCGTGCCCACATCGTCACCCAGACCGATGACATCGACGCCGGAGCGTGCATAACAACCCGCCAAAGCAATCGAGCGTCCGGTGAACCAATCCAGCAGCCAGTCGGCGATGCCGTTGCCCTCGGCGATGTCCATGAACAGGTTGTCCATGCCGCGCAGATACCAGGCGTGTTCGAATACGGTGCATTCCATCGAAGCGGCGAGCACTCGACCCTGTTTTCGACCGGCAGCGATCTGTGTGGGCAGGTTGGCGCCCAGCGTCGGGGCGTGCACGTTCGGCCAGGGCAGTTGTTCCAGTTGCGCCACATCGGTCACCACCGACAAGGGGTGCAGCATTTCCAACAAATGGTCGGCAGTACCCAGTGATTCTTTGGGCGGAACCGCATGGGTGATGCCGTAGTCCCTTACGACCGCATTGTCCGGCAGTACAAAGCCCAGTTGCGTCAGCGCTTTTTTCCAGGCTTCGATGTCCTGCGCCCAGCCCGCACCGACGTAGTGAAAGTCGAGGTCGAATGCATCGCGGACATGATCACAGCCGGTGCGCTTTTTCATCTCCCGCACCACCGGCGGCGTCATGGGCATATCCAGCGGCAGCCAATGTGCCCCCTGATGGCGCAACATGCGTTCGAAATTGTCATGGGCGGTGATGGATCGGTTCGGCATGCGAATTAAACTCCCCATTCACGACGGGCGGCGGCCATGGTTTTGGGTGGTGTCTGAGCGGAAGGTTGATGTCCCGAAGGTTGATCGCCCACCCAGCGCGGGTCGGCTGGGTCGGACAAGGGTTGAAAACGAACATCGCAACTCAATCGCCAACGATCGGTGGTGTTGGTGGTGGAGGCGTGTAAGGTGAACATGCCGAAGGTAAGGATGTCGCCGGCACGGAAGGCGGTGGTTTTCCACTGTCCCCCGAAGCGGTCGATGATTTCCTGTGGGTCTTTGGAAAACCACCCGTGGTCCATTCGATCGCGGTCCACGTCCATGCGTCCGTAGGTCCGGCGCAATTTTTCAAAGCCCGGCGCCTGATGCGAACCTTCACAGATCGCCAGCACGCCTTGTTCCAGTTCGATATCGCCCATGGGTATCCAGCAGGTGAGCAGGTTTTTGCTGCCGTTGCCCATGTAAACCACGTCGTAGTGAGCGCCGGTGAATTCTTCGATGCCCACCGCCCGCATCCATTTGTAGTCGAAGCTGCGCACGGTTTCGCCGAATAGTTTTTGATAAAACGCAAAAAGTTCGTCGCTTTCCAACACCGCTTTGACAGCCGGGTGATGCGTGATGCCTTTTCGTCCCATCATCCGTACCGATTTGCCATACTGACCCATGACGCCGTCCAGCGGACGCGAACCAGGTTCCAACCCTTGGTTTTCAGCCATGTAGCTCAAAATGGTTTGTCGTGCCGTCAGCACCTTGTCACGGCGGATCAATTGCCTTAACAACAGATACCCGTCGCGCTGCAAGCGTTGTCGCAAACCTTCAGGTTGTTGCAGCAGGTCATTGCTGTCACGCAACTCGCCCAGGTTCACGCTGGGGTATTCGTACCGCCGATTGCCGAATTGAACTTGCATGTGACGTACTCCACACCAAAACAAGGATTGTGTGATTCACTCAACCATATAGGCAAAATCGCTGTTTCACCATGGTTGCGATGCGCGATAACTTGTATGATTTGCGCATGAATACGCCCCTTGACCAAACCTCGCGCTGGTTTCGCCTGACGCCACCGGTGGGTTGTCCGTTGGGGGCGATCACGCAGGCGGGCGAGCTTTTCAAAACCGGCAGTGGGCCGGCGATGCAACCGGGACGCGTTTTTGGTCGTTATGCCTTGGTGTACGTCACCCAGGGGCACGGGTTTTATTTTGACGATCACCTTGGGCAGCGGTCGATTCATGCGGGTGACCTGATCGTTGTCTTTCCGCAGTTGCCGCATCACTACGGCCCAGGCCCCGACGACCTTTGGCGCGAGGTGTATCTGGTTTTTGAAGGGCCTGTGTTTGAATTGTGGGAACAGTCGCAACTGCTGGTGCAACAAAAACCGATCTGGCATTTGTCATCGATCCCTTTGTGGCGGTCACGGCTGATTTCAATCCTTGAAACCACACCGCCCACTTCGACGACGGCTTTGCTGGAAGTCTGTCGCTTGCAACATTTTTTAGCCGACGCTCTGGCCGCCAACAACCCGGCCCAGATCGGCCATGAAATGACCTGGCTCACCGAGGCACGCGCCTTGTTGATACTTCATGCGGACATTCATGCCGTGGCACGGATGATGGGTTGTTCCTACGCCACGTTTCGCCGTCGTTTTACCCAACTGGCCGGGCTGCCCCCGCGTCGCTATCAGTTGCAGCAGCGCATTGAGCGGGCCTGTGAAATGATGCATCGATTACGCCTGACGGATAAGCACATCGCCGATGAACTGGGGTTTTGCGATGAGTTTCACTTTTCGCACCGGTTCAAACAGATCACCGGCCTGTCGCCGCGGGCGTATCGTCGCAGTCTGCCTTGAAGATCAAACTTCGACATGCGATTGTGTGGATGTGGGTTGCGTCGGCGTGGGTTGTTGTGCATGGGTATGACGGGTTTTGGAGGCGGGGGCTTTGATGATGGGTGAACGCGGGGGTTGTGGTGTGGCTGTGCCCCAACGGGTGTCGGCAAAGGTCCAATGGCAGAGCATCAGGCCGACGAGCAGCATGGGTACGCCGAACCAGAGCCAATGGGTGTAGCGCGGCTGATCGAACAGGCCGCGGGTGTAATAAAAATCAGCCACAGCCGTGATGGTGATCGCCAGCCCGCCCAAGGCCAGTATCAACGCCAACAAACGCAATAACACGCCGCCCGGTCGTACCCGGTGATGCTGCACGATTTGTGTGAACCGCACCGACATAAACATGATTCCCGCGATGTGTGAACGATCCGTCTGAAATGCCGCAATATCATCATAGCAGCGATGGATGAATTTCCAAGACAAAAAACACTTTTGAAGCGGCTCAGAACCACAAGCGGAAGCGCGTGGTTCTTCAAATACACCGCTCGTTACCACTCGCGGCTCTGAGTCATTCGATCGAAAAAAGGGCAACTTGACGAAATGCTTTGACTTGGGCTTTGCTTCGCCGCGTTCTTTACGGTGAATTCCTTTGCGAGCGCAGCGGGCATTATAATCGACCCATGACCACCCCCCCGGACACCCCGGTTACTTCACCGCCGCCGGAAAAAACCTTGTACCTCATTGATGGTCATGCGCAGATTTTTCGCGCCTACTTTGCCATTCGCGGGGGCATGAACAGTCCGCGCACCGGCGAGCCGACGCAGGCCGTGTTCGGCATGGCGGGCATGTTCCTCAAATTTTTCAACACCTGTCGCCCGCAACATGTGGTCATGGCCATCGACCTGCCTGGTAAAACGTTTCGTGATGACATTGACCCGCAATATAAGGCCAACCGTCCCCCGCCCCCAGCCGACCTGATCGCGCAGGAAAAACGGGTTTTCGAACTCACCCGCTTGTTCGGCATCACGGTACTGGGTCACGCCACTGCCGAGGCTGACGATGTCATCGCCACGCTCACCCGTCGGCTACTCGATGACCCCGCCCGCAGCGATTGGCAGGTACGCATCGTTTCCCGCGACAAAGACCTTGAACAACTGCTCACCGAGCGCGTGATGATGTTCGATATTCACAACGACACCACGATCGACGTGGCAGCGTTGCAAAAGGAAAAAGGCATCACGCCCACTCAAGTGATCGACATGCTGGCGCTCATGGGGGACTCGGCTGACAACGTGCGGGGCGTCGAGGGCATCGGCCCCAAAACCGCAGCCCAGCTTATCCGCCAATTCGGTTCCATCGACGGCATATACAACCACCTCGATCAGATCAAAGGCAAACGCAGGGAAAACCTCGAAAAAGCCCGCGCATGGATTTCACAATCGGTCCAACTGGTGACCCTCAAACATGATTTGCCGCTGACGCCGACACTTGATGACATGCGCGTGAAACCCCCCGATGCCGCCGGGCTGGAACACCTGTTTGATGAACTGGGCTTCACACGACATCGCACCGAACTGCAACGCTTTTTGCAACAGCAGGGGGCGGCGGCAGCGAGCCTCGAATTGCCTTCAAGCCCAGCATCATCGACGAACACGCCTTCGCCGAAAGCATCGCCACCAACCCTTGTCACCCACCGCAAAAACAAACCGACCAAGTCGCTCGATTTCACCGGCAGCTTGTTCGAGGGTATGAGTGATGCCAACGCTGGCGCTGATGCCGCCGATGAACAACATCATGCCACGTCAGTCGATGATGACACTTCATCATCCATATCAACATCATCATCACCCGCCGGTGATTGGCTCGGGTCAACCAACATTGTTTATCACGCAGACCGTGATTACCAAACCGTGACCAGTGTCGATGAATTGCGTGAGGTGGCGGGGTCAATCGCCAAGCAAATGCTGCTGGCCATCGACACGGAGACCGTCGGCCTGGGGCATCGGGCAGCCCTATGCGGGTTGAGTCTGAGTTGGCAGCCGGGTCAGGCGGTGTATGTGCCCATTCTGACGCCCGAAGGTGAACCGCGATTGTCGCTGACGGATGTGCAGCAAATACTCGGCCCGGTATTGGCCGACCCGGCCATCGGCAAGTGCGGGCACAACCTCAAATACGATTGGCTGGTGCTGCGTCATGCCGGGCTGCCCCTGCGCGGCATTGTTTTTGATTCCATGATCGCCAGTCACCTGCTGGGTCACCCCGCCCATGGCATTGACGACTTGGCGATGAGCCAGTTCAACCATCGCATGATGCAAATCAGTGCGTTGATCGGCGAAGGTTCTGTGCGCAAACCCGGAGTCAAATCTGTGCGCACAATGGACCAGGTGCCCCTGGCACAGATCACGCCTTATGCCTGTGACGATGCGGAAGTGGCTTTGCGACTGGCGCAAAAGTTGCAACCGGAGTTGCGACTATTGGGCATGGAGGCGTTGGCATGTGAGGTTGAAATGCCGCTGGTGGAAGCGCTTTCAGAGATGGAGTTCAACGGTATTGCACTTGATTCAGTCGTGCTGGAGGAACAGCGGCAGCAACTGACGCAGCGCATGGATATTGTGCGTGATGAAACCTTGGGTCATATCGGTCAGCACTGTAATTTGGATTCGCCCAAGCAACTGGCACAGGTGCTTTTCACGCAGCTTGGTTTGCCGGTGGTCAAGCGCAGCAAGACCGGGCCTTCGACGGATGTTGAGGTACTCGAAACCCTTGCCCAGCGTGACGATTTAACCGCGCAGCAGGCACAGGTGCTTCAGGGCATTTTGGAATATCGCCAACTGACCAAACTGGTGGGCACGTACCTTGAGTCGCTGAAAGAAAGTATCGCGGCTGACACCGGGCGGGTGCATGCCCAGTTTCATCAGACCGGTGCCGCCACGGGGCGGTTATCGTCCAGCGGTCCGAATTTGCAGAATATTCCGATTCGCACCGAGCTGGGTAAACAGATTCGCAAAGCCTTCGTCGCCCCGCCGGGCTGTCAATTGGTGTGCGCGGATTATTCACAGATCGAATTGCGTGTATTGGCACATTTGTCGAACGATGCCAACCTGATTCAGGCGTTCATGGACGACATGGACATTCACACAGCCGTGGCTGCACAGGTGTTTCACGTGAAACATAGTGATGTTACCAAAGCCCTGCGCGGTCATGCCAAGGTGATCAACTTCGGCATCGTGTACGGGGTCACGCCCTACGGCCTGGCACGGCGGATCGAGGGCATGAGCGTCGATGATGCCAAAAAACTGATCGCTGATTACAAGCGCAAGTTTGCCGGCATCGGTGCGTTTTTGGACCAGTGCATCCAGCAGGCGGAACAACTTGGTTACGTCACCACAATACTCGGTCGGCGACGCCCCATTCCGCAAATCAAGGCAACCAACCCCAACCAGCGCAGCCTGGGCGAACGACTGGCCATCAACAGTGTGGTGCAGGGCAGTGCCGCTGACCTCATCAAAAAAGCCATGGTGCGGCTGCATCAACGCATTCAAAATGAAAAATTACCTGCGCGACTGCTGGTGCAGGTGCATGATGAACTGGTGGTGGAAACCCCGGCTGATCACGTACAGGCAACCATGCAACTGTTGCGCGATGAAATGCAAAACGCACTTTTGTTGAAAGTGCCCTTGAAGGTGGACGTCGGCTGCGGTTCCGACTGGCTCACCGCCAAGGGCGATTGAATGGTCCGACTTTTTTTTACCACAGAGGAGCAGAACGTAATTTGGCGATTGGGTGATCTGGCGATTGGGTGATTTTGAAATTGGTCGTTCAATCAACTGCAAAATGTACAATCACTCGATACGCCGAGCAGACGCGATAAATCGCGGCGCTAACATGAAATGCCGACGCAAAGCGTCCGGGCTAAACATTTCAAACGCACTCGGCGACTTCTTCAACCCCCGCGGATTCTTTGCCGAAGCATTTCACCCACCACTTTCGGGTTGGCCTGCCCCTTGGACAATTTCATCACCGCACCGACCAAGGCCCCGATGGCCGCATCTTTACCAGCCTTGACCGCTTCCACGCTTTTGGGGTTTTGCGCTATCGCCGAGTCACACCAGCCGGACAGCGCCGCATCGTCGCTCACCTGCATCAACCCATGCTGCTCCGCCAGTTGCAGCGGGTCCGCCTGCGGGTCCGTGATGCACAAATCCAGCAACTGATCGGCTGCGTTGGAACTGACCTTGCTTTCACGCATCAGTTGATCGATGATTTTCACCTGCACAACCGTGATGCCCAGTTCACCGGCTGTCACGCCCCGATCATTGGCGCGTCGCGCCAGGTTATTCAATAGCAATGCACCGGCTCGCCTGGCCTCAATACCTTCGCGCAACATCGCTTCAAAAAATCGTGCGTTGGCGGGTTCCTCCAAAATCTGTCTTGCTTCCTTGACGCCCAAACCCAATTGATCCACGTAATATTTTTCCCGCACATGCGGCGGATCGACCAGCTTGCTGCGCACCTCGTTCAGCCAATCATCACTCACCACCACCGGCACCAAATCCGGGTCGGGGAAGTATCGATAATCATGCGCATCTTCCTTTTCCCGTTGCAAAAAAGTAACCTGCTTGTCATCGTCCCAGCCACGGGTCGATTTGGCGCCCGCGGCCATGGTTTTCCCCGTGCGCTCCCATTCGTCGATCTGTCGCTGGTGTTCGTGGTTCACCGCCCCCGACAAGGCACGAAAACTGTTGAGGTTTTTGATTTCCACAATCGGGGTTTTGTAGGTCACACCATCGCGTTCAATAATCACATTGATGTTCGGCTCAAAACGCATGTGTCCCTGCTGCATGACGCCCTGCGTCACCCCCAAGGCTCGGCACCAGTTGCGCAGCAGCTGCGCAAAAGCCACCACCTGTTCCGCACTTTCAAAATCCGGCTGCGTCACAATTTCCAACAGCGGCGTGCCCGCGCGATTCAAATCAACAATCGAACCATCAAGCGCATGTCCGCCCGGGGCTTCATGCAGCAACTTGCCCGCGTCCTCTTCCAAATGCGCCCGCAAAATACGAATGCTTTTCACCGAGCCATCGTCCAACGGCACCTCGACACACCCATGCTCACACAACGGCTGATCGTATTGACTGATCTGATAATTCTTCGGCAAATCCGGGTAGTAATAACTTTTACGGTCCCACTTGGTAAACCGCGCAATTTCGCAACCCAAGGCCAACCCCACCAGCATCGACATTTCCACCGCTTCACGATTCACCACCGGCAACACCCCCGGCATGCCCAGCACCACCGGGTCGCACAATGTGTTGGGTTCGGCATGCTCGTTTTCACGATGCGCGATGTTGGGCGCAGCCGTGAACATTTTGCTGCGCGTGGCCAGCTCCACGTGTACTTCCAGCCCCACCATCAAGCGCGCCGTTTGCTTGGTTGTCGAATGCATCATGCAAAGTCCTTCATGGCAAGTACTGCATGATACCGTACCGTGTTGTCAGAAGTGGCCGAGTGGTCAAGTGGCCCAGTGGCCAAGTGCAAGGAAAAGACAGCACATCGGATGTTATCAGGTGAATGGGGCCATCCGTGGTTTGGTCGTTCATTCAACAGCAAAATTTAAAATGACTCGACCACTCGACCACTCGACCACTTGGCCACTTCTTTCTTCGTGTCTTTCGTATCATCGTGGCCCATTTCCGACGGCAAGTCGCAAACCAAAATCATCACGTAGTGATTGCACAAATTCCGCGTAGGTTCCCGGTCGCCCGATGATCGCCTGATTGCCATGCACCAAAGCGGGTAATCGTCCGAGTTCCGACCTTTGAAAAAAGGTGATGTTACGCTGCAACTGTTCACTCGCCCACGGTAGCGCCAAGGCCTGTTCCAGTCGTTCCGGATTGACCAGCGTGACTGCATGATCACGGGCCTGCTGCAGGGTGATTTGCCCCTGATGGGTGAGCAGCCAATCGTCGAACGCAGCGAATTGCCTCGCATCCGCCCGCCAAACCGCCAGTGCCAGTTGCGCCAGTTCACAACTGGTTTTGAAGCGACCCTCATCGACCGGGTACGCCGGGTTGCACCGGCCATCCAACGCGATGGGTAACAGCAACACCGCCAGTTGCTGCGGGTTTTGCTGCATGAGTTGTTTCAGGTAACCATGCACCGCTTTGCAATGCACACAGTTGTAATCCGTGAGCATCACCACGATGTGCTGTGCCCGTGTTGAACCCAGCAACGGGTACTGCGCCACCCGCACACGCGCTGCCACCTGCCCGACCCGCAGCGTTAATTCGCGCTCACCCCCGGCTGCGGGGCCGGTGTCGATGTCCGCCATGCTGCCCGATTGCACCACCCGATGCGTCGCCGGCGGAGGCGTGAGCAGTTGACCGATGACCAGTACGCCCACCATCATCGACCCGATGAACAGCGCGCCTCGATCACGCCAACCACCATTGGCAGGCAACAACAGCAGCAACAGCAGTGCCAACAATCCGCCCACGCTGTGCACCATCATGCAATGCGTACAGGTGGTGTTGATAAGTTGCATCTGCACAAACGTAAACCAACCGGCGGACCCCAGTGCCACGATGGCCAATGTGCGCAGCAGCCAATTTGAAAATGACCAGCCGCGCCCCAGTGTCAGCACGATGACCATTGACCCATACACCGCCACCGCCCCCACCGCCACCGGCTGCCCCAGCCAGCGCGACCATTGACTTGCCAACACCTGCGCACAACCCGACCCAGGCCCGCAACCGGCAATCGCATCACTCGTGTATGACCCATACGCCAAATACCCCGACCACCCTGCCGCCAGCAGCGCCAGTAACGTGATGAAGCAATGCAAACGTTGGGGCTTGAGCATCATGCTTGGTTTACCAAGTCATTTTCCGATTCATCAACGCCAAGTCGCCAAGTGGCCAAGCCGCCCAGCAAACATAGCACATGGGTAAAACCATTTTTACCTGCGGTTTGTGCTGATCCATCACTTGTAGTCCAACCTTGCGTCTGCCTGGCGTCTTGGCGTCTCTGTGTCTTGGCGTAAAAATCATCGAACTTTTAAAACCTCTGCGTTCTCTGCGATCTCTGCGGCAAAATCGACGCTTGGTTCGAATCATGATTTTATTTCAATCGTTCATAGCGCCGATGTTCCCCGATCACCACAAACCCGCGCCGTTGGTACATGCCGATTGCCTCACCATCAACCAGCGATTCGAGCACGACTGATTCATGTTGTGCCCGGGCGCACAGGTCCAACGCCTGTTCGAGCAAAGCCGTGGCCACCCCCCGGTGGCGCCAACTCGGCATGGTGTACACATCATCGATCACCCCCACCGCCCCGACGCTGACCACACTGACATATCCGACAATCTGTCCGTCCCATCGGGCCACGAGTGTTTCGCAACGCGGCTCATCCAGCCGGGCAATGTGCCACTGTGCCAATTGCTGCGCCAGCGCTGGTGATGCCCCATCTTCCGACTGCGATTTCTGTTCAAACAACGCGCGTAAAGCATGGCGCACCACTCGCCCCGGCAAAATCTGCCAACCTGCAACACTGGTCAACTTTTGAATGTATTCGTTTGACGGGGGCAGCCAGTGATTTAATCGCAGCACCGCTGCCTTGGGGCCGGGTTGGTAACCACAAGTCATCGCCGCCGACTGCCACGCTTGCGACCAATCCAATTCCGCGGTTTGCAGCCAGTAACAACGCTGCTGCTGCGATGCAAAAATATCAAACACCCGTCGCAACACCTCGTGCGGTGATTGACCTTCCGGGGCGTGCAATTGCGTGGCGCAGTTGGCCATGTGCACCCCCGGCAACTTCGGGTTGATGAACACCAAGGCCCCGTCGATTTCGACCGGTTCCGTGCTTGCCGACATCATCATCACATCCGCCTGCCGCACGGTGCGTATGAGTGCCAGCGGTGACGCCTGATAAGTCTGTGGTGCGATGGGTAGTTCCATGGCGGTAGTGTTTTGTTTGCATCAACAAATACTGATTTTCAACACAGAAGTCACGCAGAACACAGAACGGTTACGATCAATCCGAAATCCGAAATCCGAAATCCGAAATTCGATATCACTTTATGATTGTCACCGGGTCCTTCATCCCCAATTGTTCAAACGCACGGCTGCGCAGCAAACACGCATCGCAATGCCCGCAGGCTTTTCCGTCCTTGCCCGGGTCATAACAACTATGCGTCCGGCCGAAATCAACGCCCAGTTTCAACCCCGCTTCAATGATGCGCAGCTTCGACCACGTCAGCAACGGTGTGTGAATCGTCAGCCAATGTCGCCCCGCTGCCGCTGCCTCCACCCCAGCCTTGGTTGCCAGGTTGGCCATATGGGTAAACGCCTCGATGAACCCCGGCCGACAATCCGGGTAGCCTGAATAGTCCACCGCGTTCACGCCGATGAACACGTCCCCCGCTTCAATCACTTCCGCCAGCGCCAGTGCATGCGCC
Organism: uncultured Phycisphaeraceae bacterium; assembly: GCA_964547135.1. Classification (GTDB taxonomy): domain Bacteria; phylum Planctomycetota; class Phycisphaerae; order Phycisphaerales; family Phycisphaeraceae; genus JAJXSS01. Next base: position 6,685 of record CAZJMK010000009.1, on the reverse strand, counting down.
AAAAAAATTGTATTACGGGCAGGCACATACGTCACCGGTATGTCGCGGGTCATGTCGCTTTCTGCGCGGTCCTTGGGTACATCAATGTCATCGGTCAGCGCGCTGTGTCCAAACGCCCGCAAATCCAATTTCACCCAGCGGTGCGATTGCACGCCCAACTGTTCACCCACTCGCCGTGCTGCGTCCAATTCCACGCGGTGTCGTTGACCATAGTCAAACGACAGCGCATGACAGGCAAACCCCTGCTGCCGGGCGATGGCCAGTGTCACGGCACTGTCCAGTCCGCCGGACACCAGCACCACCGCAGGCCGGTGCAATGTTGAAGTTGTCGGATGTTCATCACTCATCATTTCAGCTCTTTCGGCCTGCATCGTCCGAATCATCGCTGGTGTCAGAAGGCTCCGGCGGTTCCGGGGGTTCCGGCGGGGTGGGCATCACCACCAATGTTTTGGCCACCATGTCCCCCAACCGCTGCCGCTGCGGGCTGATGATCGGCAATATCAGCAGCGGCCAGGCAATCAGGTCCAACACCTTCAGCCCATTGCGACCCAGCACCTGCCAAACGTGCGGCGGCAATCCCTGCAAGTTCACCACCTTCAACCCGAAAATCATTTTGCCCAGCGTGCGACCGGTGAACAGTTCCGTCAAAGTCGTATGCAACACATACAAGCCGATCGCTGCTGCACCGGGCAAAATATTTTCCAACCCGCCGCTGCGTCCCGGCCAGTAGTGCAACCCGCTCACCCAATCCACCCCGTAGTACGCAAAACTGATGCCCACGCAAGGCCCCAAATCCACCAACCCTGCCATCGCTCGCGTTGAAAAGCCCGCCACCGTCCACTCTTTGGGCAGTTTCACCTGTCCATCCATCGGCTCACGTCGCCAGAAAATGAACATCATCAGCGTCGCCACCACCAGCACCACCAACAACAACATTTGATTGACATACTGTTCCCAAGGCGTGGCCATCGTTTCCGAAAGCACCGTTTCCGCCTGCGTCACCTCACCGCGCAAATTCATCGCCGACCATTGCCAGTTTTTCGCATCCCGTTGCGCCAGCAGCGCCGCTGTACGCCCCGCCGGTAACAGCGACCATGCCGCCCCCGCATCGGCTTCACTTAATCGCAGCACGCCCATTTCGACTCGACCTTCCGATCGCAGCAAATGCAAACGCACCGCGATACCCGCCGGCTCATTGATGCGCTGACCCACCACCAGTTGCCCATCAATCGCAATCGCCTGCATCGCACCGATCGCTTCACCCTTGATCGTGTATTCACTCATCCGCCATGCTGTCGTGCCTGCTGCTGTCGCTGTTGTTGTCGTTGCTGCTGCTGTTGCTGCGCTGCCCGCCGCTTGACCGGCGTTACCAGCACTTTGTCGGGTGAACCAGCGCAGGTGATGGTCGGGTGCATTACCGCCTGCCGCCGGCAACGTCCACCATTGCACCAGCACCGGTTCATTCCGCCCCGGCCCGGTCATCACCACCCACGCCCCCGCCAACTTGCCTTGTGCTTCCGTCCACTGCGCAGGCAATTCCACCACTTCCCACGACGACCGCACCAGTCGAACCAACCGTTGCGTCGGCAACGTCATTAACTCTTGTACATTCAACGACGCTGCATTGATCGCGTCGGCTTTCACCGACACCGCATCGTTCGCCGGCGCAACCACTCCCTCGCTGGCATCCGTCGGCTGTGCCTGCGTGTTTGCCTCGCCGATTGATGTATCACGATTGCCCGGTTTCGCTTCCGTTTCACTTGGCCGCTGCGCTGTCGCCGAGCTGGCACGCATCAGTGCCTCCACCCGTGTCAGCACCTCCGGCGTTTCCAACCGCAGCAGCGCCCAAGGCCCCTGTGCATCCGCTGTCAACGACTCAATCTGCACACCCCCCGGCAAACTCGCCTCCACCCGTGTCACCCACTCCCACATCCCAGCCGGTCGTCCTGTACCCACGCCCCCCGGCAAGCCACGCATCGACTGCACCATTTTGTTGTCGTACACCAGCCAGAGTCGATCCCCGAAACTCGTGACACCACCGCGAGCCGGCCGTCCGGTGAGTTTGCGCGCCACACGCAACTGCCCTGCTTCATCGCTCGCATGTCGATGCAATACACTCAGCGAAATGTTGTCCGCTTCCGGACGCACGATCCACCAATGTTCACCCTCCCCCGTCGCCCACAGCCCCTGCCCTTGCGCCGTCGCAACCGTCGGCTGATAAATCCAGCAAAGCAACAGCAAACCCACCACCCATCCAACCCAATGTTGTTGACGTAAATGCTTCATCTGGTGCGTCACGATATCCCATCATGACCCCCCGGCCAAGTGGCCAAGTGATTTGCATGGGTTCAGTGATGACGCCGAGGGCTTCAGCCCCGGATGATTCACACAACCATCCGGCCCTGAAGGGCACGGCGTCAAACACCCCGGTATTTCTTGATGCCTGATGTGGCACCGCCGCCCTCGGCGGTGGCATTGTCATTCCGTACAACCCAGCCGGGGGCGGCTGGGCCACAACGCCGCGGCAACCTCGTACTCGACTTGGTTCCGGCACTCGGCCACTCGCTTCAAATCCGAAATTCGAAATTCGAAATTCGAAATTTCCTTGCCACTTCCTCACGGCGTTCCACTTCGCACCGCCTCGCGCCCTGATATGGTTTTATTCAATATCGCCGGGCCGCCCACCTCGCGCACCCCCGTCCGCAACGAATGCAATTCCAACATCGCCTGTGCATCCACAAACCGAAATCGTCGCAACGCCGGCTTGCCCGGTTCCAACTGCGTCACCAATCGCTCCTGTCTCGGAAACCCCGGCAGCGTCGCATAACAATAAAGCGACACCGGCTGCTCCCCTATATTCACAATCGTCTGTTTCACCACCGCGTCCAACGTTCCCGTCTGCGGGTTGCGCTCCAGTGACAACACCGCATCGAACTTCAGCCCCTTCATCCCCACTTCCATCGGGGCGGACAATTCCAACACATACTGCTGATCCGGCGTCAGCTCCACCCGCGCCCACAACAATTTGCCCCCAGCCGTCTCCGACACCGGTAGTTGAATCTCCAACGGAAACTCAGCCGTCTGCTGCGGTGATAACGTGAACGACAACCGCCTGGGTGTCACCCGCCAGTTGGTCGGCTGGGTAAACAACACCGTCCCCGTCAGCACCCGGTTCCACGGATTACTCAATGTCAACACACACTTGCGCGGCGCCTGCGTCGATTCCAGAAACGACGGCGTCACCCTGAAACTCGTCCGAAACAATGCCAATGCTGCGTCAATGCCTTCGATGATCTGCGGCGATCCGGTCACCACCATTTCATGCAAACCATCAGCCATCGGCACCGGTGTGCGATTGCCCCACAGGTCCACCGATTCAGGCTGCCCTCCCAAAAATAGGCGCACCACATTCGATCCCGTCGGCTCATGATGCCAAATCGCCAGTGCTCCGCCGCCCGGGCCATCCAACACCAAACATCGCACCTCCGGTCCCAACGGCAGCTCCCCCGCCAACTTGCGACCGGCCAACCTCGGCGACAACCCCGTTATCACCCCGATTGCCGGTTGCAACGCCACCCGCCTGCGATGCGCCACCGTCATTTCCCTCCAAGGCCGGCGCACCGAAATCGCCAATGGGTTCACCGTCCAGCCTTCGAGCATCCGTATCGCCAATTGCTCCATCGCCCCCGACCACTGTTCCCTGGGCTGCTCCGTCGCTTCCACCTGCACCCACATTTTCGGGCTGGGTTCCTCGCGCCATTCCTGCAACAACGCGGGCAATTCCCCCGTGGGCATGTTGGCCGGCAACAGCAAATGAAAACCTGTATCACCCTGCACATCGCGCCGCCGACCTTGTTCCAACCGCCAGGGAATCATCAATCGAGGTTGCGGTGTCAGAGCACGAAACTCACGTTCAATCGTCTGCAATGCCTGCCCCAAATTCGTCAGCTTATAACCCGTGGCCAGATTGAAATCACCCAGTTGCCACGCATGAACAAACGGCCCCTGATTCACCACCACCGGTGCCAGGTACCATTGCCAGCTCACATCCTCATCCGCCATGCACGCCAGCAGCCCGTGACCATGCGTGTCCACCTCTGCCGCCAATTCCTCCGGCAAAGGTGACATGCTCAAGTTCGCCTGCTTGCCCGCCAGCAACATCTGTTCAAGCATGTGGTCCAACCACGCCTGCCGTGCCTGCACATCACTGCGCTGCATCGCTGGGGTAAACGCACTGAGCACCGCTCCGCCCACCCCCGACAACTCCAACAACTTCGGCACCGTCACCGCATCCGTCGCCTCCCCCGGTGTCGCATCCAGCAAAAAATGCGTCGCCTCCTCCGGCAGCAAACTACGCTCCATCGGCAAATACAGAAAATCACACAAGTCCTGCGCCACCGCCAACCCCTGTCCATCTTCCGCCACCTGATCGATCAATATCAGTTCAGCCGTGTACCACCCGAACCGCTCCACCTTCGGTTCCCACGTCACGTTCATCGGCGCCCCCTCACCGACCCGCTGACTCATGCGATCCACCACCCGCCCCCGCCAGTCACGCAAACGTAATTCCGCGATCAATGCGTGCCCGGTCAGGTCCTGCACATTCGCCCGGAGCTTCGGCTGCTCCGGCGCCCTCAAAATGTTGTACGGCGATTGCGTCTGCACCATCACCCTGGGCACCTGCCAAAGTGCAATGTTGTCAAACCACGCTTGGCCTTGAATGTCCTGGTAGTGAATTTCGTGCGTCGAAAGCGTGTCGGTCTGTCGGGGCGAGGGTTGCAGCACTTCAATTTCAAGCCCGATCCACGCCGCCGACGGATGATCGCCCGGTATGGTTACCGATACATCGCGCCACTGCTGATCACTGGTGATCGGTTCGCTGCTGACCCGTGCGCCCTCAATCAGCTGACCTTGTGCGTCCAAAAAATAAACATGAATGTACGCCCGCGCATGACGCAGTTCCGTCGTCCGCACCTGAGCCGTGAGCATATAGTCGCTGCCCGGCACAGCCGGTATCGTGCCTACTTCCAAAAACGCCCCGACGTTACCGCCGTTGAGTCCGAGTTTGAAACTGAATTCCCCGTCGGCTCGTTGCTGCGTATCAAACCCCGCACTGGTGAACGTCGGGTAACCGGGTTTATTTGTCAGCGCTTCATGCAACGGTTTGCGTAAAAATGTCGGGTCACTGGTCGCTGGACTTCGCCCCATGATGTACCAGTGCATCGGCAGGTCTTCAAAGTTGCCCAGTTTGCGTTCTTCAAAATCAAACAGCCGTACCAGCCGATGTTGCAACGTCGGCCTGGCAGCCAACTGTTGAATGTTGTCCCCCAACGCCATCAGCGCCGGCGTCCCCTGCGCCCTGACCGTCGTCACCGCCGGCATCAAGTGCAACAACAACAGCACCGCCGTAAACATGCCCACCAGCGGGGTTGACCGACCTTGCTTCAAAATGGGGAATCGGCACAGTTTCACCCTTTAGTTATCGGGTCAAAACCCCATTGCCCTGTAATGGTTTACTCCCCCTCCAACAACTGACGCCGAGGGCTTTGGCCCCGGATGGTTTCCACCGTCCTCACTCGATTTTCATGAAACAGAGCCAGCCGCCGATCAATCAAAAATACCCAAGCCCTCGTCACTGCGTTCCTCGTCCTTGGCTTGGTTCTTTACATCCGAAATTCGAAATCCGAAATTCAAAATTCGAAATCATTCCCCCTCCCACGGCTTGATCACCACGTCCCATCCCGGCTCACTCGGTTCATCCGTATTGATCACCTTTGCATCCATCGTCTCGTTCACCTGCACCTTCGACAAATCGATCACACTCACATTCCCCGCATCCGCATCCTCACTGCGCACCCGCATCGGCAGCAGTGTTTCCGCGTCGTACCACAAATCAATCTGCGAAGCGTTCACCCGCTGCCCGGCTCGCGGCACAAAACGCAAATGAATACTGGCCACGTTCGCTGGGTCACTCTGCGCATCCGCAGCGATCAACGCCACGTCAAACCGCGCCAGAATGCGTTCCTTGTTGAAATCCAACGGCACCACAAACGGCCCATCCCCCAACGCCAACGGATTGGGCCGACGTGCCTGTGCAGGGTTGGTTCCATCTTCGCTGGTCAAAGGCGGTGTCACCTGCCGTTTGACAAATTGTTTGGGTTTCTGGTCCGCAATTTTTTCCACCAGCCACGTGCCATCGAAAATGTACCAGCGGTCCATCGGTTCCAAGCGACGGTCCGCCAATAGTTGATCGAGGTGCGCTGCGAACTGTGCCGGTGGCCCGGCCAGGTAATACAACGTGCCAAAACGGCGCTGCCGATCTCCCTGCAATTCCTGAATGCGGTCGTAACGCACCTTCGCCTGCAACGTGTGAATCGATGCCGCCCGCGCTGCAATGCGATCCAATAAGTCATGCACCTGCGGGTCCGTCGGCAGCTCATCCACCTTCACCTGTGTCACCACCGCCGGGATCGTTTCACCTTCCGGGACGACAACCCCCTGCGCATGAATTGTTCCACATACCAGGGCAATCACCACCACCGCGCATGACCATGTGTTTGACATGCGGTTATTTTAGTCTGGTTCAATAACGAAGTGGTCGAGTGGCCAAATGTCGGAACTGTATGCGAAAGTTAGCGCCGCGATTTATCGCGTCTGTGAATGTGGCACCGCCGCCCTCGGCGGT
>CAZJMK010000008.1:76262-76518 GCA_964547135.1 uncultured Phycisphaeraceae bacterium | reverse complement strand
GTGATATCATGAGGATCGGCTATTGCTACCTTATAGATGCAATGAAACACTAGTTTGACACCAATAAAATCAGAAGCAAGAGTAACTCAAAATTATTATTTTTGTCCTACACGATAAAGCCCGGGCATGGCCATGCCTGGGTTTTGCCCGGATGCCGAGCGCCGCTGGCAGCTTGTCTGCCAGTGCCTGACATCGTGGTGCCAGAGCTCAACGCACACATCGCCCTTCGGGACGCTGTGTGACATCCGCCAATTGT
>CAZJMK010000008.1:0-76162 GCA_964547135.1 uncultured Phycisphaeraceae bacterium | reverse complement strand
CTTTGTAGCCCAGCCGCCCACGGCTGGGTGAATAACCATTGACAATCACACCGCCCTTCGGGACGCTGTGTGACATCCGCCAATTGTCTTTGTAGCCCAGCCGCCCACGGCTGGGTGAATAACCATTGACAATCACACCGCCGAGGGCGGCGGTGCCACAATGCCTGCACGCACCTAAATCACCGAATCATGTTTGGGCACATTCATCGCCGGCCTGACATCCACCTGCACCAGTTTCTGTTCCTGCAACTTTTTGGCCTGCTGATCATCCACATAATCACTGTGACAGGTTGCCTTTCCTTCCTGCGTTGTGCCGACCACCGCCTTGGTCTTCTGTGCCAGGCGGTGAATCTCCGCCGGACTGAGCACCCCGCGCTGACGCAGAATTTCCTGTTGTTCCTCCGTCAGCGCCGCGGATATCTTCGGCTTATCCCACTGCAATTCCGGGGCCTTGCCGCTGGCGAATTCCTGAATCTCCTTGCTGATGCGCACCGAGCACCAGTCATGGCCGCACATGGCGCAAAAATCGGTATCAACATCCAAATCCTCATCGTGATACGCCCTGGCCGTATCGGGGTCGAACGACAACTCAAAATGCTTTTCCCAGTTCAACGCCGCCCGCGCCTTGGTCAGTTCATCATCCCGATCGCGTGTGCCTTCGATTCCCAGCGCCACGTCGGCGGCATGCGCCGCAATCTTGTACGCAATGCACCCCTGTTTCACATCATCCTTCTTCGGCAAACCCAAATGTTCCTTGGGCGTCACATAGCACAGCATCGCCGCCCCGTGATACCCCGCAGCCGTGGCCCCGATGCAACTGGTGATATGGTCATACCCCGGGAAAATATCCGTCACCAACGGCCCAAGCACGTAAAACGGCGCCCCGTGACACAGCGTCCGCTGCAACTTCATGTTGAACTCAATCTGATCAAACGACACGTGCCCCGGCCCTTCAATCATCACCTGCACCCCCTTGCGCCACGCCCTTTCCGTCAGCTTACCCAACGTGCAAAGCTCCGCCAACTGGGCCCGATCCGTCGCATCGGCCAACCCGCCCGGTCGCAGCCCGTCGCCAATCGAAAACGACACGTCGTGCTGCCGCATCAGGTCGCAGATATCGTCCCACAATTCGTACATCGGGTTCTGCTGGTTGTGTACGATCATCCACTTGGCCAGCAGCGACCCACCCCGCGACACGATGCCGATGAGCCGATCTTTCACGAAGGGCAAATGCTCACGCAGCACCCCGGCATGCACCGTGAAATAATCAACCCCCTGCTCAGCCTGGTGACGCAGTTGCTGCAAAATCATTTCATGCGTCAGGTCCTCGATCTTGCGCCCGATGATCATCGAATAAATCGGCACCGTCCCGATCGGCACTCTTGCGTTTTCAATGATCGCTTTGCGACAGGCATCCAAATCGCCCCCGGTGGACAGGTCCATCACCGTGTCCGCCCCCCAGCGCTCCGCCCAGCGCAATTTTTCCACTTCCATCTCCGTCGAACTGGACACCGGCGATGCCCCCATGTTCGCGTTCACCTTCGTCAACCCCGCACGGCCAATGCACATCGGGTCCAGTTGGTGCTTGAGGTGATTGATGTTGGCGGGAATGATCAATCGACCGGCGGCAATTTCTGCACGCACCTGCTCAGCCGTGAGGTGCGGTTCACGTTCAGCCACCCGTTTCATTTCCGGCGTGATGACGCCCAGTCGTGCCTGTTCCAATTGCGTGATGGGTTTGAACCCAGCCGGGGCCTGCCAGTGGCGCGGGTTGGTGTAGGGGTCAAAAGGCCAATCACTGGTGCGGGTATTGCGATCCGTCGGGCCGACGTACCGCCAATCATGGGGCATGAAATCCCACGCCGTTTGGGGCGACGGTGCGGGCATGCCCGGCGTGTCGGGTGAACTGTACGTCAGCGCCCCGGTTGCATCGGGGGCCAGCTTTCGGGGGTTGGCAAATGAACCGGGGTTGGTGCCGATGGGCGACGATGCAGGGCTGCCGCCGATGGCGGGGTATTGGTATTCGAACGGGGCTTGGTTAGCGCGGGTGATCATGATTGGCTCCTTTATAGGTTCAGCACCAACTCGACAGATTCATGTTCAGCGCGGACGCTTTGCGTCGGCGTTGTCTGCATGGCTGTAGCCAAGCCGCCCCCGGCTGGGTCGTGTCATCGCCAGTCATCACAAATTGAGCAGAACCTGTTGGAGAAACGGAGAAATGGCGAACCGGGCCAATGACCTTTTACGGACATGCCGGGGCGTGATCGCGGTCCCTTTTCGATCATGAAAAAACAGGACGTTGACCAAGGCCATCGCTCGCTTTCCTCCGCCGGTGCGAACCGGGTCAGGTTCCAGGGTGTGATCTCAGCCCTTGTACGCCCCGCAAGCCGGACTCGTGCATCGAGCCTGCATCACTTGCGGGGGGTGGGCACCCCTAGCGAACAATTTCATTTTAGGGCGACGATCCCTGTCGATCAACTGTTTTCAAATCGGTTATTCTGGCGGAGTCATGCCGACGCAACTCGAAACGGCAAAACGTGATGTGCTCAAGGCGGTGATCACCGCGCTGGTGATTTTCGGTTTGTACGTATTCATCGCCACCCATGCGAGTTTGTGGGACCGGGACGAGCCGCGCTTTTCACAAGCCACGGTGGAAATGATCACCCATGGCAACTGGCTGTACCCCACCTTTGAAGGTCGATTGCGTCCCGACAAACCGATTTTGATTTACTGGCTCATGGCCGGGCCGGTGCTGCTGCTGGGGCCGACGGAATTGGCGTTTCGTCTGCCCTCGTGCCTGGGCGCTGCCGGTGCATGCCTGTGTACCTTTTTCGCCGCACGTCGCTTGGGCGCGGGTCGCTGGGCCTGGTGGGCGATGGTGATATTGGCCACGACACTCATGCCGACCATTTTGGGCACGTTCGCCACCGCCGACGGAGTGTTGCTCTTTTTTCTGACTGCTGCGATGACCGTGTTCACCTACGCCTTCACCGCGCCAGTTGTGCAACCCATGCACATCATCGCCGCCGGGTTGCTGCTGGGGGGTGCCTGGCTGACCAAAGGGCCGTTGGGCCTGTTCCCGGTGTTGTCATTGGCTTTGGCCGCGTGGTGGTATCGTTGGAAAAGTGGTCGAGTGGCCCAGTGGCCCGGTGCGATGAATATTTCAAATTTCGAATTTCGAATTTCGAATTTATCAAACCAAGCCGAGTACGAGGGCTCGGTTATTCCCCGAAGTGGCCAAGTGACGAACAAACCCCTCTCCCCTCGGGAGAGGGTGGCGAGCGACGGCGAGCCGGGTGAGGGCGGATTGACAGGCAACCAAGCAACGAACCACCTGGGTACGAACCTGCCTCGACTGCGCTGGCTCATCCTTTTTTCAACCCTCATTTCACTATTGGTGTTTCTAGCCTGGGCGATACCCGCCAACTTCGCCACGGGTAACGAGTTTGCAAAGCAGGGTATCGGTCGTCACGTCATTCAGCGGGTGCTCGAACCCGCCGAGGGCCATGGCGGACGTAATTTTCTGCAATACCTGCTGCTGCTTCCCTTTTACCTGCCCATGATCATCGCGGGCTTTTTTCCCTGGACTCTGCACCTGCCCGGCAGCGTTCACGCCCTCCTCGGAGGTCGCTTGGGTGACCTGCGCACCCGTGCCTTGTTATGGGGTTGGTTGCTGCCGTTGCTGATACTCATGAGTTTGTTTGCGACCAAGCTGCCGCATTACGTGATGCCCCTCTGGCCGGCGCTGGCGATCATGTGTGCCCTCATGCTTCAACATGCTCACAATAACCCAATGCCCGAATGGGACCATCGTTGGCTGCGCGGCGGGGTCTGGTTTTTTGCCCCCATCGCCTTGGGGCTTGGTTTATTACTCACCCTCGGCCCATGGTGGGCGCCACGATTCGACCCCGTGCTCGAACCCCTCACCACCATACGCTGGGCTGGTCTTTTCACCGGCTTGTGGGTGCTGGGCTGGTCGTTCATGGTGATCCGTTTGCAACTGCGCGAAAAATGGTTGGCAGCGACGAAGCTGACGCTCGTCGGCATCGTCGGTACGTTGCTGCTTTTATGGGGTTGGCTGATCCCGCAGGCTGAGCCGATCATCAAATTGTCACCGCCGATTGCGCAGGCGATTCGTGCAAACTCTGCCGATGATGTGCCGGTGGTGGTGTACGGGTATTACGAACCGAGTCTGACGTTGTACGTCGGGCGCGGTCGTCTTGAAAAATTGGCGGATGATGCAGCCGTGGTGCAATGGGCACGGGGCACCGGCGATATTGCAAAGGTATCACAGGGCGCGGGCGTACTGGTGATCACCGATGAAAAACTGGCACGCATCGAAACCACCTTCGGCGTGCTGCCCCTGCGTGAACTGGCTCGCGTCAAAGGCATCAATCACAACGAACACGGCCAGGCGCTGATTCTGCTGGCCATGCTGCGTGAACCTGCGCATCCGTAAATGGCATGGGTGCCGGGTGATTTTCGGCACGCTTTCTACAGAAATATCCGGGCGATATCCGCACTCATCGTTGGGCCGATTGCAATAGCGTCGATCTCCGAGTGGGCATTGCGGCGCAGCAGATGCACGCAGAGGGTGGTAGGTCATCGCACCGCGAAAATGACGAAAGTCAAAAAGTGGCTGAATACAGCGGTTTGCGAAGCAGTGCGATGCCTGACGATATACCTGACAAAACCCTAATGGGAGAGGAGGGATTCGAACCCCCGAAGGCGTTAAGCCAGCAGATTTACAGTCTGCCCCGTTTGGCCACTTCGGTACTCTCCCGATCAACGATGTCGAAAACAATGGGTCATCGAACCCTCCCCCGGCGGAACCCATCAGCGGAAGCTCAGCAGTTTACCACGACCCGCAGCCGCTTGCCAATGGGGTGAAAAGAGAAGCGTGGTCAAGGAGTCAAGTGCGGAAAGAAGTGGCCGAGTGGCCGAGTGGCCGAGTGGCCGAGTGCGCGAACCATGTGATTTGGCGATCTGGTGATCTGGCGATTTGGTGATTGACGGAACTGGACGACCAATCAACTGCAAAATGTACAATCACTCGGTCGCATTATTTCCAATCACTTTGGACTTTGGACTCGTCAGAATACCCAAGACCTCGGCCTGTCGGCCTCGTCCTTGGCTTGATTTCTTTCACTTGATCACTCGACCACTTGCGTACAACCAGTCGTTATGATGTTGCACATGACGCCGATCCAAAGCGACAGCAGCCCCGATACACGCACCGACGACTATCGCATTCAACGGCCCGATGCGCGGTTGACTCCCGATACCCAGGCGGATGTGCGTACGGAGGAAATGCTGGTCAACATGGGACCGCAGCACCCATCGACGCATGGCGTGTTGCGGGTCGTTTTGCGCACCGACGGCGAAATGGTGCTCGAATGTATTCCGCACATCGGCTACCTGCATCGCTGTGCCGAGAAGATCGGCGAGAATTTACCCTACGCACAATATGTGCCCTACACCGACCGCATGGATTACGTGGCGGGCATGAACGAAAACTGGGCCTGGTGTCGGGCGGTGGAAACGCTTGCGGGTATCGAGTTGCCACGACGGGCGGAGTTCGTTCGCATTATTGTCTGCGAACTCAACCGCATCGCCTCGCACCTGGTGAGCTTCGGCACGTACGGGTTGGACATCGGTGCGTTCACCCCGTTTTTGTATGCCTTTCGTGAACGTGAATACATCCTTGATTTATTTGAAATGGTCTGCGGAGCAAGGCTCACCTACAGCTACCTGACGCCCGGGGGCAGCACGCATGACCTGCCGGCTGACTACCTGCAAAAGCTGGGCGAATTTTTGGATTATTTTGAGCCCAAAATTCATGAGTACAACCAGTTGCTTTCGTACAACCAGATTTTCATCAAGCGCACCGCGAATGTTGGTGTGATATCGCCCAGGTTGTGTACGCAATACGCACTGACCGGGCCGGTGATCCGCGGCAGCGGGGTGGCCTATGACCTGCGACGGGTCAAGCAAGCGGATGGCAAAACCCGGGGGTACTCGTTGTACGACGAACTGGACTTTGACATCATCGTCGGCAAGGGCGAAGTCGGTTCACTGGGCGACTGCTGGGACCGGTACATTGTGCGTATGCATGAAATGGTGGAAAGCTGCAAGTTGCTTCGACAGTGCATCAAAATGATTCCGGCTGCGGGGGGCGGTGAGGGCCAGTACCGTGTGAAACTTGGCAAAAATTTCAAGGTGCCCGAAGGCGAGGTTTACGTGGAAACGGAAAACCCGCGTGGGGTGCTGGGTTTTCATCTTGAAAGTCAGGGTGGGCCGATTCCGTATCGGGTGCGTGCCCGGGCGGCGACGTTCTGCAATTTGTCGGTGCTGCCGATGGTGGCGAAAAATTGTCTGCTGGCGGATGTACCTGCGATCATCGGTTCGATTGACGTGGTGATGGGTCAGGTGGATCGGTGATTTTCATTGACAATTCAGCCGATATCATCTATGATTCATTCATAAATAAGCCCCGGCGTTGCTTGCGATGTCGGGTCAATATTCAACGAAGCCTCTGTGTTGACACAGGGGTTTTTTCATGGGGATTATCATGTCTCGAACCTGTGTGTTTGTTGACGGCGGTTATTTGCAAAAGGTTCTTGAAAAAGCATTCAATCGAACCCCGGTTGATTTCAGCAAAATCGGACAATCCTTGGCAAAGGGTCATGAACCTTTACTACGAACCTACTATTACAACTGCTTACCGTATCAGCCCGCCAAGCCAAGCCCGGAGGAAGCCCTGCGATTTAGTAAAGGTGAAAAATTCATTTACTCACTTCGACAAATCCCCAGTTTTGAAGTTCGTCTTGGCAGATTGGAGTTTCGAGGTATTGATCAGACGACAAGTCGCCCAATTTTTGAACAAAAGCGCGTCGATGTGCAATTGGCGGTTGATATTTTAACGTTGTCTTTTTCTCGACAGATTGCCACCGCCATCGTCGTTGCAGGCGACAGCGACTTTATTCCAGCCTTTGAAGAGGCCAAAAAATTGGGGGTGCGTATGGTTCTGGCCTACAACCGTATCAATCGCGCTCATCAAGACTTGATCATGTGTGCCGACGCACATATTCAAATCGATCAGCCATTGATTGATGCCATCCGAAAAGGTTGAGGTTATGTTGTCATTGCATTTTATAAGTCATCCTTAATTTCACGAGGACGTGAAGTTCAGCCGTGCTCAGAAAAAACCGCTCACACAAGGCCCATGTCATGCCACATTACAAAGCAAGCTCGGCCATCGCTATTTGGCTTTTGACTCTGACCTGGCTCACGCAGGCAACAACCCTCGCCCAGGCCCCCGGTGAAGGCGACCGCACGCAACAGGCCCGCGAGCAACTGCTGCAAACCTATCAGCAGACGCAAACCTATCAGGCGACGGTGACCATCACCATTGCCCAGAAAGCCGGGCGGCTGCGGCAGAGCATGGATTACCTGATCGCATTCGATCGGCCTGGTAATCGTTTGCGCGTCGATCGCCCGGATACCCTTCTGGTCAGCGACGGCAGCAAATTGTTTTTCAAAGCCGATCAGGTGCCCGGTCGTCATCTGTCAATGACCGCACCCACCCGGCTGGACTACGACGGTTTACAAGCCATCGGCCCGGTGCTCGGCGGCATTGATTTACCCGACCTGGTGTTGCTGTTGGCGACCGATCCGTGGGCGGTGCTGGGCGATGGCAACCCGGTGACGTTTTCACTGGATGTGCCGACGGAGGCGTCGGCTGATGAAAATACGTCTGAAAAAAAGTCTGAAAAGGTATTGCGTTTGAAATTGGCGGATGGCCGAGCGTGGGCGTTGCACATCGACGCACAAACCAACCTGTTGCGTCAAGCGGTGCTGGTGATCGATGGTGCGGCAATGGGGCAGCCCTCGGCTGGGGTGGTGGAAGTCATGGTGACGATGCAGGTGGAAAAGCACAATCAGCCGACGGACGACAAAATGTTCGCCTTCGACACACAGGGGTCACAGAGTTTTGGCACGTTGCAGGCGATGGTGCAAGGCGGCGGAGGCAGTGGGGCGAACAGTCATGCGACTTTGAATAAGCCGATGCCGAGTGTGACGCTGACGACGATGGAAGGTCAGCCGGTTGATTTGAGCAAAGAATCGGCGCGGGTGGTGATTTTGGATTTTTGGGCGAGCTGGTGCGGACCTTGCCGGGTGGGGCTGCCGCTGTTGGAACAGGTGCGGGACTGGGCGGTGGCGGAAAAGAAACCGGTGGTGGTGTATGCGGTGAATGTGCAGGAAAACAATGACACAATCCGCCGATTTGTTGATCAGTTGGGTTTGAAGTTGCCGGTGTTGGTCGATACACAGGGCGCTGCGGCACGAGCGTTTGGCGTCGGCGGCATTCCTCATACCGCGGTCATCGTCGATGGTGTGGTGCGAGCGGTGAAGGTGGGCATTCCCGGCAACGAGGCGGCGCAGAAGGCGTATGTGGAACAATTGAAGGGTGAAATTCGCGGATACCTTGAGCCGGTACCGTAAGCCCCTCCGATGCCGTCAACAGCACGGTACATTCATGGCTGACGAGGGCCAATCATATTCACACGTTCCCTTCATCACCCGCTATCTCATTTTGTGGTGAACCGGTGAGCTTGTCTTTGGCGCGGATCATCCAATCGGGCCACTTGGCGCGCTTTTGCCATTGGTCCAGTTCCGGGCTGTGCAATCCCTCGACAGTGGCGAAGGCAAGCAAGCGACGAAAATCATCAAGGTTGCGCCGCCAGTAGGCACTTTCGACCTTGGCCAGCAGGTGGGCTGCCAGGGCGTTATGAACCCGGTCCTTGCCGATGCGCATTTCCAAGGCCTCGTGCGTCGCAAAAAATCGGCGCACGGCACGGTGGTGATACGGCACCTGGTCCGCCTGGCTGGCGCTCATCTGCTTGGCGTGCATCCGATAGTGCAGCAAATGCTCAGCGACGAAAGCGAACGTGCCGATGGCGGACAGGCGAAAGTACAAATCAATGTCACAAGCCT
Source organism: uncultured Phycisphaeraceae bacterium (assembly GCA_964547135.1). GTDB lineage: Bacteria > Planctomycetota > Phycisphaerae > Phycisphaerales > Phycisphaeraceae > JAJXSS01. The sequence continues at coordinate 67,165 of CAZJMK010000008.1, read as the reverse complement.
GTCGGTACGACGGGTCATAGCCGCCGATTTTTTCCAGCGCGCTGCGGCGCACCAGTATCGACGGGTGGCCAATGCTGGCTGGTTCCAACAGTGCAGCCGTGGCCCAGCCGACGCGACGTGAGGCCCCTTTCATGTCCCACGGCACAGCCCGCCCGTCCGGGTAATGACGCACAAACCCGGTATGCACCAATACGCACTCATCGCCCGCATTGGTTGCTGCCTGATGCTGCAATTCAAGTTTGCGCGGTTCCCACCAGTCGTCGGCATCGAGCATGGCAATCCACTGACCACGGGACGCTCGCCAACCGGTGTTGCGGGCAGCCGGTTCACCGCTGTTGGCTTGTTGAATCAGACGCACTTTGCCGGGGTATTTTTTTTCGTATTCGCGGACGTAGTGGGCACTGTCGTCCTTGGAGCCATCGTCCACCACGATGATTTCCAGCGGCGAAAAGGTCTGCGCCAAGGCACTGTCAATGGCTTGTGGCAGGTAGGGCAGCCCGTTGTAACAGGGCATCACGACGGAAATGGAGGGTTCAGGCGACATGGTGTTGGTTGACATAAGGCGGTTGAATAAACCTCACGAGTGAACCGGCCATGAAGATAGGCGATGCAGTTGTGGGCTGTCCAGTCATAGTTGTCATCACAAGGGTAGCCGCATTCTGCCATCACCGATCAAAGTAGCACCGATGCCCCGTTGTTCAATACGGAATGGGCCACCAAGACATGAAGAACACGAAGTCATACCCGACAGAAATGAATAACATAACGCCAAGACGCCAAGATGGAGAGACTCAGAGTCGCGAACGGTAGTGAGCGGTTCTTGGTTTTTCAAAGAACCACTCGCTTCCGCTCGTGGCTCTGAGCAATACCGGTATCAGCCACGGCGATCAATCAACCCATTTGTGCCTTGGCATGCCTCTGTGATCTCTGTGTTGAACACGCTTGTCTGGGCATATTCACCTTGCCCCGATCAGTTGCCGCCAGTGTGAGGCGATGGATTTGCGGATGAGTGTGGGCAGTTGCCCGGCGACGATGCCCAGGGTCAGTTCGCCGGCTTTTTGTACGCGCTGTTGCTGTTGGTCCGCTTTCCACTGTGCATACTGCGGGTGAATCAGGTCCAGCATGTGCAACCGGGTTTCCTTCTGCGCTTGTTCGAGCAGGGGTTGATTGTGCAAATGATCTTCATGCACGAATAAAAAAGTGTTCTGGGCGTACCAGGCCTGCACCTGCGGGTCACGCCAGATGCGCGGACGAATCGCATCGATCACCTGATAGCGATGTTCAGCGAACAAAGCGACCCAGTACTGGGGCCATTGTTCGTTGACATGGTGAATGCCCCCCTGATGCGGCACCGCTGCGGAAAAAAGCACCGCAGTCGAAAGTTTCACCAGCGATTGCACAAATGTTTTTGCCGATGATTCGGGTAAATGTTCAGCCACTTCCAAGCTCATCGCCAAGTCAAAACGCTGATCGTGATGAAAAGGCTGGGTGAGGTCTGCGCGCTGGAACTCATCAGCCTTGATCCGCAAGAGCGACAGATCGACTTCGCCCGCTTCAACACCCAGCACCCGTTCAACGCCCTGTTCCCTGAAGACCGACAGCCAGGTGCCCACGCCGCAGCCCAGATCGACCACGCTGCGCGGTGCAAGCATTTGCATCACGATCGGCACAACCACCTGTGCGGAGTGACGTGATTGCTGATCGCGCTGCTCGAAAAAAAGACGATCCTGCTCGAGGTAGGTCGTGTTCATGATGACCCCTGGGTGTAACAGAATGATCGGTTGATTGTACCGCCGGGTTGCGTCAAGCCGCTGCCCTATTTCTCTGTGCCTCTGTGTCGCTATGGTTGATTGGATTTCAAAACGGGCAGTCAAGTGAAGCACCGATTCCGACGATAACGGTTGTGCAGCCGATGACGGTTGCAGCGGTCGTGCCTCATCGTGGGGTTGGGGGAGCGACCCCGTCGGAGGGTTTTCAGGGAGCACGCGTTTGTCAGCGACCAATATCACAACCTTATCGGCCATGGTGAACAGCACCACTCCGGCCAGTCAGCGCACGGTCATCGGCCCCAATCGCGCCATGGATGCTATCGCGCCGCGTGAGCTTTGGCGTTATCGGGACCTGCTCTGGTTATTGGCCAAGCGCGATATTCAGGTGCGTTATCGGCAGGCGGTGCTGGGCATCGCCTGGGCCATTGTGCAACCTTTGGTCAGCATGATCGTGTTGCAACTGGTGTTCGGTCAATGGCTGAACCTGGCGCAAACCAGCGGCGATGTGCCCTACCCGATTTTTTTGTATGCGGGACTGGTGCCCTGGATGTTTTTTGCAGCATCAGTGACCAGCAGCACCAACAGTTTCATCGGCAACGCTTCCATCGTGCAAAAAGTTTATTTCCCTCGATTGCTCATACCGCTTTCATCGTTGGGGGCACCGCTGCTGGATTACCTGATTGCAATGGTGATGCTGGGGGTGCTCATGATTTGGTTCGGCACACCGCCGACGTTGACGCTGTTGTTGTTACCGATGTTCATTGGCACGACGGTGCTGGTGGCTTTGGGCGTGGGCATTTTATTGGCGGCCCTGGCGGTGCGATTCCGTGATTTTCGGCATGTGGTGCCGTTTGTGGTGCAGGTCTGGTTTTTCGTGACGCCGGTGTTGGCACCGACCAGTGCGCTGCCGGAGGCGGGACGCTGGCTGATGAACTTCAACCCCATGGCCGGGACGATCGGTGCGTTTCGTGCCGCCACGCTGGGGCTATCCATCGATTGGTGGGCACTGGGTTGGTCCGTGCTGCTGGCAATGGCACTGTTATCCGTCGGGTTGGCGGTGTTTGCCCATACGGAAAAAACCTTCGCGGATGTGATTTGAGGAAGTGGTCAAGTGGCCGAGTGGTCGAGTGTGAAGAAGATTTCGGATTTCGAATTTCGGATTTCGAATTTGAAGAAACAAGCCGGGAACGAGGCACGAGCGTAGCGAGTGACGAGGGCCCGGGTAATCCGAGAGACGAATCGGCAGAAGAAGTGGTCGAGTGTCATGGAACGGAAACAGCATAAGGCATCGGGAATGAGTGACACGGTGATACAGGTTGAAGGGTTGAGTAAGCGATACCGGCTGGGGCGGAGCGGGACGCATGCCGACCTGCGCGAAAGCGTCAGCCACTGGCTGGGGCGGTTGTCACCACGCAACTGGCGCAAGCCGGGCGATATGCAAGACAAGCACGGGGCGGATGGGGTAAGTGAATCGACCAAGGGTGAAAGTGAAAAAGCATTTTGGGCATTGCGGGATGTGAATTTCACCGTGCCGCGCGGCCAGGTACTGGGCATCATCGGTCGCAACGGCGCGGGTAAAAGCACGCTGCTCAAAATATTGTCGCGCATCACTTCACCGACGCACGGGCAGATCACCATCGATGGCCGGGTGGGCAGTTTGCTGGAAGTGGGCACTGGGTTTCACCCGGAACTGACGGGTCGTGAAAACATTTTTTTGAACGGGGCGGTATTGGGGATGAGTCAGAGGGAAGTGAAGCGCAAGTTTGATGCGATTGTCGATTTCGCCGGGGTGGAAAAGTTTTTGGACACGCCGGTGAAGCGCTATTCCAGCGGCATGTATGTGCGCCTGGCGTTTGCGGTGGCGGCCCACCTGGAGCCGGAGGTGTTGATCGTCGATGAGGTATTGGCAGTGGGCGATGCGGCATTTCAGGCGCGCTGCCTGGGGCGGATGCGGGAGGTGGCGGGCAATGGTCGCACGGTGCTGTTTGTCAGTCACAACATGCGTGCGGTGCTGAGTCTGTGCCAGCGTGCGATCGTGTTGCAGGCAGGGCGGGTGTTGTGCGACGGGCTGGCGGACGATTGCGTCAAAGCATACCTGGGCACGGACACCGGCGAATCCGACTACGGTCAACTGGCAGAGAAAGTGGCACAGCTTCCGCTTCACCCAGCCTTCCAATTACACAAGGTGGATGTTTATCAACACGATCGGCCAACGCTTTTGGTGGGCAACGGACAACCCGTGACGGTGGAAGTGGAATATGAAGTCAGGCAACCCTTGACCGGGCTGCGTGTTTATTTCGATGTATGCGATGAATGGGGCGACATTCTGATTCGCAGTTTTCACGATGAACATCAGGCACAGGTGCCGGTGACGCTGCCGGGGCGTTACCGTTCGCAGGCGACGATTCCGGCCAATCTGCTTGCGCCGCGGGCCTATGCCCTGACGGTGCGTGGTTCACTGCATGAAGGTGGAACCTTGACCGGGCCGGGGGTGAGTTTTGAGTTGCATGTACAGCCGACATCGGGCGTTGATCGGGCTTACGCAGGCGGGCGCACTATTTCCAAGCTGCAGCCACTGATCGACTGGCAAACCACGGGAGCCGCAGCATGACAATGATCCAACGCATGACGCATTTATATCGTCGCGCCGAGCTGCGCCTGCGCCGTGACGATTGGCTTACGGTTGAGCGCAGCGGGTTTTATTGGCGATTGAACCGAACCCATCACATTGACCGTGAATTGCTGCTCACAGGCAGCTTTGAGCCATCCACCACACGGCAACTGATGCAAACGATTCAGCCGGGCATGAAGGTTTTGGATGTCGGCGCGAACATCGGCTACTTCAGCGTGATGCTGGCCAAGCAGGTAGGCCCGGCGGGACATGTGTGGGCCTTTGAACCGACGCAAACCTACGGTCGGCGACTGACGGAACACCTGCAACTCAATCAACTGACCGATCGGGTCACGGTGGTGCCGCTGGCGCTGTCCGACCATGATGGCAAGGCGACGATTTCCATCGGCCAAGCCAGTGCGACACTTCATCCGCTGGACAACGCCCCGCCGCGTGCCATTGAAACCATTGGCATGCGTCGGCTGGATGACATGGTTGATGCGATGGGCATTGATCGGATTGATCTGATCAAGGTGGATATCGACGGTCATGAGCCGGCGTTTCTGCGCGGAGCCGAGCGAACCATCCGCAAGCATCAGCCGATCATGATCGTCGAGTTTTTTCAGGGCAACCTTGACATGGCCGGCGGCGATGTTCGTCAACTCAAGGATCAACTTGAAAATATGGGTTACCGGTTGCACAGCGATCGCACGGGCCAACCTTATCAAAGTCGTTTTGATTTTCTGCGTGAATGCGGCAATTTCAGTCACAGCGTCAACGTCTGGGCGTACCCGCAGGCGAGTGCTGTCCGAAATGTCATTCCCCTGCGCCAAGCAGCCTGAAGGAAACGCATATGCACCTGCTCATGCTCAGCATCAACTGGACCGGTTGGACCTACGACACGCTCACCCGTGAACAAAAAGCGTTGTCAGCCCATCTTCAATCATTGGGTCATCGTGTCACGTTCCACGGGCCGGGCTTTGCTTACGAGACCAACCATGTGCCGACGCTTCTGCAGAAGCTGCGCGAGCAGGGCCAACCGGTTGACATGCTGTTTTGCTTTCAAACGGAATTCGGCCTGCTGAAACCGATGTCCGATGAAGTATGTCGGCGCTGGCAGGTTCCAGCCGAGCTGGCGCGTTTTCCTTTCGGCCTCGATCAGGTGCAGGGCATTCCAAAAGTTCTCTGGAACAATGATTTCTGGCATCTTTCGCAAGCCCAGTGGGACCAAGCCATTCTGGGCAATGGCTTTGGAGATGTGCTGGCGACATACACGCCCCCCTATCTGAGCCTTGAACAATTCAATCAAACATACAGTGACTCGGTTCGCCGACAGGTGCGGTTTCACGCATTACCACGTGGTGTTGATACCAGTCTGTTTTACGACCGACAACTGGAGCGTGATATCGATGTATGTCTGTTGGGAGCGATGGGCGATTTTTACCCACTGCGCAAGCTGTTTCATGAAAGCCTGTCGAATCAGACCTGGCTGCGTTACTTTCATCAGCCGCACCCTGGGTATCGTTACGCAACATCACCAGCGGGGAGCGCACTTCCGCAGCAAACCGCCGGGTTAAGTGGTGAGGCTTATGCGAAGGTGCTATCGCGCAGCAAGGTGTTTGTGTCCTGCACCGGGAAGTTCAACCTGCCTTTCATCAAAATCAGCGAAGTGCTGGCCGGCGGAGCCGTGCTGATGTGTGATCGGCCTTGTGGTGCGGACGAGCTTGGACTGGTGGCCGACGAAAACTATGTGCCGGTGGATGCCGTGAACTTCATGGGTCGGCTGCATGATCTGCTGCGTGACCCTGCACGATTAAACCGCATCGCCAAGGCGGGTCGGCAGCTTGCGGAAACCAAACTGGCCTTGCCGCATTATGCCAAGCGCGGCGCTGACTTGTTGCTATCCATCGCAAAGCTTCAGCAAAAACCAATCGTGCTCGAATCAGCCGGGCCTGTCCGTTCTGCCACCGTGGTCGGCAAGGCCCGTCAGGCGGTGCGTCGCAAAATGGAAGCGGTCGGGCGCAGACTACTGCCACCGCAACCGGTCGTACGCACCCCTGCCCTGCCCATCGAAGGCGGCACGCAACTGGATTGGGCGCAAGTCATCGAACATCAGCACATCCTTGATTGCAGTCGGTCCCCCGATCAAACGGATATGCAGTTGATTCAACATTTGGGACTTAATGCTTATTGGGGGAAGCAGCCGATCGTGACGCAGAACCCCGAAGTGGTCAGTTATCGCCCGCTTCTGCTGCAAGACCTGGCGCGAACTTTAGGGGCACGTCATCTTGCGGAGATCGGCACCGCCCGTGGTATGCAGAGCATGTTCTGGGCACGTTATCTGCGTGAGAACACGGCATTGCCCGGCAGGGTGTTCACTTGTGACATCGTTGGTCACGATGAACCGGTCTTCCGTACGCCGTTGACCTGTGAACGTCAATGGACCCGGCGCGAACTTTGGCAGGGACTGCCTGAATCCAGGCACATCGATTTTGTGCATGGCGATTCCAGCCGCCTGGCTGAACATCTGGCAACCCATATGCGAGATGCCAAACTTGATCTGGTGTACATCGATGGTGAACACCTTGAGGCATTCGTGCTGGCGGATTATCAGGCTTTGCTTCCTCATTTATCACAAGCTGCGGTGCTGGTGTTCGATGATTGTGATGGGCGATTCACCGGCGTGGAAAAGGCAGTGCAACAGATTGTCCGCCAGCGTCAGGCTCGCGTACGTTTGCTCGAATTCTGGCCCAATCCGTACCTCATTGCCGTGGTGGGCGATACGCCCGATATGAAATATTGGCAAAGACCCCGCACCAGCGAATCGCGCTGTGCTGCCTGATCCCTGGAGCTATCGATGCGTTTGAATACATTGCATCATCGCCTGTGGAATAAGGTCCAACTTCATCTGGCACCAGATGTCAAGTCACCCGATACCCACCCGATCACGCCGGCGGACGTGCCTTACCGTGAAAACCCCGAGGTCGGGCCGGTGAACCTGCGCGTCAAGCTTGAACGGCAGGCTCAGGGCGGCCCCTTTGAATGGCCCAACATCGTGGCGCTCAATCAGACGGTGGTCAAAATGCTGGGAGAGGATCGCCGGATTGTGGAACTGGGCGGCGGCACAGGTCGATTCGCCATCGAAGCGGCGGAGGATTCACAGCGTGCCATTTTATGTTCTGAGTTTGACACCCGCGCGCATCACTGGGCCATTGCCAATCGCGCTCGACCGAATGTGAAATATGTCAATGGACCGGTGACTGTCGATGATGGGCCGTTTGATGTCGCGGTGGCGATTGAAGTGGTGGAGCACATCACCGACTACGCTCGTTTTCTGCGCACCCTGGCAGGGCTGGCGCCACGGGCCTTGGTGACCACCCCCAATCGACGCCGTGATGCCGGTTCCGACAACGCGGGTCCGCCCCGTTATTACCAACATGTGCGGGAGTGGTCCGCCGGCGAGTTTTACTGGGTGATGCGTTGTTTCTGGAAGGATGTTCGCTTGCTGGCCATGCCCGACGCAATGACCGCCCACGCGGTACAGGTGGATGTGGATACGCGCCTGACACCCTTGATCGCCGATTGCAGTCAACCCATTGCTTGAGCGCCTTGAAGAGCCATGCAAGCGCAACGGCAACGGATGATCCATCGGTTTAATGGAAAGCCCATCATGACTTTCACCATCGCCATCCAACCCGACAACTACACCAACCCGCGGACGCCGGAGCTTTGTGATGCCGCCAGCCCACGCTGGACGCAGCTTTTGCAACAGGCCGGGTGCCGAGTCAAAGCGGTGGACGTGCGCAGGCCTGACGTGCTGGAGCAACTCAGGGATTGTGACGGGTTCATGTGGCGTTGGGCGCACTTCGGCGGCATGGGGAAAATCGCCCGGCGTCTGCTGCCGACGCTGGAACGCTATCGGGGGCTGTGCGTCTATCCCGATCAGGCCACGTGCTGGCACTACGATGACAAAATCGCGCAATCGCATTTGTTTGACACGCTGAACATTCCAACACCCAAAACCTGGGTCTGGTTTGATGCCGTCGCCGCCAAACAATGGCTGCGCGAGGAAGCGATGTTTCCGTTGGTGCTGAAACTGGCCGGGGGCGCTGGTTCGAGCAATGTGCGTTTGGTACACGATGCCGACGAAGCGGCGCAGTGGGTGGACCTGCTTTTTCGCCAACCCATCGAATCGCTCAAGCCCGCGCTCTTGAAGAAGCAAACCCTGTTTTTCAAATTGCGCACCAGTTGGCATTGGGTCCGTTACCAATGTACGCCCTATGCCCTGCGCCCGGACCTGGACCCGCAAAGCCACTACGTCTTTTTTCAGGAGTTTCTGCCTGAAAATGCTTTCGACACCCGGCTTACCGTCGTCGGCAACCGTATCTTCGCCTATCGTCGCTTCAATCGACCCAATGATTTTCGTGCCTCCGGCAGCGGTAATTTCGACCCCAATCCGCAGCACATCGCGCCGGACATGCTGCGCCTTGCCGCCCAAACCGCACAGGCACTGGGCAGCCAAACTGTGGCGATCGACGGTTTGCGTCGCGGGGGCGCTGCCGGTCAGCCGGTCGTCGGCGAAGTCAGCTACACCTATGTCAGTTGGATGGTTCACGCCTGTCCCGGTCACTGGGAATGGCAAGGCTCGCCCGCTACTGCGGAGTTCAAATGGGTACAGGGGCAGCGCTGGTCGGAGGAGTTTCAGGTGGCTGATTTTCTGCAGCGCCTGCGTCAACGACAAGCCTTACGGATCGCCGCATGAAACCCCAGCGTATTGCTTTTCTCACGCCCGAATATGTCACCCGCCAGAGTAATCAGGGCGGGTTGGCATCATATCTTCATAACATCGCGCGAAGCCTGGTTGCACTCGGACACCAGGTCACGATTTTCGTCGGCGGTGGTGATGATGCTGCCAAACCATTCATACATGATCAGATCACGGTTCATGATATTCCGCCCGCGGACAACCCGTTGACCAGGGTCATGGGGAAACTGGCGGATACCCATTGGCGGATCAGTGATTTGTATCGAGGAACCCTTCAGCAAATGCGGGTGGCGGTCGGGCTTGCGCTGGCGCTGGAAGTCGCACACGATCAACGACCCTTTGATTGGGTGCAAAGTTCCGAGCATGGATTGGCGGGGTTGTTTGTGCAGAAGAAGCCGGGTCGTAAGCAACTGGTGCGCTGCAGTTCGCCGGGGGATTTATACATGCGGATCAATGGGGGCCGTCGCGGTTGCGACGCTCGGCTGCTCTTGGCGCTCGAACGCCGTTGCATCGCCCGGGCCGACATCGCCTACGCCCCCAGCCGATATACCGCCCGACACTACCGTGAGCAGTTTGGGTTCAATGTGGAAGTATTGCGACCGCCGTTGTTTCCGGTCAAGGTTTCATCTCGAATCAGCAGCGATGGGCTTCCTGAAAAGTACCTGCTGTTTATGGGCAAACTCGGACGCCTGAAGGGGACGGATTTGCTGGCACAAGCGTTGAAAAAAGCGTGGCAGTATGAGCCGGGGTTGACCATGGTTTGGGCCGGAGCGGAGGCCCAGGCCGGGGTTTGGCAAACCTGTAGCGAGATCATGGGTGAACGTGCAGGTCAGGTGCGTTGGTTGGGCGCGGTCGAACGTGATCGATTATCGGGCATCGTGGCGCAAGCACAGGCGACGGTGCTGCCTTCGCGGTGCGACAATCTGCCCAACACCATGCTCGAAAGCCTGAGTCTGGGTATCCCTGTGATCGGGTCCGCCACCGGTGGTTTTGACGAAATCATTGAACCGGGATTCAACGGCAAACTTGTGCCCTGTGAGGACACGGACGCACTGGCGCAAGCCCTGATTGCCACCTGGCGCGGCGACCTGGCGCAGCAGCGCGGAAAAAACCTCTGTTCACCTGCCATGCGCGCCATGGAACCGCTCACCGCTGCCCGCAACCTGTTGCAATTGGCGGGGGTGGCTGAACCAGTCACGCATGACACGCCCATGCCCCAGCGACAAGCAGCATGACGCACTGAACCGGCAGCCCATTTATGCCGATGGTAACGCATAAGGCGGCCATGACGGTTGTGCCGTTGCCCGCTGCGGAGCAAAGCCGGATGCAGATTTCATCGACAACCCCACCACCACGGGTGTCCGTCGTGATGCCCATCTATAACACCCGCGATTATCTGATCGAGGCGGTGGAGAGCATTCGCGCTCAGACCTTTCGCGATTTCGAATTACTGCTGGTGGACGACGGTTCAACGGATGATTCATTGACCATTGCCAACCAGTTGGCGACGCAGGATGATCGTCTGCGTGTGCTGGCGTTTGCTCACGAGGGTTATCGCAACATCAATCGAGCCGTCGAACAGGCGCGTGCGCCGCTGGTGGCTCGCATGGATTCGGACGACACCGCGTTGCCGGAACGATTGGCACTGCAATATCAGTACATGGTCGAACACCCCGAATGCGTCGCGGTGGGCACGTGGTTGGAAAAAACCGACCCATTTGGAAGCCCCTGCGGATTGCAGACCCCGACGACCGAACACGATGAAATCGTTCGGCTGCTGCTGGAGGCCAACGCTTCGGGCATCATCAACGGCACGACCATGTTCCGACGCGATGTGTGGTTGAAAATCGGCGGCATCGACACCAGCGTCGGCTATGTCGAAGACCTGGACTTGTTTTTACGACTGGCAGAACAAGGGCGGCTGGCCAACATCCCCAAGGTGCTGTATCGCTATCGCAGACACCTGGGTAGTACCTGTTACAACCATTTTGACGACATGATGAACAACATCGGCAGGGTCATGCAGTCGGCGTGGGCGCGTCGAGGGTTGCCCGGCGAACCGAATTTGGAGATTGTGCGTGAACGTTGTGCCCACAAAATGTCCGTGGCTGACATCTGCCGAAGCTGGGCTTGTCACGCGATGGAACAGCGTAATGTGAAACTGGCGCGATATCACGCCTGGCAGGCGGTCAGGCGTGAACCGATGTCGCTGCAATCGTGGCGGGTGCTTTACTGGTCGATGGCGGCGTAAGTTGCCAAGCAAGGGTCACATTTAATAATGCTTTACAAACTCAAACAACTGTACTGGCGCTGGCTGATTCGAACCGGTCGGCTGACCACCTGCACGGTGATCAACCCGCATCCGTGGATGGATGCACTTGAACGCAATGTGCCGCATGATCAAACGCTGGTCATCGTCGATGGCGGAGCGTTTGACGGGCGGACCAGTCTGCAATTTTTACAGCGCTTCCCCAACAGTCAGGTGCATGCGTTTGAGCCGATTGCCGAGTCACGCCAGGTGTGTGAAAACAACCTGCGCAATCAGAGTGCGACGGTGCATGCCCAGGCGTTGTCGGCGACCACCGGCAATGTCACGATGCACATCAACGCGGAAAAGATGGCGTGCTCGGCTCTGCCGGCGGGGGCGGAGGCGGATCGATTCAGCAGTGCGATGAAACTGGAAGCCTGTCGCGTGGTGCCCAGCGTTCGGCTGGATGACTGGGCGGCATGTCATGGCATCGAGCGCATCGACATCCTCAAACTCGATTTGCAGGGGTATGAACTCGAAGCTCTGCGCGGTGCGGAAAAATTATTGGCAAAAGGCATCGCGTGCATTTATTTGGAAGTGAATTTCACGGCTGCGTATGAAGGGGCGCCGACGTTGACGGATTTGGATTTATTTTTGCGACAGCGCGGCTACCGCATTCATAATTTTTACAACCAGCACAGTTGGACCCGCGATGGGCAACTGTCCGGCGGCGATGTGCTGTTTGTACGCAACGCGATCAAAGCGCAGCAATCGTTGCGACAGGCGGCGTGAGGAAAGTGGGCGAGTGATAATGATTTCGAATTTCGAATTTCGGATTTACCAAGCCAAGGACGAGGAACGTAGTGACGAGGACTTGGGTATTCCGGGTGGTTGATCGGTGAGTCGGTAAATCGGTGAATCGGCCAGAAAAGAAATATACCATTCCGCCCAATTAACCAATCAACCAATCAACCAATCAACCGGTTAACCGGTGAACCGAGTCACCGACTCGCCAGTCAATACCCGGGTCCTCGCGGACTCGTCCCCGGCTTGAAAAGACATGATGAGCGACGCATGAAATTACCCATCACAGCCATCATGGCGTTTTGTAACGAGAAGGCGATGCTGGAGCAGTGTCTGCCTCGGCTGTCATTTTGTTCGCAGCTCATATTGATTGATATGCAGAGCTGGGATGGTTCAAGGCAGGTGGCGGAAAAGTTTACGGGTGAAATTTACGATTGGCCTGCCGAGCCGATTGCGGACCCGGCACGGGCGTGGGCGATGCAGCACGTGACGCAGCCTTGGATGCTCAAGGTGGACCCGGATGAACAATTTCCGCAAGCGTTGGTGAACGACTTGGCAAGGGCGTTAAACGATCGCCCGGAGGCGGGCGGTTTTCGTCTGCCGATGCGTTATTACTTCAAACGCCGACTGCTGACGGGCACCATTTGGGGCAATCAGGCGATGACGACGCTGGCGTTGTTGCACCGGGATCGCGGACGATTTCTGCCCTGGTGCAATCGCATCACGGAAGTTTTACCGGGGTACGAAACGGTGAGCCTGCCTAATACGATGGACAATCACATTCGACATTTGTGGTGCGATTCGTACCGTGACCTGGCACGGAAACATTTGTTGCGTTACCCGCCCAAGGATGCGCTGCGTTTGTTTCACGAAGGCAAACCCTTCACCTGGCATCAATTGCTGGGGGAACCCTTGCAGACGTTTTGGAACAGCTACCGGAACCTCGATGGTTGGCGATTGGGTTTACGTGGACTTGGGTTGAGTGCGATTTACGGAGCGTACCACGGCATGATCGCGTGGCAGTTACGGCGAATCGAAGCAAGTGGCCCAGTGGCCGAAAGAAGTGGCCCAGTTGCCCAGTGGCCAAGTGGCCAAGTGAAGGCAGCAGAAAAGAAATCGCGTGCGGCTGCATGAGGCTGTGGTGGGGTGCCGTACTACATGTGTTGTAGCCCAGCCGCCCTCGGCTGGGTGAATCACCATGCACTTTACCACCGCCGGGGGCGCCCCCGGGGGCGATGCCACATTCACAAACATCCGGCCCTAAAGGGCACGGCGTCAAACGCCGACGCAAAGCGTCCGCGCTAAACAAATACAATCACTTGATCACGCGGCCACTTCGTTATTTCGGTTTATTCCATCTTTAACACTTAATCGGGGTGGTGAAGTGGTCGATGAAGTTATTGTCGGCGATTGGGTCGCAATGCAAACCCCTGTCGAGGAGGCCGCCATGACTCAGCCGCGCATCACGGTGATCACGCCCTGTCGCAATCAGGAACGTTTTGTCGAACAAGCCTTGTGCAGTGTGCTGGATCAGGGGTATGCGAACCTGGAATACATCGTCATCGACGCAGGCAGCGATGATCAGAGCGGTCGGGTGATCGACCTGTATCGTTCACGATTGGCCCATTGCATTCATCAAAGCGACCACGGCCCGGCGGAGGCGTTGAATCTGGCCCTGGCCCGTGCCACCGGTGACATCGTCAGCATTTTGTACGCGGACGACCTTTACCTGCCCGGTACGCTGGACATGGTCGGTCGGCGGATGCGTGATGCGACGACGCCCTGGGCTGTGGGTCGATGTTTGCGGATTGGTGATAACGATCAGATGCTGGGCATTTACGAGCCGCCTGCGGAGGTTGATTTACGGGCGTATTTGATGCACAACTGCGAGCCTTTGCCGACGGTCGCCAGTTTTTATCGTCGCGAGGTTTTTCAGGCACACGGGCATTTTGATGCGTCGTTGCAGTATGCGTTTGATTACGAATTTGCCTGTCGATTGCTGGGGGCGGGGCTGAGTCCGGGTCACCTGCCCCATTTGACCAGTGCCATGCGCGAACACACACAAAGTCGCAGTGCGCTGCACCCGGTGGACATGGGGCTTGAATTCATTCGTGCTGCAAGGCGACACGCGGAGCATTTGCCGACGTTGCCTGAACGCATTTCGCTTTGGCGTAATTGTGATCAGCGGGAACGGATTTTCGAATTGGCACGGGCGGAAATGCAGGGCGATGAGGGGCGTGGCTACCTTTGGCAACGTTTGCTGCATCGGCCCTGGTGGCTGGCCAACGGCAGCCTGCGACAAATGCTGGTGCATGGCGGACGCACCCGGTTTTCAGTTGAAACCCTGACGCCGATGACGCGACAGGCGGCTTGATAATTTTCAGCCTGGCCGCACATTCGGCAACAACCGCAAAATCGCCAAAGACACCTCAAGCGATGATTGAATCTGGTGATGTCACTTGGCCGAAGTAAACATTGAATGATGTGATTGAACTTGTGTTGTCACGGGTGGGTGTCATGAGGCTCGTGGTACGTGACGCTGCGTCACCATGATGTGAGGTGGACGGTTATGCGGATTGCATTGGATGCCCGCCCCATTTTCAGCCCGCAGCGCCGAGGCATCGGCAAGTCGCTGCTGGCGCTGTATCAGCATGTGGCATACCTGCGCCCGTACTGGGAGGTTTACGCTTATCACCGGTTACCGGGGCAGGTGACCCCGCCGATTGTCGCCCAACATTTTCACCCGCGCTTCATGGAAATGCCCGGCGATCGTTGGAATGCGTGGGAGGGTTTTCGTTTGCCGCTGACCGCATGGACGCATGGCGTGGACATGTTGCATTGCCCGGCCAATTCGTGCCCCCGCTGGCCGATGGTGCCGACGTTGGTGACGGTGCATGACATCATTCCGCTGGACGAGCCGCAGTACTACCCTGCGGAGCAGGTGCAGCGATTTGAAAAGGGTGTGCGGACTGCGTGTCAGAATGGTTGGATCATGTGCCCGTCGGAGTTCACCAAGCAGCGGTTGATGGAGCGATTTTCAGCCGACGCTCAGCGCATCATTGTGAACCCATGGGCATCGGGCACGGGGATTAAGTTGGTGGAGCCGGCCCGGGCGCAGAAGGTGATGAATCGATATGGGATTGCGCCGCCGTATGTAATTCACCTTGGGGCAGCGGACCCGCGCAAGAATACCAGGCACGTGATCGACGCATGGGCGATGCTGGAAAAGGCGGCACGATCGTCGTGGGAATTGGTGATTGTCGGATTGAGCGATCAGACGCGCAGCGAACTGATGACGATTGTGGAACGATTGAGCCTGGAAGCGAATGTGCATCTGCTGGGGTACGTGAAGGAGGAAGAGTTGTCATGTTTGATGACCGGCGCGGAGGTGCTGGCGTATCCGAGTTTGTCGGAAGGGTTCGGGTTGCCGGTGCTGGATGCATTTGCGACGGACACCGCAGTGTTGGCGGCCAATGCGACGAGTGTGCCGGAGGTGACGGGGGACGCAGCGGTGCTGGTGGACCCGGTGGACAGTTGTGCGGTGGCACGGGGGTTGATGAAGCTGATGCGTGACAAACGGCTGCGTGAGCAACTGGTGGAGAAGGGTCGGGCGCGATTGGAGCAATACACCTGGCAGGCGACGGCAGCGCGATTTGTGCAGACGGTGGAACGGATGCAGGCGGGGGTACAGAGCCGTAAAGCTCAGGTGGCGGCGTGAGGCGGGACAGCGGAAGTGGTCGAGTGGTCATGTAGCCCAGCCGCCCTCGGCTGGGGGAATCACCAGGGTCGATCATACCGCCGGGGGTGCCCCCGGGGGGGGGTGCCACATTCATATGCACGGCCAATGACGCCGTGCCCTTCAGGGCCGGATGATCGTGAATTGATCCGGGGCTAAAGCCCTCGGCGTCAGTTGTTGCTGTTGATGAAACACTCATCAACTTCATGCGGACGTGAAGTTCGGGCGTGGGTGATGCAAAGGCCGATCACCCCGGCGACAATCGCTGCAAGGTCACCTGTCGAAACAGCTCCGTCGGTGCGGGTTTTTGCGTCCATAATTCAAACTGGCCCACGGCCTGACGCACGAACATTTCCACTCCCGGTATCGTGACGCAACCTGCCGCTGCCGCATTACGCAGCAACTTCGTCTGCACCGGGTTGTAAATGGTGTCGAAAACCACCGCTTGATGGGTGGCCATACCTGCATCGTCCATCGGCGAAGCATTCACATTAGGGTGCATGCCGACCGGGGTGCAGTTGATGATGACCTCGCAACATGAATCGCATAATTTTTCAAACCGTGCCGCCACGACCCTGCCGCCCTGACCATTGAACTCATCCGCCAGTTGCGAGGCTCGGTCGAAGGTGCGGTTGTAAATCACCACCGTCGCACCATGATGGGCAAACCCAGCCACGATCGCCCGTGCCGCGCCGCCTGCGCCAAGCACCGCCACACGTTTGCCCGCCAGTTGCGCACGGGGAATCGACAACCCGTGACACACCGCGTCCAATGCAGCGGCGTAATCAGTGTTGGAAATGGCCAGCGTGCCATCGTCGCGCACCACCAGCGTGTTGGCAGCACCGATTTTCTCGGCAAGCGGTTCGATGAAGTCGCCGGGGTTTTGACGCTCTTTTACAAAGCGAATCAGGTTTTCCTTGTGCGGAATGGTCACCGATGCCCCGCGAAAGTGCAGTTCCTTGAAATCGAGCAAAGCCTGCAAATTGGCGGCGAAATTGTCATACCCCGGGCTGATCGGCAGGGGCAGGTACACGCCCGCAAACCCGACCGCCTGAAACCCTGCATTGTGAATCGGCGGACTCATCGAATGACCCACCGGCCAACCGATCACCCCGTACACCTGCGTGGCGGGGTCGATGTGTTGCCAACCGTACAAATCGCGCATGGTGGAAATGCTCACCTGGCCAGGCGCGGTGCCCTGCTGATCGTCGAGGGTGCAGAATGAAACATGCCCGCCGAATTTTTTCGCCAACACGCGGGTCATCAAGCCGGCTTCACCCATACCCAGGGCGATGGTGGGTTTGGTGCGGTGTTGGAGCAGTTGCAGTATTTGCAGACTGTCGCGCAGGTCGCCGGGCGGACATGCCCAGACGATTTTTTGCACCCGTGCAGCCGGGGCGATGGTCATGGCTTCGAGTCGTGCGGTCAGGTCAGCAGGGCGCTTTTGAAAATCATGACTGGACAAAATCAACTGCGTCGGTTGCGGTCGTATTGCGGAAGGGTGATCGACGACCAGGTGCACTTTTTGTCGCAGGTTGGCGGAACGCTGGTACGCGGCCAATTCGATATCAAGGTAAGCCGGTGGGCGGTCGGCCAGCCCGGCATGTTCGAAAATCGCCAATCGTGATTGATCGTCGCCTTCGTACAAACCCCCTTCCCAGACCGGCCGGCAGGTCAGAATGCAGGGCAGCGGACATTGGTTGATCAATGTCACCATCGCTGCCAACTTGTTGTGTGGCGGTGGGCCGGGTTCAAAGAGTGCATCGACACGCAGTTCAACCATGTCGGCCCCGGCTGCCTTGGCGCGCCGGGCATCGGCCAGGGCGGTTGCGGGGTCATGCACGAAAATGGACACCGCCAGTTTGCTCATAGCCAACAGTGTAGCCTACCGGAAGTGGCCAAGTGGTCGAGTGACGGAATCGTCTTTGATCGTTGGCGCCGCGATTTATCGCGTCTGGTCGGAGTGGTTTATCGGTTGGTCGGTGAGTCGGTTAATCGGGAAGAGCAAAGACAGTTTTGGCCGAGTAACCGATTCACTGGCGCACCGATGAACGATGCAGAATACCCGGACCCTCACCACTCGCTGCGCTCGTGGTTCGTTCCCGGCTTGTTTCTTCAAATTCGAAATCCGAAATCTCCTTCACACTCGACCACTGGGCTACTTGGCCACTTCCGCAGCTTCATTGGCCGACGCGAACGGAGATTACAGCCCACCGGGTCGTACACTGTACGATTTTCAATTGACCGTGGGCTTGCGCGGGTCTATATTGCCGTCTATGAACGTCAATACCAGGAAGATTCGTCACGCGGTGGGGTATGCGTTGGCAGCCGTGGGGGTAATCGGATTGACCGGTTGTGCCGGGCCGATGGACCGTGATGCCGAGACGGCCATGCGGGAGCAGATGCTCAATGCGCATCGTCGGCTGGTGCAGACCGTCGCCCCCGGGCCGGTGATGGAACTGACCCGTGCCACTTCAGAAGTCGATAATGACCTGTCCCCTGAACGCAAGGCGGAATTGGACCGTTTGTCGGGCATCGAGTCGTATCAGGGGCAGCCGCTTGTCACGGGTAATAATTTGCTGGGTCAGCCGCAGGAAGCGGGCGACACGGTGAAACTGAGCCTGCAACAGGCGGTCGAACTGGCGGTGAAGCACAATATTGAGTTGCAACAAGCCAGGCTGGTGCCTGCCATTGGGCAAACGCAGGTGACGCAGGCGGAAGCGGCGTTTGATGCGGTGTTTTTCACCAACGGCAATATCAACCGGGTCGATGAACCACGGGTGGCCAGTGCGTTCACCTCGCCGTTTCAAGTCACCAACACGGATAGTCTGACCACCGGCATCCGCAAACAACTGACCACCGGCGGACAGGTGGTCGTGCAAACCAGCATTGCCCGCACCTTTAACAACCCGGTTGTCGTGGTCGGTGGGCCGGCTGAGTTTTACAACGCCAACATCGAACTGGGTATCACCCAGCCCTTGTTACGCGGCTTTGGCAGTGATGTGGTGCGTTCGCAGATCGTGCTGGCTGAGAGTGGCAAGCAGCAAAGTGCGCATGACTTGAAACGCACCCTGCTGGAATTGGCTGCGGCCACGGAACAAGCATACTGGAACCTTTACCAGGCCCGGCAGCGGGTGCTGATTCAACAAAGGCTGCTGGACCGCACGATGGAGGATTACCAGCGGATCAAGCAGCGTGAGGCTTTTGACGTGAACCCGGTGCGCAAGACCGAAGCCGGGTCGGTGGTGGAACTGCGACGTGGTGATTTGATCACAGCTCGTCAACAGGCGCGTGCGGCCAGTGACAACCTCAAACGATTGATCGGTTCGCCGGACATGCCCTTGTCGGGCGAAACGTTGCTGGAACCGTTGGATGTGCCTGCGGATGCGCCGATTCAATTCAGTTTGCTGGATGCGGTGACCACCGCGATGCGCAATCGCCCGGAGTTGCAACGAGCGTTATTGCAGATCAAGGACGCCTCGGTGCGGTTGCGGGTGGCGGACAATGCCCGCCTGCCTCAACTCAATTTGGAAGCGTCGATGCGTTATCAGGGGCTGGGGTTATCGGAAGGTCGGGCGTTCAGTGATTTGAATGATGGTGATTTTGTGACGTATTTGTTGGGTATGCGGTTTGAGGTGCCGATTGGCAATCGTGGACCGGAGGCGTTGTTTGAGCAGCGCACGTTGGAACGCAGAGCGTTTTCACTGGCGTATCAGCAGCAGGCGCAGGACGTGACATTGGAAGTGAAAAACGCGATGCGGCGGTTGCTCACGTCGTATGAATTGATCGGTGTATCGAAGGCGGCGCGTCGCGCGGCGGCGGACAATTTGCGTTCGTTGGAACGACAGGAAGAAGCCGGCGTGGCCCTGACGCCCGAGTTTTTGCTGGACCTGAAATTGCGCAGTCAGGAGCGCGTGGCGGATACGGAGACACGTGAAGTGCAGGCCTTGGCGGATTACAACGCAGCCGTGGCCGACTTCATGCGCACCACCGGCACACTTTTGGAACGCAACGGCATTGTGTTGGAATTGCCTGAAAACCAGCGGTGATTTGGAGCAAGTGGCCCAGTGGTCAAGTGTGAAGGAGATTTCGGATTTCGAATTTCGGATTTCGAATTTGAAGAAACAAGCCGGGAACGAACCACGAGCGCAGCGAGTGGTGAGGGTCCGGGTATTCTGCATCGATCATCGGTGAGCCAGTGTATCGGTTACTCGGCCAGAACTGTTTTTGCTCTTCCCGATTAACCGACTCACCGACCAACCGATGAAACACTCTGACCAGACGCGATAAATCGCGGCGCTAACTTTCAAATACGGTTTCGTCACTCGACCACTCGACCACTTGGCCACTCGACCACTTCTCACAACGCGATAAATCGCGGCGCTAACCCAGAACGCCGACGCAAAGCGTCCGCGCCAAACATTTTGAATCACTTGACCACTTCTCTTCTTTTTTGCACCGCAACTTCAATTGAAAAGCAAATACGCGCCTGTTTCGCCGAACTCGTCCTTGTCCTTGTATTTCACGAAACGCTTGGTCGGATCAACCTGCACCTGTTGCCCCTTATCCGTGTCCACCAAGGAAAGGTGACAACGTTCCAACGGGCGTTTGGCTTTTTGCTGGTCATCGACGTTGATGCCTTGCTGAGTAAATCGGCTGTGGTGACAGGGACATGAGAACTCACTGGTTTTGGGGTCCCAGCCGACGGGGCAGCCGTTGTGTGTGCAAACACTTGATAACACGATCAGCTTTTGCCCGTCACTGACCACCCAGACCCCTTTGCCACGCTGCTGGTTGTACAGCCCCGGTTGCCGATAGTCGGCCAGTGCCCCAATGACAAACGGCTCGGTCGCCAGATCACCGGCTTCATGTTCACCCAACGGCGCATCTTTTTTGCGTTTCTGCGCCAGCAAGTCGGTGGGTAATACGGTGAGCGCCAGGGTCAGCCCGGCTGCGACGGTGAATTGACGACGGGTGATCGGTTCCATGGGTGATCGTAGGCTGGGGAACCAGGCGTTGACTGCAAAAAATATGGTGAGGTTTGTTGGCGGATGGTTACGGGACGCAGTTTGGTGAGGTTGCGACGACATGGCCGATGATGATGAAGAATGACGCCGAGGGCTTTAGCCCCGGATGGCACCAAAGTCATGAATTGAAGTAGCGTTGATATTCGGCAATCATCCGGCCTTGGACCCCCTCTCCCCCCGGAGAAGGTGACCGAGTCTTCGAGGTCGGGTGAGGGCGGATGATAGAGAAATGAGAGAGTAAAAGATTGTTCAATCATCAGGCACGCCCTCACCCTAGCCCTCTCCCGAGGGGAGAGGGGACGGAACAAGGAACCTCGCCCTGACCACGCAATTGACTCAACCTGCTGCAACAACCGCGACCATGGGTAACGCCCCTGTCGCTGCGCAGGCGATGCCTCGTGCCCGATCGCGCATTGTCAGAGTCACCGCCCCCGTTCTGCCTGCGACCAACAACAACGGCAAGCCCGCCTCTGCCGGTTCACGTTCCGTTTCATCATCGTTGCTTGCGAATCTGCCTGCTGATTTTCCGCCGCAGGCTGTGCCGATGCTCGATCCGATTGTGCAATTTTTGAGCTACTGTCGCATTGAATGCGGCTTTGCCGACAACACCATGAAGGCTTATGCCGCGGACCTGGACGACCTGCTCAAGTACATGATCGATCACCGTCATTACAGTTGGTCGGAACTCACCCTCGAACGTATCGCTCTTCACCTGCGCGAACTCGACGCCAGAAAAATGGTGGTGAGCAGTATTGCCCGACATGTGGCCACCATTCGTGTGTTCTGCCGATTTTTGGAAGCACGGCTATTCGTCGAGCATGACCCAGCCGAGCTGATGACCCAACCCAGCACCTGGCGCACCGTGCCTGGCGTGTTGTCGGTTCATCAAATGAAACGGCTGCTGGTAACCCCAGCGGATACCGAACGGCTTTGGTTGCGTGATCGGGCGATGCTGGAGTTGCTTTACGCCGGCGGATTGCGTGCCAGTGAAATCGCCGGTCTGACGGTTGATCAGGTGTTACCCGACCTGGGCGTGTTGCGGGTGATCGGCAAGGGCAACAAGGAACGGATCGTGCCCATCGGCAAGCCGGCGCTCACGGCCATCGCCCAGTATCAAGCCGAGCTTCGCCCCAGGCAGGTGAAGGAAAAGTCGCCCAAACACCGGTTGTTTTTATCCAGCCGAGGCAAGGGCATCACCCGCATCATCGTCTGGCAGGTGGTGGTCAAACACGCTCGTCGGGCTGGGCTTTCGGAAGTGCATCCGCACACCTTGCGTCACAGTTTTGCGACGCATCTGCTGGCCGGGGGGGCGGACCTGCGCGTGGTGCAGGAATTACTGGGCCACTCCAATATTGCCACGACGCAGATTTATACGCATGTCGATCGCAGCCGACTGAAACAGGTGATCAATCAGTTTCATCCGCGCGAACGACGCACGGGGTGAATGAGCCATTTCATGACAGGGCAAACGCGTTCTGACCGAGCAACCGATTTTTCACCGGAGAGAACGCGGAGATCGCAGAGCCAAACCCGACAGTATGAACGCCAAGCTGCCAAGACGCCAGGAAGAATCAGAGTGAAGAAAGCGGAGTTGAGCCGGGAAGACACAAAGGACACGAATGAAGAAGTTGTAATCATGGGCGAATTAGCGATGGTTGAACAGCTCAAAGAGGTCGATCCAATTTATGTCGTACTTCTTCCCTCGCGACCATCTGGCTATTCGGCCACTTGATTACTTCATAGCCCTGTGACCTTCATTTCTTCGTGGCAAAATCCGGTTTTTGTTTACCCCGGCTTTTTGGTATTGCGTTGACCTTTCTTTTTTTCTCTGCGATCTCTGCGTACTCTGCGGTGAATTTTCCGTCGATAGTAGAATGCGTTTCCCTGATTGAATGAACCATTTTCATGACGCTGAACTTGACAATGGCTCCATTTGTCGTTCAAGTGCCCACCTTTGCGAACCTGCGACCTTGTGTCAACGAATAACCCTTGATGGACCGATGTAAGGGTCAATAGCCCCGGTCGTTGACCATAGCGGCTGGGTAGCCGACTTGACAGTATCCCTATGATGCTCCAAGGTCATCGTGCATCAGGCCGATGAAAACAAGCCGGGAGCGGGTGCTAAAAAGGGTTGGGGACCGGGGACCGGGGTAAGGACCGGGGACCGGGGGACCGAGGGCGGGGTTACGACAACGACTTATAAGGATTTGTGATACGACATGGCTAAACGCAGTGCTTCAACCTCGACTCGTTCCCGCAAAGCCAAGCCCAATGCCCCGGCTGCCGCTGCCGACACGTACCGTGATGATGACCTGTCACACGATGCTGAAGGTGGTAGTACCGGGGGCGGTAAACATTTGGTGATTGTCGAATCGCCCACCAAGGCCAAAACGATCAACAAATACCTTGGCCGGGGGTATCAGGTGTTGGCCAGCGTGGGCCATGTGCGCGACCTGCCCGAACGAGCGCCCAAGGGTGTGAAGCAGCCGGTGCCGGGGGTGGACATCGAACATGATTTTGCCCCGACGTATGAAGTGTTGGCTAACAAAAAAAAGACCGTCGGCGAACTCAAAAAGGCTGCCAAAAACGCCGCCGAGGTCTGGTTCGCCACCGACTTGGACCGTGAAGGCGAAGCCATCGCCTGGCACTTGGCCGAAACGTTGAATATCAAGCCATCGCACGCCAAACGGGTGGTGTTCAACGCCATCACCAAAAGTGAAATCACCAGTGCCTTCAACAAACCGCGACCGATTGACGAAAACAAGGTCAACGCTCAGCAGGCCCGTCGCATCCTCGATCGCATCGTCGGGTATCAGGTGTCGCCGCTGCTTTGGCGCAAGGTGGCAGGAGGGTTGAGTGCCGGGCGTGTGCAATCGGTGGCCACGCGGTTGGTGGTGGACCGTGAACGTGAAATTGAAGCCTTCATCCCCGATGAGTTTTGGAAAGTCACCGGGTACTTCGCCACCGACCTTGCTGCCACGCCAAAACTTCGCCAAGCCTGGTTTGAATTTTTGCAATCAGCCAGTGGCAACCATGCTGCTGTCAACGCATCGGGTGATGAAACGCAACCGACGGTGGCCGATGAAGCCGAGGGCAGTGCTGATGCAACCGGGGCTGCCGATCAACCCAGCGCTGCGGTCAAGGGTCGCACCCTCAAGGAAAAGCTCGCCTGGCTGTCCAGTCACAAGTGCATTCGCGCGGAACTCATCGAAGTTAACGGCCAACCTGCGGAACTGACCGACCGTGATGCCGCTTTGCAGGTGAGCAAACGTTTGGGGCTGGTATTGGGTGAACTCAAAGAATGGCAAGACCCCAAAGGCAAAGGCCCAGCCCGCTTTTTAGCATTGGTCATCGCCAAACCGGAGTTGTCACCCGACGTGCCGCGTTTTGTGGTGCAGTCGTTGCAAACCCGACGCACCACCAGTCGACCGCCGGGACCGTTTATCACCAGTACCCTGCAACAGGCTGCTGCCAACCAGCTCGGCTTTGCCCTGCAACGCACCATGCGCATCGCCCAGCAACTTTACGAAGGCATCGACCTTGGTGCGGACTTGGGCGGGTCCACCGGCTTGATCACCTACATGCGTACCGACTCAACCCACATCTCCGGCGAAGCGCTGTCGATGGTTCGTGCCTACATCAACTCACAACTGGGCGAAAAATACCTGCCCGAAAAACCCAACTTCTTTTCCTCGTCCAACAAGGACGCGCAGGAAGCCCACGAAGCCATCCGCCCCACCGATGTCACCCTCACGCCCCAACGTGTGCGTCATGCCTTGTCGGAGGAACAGTTCAAGTTGTACCACCTGATTTGGAAGCGCTTTGTCGCCTGTCAGATGACCCATGCCCAATGGGACGCGACGACGGTGCTCATCAGCGCGCTATCCCGTGACAATGCCCACCTGGCCAAGTTCAAAGCCAACGGGCGAACGCTGGTGTTCGACGGGTTTTACAAAGTGGCGGGCATCCCCGGTGCTGGGGGTGGCAATGCGGATGATGCGGTATTGCCGCCGTTGGCCGAGCAACAGCAACTTGGGCCGTTGCAGGTGGACCCGGTGCAGGGTTTTACCAGTCCCCCGCCGCGTTTCACCGAAGCCTCGCTGCAAAAGAAGCTCGAAGAAGAGGGCATCGGTCGCCCCAGCACCTATGCCGCGATCATTTCCACCATTCAAGACCGCAAATATGTCGAACAGGTCGCCCCTGGTGATCGCCGCCTGCGTGCCACCGACCTGGGCAAGGTGGTCACCGACAAACTCATCGAAGGTTTCCCCGAAATCATGGACCTGGCCTACACCCGCAGCATGGAATCGGAACTCGACAAAATCGAGGACGAGCACCATGACTGGGTGACGATGCTCAAACAGTTTTATGGGCCGTTCAAATCAAGGTTGGATAATGCGCATGAGTCGATGACCCACGCCAAAGCTCAGACTGAGCCGGCACCGCATATGTGTCCGACCTGCGGGGCAGCCACGGTGTATCGCTTTGGTAAAAAGGGCCGGTTTTTATCGTGTTCGCGTTACCCGGATTGCAAGTTCGCCTCGCCGATTGATGCCGAGGGCAACCCGATCACGGCTCAATCAACCGATATCGCCTGCCCTCTCTGCGGCAGTGCCATGCTCAAACGCGATGGGCGATTCGGGCCGTTTTTGTCATGCTCGGCTTATCCGACGTGCAAGGGCATCGTGAAACTGGACCGCAAAAAAGGTACGGTCGTGGCCCCCAAGGTTCCGCCTTTGACCATCGACCTGCCCTGCCCCAAGTGCGACAGCCCGCTCAACCTGCGTCGCAGCAAGCGTGGCCCGTGGCTGAGTTGTTCAAAATACCCGCGCTGCCGAGGGCGATTGGCCTGGTCCGCCATTGAAGAACCCAAACAAAAAGAATTGGACAAGACGCTGACCGCGCACGAGCATGCCAACCCGCAGCCGGACATTCACAAACTCGACGGCACCGTCGCCCCCGATGGCTACACCCCCCGCATCATGAACGCTACCCCGCCGGTCAAACAAAGCGCATGAGTGGAAAAAGGGTCAGGTGCGCCAGCCTAGCCAGGTACGAGGGCGACAGGCCGAGGGCTTGGGTATTGTGAGAAGTTCGAGTAATTGTATTTTTATAGAAACTGTTTCATGACTGGTTTGAGTGGGGCAGGTGTCTCGCCTGTCAGTGAGCCGAAGGCTCATGTGTATGCACGGCCATGAACCAAATCGACAAAGCCAACCCGACCACGCCACATGATCGACTCACGGTCTGTCGCGCCCTGATGGACCAGCACAACCTGCGCGATTGGAAGCTGCGCCTTTCCAGTGCCAACGCCCGGCTGGGTTCGTGTGCCTATCACACCAAAACCATTCGTTTGAGTCGTCACCTGCTCTTGCACAACGATTGGCCCCAGGTGCATGACACCATACTGCATGAAATCGCTCACGCCCTGGTCGGCCCACGTCACGGTCACGATGCCGTCTGGAAACGTAAAGCCGCTGAGCTTGGTGCCACGCCACGCTCATGCACCCGCAAGGGCGAAGTGGTGATGCCCGCGCCAAGTTGGGTGGCCTGGTGTCCGAGTTGTCAATGCGAGGCTGGACGTTACCATCGCCGCCCCAGCCGATATCGCCGTGGTTACGTGCATCGACCCTGCGGCAGCCGAATTGAGTTTCGTATGCTCAATCCGTCATTCAGTGGTCGCGTGATTTGAAAAGTTGACGCCGAGGGCTTCAGCCCCGGATTGTTTGCATTGACAAGAGCAACGATCCGGCCCTGAAGGGCACGGCGTCAACAAGCCAATAACAAGTGTCCGCGCTCAACAAATATAAAGAGTACGACCACTTGCATCACCTTCCCCCAATAACCGATATAATGTGTATCGCTCTTTGACAATTGGGGCCGAATGGCATCGACCGGACAGATTCGAACGCAGGTGGCACGTCCAGGTGCACCCCGGCCTGGTAAAACAGGGTGCAAAACCAAACTGCCAAAGACACTAATGTCATTGGTCGAATCGGGTTCGCCCCGGTTCGCATGGCTGCCTAATTCATACGGCTGCCTCAATCATGCCGGACCCGCCCGTAAGAAGGCGTGATTGAAGACTCATCGGGCTGGCTTCCGCTTGTCGCCTAAGCTACGTGGAAGCGAGAAACACCTTGGGCTGGGTGAAGCGAAGGCTGCTGACCGCCGTCGCCCGCCGAGAACAAACCATCAGCTAAACGTGTAGAGGCCTGCGTCCGGCTGTTCCGACACGAGGGTTCAATCCCCTCCGGCTCCATTCATGCCTTTCCAAACACCCCGCTGTGAGCACCAGGCTTCGTCGTGGTTTTCAGATTGGCGCTTACTCCTCCAGCGATTTTTTATACGCATCAAATTCGCCGCGAGCCTCCGCTTCATTGACATATTTTTGAAACTCGCCCATCTTGTAACTGATGAAGCAAAAAGCGTGATGCACCGCCAACCATTGCGGGTCGGTCACGTCCTTGCCCAAATCGTTACGCACCTGATTCAACGCAGCCAGTAAAGGTTCGACTTTCATGGGGTATCCTTGTTGCTCGAAGCGTATGCTCAATTTATACGCTCGATACGTTCCATGATATCGCTGGATCAACGAGTGCCAACATGCCCGATGATTTTGATACCACCGCCACCCTCGATCAACTGATCGCTGCCTGCGCTGCGGCTCTCGATCATGTCGGCCAGTTGACCGAGTCGCAATACCTGTTGAACGCAACGGTATGTGAACAGGTCAAAGCCCAACTCATCATCGCCTGTGAAGCACTCGCACGCCTGGACCGTTACGCCCCCGGCCTGGCTTGTCACCTCAGTTACCGTGAACGCACCGCAGCTTTCTACCAATACCTCGTCGGCCCGCCCGACCAGCTCAAACATGATTACGTTTACGACATTCTGCGCAGCAAAATCCCCCTGCTGCTGCTGGAAGCCCGTGAATTGCGGAAAGTGATGGTTTCAAACATCAATTGACGCCGAAGGCTTTAGCTCCGGATTTTTCTGATCATCATGCAAATGCGAATCCGGCCCTAAAGGGCTCGGCGTCATGTACGCCGACGCAAAGCGTCCGCGCTAAACATTTCAAAACACTCGGCCACTTTCACCGCGTCGACCACTCCCTCTCACTTCTTCGCCTTTTGCATCGCAGCCCGGCGGGCGGGTTTCACGCCACGCACCTGCGTCACAATCCTGCGCGCCGCATCGGTCAAATCGTTGGCCACATCCATCGTGGCGATTTCCTTTTTCGCCTCATCCAAAATCTTGCGTGCCACCTCCACGTTGGTGCCTTCCAAGCGCACCACCAACGGCACGGTGAAGCCGACTTCCTTGGCGGCCTTGACGATGGCGCGGGCAATCGTGTCACACTTGGCGATGCCGCCGAATATGTTGACGAGCACGCCACTGACATTGCGGTCGCTCAAAATGATGCGAAATGCTTCGGTGACCGCTTCTTCACTGGCGCTGCCGCCGACATCCAAAAAGTTGGCCGGTTCCCCGCCGTGCAATTTGATCAGGTCCATCGTCGCCATGGCCAGCCCTGCTCCGTTCACCAGGCAGCCGATGTTCCCGTCGAGTTTGATGTACGACAACCCGAAACGCTTGGCGTGAGCCTCCGACTCGTTTTCCTCATGCGGGTCGGCCAGTAGTTTGATGTCTTCCTGCCGATACAGCCCGTTTTCATCGAAATTGATTTTCGCATCGATCGCCAGCACCTGTCCGTCCGGGTTTTCGTCCGTCGGTTTGGTCACCACCAAGGGGTTGATTTCCGCCAGGCTCGCGTCCTTTTCAATGAACATGTCCGTCAGCAGGTGCATGATTTTGGCCGCTCGTCGCACCTGATCGCCATGCAGCCCCAGGCGGTACGCCACCTTGCGTGCCTGAAACGGGGCCAGACGCACCGTCGGGTTGATCGGCTCACGAATGATCGCGTCGGGGTTCTCCTTGGCGACGGCTTCGATTTCCACGCCGCCCTGCGATGAGGCGATCAGCACCGGGCAACCACTGCCCCGGTCGATGGCCATGCCCAGGTAATATTCCTTGGCGATGTCCACTGCCGAGGCCACCAGCAATTTGGTCACCTGCACACCCTGCGGCCCGGTCTGCGGCGTGATCAACGGTTTGCTCAAAATCTGATATGCCACCTGTCGCGCTTCGTCCGCTGATTTCACCAGTTTCACGCCCCCGCCCTTGCCTCGTCCGCCGGCGTGAACCTGGGCCTTGATCACCGCCACCTTGGTGCGATGGCGGGTCTGCAAGGTTTCAAACGCACGGGCGGCATCGTCGGGGTTTTCCACCACAATGCCCGGCGGAACGGGTATCCCGTATTTGGAGAAAAGCTCACGCGACTGGTATTCATGAATTTTCATAGGTCAGGTCCAAATCCGTTAGTGCGTTTGCACATGCAGTGTTTAAATCAAATCAAAGCTGGTCGATCATACGCCCATCTCCCGCGCTTGCCAACCGCCCAGCGCCACCTTCGCCGAAGGCGGCGGCGCCCCCAGCATCATTTCCCTGCGTGCCTCCGTCGGCGGCAAACCATACACCTGATGAAACACCCTCGAAAAGTGATACGGGCTGGCAAACCCGCACCGGTCGGCAATCTGTTTCATCGACAAATTCGACCGCTGCAAAAACCCCAATGCCTGTTCCAATCGAAGCAAGCGCACCGCCTGCATCGGCGTCATCTGCAAGTGCTTATCGAACAGCCGACATAAATGCTTGGCGCTCACCGAACCCGCCTTGGCCAATTGTTCCAACCGAATCGATGCCTGCGGCGAATCGGTCAGCGTTTGTTCCGCCCATTGCAGGGTGCGCTGAATCGACGACGGCAGCATCGCCTGCGTTTTCGGTGTGTCGGTCGTCGGATGCAAAAACATATCGATCATCGTTTCCAATGCACTGTTCACCCAGCGTGGCGGAAGTTTTCGCCGGGTTTCCGCGCGATTGGCCCAGTGTGACAATACATGATGAAACAACCCCGCCATCGCCCCCGGCAACGGCCCTTCACGCACGATCGGCCAGGTGTCGGGTTTGCCCCAGTCACTCGGCAACACCTCCGGCGTGAAATGCACATACGCATGACGTGTCCGTTGCTTTTCGTCCCACTGATATTTTTCGTCAAACCCCGGTCGTGTCAGCAATACCGCCCCGGCGGACAGGTTGATGGACTTGCCATCATGTTGATACACCGCACTGCCGGTGATGATCCAAACCAGTTCATAATCGCCCAGCACCCGTGGCCCGAAGGTTTCACCCGGCTGATACGTCGCAAACCCGCCCCAGGCATATTTCAATTGCAAATGCCCGCCCCATTCATGAGCCTTGCCGGAAACCGATGGCAGACGACATTTGGGTGACATGGTGGTAAAGGGCACAATGTATTTTGGATTTAGAAGATCAAGCGACGAATGACGCCGTGCCCTTTAGGGCCGGATGATTTTTGTTGTTTCTTTGAACCGGGGCTGAAGCCCTCGGCGTCATCATGAGCTACTTGATCACTTAACTGTCCCCCGCCACGGCGAGGGCGTTTGCTATCTTCATTTTCGCGCTCAACCGACCGACCGTCCCGCGTCATGCAACCATCATAGCCCCATGTTTTCATTCATAAAAAAACCTGTGGCACGCTGACGCACCACAGGCATTGTTGGACTTTTTTCGAAAACCATTGACCGCCAAATCCGAAATCCGACGGCTTTAATATCAGAACTTTCCGATAAATCCGAAATTCTTTCTTACCGTTTGGCCCACTGGAATCCACGGCGAGCACCGGGGCGACCATATTTTTTACGTTCGACCTTACGGGAGTCGCGGGTGAGCATGCCCTGATCACGCAGGCTGGTTTCCAGCGTCGGGTCATAGCCCTTGAGGGCACGAGCCAGCCCCAGCACGATGGCGCCGGCCTGACCGGTGTACCCGCCGCCGGCCACCTTCACCACCACGTCCATTTTGCCCTGAGTGCTGGTCACCTTCAGCGGGGCGACGATATCGTTGCGATCACGAATTTCGGTGAAAAATTTGTCCGCTTCACGATCATTGACAATGAACTTGCCGCTGCCGGGCTTGATACGCACCCGTGCCACCGCGGTCTTTCGGCGACCGGTGCCCCAAATCCAGCCGCCCTTGTCGGGCTTGACCGGTTCACCGAGTTTGCGCACCGCCTGTGCCGGGGCTGCGGGTTTGACCCCCAGCGTGGTTGGTGCGGTGGCGGGGGCATCCACCGAGGTGGCGATCGGGGCGGGGCTGCTGATGACTTCGCTCATGAGCGATTCCTGTATGCAAAATCGGCTGCGCTTTACCGTTGCAGCCTGGGTTGTTCACCATCCAAACTTACGCGGGCAGTGTCACCGGCTGCTGTGCCTGATGCGGGTGTTCGGTGCCACGGTAAATCTTCAACATTTTGATCCGATCCGCACGCATCTTGTTACGCGGCATCATTCGCCGAACCGCTCGCTCAAGCAGCAACTCCGGCTTGTTTTCGAGCATCCAGGCATAGGTAAATCGCTTCTGACCATCCGGGTAAAACACGTAGGTCTGAAACTCTTTGTGCATCGCCTTGTTGCCGGTGAGTTTGAGCTTCTCAGCGTTGATCACGACAATGAAGTCGCCGCTGTTGGTGTGCGGCGTGTAGTTGGGCTTGTGCTTGCCCATCAGCACCTTGGCCAATTTCACCGACAATCGCCCCAACGTCTGGCCCGCGGCGTCCACCACGTACCACTTGGGGTCGATCTGTTCCTTACTCACAATCGTCGTCTGTCGATTCATAGCTCACACCACTTTCAAGCTGGGTTTTGAAGAACGAAACAGTTTACATTCGCGCCCGATGCTGTCAAGCGGCCAAACACGGTCAGCAGACGTTCAACCGATTCATTCATAATCCAGTATCATGCCCGCCCACGATGTCACTGATTTCCGTTGCCAATCTGGGTTTGTCACTGGGCGACCGTCGCTTGTTCGACGGCGCGAATCTGACGTTGGAACCGGGCGAAAAAATCGGCATGGTCGGGCGCAACGGCTGCGGGAAATCGACCTTGCTCAAACTCATCGCCGGGGTGATCGACCTGCAACCCGACAGCGGACAGGTTCAGGTGGCTCGCGATGCCAGCGTCGGGTATTTGCGACAGGACCCGGAACTCAACCCCGATCACACGCTTCGTGAAGAAGCGCTGTCCGCCTTTGCCCATCTGCATCAATTGCAACAGCAGCTCGAAACGCTCGCGCACGACATGGGCAGCGCGGAAGGCGATGCACTGCAAAAATTGCTCGATGCTTATGAACGTGTCGAGCACCAGCTTCAGGCGGCAGGCGGTTTTGTCGTTGATCATCAGGTCGAGGCCACATTGCACGGCGTCGGACTCACCGATGAGTTCTTTGATGTCCGCGTCGGTGACCTCTCCGGCGGACAAAAAGGTCGATTAGCCCTGGCCAAGTTGTTGTTGTCACAACCCAGTGTGTTGTTGCTCGACGAACCGACCAACCATTTGGACATTGCCGGTCGGCAGTGGCTGGAAGGGTTTCTGGCGCAATTTCAAGGGGCGGCACTGATCGTCAGTCACGATCGCTGGCTGCTGGACCATGTGGTGTCGCGCATCTGTGAAATGCACGAGGGACGCATCGAGGAGTACCCCGGCAACTACCATCAGTTTTTGGAATTGCGGGCATTGCGACGACTCGAACAGCAGCGTGTTTACGACAAACAGCAGGACCGCATTAAAAGCGAACAGGCGTTCATTGATCGATACCGAGCCGGCCAACGGGCACGACAGGCACAGGGTCGATTGAAACGGTTGGAACGGTTCGTGCGCGATGAAACGATCGATCGCCCGATGGAATTGGATGAACTGCGATTATCGATTTCGCCCTCCAAAAGAGCGGGGGATTTGGTCATTGTCGCGGAGCATATGAGCAAAGCTTACCCCGACAAGCCTTTGTTCAAGGATGTGTCGCTGGTACTCAAACGCGGTGATCGACTGGGCGTCATCGGCCCCAATGGTGCGGGCAAGTCAACGCTGATTCGCTGCCTGTTGGGGGAACAGGCAATCGACAGCGGCAAGGTGCGCGTCGGCGCCAGTGTCGATGTCGGGTTCTATCGGCAGAGTCACGATCACCTGAATATGTCGCACACCGTCGTCGATTACCTCCGCCAATTCGTCATGGGCGGCACGATGGTGCCCGGTTCCGAACAGGCAGCCCGTGACCTGGCGGGCGCGTTTCTGTTTTCCGGTGAATCGCAGGACAAACAGCTTGGTTCATTGTCAGGCGGCGAACGCAGTCGTGCGGTGCTGGCGGGGTTGGTGGTGTGCGGGCATAACCTGCTGGTGCTCGACGAACCGACCAACCACCTGGATATTTCAAGTGCCGAGCGGCTCGAACAAGCCCTGCGCAAGTTCACTGCTGTGCAGGAAGGTTATGCCCAGAATCAACCCGGCGGGGGCACGCTGGTGCTCATCACGCATGACCGCATGTTGCTCGAACATTTGGTGAATCAACTGTTGGTGTTCGATGGCAAGGGCAACGTGCGCCACTTTTTGGGAACCTACAGCGAATACCTGGCAGCTGAGCAGGCGGCGATGGCACAGTCGGCTGCAACGACAACGGTTACCCATTCGAACAAGCAGCAACCCAAACCCAAGGTCGAAAAAGAATCGCGCAAGGCTGATAACGATGTCAAGCCAACTTCAACTTCATCATCGGGTACGGGCAACAAAAACAAACGATCACGTTTTGGGCATTTGAGTCAGCAGAAGCTCGAACAAACGATCATCGAGCATGAACAGGAACTGGCGCAGATTGATCAGACGCTGGCGGACCCGGAAACCTATCGTGATGCGGAAAAGGTGAAAAGGTTGCAGGCTCGCCGGGAACAGGTGAAGGCTGGGCTGACGCCGTTGGAAGAGGAATGGGCACAGCGGGCGGAGTGATGGATTTCGAATGTCGGATTTCGAATTTCGAATTTGGTTAGCGCCCTGATGGATCGCGTCTTCTGATGATGTAGCCCAGCCGCCCTCGGCTGGGTGAATCATCATGAATAACCACCGCCGTGGGCGGCGGTGCCACCATACACACGGCGACCGCCGGAGCGGCAGTCAACATCTCCATCGCACAGACAGACAAGCTGCCATTGGCACCAGGCGGCCGACCCCGCAAGATGGAGGATCCCCATCAATGACTCCCGATCCCTGTTCTTCGCTCCCGACCCCTTTTCTTCCCTTCCGGTGTGGGACGCCGCCGCCAATCGTGAAACGTAAAAGCCTTTGAAGCAGGCGCTATTATGAGCCGACTTGCAAAGCGGAGTACTTTTGACCATGGAACTGCGCCCTCGACTTGACCAGATGGATCAGCACATCGCCAGCTTCATGCGACGCTGGGGTGTTCCGGCGATGCAGACGGCGCTGGCGGTGATCTTTGTCTGGTTCGGCCTGCTCAAGCCACTGGGCCTCTCGCCCGCCGAACCGCTGGTGCTCGAAACCGTGCAGAATCTGCCCGTCTTCAGCCCACACGCATGGCTGTCGCTGATTGGCTGGTGGGAGGTCGCCATCGGCCTGACCTTCCTCCATCGCGCCACCATACGCATCGCCATCGCACTTCTCGGCCTGCAGATGCTCGGCACGTTCCTGCCCCTGTTGACGCTGCCCGGCGTCACGTTTCAGACCGGTCGCATTCCCTACGGCCTGACCATGGAAGGCCAGTACATCGTTAAAAATCTGCTGATCATCGCCGCCGCGCTGGTCATCGGCGGCACAGTCAGAGGCAGGCAAGGGAAGAAAAGGGGTCGGGAGTGAACGCCATCAACTTAGGCGAAGGCCATTCATAAGTCCGCGCCACAGCGCGCGTTACGCGCGCTTGCGCGAAACAAGACCTCCTGTGATGCTGGTGGTGTTCAAGACACCCTCACCACAGGAGGCCAAGGATGGCCAGTATCGCGGCGGCGGTCAGGCGGATCAAGTCACAGCGGGCGGGGCTGATTCAGGAGCGAGCGGGCAAACAATCGACAACGCTGGGCGACTTTCTGAATGCGTATATCGCAAGCCGGATTGACGCCAAGCATTATTTGCAGATCACTGATGATCATTTTGACAGGGCGGTGAGTGTGAATTCAAGCCATCCCGAGACCAAGGGAATCCCGGAATTTCCGGGGGTTCCAGAGGCGACGCAAAAGACGACGCCGCACCTGCACGCAGACGCCGGCAGGCGACGGAACGGCACTGGCTTTAAATCTGAGAAACCCCTTGAAATCAGCAGGATGCAAGCACATGCGAACTCATGCGACCACCCTGACAAATACCTAATGACCGGGGAGGGACTCGAACCCTCGACAAACGGCTTAAAAGGCCGCTGCTCTACCAACTGAGCTACCCGGTCGTATCCGTGGCAATCATCGGTCGATTATTGGTCGTGATCAACACCGCCCACCGCTGACCGATTTTATGCTGGTGCCGTGACTATATCACCCGGAAAGAGCCGAGTAATTTACCGTTTTTTGTCACCCACGGCAAACCACGATGAAGTGGTCTAGTGGCCAAGTGCATGAAACAAGCCGGGAACGAATCGGCACCGCAGGTGACGATGAGAGTCCGGGTATTCAAATTGGTTAATCGATGAGTCGGTGCATCGGTTACTCGGTCTGAATTGCCTTTGTTCTTCCCGATTCACCGAGTCACCGACCAACCGATGAACCGCTCCGACCAGACGCGATAAATCGCGGCGCCAACGGATGCAATTCACTTGATCACGTCGTGTGTGCAGCACCCGCCTCACATGTTCCACCAGTTCAAATCAATTTTCGGGAACGCGACATCGTGCAATTCCGCGTCCTTGATTTCCCAGCGTTCCAGTTCGGTGAGCTTTTCACCACGAGCGATTTTTTCCGCCATGTCGCATAGGTTTTCAAATCGACCCACATGCAGGGTGAACCGTTTGATGCCATAGTCGATCGCCTGCCCGCGGGTGATCACAAACGGCCAATCACTGGCCTGCAAGAGCAACAACTCACGGCCGGCTCGTTCCAGCAAATCGCGCAACTCCTTATTGGCCGGTTCACGCCAGGGCAGTGAAAACGTGAGCTTGCCAAAGTGAGCCTCCGCCCGGTATTCAACTTCCCACATCCATTTGGTGACATCGTTGAGCCAGACGCGATGATCGCCGCCGTCGCCCCATGAACCTTCGCTGATGGAAACCACTTTGTCGGAAGGGTGTTCGGTGATGAACTCTTCTGCGGTGCAAAGGTTCACGTCCGGGTCGGCATTCAAACTCAGCATCACATCCCGAATGAACTTGGGGCCTTCAAACCACCAATGCCCGAAAAGCTCGGCATCGAAGCAGGCGACGACCACGCCATGCCGCCCGGTGGCGTGTTTATGGTCCCACAACCTTGCCTTGACCTGATTGCAAAAGTGCTGGGCGTGTTCGTGCAGTTTGCCGGGTATGTTTTCCGGGTAGTAGAGGTGTTTGTCGCCCAGGTCGGTGCCTTTGCCGGTGATTTTCCAATAGCGCAGGCCGCGCCGCTCACCCCATTTTTTATGAAATTCGAGGTACACCCCGTCGGCTGGGTAACCGACGGCACCGGACCAGACGCTCTCACAAATTTGCGGATCACGGGCCAATACGGTGACGCGGGCCATGCCGGAGCCGTCGCTGTTGAGGCCGTGGGTTTCGTGCACATTGCGCCAGCCGCGTGCGGGGTATTTCTCGGCTTCGTTCCAATCGACTTTGTGCCAGTGGCCGCCGTTGTTGACCCATTCGCTGCGACTGCTTTCGACCAGGTGATGTTCGAGGAAAAAGTGGGTGATGCCTTCGTCAGCCACGAGGTGTTCGACACCGACGCGATTGCGTGGGCCGCCCCAGGTGATGCCGGGTGTCCACCAGCCTTGCGGCCGATAGGCACATTCAGGCAGCCACATGCCCCGTGGTCGAAAACCCAGAATGCGTTCCGACGATGCCAAGCCTGCGCGCATTTGGGCGCGAATGGTGGCATCTTCCAAAAGCAACGGAAAATACCCGTGCGTGGCAGCCGAGGTGAGTAATTCGACATGCCCCTGTTTGGCTTTCTCTGCATAAGCCTTGGGGATGTCACGGCCCATGGCGTGAAACTGTTCTTTCAATTTGGCAAAGCATTGCTGCCACTGTTGCGCCAGATAGACCATGTGCCCGTTGTTGTGACCGACGAATTCTTTTTCGTCGGCCTTGGCACGGGCGATGCGGTCGTCCAAATAGGCATCAAACCCGTCCTTGAAATGTTGGTGGGCCAGTTGTTCCAACAGTACCGGGGTCAGCCCCATGGTGAACTTGGGCTTGGCGTTGAAAAACAGGCATTCGTCCACCATGGCAAGCAACGGCAGGTAGGTTTCGGCAGCGGCTTCGTAGAGCCAATCTTCGCCATGCGGCCACACGCCGTGACGCAGCACATAAGGCAGGTGACCGTGCAGAACCAGCACAAAGCTTCCGACAGCGCTTGTTTTCATGATGCACACATGGTAGCACGGGTGCGATTTCGAATTGCGGATTTCGGATTTCGAATTTTCCAAGCCAAGAACGAGTCTCGCCGCAGGCGGAGGAGGGCTTGGGTCTTGGAAGAAGTGGTCAAGTGGTCAAGTGTCGGAACAGTTTTCGGTCGTTGACGCCGTGATGGATCGCCGCTGATTTTTTTGGTTCATTGAAGCCCCGGTTTTTCTGTCGGATGATCGAGCGTAAAGTTCATCATGATGGCCAAGGGCAAACTCATTTTCGTGATGGTGTTCATCGGGCTGCTGCTGGCGGCAGTGTCGGGGTACCGTTCGCGGCAAAGGGCATCGGACTCGTCAGCCAAGGTAGCGGTAACGACAAAAATGACGGGGCCGTCACAACCGAATGAGCAACTCGCAGCGCCAAAGCGTAGCGAACCCTGGCCGATTTTTCGTGGCGATGCGGGGTTGCGTGGTGTGAGTGTTGATGAAAAAAACCTGGCAATGCCGATGAGGCTGACATGGACGTTCACCACAGGCAAAGCGGTCAAGTCGTCGCCGGTGGCGGCAGAGGGCATGGTGTTCATCGGGTCCAACGATGGCAAGGCGTATGCGCTGGACGCCCAGTCGGGGCGCAAAAAATGGATGTTCACGACGGAGATGGAAGTCGAGGCCCCGCCCTTGTGGTTTGAGGGTGTTGTTTACATCGGCTCGGCGGACGGAAAGATGTATGCCTTGCAGGCGAGCACGGGGCGTGAACTTTGGCGCTTTGCCACCGAAGACAAAATATTAGGCTCGGCCAACGTCTGGCAAAAGGGTGACGGCTCACGCCGCAGTTTGGTGTTCGGCAGTTACGACAGCAAGGTGTACGCACTGGACCCGAAAACCGGGCAATTGCAGTGGGTGTTTGCCACGAACAATTTCATCAACGGTGCCCCGGCTGTCGCAGGGGATCGACTGGTGCTGGGGGATTGCGACGGCAAACTGCATGTGATCTGCGCGTTGGATGGCACGTCTTTGCTTGCAATTGATTTGGGGGGACCGATTGCGGGATCGCCGGCGGTCGATGGCGCGGTGGCCTACATCGGAGGATACAACAATCGCTTTGTGGCGGTAACAATTTCAGTTACACCTTTATCATCACAACCACCAATTTCGAATTTAGCGGGAAGACCCGCTGTTGAGGCCGTCGAATTTCGAATTTCGGATTTGCAGAAAGATGCACAGCAACCCTCGGAACTGAACAAGCACAATCAATCAGACCATACCGACTTTTCGCAAATAAACGAAGAGGTGTCGCCATCACAGGAAGAGTTACCAGCCGACAACCCGGCGATAGTGTGGTCGTATCGTGATCGCAGCTTTCCCTATTTTTCGTCGCCAGCGGTGACGGAGGGGTTGGTAATTTTCGGAGGGCGCGATCGTCGGCTTCATGCGGTGGACAAGGCCACCGGGCAGCGGCGGTGGGTGTTCCCTGCCCGGAATAAAATCGACAGTTCGCCGGTGGTCGTCGGCGACAAGGTGGTCGTCGGGTCGGATGATGGAAGGTTGTATGTGGTGAACCTGACGGATGGAACACTGGCCTGGTCGTACACGATTGGAGCAGCAATCGTCGGTTCGCCGGCAGTGGCGGATGGGTGGGTGTATATCGGGGCGGACGACGGCAAGGTGTATGGTTTTCAGAGCGAACAAGTGGTCAAGTGATCAAGTGGCCAAGTGACGGAACCGTATTCGATTGTTAGCGCCGCGATTCATCGCGTCTGATCGAAATGGATAATCGGTTAGTCGGTGGGTCGGTTAATCGGTTGGTCAGTGAGTCGGTTAATCGGTTGGTCAGTGAGTCGGTTAATCGGGAAGAAAAATGCCAATACAATTTTGTCCGAGTAACCGAGTAACCGAGTAACCGAGTAACCGATGAACCGATGAACCGATGAACCATGCAGAATACCCGAGCCGTCGGCGAGGACGCCTCCGACTCGGCTTGTCGGACCACTGGACGACTTCCGGCGCAGATTCTTTGCAACAAGGTGGATTGATGCGTATCGTGCAAATCACCCCCGGGACGGGCACGTTTCACTGCGGCAGTTGTCTGCGAGATTTGGCGCTTGTCAAAGCGTTGCGGAAATTGGGGCATGAGGTGTTGCTGGTGCCGATGTATTTGCCGCTCGTGAGTGATGTAGCGGTGGCGGAGTCGGAGGTTTTTTTTGGTGGGGTAAATGTTTATTTGCAGCAGAAGGCGGGGGTGTTTCGACATACGCCCAGGTGGTTGGATCGCTGGCTGGATCAGCCCGGCGTGTTGCGGAAGGTGGCGGAAAAGGCGCACCTGACTTCACCACAGGCTCAGGGCGAATTGATGATGTCGATGCTGGCCGGTGCAGCAGGTCGGCAAACCAAGGAACTCGAACGGCTGGTTGCGTTTTTGCAGACTCAACCCAAGGCTGACGTGGTGGTGCTGTCCAACGCACTGTTGCTCGGCTTGGCGCCACGGTTGAAACAGGCATTGAGGACCAAAGTGGTGGTGACGTTGCAGGGGGAAGATACGTTTGTCGATCGATTGCCCCCGGAATTGCGCGACTCAGCGTGGGCGAAAATGTGTGAACTGGCCCAGCAGGTGGATGGGCTGATAGCCATCAGCGGGTATTACCGGGACACCATGGCCGCCCGGCTGAATTTGCCAATCGAGCGCATCGATGTGGTGTACAACGGCATTGATGTGGGGTTGTACGCCCCCGCCGATCGCGCTGCGGGTGAAACAAGTGATGGCTTGGTGATCGGGTATTTGGCGCGGATGTGTGCGGACAAGGGGCTGCATACGCTGGTCGATGCGTATGTGCGGTTGATGCAGCGGCGGCGGACGATGCAGGGGGTAACCACAAAAGTTTCGTTGCAGGTGGCAGGGGCGATGACAGCGGGGGATGTGGGGTATGTGCAGGCACAAAAAAAGAAATTGGCGGACGCGGGGTTGACCGAACATGTGACCTGGCAGGCGAATGTGGATTTGGCGGAAAAGGTGAAATTTTTGCAGGGGTTGGATTTGCTGAGTGTGCCTGCGACGTACGGCGAGGCGTTTGGGTTGTACGTGTTGGAGGCGTTGGCGTGTGGTGTGCCGGTGGTGCAACCCAGACACGGGGCGTTTGCGGAATTATTGGCACAGACCGGCGGAGGGATGCTGTGCGAACCGGATGACGCGGAGGATTTGGCAAATCAACTGGACGGGTTACTCAACGATTTACCCAAGGCACGAACACTGGGTGCGCAAGGGTGTCAGCGGGTGCGGGAAGGGTTTAACATGGACCTGATGGCGAAAAAGGTGCTGGGGGTGTATGAACGGGTGAGTCGGTAGCATTGCGGGGGCTAGGGGCTAGGGGGCCAAGCCCCATTGATTTTGAACTGTTTTCATAACGCCAAGGGATAATACACATGAGCATGACCGCGACGACAGCGGCGAATGTATCGGGGAGTGCGGGGGCGGGGTGGGTGATTTACGCCTTGATGACGGTGGCCTGCTGGGGGTTGTACGGGGTGTTTCTGCACACCGGTCGCATGGGCATGAAGGATGCGTCCAACGGTTTGTTCAAAGCGTTTCTGTTTGTGGGGCTGGCGTATTTTTTGACGGCGGTGTTGGCGCCGCTGGCGATTTTATGGATGCGCGGGGCGGACTGGCATTTTGAATCACGCGGGTTGTGGTGGTCACTGTTGGCGGGCATCGTCGGTGCTGCGGGGGCACTGGGGGTATTGCTTGCGTTTGGCGCCAAGGGTCCGCCGAGCGTGGTGATGTCGATTGTGTTTGCGGGGGCGCCGGTGGTGAATGCGCTGGTGGCGTTAATGGTGCATCCGCCGGGGGGCGGGTGGTCGAGCATTCGCTGGCCGTTTTATGCGGGGATCGTGCTGGCTGCGTTGGGCGGGTGCCTGGTGACGTTGTATCGACCGCCGGCGAGCACGGGGGGACACGCACCGGGGGTAAAGGCGAGCATGGCAGTGCCATCGGCGAATCAACCTTCCGCCATCGCGCCGACAACATCGGTGCAGGAACATGCGACGAGGGATGAGCATGGAGGGCAGCGCTGATGTTGCTGGAACTGGTGGAAATTCACAAGGGGTATGCCGGGGTGAGCGACGGGGGCGCTGGGCCGAGGGTGCTGACGGATGTGAGTTTGACGGTGAACAAGGGCGAGTCATTGGCGATTGTCGGGCCTTCGGGTTCGGGGAAGACGACGCTGCTCAACATCATTGGCACGCTGGATCAGCCGGATAGGGGCCAGGTGATTTTGAATGAGCGGAACCTGGCGCGACTGAGTGAAGACGAGGCAGCGAAGGTGCGGGCGTGTGAACTGGGGTTTGTGTTTCAGGCCCATCATCTGCTTCCGCAGTTGACAGTGTTGGAGAATGTATTGTTACCGACACTGGTTGGGCCGGGGGAATTGCGCACGTCGGCCACGGAGCGGGCGAAAAA
The DNA here is from genome assembly GCA_964547135.1 of uncultured Phycisphaeraceae bacterium. Lineage (GTDB taxonomy): Bacteria > Planctomycetota > Phycisphaerae > Phycisphaerales > Phycisphaeraceae > JAJXSS01. The sequence continues at coordinate 25,322 of CAZJMK010000008.1, read as the reverse complement.
GTGGTTGGAGCGTGTCGGGCTGGGGGAACGATTGCATCACAAACCGGGGCAGTTGTCGGGTGGTGAACGGCAGCGGGCGGCTGTGGTACGGGCCTTGATGAATGAACCGCAACTGTTGTTGGCGGATGAACCGACCGGGGCGTTGGATCAGACTTCCGCCCGGCAATTGGCGGATTTGTTGGTGGAGTTGAATGCCAAGGAAGGGGTGACGATGGTGGTGGTGACGCACTGGCCGGAGTTGGCGGAACGGATGCATCGACGGCTGACGTTGCAGGGCGGGCGGTTGGTGGAGGTGTGAGGGATGGAAAGATCAATGGATGATGGATAAAGGATGATGGATGATGTTTAAACCTGAACGATGGAAACCCGCGGTGATAACAACCTTGATCGGTTGGTGATCGAGGGATGGTGGTCAGGCACGATGAATGCAGTGCGATACATCATGGCGAGTTGGTGGCATCATCGGCGGGGGCATGTCGGGGTGATGCTGGGGGCGATGATCGGGGCAGCGGTGCTGATCGGGGCGCTGTGGGTGGGTGATGCGGTGCGGGGTAGTTTACGACGGATGAGTGAAGCCCGGCTGGGGCAGACGCAAAGTGTGCTGGTCAGCGGGGAACGATTTTTTCGCGCCGCATTGGTCAATGAACTGACGGAACTTCAGGGGTACAAGTCGGCTGCGGTGCTGATGCTGCCCGGTACCGCACTGATGCAGGAAACGGGATTGCGAGCAAGAGATGTGCAGGTGGTGGGGGTGGATGATTCATTTTGGAAGATGGGGCCGGGGTTGGTGAAAGGTCATGCGCAAACATCACCTGCGTTACCGGGGGCGCCGGGGGCGGGGCAGGCGTATGTGAATGTGGCGTTGGCGGGGCAGTTGGGGTTGAAGGTGGGGGACCGGGTGTTGGTGCGGGTGGACGACCCTGGGCCGATGGCGCGGGAAGCGCCGCTGGCCACGCCGGGGGAAGCGGGATTGGCGCTGCCGGTGACGGTGGCAGGGGTGTTGAATCGAACAGAATTTGGGCAGTTTGGTTTGGCGGCCAATCAAACGGGGGCGGTTTCGGTGTTTGTGCAGCGGGAGTGGTTGGCGGAACAGTTGAAGCAAAGTGGCCGGGCGAATGTGCTGTTGACACAGGCTGCCGGGAGTGTGTTGCGCGAAAGTTTGGGCAGGCATTGGCAACTGGTTGATGTGCAGCTTGAATTGCGGGAGTTGGGTGAGCGTGGCAACTCGGCAAAGCCGGGGGTGATTGAGTTGCGCAGTGACCGGGTGTTTTTGGAGGGTGTGATTGGGGAGGCGGCAAGGGGTGTGGGTGATGAGCCCAGGGGGGTACTGACTTATTTTGTGAATGAGTTGAGGCACGGGGAGCGGAGCACGCCGTATTCGATGGTGAGCGGATTGGGGGTGTTGGGTGAAGTTGGTGGATCATTTGAAAAAGAAAGCAGCGACCTGGCGATCAGTGCGTGGTTGGCGGAGGATTTGCAGGCGACGGTGGGCGATGAAATTGCGATGTCGTTTTATGTGTTGGGGGAAGGGCGCAAGCTGGATGAGCAAACGGTGCGGGTACGGGTGAGCGAAGTGGTGGCGATGGCGGATGCACGGGCGGACGCGGGGTTGATGCCTGCGTTTCCGGGATTGGCGACGCAGGAGAATTGTCGTGATTGGGACCCGGGGTTTGCCATCGATTTGGAAAAGATTCGACCCAGGGATGAGACGTATTGGGAGACGTATCGGGGGACACCCAAGGCATGGGTGAGTTTGACGGAGGCACAATCGTGGTGGGCCAATCGTTTTGGAAACCTCACCGCGGTGCGCTGGAATGCAGAGCGACATCAACGATCGGAAATTGATGCGGCGTTGCGGAAGAAGATCGAACCGGGGGCACTGGGCTGGGTGGTGATGGATGTGCGCGACATGGCAGCGGCAGCGGGAAGCGAGGCGTTGGATTTTGGGGCGCTGTTTGCAGGGTGTTCGATGTTTCTGGTCAGCGCGGCAGCGGTGCTCACGGCTTTGCTTTTTGCACTGAGCATCGAAACCCGGCAGCGCGAAATCGGCATGTTATTGGCGGTGGGAATCGCGCGTCGGCGGGTGCGACGGTGGCTGCTGACCGAGGGGGTGTTGGCTGCGCTGGTGGGCACGGGGTTGGGGGTGATACTGGCAGCGGGGTACACGCAGGCAGTGTTGTGGGGGTTGGAGGGTTTTTGGCGCGGCGCGGTGGGGTTGGCCGGTGACGGCATGGTTGGGGACAGCGATGCGGCCATGGTGGTCAAGGCGGAACCGATGTGGTCGATGTCGTTGTCGAGTCGAACGATGTGGATCGGGGCAGCGATCAACCTGACGGTGGCGGTATTGGCGATGGGGTGGGCGTTGCGGGGACAGCGGGGAGTGAATGTGCGGGCGATGCTGTCGGGGGAGGGTGGTGAAGCGATAACGCCGTCAGGGGTGTTGCGGCGTAAGTGGAAGGTGGCATTGCTGCCTGCGCTGGTGCTGACGGGGTTGACGATGGTGGTGGTGGTCAGGTCGGGTGCGCAGTCGGCGGGGGCTTTGCCGATGATGTTTTTTCTGGCGGGGGCGATGGGTTTAGGGGCGATGTTGCTGTGGGTGCGAGCGGGTTTGTGGCGATTGGCAGCGGGTTGGGGGGTGGAACAGGTGTCACTGGCAAGCGCGGGGATCAAGGCTTTGGGGCGACGACGAGGGCGACATCTGGCAGCGGTGACGATGCTGGCCTGCGGTTTGTTTCTGGTGGTGGCGGTGCAGGCACAACGGCCTGTGAAGTTGAATGATTTTCAGGAGCGCAGGAGTGGCGCAGGTGGATTTGCGTTGTGGGCACAAGCGAGTCTGCCCATGGCCAGTGACCCGAACGACTCGACGACACGGCTGGCGTTGGGGTTGGAGGATGCCATGATGAATGGGGTGACACTGTTGCCCTGGCGGATGCGGGAAGGAGATGAAACCAGTTGTTTGAATTTACATCGGCCTGTGAACCCGCGAGTGTTTGGGGTTGATGCGACGGCATTGGCGGAGCGCGGGGCGTTTACATTTACGCAGTATTGGCAGCCGGCGTGGGAAAGGGATCAGCTGGTGGAAGCGCGAAGCGCACGTATCAACGCGGATAACCCGTGGTGGTTGCTGACGGCGGCGGGAGATGTTGGTGGTGATGAAATACCTGGGGTGGTGGATGCGGGGACGTTGCAATGGTCGCTGGGCAAGCGGGTGGGTGAGGTGGTGGAGGTGATGGACGGTCGGGGGCAACCCTTGCGGATTCGGATTGTGGGTGCGGTGCAGCGGTCGATTTTGCAAGGCGGCATCGTGATTGACAGGCGTGCATTTGTCAGACACTTTCCGCAAGAGACGGGTTTTCGCGGATTGCTGGTGGAGGTGCCCAAGGGTCGAACGGTTGATGAGGTGGAATCGGTGCGCAGGGAGTTGTCACGGGCGTATGAAGATGTGGGGATGGAAGTGGTGACAACGCCTGCGCGGTTGGCGAGGTTCAATGCGGTGGAGGAGACGTACCTGGCGATTTTTCAAATGTTGGGGGCGCTGGGGCTGATGCTGGGCAGTGCGGGGATGGGGGTGGTGGTGTTGCGCAATGTGGGGGAACGGCGGGGCGAATTGGCGGTGTTGCGGGCAATTGGTTTTGCAAGGGAGCGGGTGATGCGGCTGGTGTTGGCGGAACATTGGGGGGTGGTGATGTTGGGGGTGGTGTGCGGGCTATTGCCGGCGGTACTCGCGCTGCAACCGGCAACTCGGAGCGGCACGATACCGATGGGGTCGCTGACGCTGGTGGTACTGGGCGTGGCGGCCAGTGGTTTTTTGTGGACCACCCTGGCGGTGTGGTGGGCGATGCGCGGACATGTCAAAACGGAATTGAATCGAGAGTATTGAAATTTCAATCACAAAGCACGCCCTCACCCTCACCCCCGCCACGGCGAGGTTTTCAACTCTCCCGGAGGGAGAGGGGACCGATCAAAGCCTTCAAGTGCGCGTCTGCTGAGAAAATCACTGGGCCATCATGTTGTAAAGTCGATTGATATGGCTGCGCGCACAATACCGTACAAGAACCAAACAAATTATTGGTGACGTGAAAAAATCAGAAGGCTGGTGTTTTTCATGGCACTGGTGGCGATGGCGTCGCCAATCACGGCGCGATGGTGCGCGCCGCTGCGCCGGGAGAGGGGTGGGGTGTCACGGGTTGAGCGTGGAACAGTCGAGCACGCGATGACGGGTGGACACCATGACAGGGAATGAACCATGAGCCTGGTTGAAAATGACAATCGCGTAGCGGGGTTGGACGGAGCATTGCTGGAGCACCTGCTGACGGAGCATCAGCTGCGACAGGTGCCGAGGTTGCAGAAGTTGTGGGACTACTACCGCAACCCGGCGCGGGCACCGTTGAACTCGACACAACCTTTTGGTGATTGGGCGCAACAGGATGGTTTGCCGGGCAGGCTGACGGGGGAGGTGAATGGGGAATGTGGGTCGGGTCAGGGTCGTGAGGTGGTGATTGAAAATGACATTGCCTGGCGGTTGCACACGCTGGTGGATTTTATGTTTGGTCGGCCGTTTGTGGTGCAAAGTCTGGCGGAGTCGGACGCACAGGCGGAAATCATCGAAACTTTTTTGAATGCGGTGATCAGCGCCAGCGGCGGCATCGGATTGTTTCAGGACATGGCGCTGCTCGGATCGGTGTATGGGCATATCGATTTACTGCTGCGACTGGATGGTTTGCAACCGGTGACGAGCACTAACCCCGTCGCTGACAGACGCAGACTCGAAGCGCAGGCAGCCCATTTCATCATTGAGTTGATCGATGCGCCGCGGGCGGTGCCGATGTTACACCCTGCGGATTACCGCCGGATTGAAGCCTATCTGATTCACGACCAACGCACACTCAACCAGATGGAATCGCCTCAGGGACTGGCCAGGTTCAAGCCGCATTGGCTGGATCGCTGGCTGGGTGGTGGTCAGGGGACATTGAGCGCACATCGACGGACGACGACACAGTTCACGGAAGTGTGGACGGCTGCGCAGGTCGCGCGGTTGCAGGATGGGCGGGTGATGGAACAGGCGATCAACCCGCTGGGACGGATTCCGGTGGTGCATATTCAAAATATGTCGCAGCCGTATTTTTATGAAGGGCTGTCGGATGTCGAGCCGTTGGTGCCGTTGCAGGATGAATTGAATACGCGGTTGTCGGACCGGGCGAATCGGGTGACGTTTCAATGTTTCAAAATGTATTTAGGCAAGGGGATTGAGGGGTTTACGGAAAGGCCGGTCGGGCCGGGGCAGATGTGGGCGACGGAGAACCTGGAGGCGTCGATCCAGGAATTCGGCGGCGATGGGAAAAGCCCGTCGGAGGATGCACATATCGCGGAGATACGTGATGCGCTGGACAAGGCATCGGGGGTCAATGCGGTGGCAGCGGGGTTGTTGCGCGATCGGGTGGGCAACCTGACCAGCGAGAACGCACTGCGCATCGTGCTGATGGGTTTGCTCGCCAAGACGCAGCGACGACGGATCACCTACGGCAACGGCATCGAACGGTTGTGTGAATTGCTGCTTCATGCTGCGGATGTGACGGGGGTGTTGCCCAATCACCCGGACGATCGGCGGGTGCGGATCGATTGGCCGAGTCCAATCCCGGAAAACAACCGCGAGCGTTTGCAGGAAGCGCAACTTAAATTGCAGATCGGTGTACCCCGGCAACAGGTGCTGACGGAACTGGGGTATGCGGAGATTGTGAGCGAGCCGGGGGGCGGTACTTCGACTTGAAAAACATTTTGCCGCAGAGAGCGCAGAGATCGCGGAGTAGAAACAGTCGAGGGAATCGGCACCGGCTGAATGGGTTTTCGAGTCAAACCGTTTCATGAAGGAACAGAGCCATGCAAACACAAGAGCAGACGAATTTGAAGATTACGGAATCGGCGGGTGAACAGGTGGTTGATTCAAGTTCAATCAATCAACCGTCGGCGGAGCAGGCGGCGGAAGGGATCAAGGAAAGCGAAGGGCGTGGGCCGGTGGCGCAGGCGATGCGCTATCGCAAACGGGCGCAGCAGGCGGAACAGGAATTGGCGATGGTGAAATCGAAGCTGGATGAAATGCAAAGCCAGCTCAGTGCGTCGAAGCAGACCATCGATCAGTTGGAACGAAGGCAGCGGATCGAGGCGGAACTGGCGGAGGAGGAGGCGTTGGATGTGGAGGCGGCGCGCTTGCTGACGGAGGTGGCGGTGCAGCAGATGCGTGAGCCGGATGTGAAATTGGCGGTGGCGGATTTGAAGCGACACAAGCCCTGGTTGTTTGGTCAGAAGCGCGGAGCGACGGCAGGGGCGATGCCGGCACGAAAGATGTCGGCGCAGGTGCCTGAAGCCCTTGTCGCTGCGGAAAAGGCCGCCAGCACCGGCGACCGCCGTGACTTGCTGAGGTATTTGAAGTTGAGACGAAAAAAGTGAATCAATCGAAGAAGAAACGGCGCAAGGCGAAACAACCGGTGTCGTGACAACTGATGGTGAAAGACGCCCTCACCCCAACCCTCTCCCGGAGGGAGAGGGGGTCAAACAAATTGCGGATTTTGAATTCAGGTTGATGTAACCCCTAACAAGTTTAAGGAGACAGGAACATGCCGTTTACAGGAAAAGCATCGTATTCAGCGGGCAGCAGTTTGCCGGAGGTTGCGGAGGATGTATCGGACATCATCAGTCTGGTCAGCCCGTTTGAGACGCCGTTGCTCGATCATTTGGGCGACCCGCAGCGCAGTGCCGGCAGTACGCTGCATGAGTGGCTGGAGGATTCGCTGCTGCCCAACAGCGATGCCATCAATGATGGATCGATCACCAACCCGGCGACGGAGACAGCGTTTGATGTCGCCAACGGTTCGCGTTTCCGTGTCGGCGATCAGATTCAGGTGATCGGATCGCGGGAAGTGATGCTAGTCACGGGCATTTCCACCAACACGATCACGGTGACGCGCGGTTACGGGGGCACCACCGCGGAGAACATCGCCAACAACCAGAAGCTGCGCATACTGGGCAATGCGGCATTGGAAGGCGATGATCGACCGACGGCGAGGTTTACCAATCGCGTGCGCAAGGTCAACTACACGCAGATTTTCACTGCGGGGGTGGAAGTGTCGGGCACTCAGGCGGCAGTGAACACCATCGGACTGGCGGATGAACTGGACTATCAGAAGCAGGAACGATTGCGGGAGTTGTTGCGCGATTTGGAAAACTGTGTGATCAACGGGGTGGCACCGGCATCGACGCCGGAGGGCAGTTCGACGGTGCGACGGACGATGAAGGGCATTCTGCCGTTTGTGACGAGCAATGTTTTTGTCAACGGCACGGGCGGGTTCCCTGCGGGCGATGGGGCGAGTACCAACCTGCTCAATGAAACGCAGATCAATGCGGCGTTGCGTCAGGTGTGGGACCAGACATCGAGCCGGGTGGACACGATCGTTGTCAACGGTTTTCAAAAACGTCGGATCAACTCGTTCATCACGAGCAATCGGCGGTTCAGTTCGGACGATCAGCGGTTCAAGGATTTGGTGAGTGTTTATGAATCGGACTTCGGCATTTGCAAGGTGATTTTGTGTCGTTGGGTGCCTGCGGACACGGTGCTGCTGTTGGACAGTTCGCGGATCAGTGTGCTGCCGTTGTCGGGGCGCAGCTTCCACTTCAAGAAACAGTCATCGGCGGGGGACCGCGAAGCGGGGCAGGTGATCGGGGAATACACCCTGGAATTGCGCAATGAAAACGCGCACGCCCTGATTCGTGGTTTGGCGACCAGTTGAGTGAGGTGACCCATCTCCCTGCCGGAGGCCCATGGCGAAAGCTGTGGGTCTCTTTTGAAAAACGTGCATGTAAAAAAATGAGGGAATGGTTGTCGATACAGGAGAGCGTCATGAATTTTTCAAGTGATCGGGATTTACTGGCGTTGGAACCTGGAGTGTTCAGCGATGTGCCGTTTTTGGCGCAACAGCGGTGTGCGGGTAATGACGGGGTGGTGGTGGGCGTGACGTTGCATAGCACGGCTTGTGATTTTGAAGCGGCGCAGGTGGAAACGGGGATGGTGGTGCTGGTGGCGGGGGTGGCGCATGAGGTGATGAGTAGGACCGATGCGCACACGCTTTCGATTTCACAGCTTCGGCCGAATTTGAGCGGACCAGCCATTGCGGGGACGGTGGGCAGCGGCTTGGCGGTGACGGTGCGGACGTTTGCGCCGCAAGCGGCACTGGTGCATGACGTGTTGCTGAGGTTGGTGGGAATTGAGCCGGATGACCCGATGTGCAAGCCGAATGAGGATTCGTTGGTGTCGATGTCGGTGATGGCGCGGTTGGAAGCGCTGGGGACGTTGGAACGGGTGTTTTCAGCGGCGGCGGCGATCGAGGGCGATCAGCAGGCCTTGTGGCGGAAGGCCAGGCAGTACCAGCAGGAATTTCAGAGAGCGCTGCAACGGGCGACGATTTTGATGGATGTGAACGGGGATGGGCTGGTGGATGTGCGGAGGCAGCCTGGGGTGGTGCATTTGCTTCGGCGGTGAATTGCAAGTTGAGCAAGATGAATACCCGGAGCCTCGTCGCTTGCCTGCGGCAAAGCGACTCGTACCCGGCTTGAAGATGAAACAGGTGAATGACTTTGAGGTGAGACATGATTCGATTTGCTGATAAGGATTTGTTTGGTTCGGGGCCGAGTCGGGCGGAGCTGGGCGGGCTATCGCTGCGACATGCGTTGCATCAGGGAATTGGAGGGCAGGGGGTGCAACTGTCGGCTCAGGGACGCAGTGGGAGGGCGATTGCACAAAGTGGTGAGTTGTACGCGGATAAGCCTGCGGGATTGACGACGCAGACCAGCGCGATTGAGGCGATGCTGGATGGAAGAGCATATCGCTGGAGCGATGGGTTGGGGCATGAGTTGGAGGGAGTGGTGATGTTGAGTTTCGAGGCGGGACCGATGCGACGGGTGGGGACAAGGTGGAGCGTGTCGTACAAGGTGAATTATCTGCAATTGATGACGGGGTGAAACGATGAGCCAGGCAATCAGCAAAGCAGTGATTGAAGAAGTGTTGTTGCGGCAGGTCGAGGGCATGGCGGGGGTGGTGCATGTGTTTTGGCGGGCGATGACGCAGGGGGAACGGGTGGTGCAGGCGTATGTGGATGGGCGGTTGGCAGCAGTGAGCGCGGAGGCGGCGGAGCGGGAGTTGTGGTTGATGGTGGATGCAAGCAAGGGGCATCGGGTGGATTTGCTGGCGGTGCCGAGGGATGAGGCTTGGCGGGATTTTGGCAGCGAGTTGGAGGCGTTGGGGGATACGAAGCTGGGTTGGCGGTTGGGGGTGGTGAGGGATTTAAGGTTGCCGATGGAGACGGTGATGCAGGTGAAAGCGGGAGAGCGGGTGGTGCATGAATCGATGTTGTTTGCGGGGGACCAGACGCGCAGCGGCTTTGGGGGATTGATGGGGCTGGGGACGTTCGGATTTGACGATGCGACAGCCCCGGGGTTGGGGGAGGTGAACAGTGAATTGGGGAATGGGCCGTTGGGCTTTGATGGGGGCGTCTGGCACTTCGTCGGGGTGGGTGAAGTGGCGAATCAAGGGACGGTGACGTTGCTGGCGTTGGACGCGACGGGAGCAAAGGTGGCGCAGTCGTGGGTGATGGAAGATGTTGTGAGGCGGACAGCGCCGAGGTCGGCGGAGGATGTGCGGGTGGAAACGGGGACGATGTTGGTGTGGCGTTGATATGACAAGGAGGTTGCTGAGATGATATTTCGAATTTAGCGAGAAGGCTCGCTATGGAATAAAGAGCAAAGACGCCCTCACCCCAGCCCTCTCCCGGAGGGAGAGGGGGTGAATAAGCGGCTGGCTGATGAACGTGTATGAGGTGAAGCATGAGTGAACGATACCCGGATGATGCGAATTTGCTGGCGATGGCAATGGACCAGGCGACGGGGGTGGAATACATACCGACGGGGCAAAGCCCGTATTTTCTTTCGTTTCGCAAACTGGTGCAGCGTACGTTGCTGGCAGCACAACGCGCCAACGATTTGCGGGTGTATCAGGTGGGCGATTTGTCGGTTGGGGTGAGGCCGGGGCGATGTCGCATTGGGGTGAACACGATTGACTTTGCGGGGCAGAGTGGGCTGACGGTGGCCCCCTCGGCGACGACGCATTTTTGGATGAATGATCAGGGGGTGGTGGCGCAAAGTGTCGATGGGTTGCCGACGGATCGACGGAGTGTGATACCGCTGGCGAAGGTGATCAGCGGCGCGACGACGATTACGGAGATGGTGGACCTGCGCGGGGAGACGATGCTGGGTTTGCCGAGTTTGACGAGTTTGGGAGTGACGGCAGATTCGGATGAAATCAATCGGGCATTGGCGGGGGCGGGGGTGAGTGTGACGGCGGCGGCACTGGGGCGGGTGACAGGCGGGCAGGGGGTGGACGCAGACGTGGACCATAGGCACCAAGCGTTTTTGTATGACGAAGATGGTGAAACAGGGTTGGTGTTGGCGAACCAAAGTGATGATGCACAGTCGAATGTGGCATTGGTGTTCAGTCGGCCTTGGTTCATGACGGAAGGATTGGTGTTGCAGCCGGATGCGAATGCGCATTGGTTGACGCAACGGTATGAGGGGCAGACATATCACCTGGTGGGGGTGTTGCCGGTGGGTTATGAGCATCAGGGGCAACTCACAGCGACGGTGACGGATCGATTGATGGGCGCTGTGCCGATTGATGGCGTGGTGGCGGAGGTGGTGCTGTCGTGTGCAACGAATATGCAATCATCGTTGAGCGGTGACGGAGTGACTGCGACGGTGAAGGTGAATGGGGTCACGGTGACAACCACGGCACCGGTCATTACGAGTGGGGCAGGTGCGGGATTTCGCAGCACGGCAAGGGGGCATGGCACGGGTGCGGTGATCAAAACGGATGGCACGCAAAATGTGCAGCGAGGTGATGTGCTGACGGTGGATTTGGTGCGCACGGGGACAGGGAGTGTGAGTGTGGAAATGGGGCAGGTGGTGGTGTTGGTGGTGATAAGGGCGGGTGGGCCGGGGTGAAGGGGAATTTCGGATTTCGGATTTCGAATTTAGCGGAAACACAAGCGATTGAAGCCGTCGGATTTAGTGAGAGGACTCGCTGTTGCAGTCCTTGTATTTGAGAATTTGGGAACAGTGTGTGACGGAACCCAATTCGACAAAAACAGTGTGTCCGCAAAGAGGGAGGTCGGTGATGACTTTTCGTGAAATGAATCATGAAGAACTGCGCGAGTTGGTGGGGGAGAAAGAGGCAGTGACGGGGATGGAGTACCCGGCTCAGGGGCTTCAACCCTATTACGGTTGGCTGGTGAATAGTTTGCACAAACTGGCGGTAGCCTCGGCGGGAGCACTGCGGGTGGATCGGAGCGATGAATCAGCGACGAAGGTGTACGTGGCACCGGGGCGGGCGACGATAGATGAGGTGGTACTCGTGTATGGGGGCGGAACGATTGATTTGGCGCAGCACAACCATACGACGGCTCATGTGTGGTTGGCGAATGTCGGAGGAAGTGCGAGCGTGGGGGTGGGTGCGGCGGGGCAGGGTTGGCCGGGGGAGAAACACATCAAATTGGCGGAGGTAACGCTGGCGGGGGGAAGTATTACGCAAGTGGTGGATCGACGGTTTGAGACGTTGTTTCGGGTGTGATGGGTGATGGATGTGGTTGAAACTGTTGAGCCGTACACGATTGCGACAATTGTGATCGGAGGGTTGTGACATGTTGGTGAACAAGCATGTGGATTTTGCGGTGGCCAATTGGGGGGAGTTGGCAGAAGGACCGACGTTACATCGGGGGTTGGTGAGTGAAATGTTGGGGGACAACCCGCTGGGGTTGTGGGTGTCGCCGGGGTCGGGGACGGTATGGCAAGATTTATCGGGGAATGGTCATCACGGGTTGGCGGCGGAGAGTGTGTCATATCAGGGTCAGGGGCCGATTTCAAGGCTGGCAATCACCCCGGGTGCCTTCAATCGAACGCCGGGACAACATGTGGCGTTACCAACGACACTGAAAATACCAGTAGGATCACCGATCACCATTGAGCTGTGGAACCGCTTCAACTCGGCACTGGGCCTTGCATTCAACGGCACTTTTTCGCTTCATCAGGGCAACAACAAATGTGACATATCGGCCTGCTCGAGTACGCAACTGATCATATGGGATATTGCCAACGAAGCGTCAGGACGGCTGACGCATCCCTATAGCGCCTATCTGGATAAATGGACACACATCGTTTGCGTGAGCAGCGGCGAAGCCAACAACATGCAGGCGATTTACATCAACGGGCAGCCTGTGGCGACGCGCGGCAGCAGCCCGCATCCGAGCGTGGAACTCAGCGGAGGATCGATCGGACGTGGCTGGTTCACGGACTGGCGTCATCATGCGGGCAGTATTGCACTGGCGGCGGTGTATGCACAAGCACTGTCACCTGAACGGATCGCATTGCGTTATCAACTGGGAGTGCAAGGGTCATGAGTGTGCAACTCAGTCAAACAATCGAAGCACGGTTTGTGGAAGCGGACGCACCAGGGGCGGTGGGTGCGGGACTGCGTGTGCTGTTGGCGGAGGGTGGTGATGGTGCGTCGATCTGCCATGCGTGGGCGGAGGCGGTAACGACGTTGCATAGCCGGGTGATGTTGAGGGCGGTCAGCGGGAGTGATGGACTGGTGGAATTCATGCGCGGGTTACGAAGTGACGGAACACGCAGTTTCAGCATGGACCTGAACCCCGGTTTGAAACAGGTGACGCTGCGTTTGCCGACGGGAGCGATGAGTACGGCAGTGTTGCCGACGGCGATTGCGTGGCATTGTGTGGAAGTGGGGGTGAATGCTGACACGGGGGTTGCAAAACTATGGGTCAATGGGGTGCAGCGAGCTGAACTGAACACCGCCGCGGCGGAGTTGGTGACGACGAGTGTGCGATTGGGTGGTTTTTTCAAAGAGCATTCACTGACGGGTGAGTATCACCTGGACGAATGGGTGGTGCGCGAAAACTACATCGGCCCGGTGCGGGTCGTGGCGCGTGGTTCGTTCATGGATGACCCGGCACACTGGCTGGTGATTTACAACACAAGCAGTGCGGATTCGTGTGCGTGGGCGGAACACTATCGACAGCAGCGAAACATACCGCATATGAACCTATGCGGGTTGATGCTGCCGACGACGGAGGTGATCAGCCCGGCGGAGTATGCGGCGATGGACGCAGCGATCAATGACTATTTACAGCGACATGGGTTGAGTGAACAGGTGAAGGGTTTGCTGCTTGGGTTTGGGGTGCCGGGGTATGTGACATATGCGGGGGTGTTGGAGCCGACGACGGGGTTGTTGCAAAAAGCGGGGGCGATGCCGGGGGCCGAGGTGAACCCAAGGTATCAAGCCACGGGGTTCACCAGGTTCAGTGCAAACGAATTGGGCGTGCAACGACTCACAGCGCGGATGGATCGGGCGACGTTGGCACAGGCGATGGCCCAGGTGGACCGAGCGGTGGCGTTGTCGGTAGAGGGGCTGGGTGATGGTGAGAGCGCGGGGTTGTGGTTGGAACCGATGGTATCGCCGCCAGCGCCCCCGGAAGTACAGCATTGGGTTTCAGAATTACTGACCTGGTCTGACAGCGTTGATCGACAGCGGACGCGCTTGCCGATGCAGGTGCCGACGACGGGGAGCTGCTGGTCGCAGTTGGAAGAGGATGGTTTTTATTTTGGGGTTCAGCCGGGTGTGCCCTCACAGGCCAATGGTTATTTTTCGGAGTCGAGCGCGGCGAGGGTGCTGTTCATGGCGGTGAGTTTGCAATCACCCACGGGCACGACCTTGCGACAGTCGGAAGTCGATGAATGGTGCGGGGTGGCACTGGCGGCAGGGTATGTGGCAGCGGTGGCGACGAGTTTGACGGTGGCGGCGGCGGATTGGCCGAGTGCGGGCACGATCATGGCGGGGTTGCAACAGGGGGCGACCTTGGCGGAAGCATGGTCGGCGGGTTGCCCGAGGTTGCGCGGGGCGATGTTTTTGGTGGGTGACCCTTTGATGACGATTGGGTTTCCGCAAGCGGGCTGGAACGTGTATGGACCGATGGCGAGGGCGGTGGATGTGCATGAAAATCGATTGATCGCGGTGTTGCGTGAAAACGAAAAAGGGTTGGTGTTGCCGACGGGGGAACCGACGGTCATGGCCGCACCGGTGATGGGCGAGTTGTATCGCCTTCAACACACTGATGAGCAGGGGGTGAAGGACCAAGGTGTGTATGTACGTGTGGTGCGGGATGCACAGGGGAAGGCGGTGGTGCAGCCGACGACACCGGTGTGGCCGGATGGAGAGGGTTGGCCGGTGACGTTGGAGGAAGGAGGCGTTTGTTTGCGGTTGTGGTGGGAGGAACCGGTACGTGAAGCATCGTCACTGGTGATTGAATTGGAAACGGAGGATGAGCAATCAGGGCGCGAAGTGGTGGCACAAAGGTCAATGATGTCGGGGGGTCGGGTGGTGGAAGTGAAGCGCGATTGGCCGGTGCAGATGCTGCGATATCGGTGGCGATTGGCGGTGAAGCGGAATGAGGGGGGTGTTGAATCGAAGGCGGAGGTGTGGGTGTCGCACTGGTCGATGCGGGTGCAGCCGAGGGAGACGAGCGAGCCGACGATTGTGTTGCAAGGGTTGGAGGTGATGCCATGAAGAACACCGCATGGGCGAGAGCAAGTGCGAGCGAAGGTGTTGTGAACACGGGTGAACCATTGGTGTTCATGGAGGGGCAACCGCAGTTGGAGTGGCGCGTGGCGCAAATGGTTCGGCGCGGGCCGCTCGATCAGATTGACATGGAGTTGGCATACAGCCCTGCATCAACGAACACGTTGACAGAGCAATCATGGCAGGGCAAGCGTTGCATGGTGGTGAGGGTGTGCCGATTGGATGGGGGTGAGTTGCGATGGATGGTATTTGCGGAGGGGAGATTGCAGGAGCGAAATAAAGACGAGCAACCGGGCAGGAAGTCGCAACGATTTGTATTGGAGGATGATTGGAATGCGACGTTGGGTGAGCCTGTGAAATCGGTTTGGGGGATGGTGGATGGGCATGTGCAGTTGGTAACGGCACAGGGATTGTGGCTGGAGGTTGGAGATAGAGGCAATCGTTCGCAACGGGAATGTACATTGGGGGGACAGAACGGATGGGCGGTGACAGCGAAAGCGGAAGGGGAAACCTGGACGTTGGGGCAGGCGATGCAGATGATCAGTACATGGGGGCGGTTGGATTTGCATTGTCAGGGTTTGCCGGAGGAGGTGAAGCGTTTGCCACTGGCGGTGCGTATTGATTTATCGCTGACATGGGCGGAGGTGTTGGAAACCGTATTCGAAGCACATGGGTTGATGATGGAGCGACAGCGCCGGCGTGAGGGGTCACAGGTCAGTGAGCAGCGCCGGGTGTTGTTGAAAACGCAGGGAAGACAAGTGGCGGAACCGGCGCCAGCGAATGAAGCGGGGCTTATTTCGGTGGCGCGTTTGCGGGCAACCGAATCATCGCCGGGGGCGCGGGAATGGATTGTGGAAGCGGACGGTTGGGTGTTGGAATCGACGTTTGAGTTACACGCAGGTTGGAACCCGACCTTGGCGGGGCAAGCACCATCAACCTACAGCCCGGCGACCAATGCCGAGTTTGCCCAGGTGACCAACGTGTATCGGTTGTGGGTGCTTAATGAAGACGGGGCATTCAGTTCAGCAGCAACCGGGTCGGTTTCACGTTTTGATTTGGCAGCATTTTTCAATGACCCGCTGGTGCCGAGCAAGCCGGTACGGTTTTTGGATGGGTTGGTGATGGAAGCCGGGGGCGTGCGACGCAAACCAAGGGTCGAGTTTAGTGTCGATGGCGGCAACACCTGGCAACCCTGGGCGGGGCGTGTCGCGTTGCTAAGCGATCGTGCGGGGGTGCGATTGGAGGATGTGACGTTGCCCCCGGAAGTTTTCACGGCGGCGGCAAGCGGTCAATGGCGGGTACGAGTGACAGCGAGTTTGCGATCACCACGCCCTGTGACACTGCGACGCTGGCAGGGCAACCCGTTTGGACGAGCGGCGGAAGCACGCGTGTTGTCGGTAGGTTCGATGTTTGCATTTCGCAGTGTGACCCCCGGCAGTGTGCATAACGCATCGGTACGAACCGGGACGTTGTCAGCGGATGAACGTGATGATCAACCAGCGATGTGGGATTGGCTGCTGCGACAGATGGCGATGGGTGAACGTGACCGCGAACACGATGAGGAGCGAGTGACATTGACGGGGGCACAGGTGATGTGGCGACCGGGGGATCGATGGCATGAATTGGCGAGCGGACGCATTTGGCGGGTGACGCAGGTGAAGTGTGACTGGCCGGGGGGTGAGGTCAGCGCGAAAAGTGGAGCACAGGCAATACGTACAGCGGGGCCGAGGACGGAACTGATGAGTGTCAGGGTGAAAGGAGGGTGACCATGCCGGAGGAGATGATTCCAAGTTTGGCACAGTTCGGCGTGGCGGGGTTGATGGGGGCATTGTGGGTGTGGGAACGGTTTTACTCACGACGACGCGAACGGCAACTGACGGAAATTCATGAACGAATGATGCTGGAACGGGAACATTTGCAGGTGCTGATTCAACTGGTGCAGAAGAACACCGCAGCCATCGAACGGTTTGATCGAACGCAAACACAACTGGTGAACCTGTTGGAAAGGGCCAATCATGATCATCAAAATCGCGCTGCTTGAAACGATGGGGTTGAAACAAGTGACAGGCATGTGGGTGCGGGCCGGTTGCATGACGGCATTGATAAGTGCGCTGCCGGGTTGCGGTGCGCCCCCAGCGGTGACCTCGCTGTTGCAGGCAAGCCAGCGAGCCCTTGCCATGGAGGTGGCTGCCCAGCAAACCGATTTGGTGCGTGAAGCACAAATGCAGGAGGAGCGACGGGCAGCGATCAGCGATGGGTTTGAAATAGACCTGATGCAACGGGCAACACTTGATGCCAATTGGGTGCGGTCAGCGACGCAGGGGTATGTGGCGGCCATGGTGGAGCTGACCCGGCATGAGGAGGCGATCAAGGCGCAACGATTACAACGCATCGACAATTTGCAGGCAGCGCAACAGGCGCAGCAACGCGCGCTGGCGCTACTTCAAATGCAGGATCAATGGTTGCAGGGCACACTGGGGTTGGACCTTTGGCGACTGGAGCAATCAAGGCTGGTGACACAAACACAGCAATGATGCCCGGACGTTTGATGAACGCACAGTGGATGAACGCACGATTGTTGTACGCAAACACAATGACAAACAACCCACCCGTTGGAGGTGATTTCATGAATACCCCTGCAAACATGCCGTTGCGTGAACTGGTGAGCAGCCGAGTGAATCAGCGTTTTGAGGATTGGGCGAGGGAACACCCACACCTGGCGCGGGCGATTGATCGTACGAAAATGATCGAGTCGGCCACGCTGCGTTTGCGTGACGACCCGGAATTTCAACAGGCGTTGCGTGAGGCGGACCTCAATGAACAGCAATTGATGTTGGCCGGCCGAGTGTTGGAGGTGGTGGAACGGCTGGTGCGAAGGGTGTTGGGGTAGGGAGGGAATTTCGAATATTGGATTTCGAATTTCGGATTTACAGTACCACTACTTGAATGATAACCCCGCCGCTCGGCGGGTTTTTTTTGATACCAACCAGTGCAAGCCTGCTATGCTGAAGCAGTATGAAACAGCCTATTGACTCAACACAGCGGCGGGGGTTGATGCGGGGTGGAAGACATCGCGCGATGGTGATGATGTTGGTGTGTATCGCCAGTGTGGGGTTGTGGTCGGGTTGTCAGTGGAAGGGTGGGCCGGGGGCGCGTACGGAACCGACTTCGCCGGTGACAATTGAAACAAGCGAAGGTTGGCGGGCGGAACCGGTGGTGATGCGTATTTTTCCGAGTGGTGGGCTGCGGGAGCAGAACGGTCAATGGCAGTTGGATGTTCGGTTGGAATTGTTGGACGCGATGGGCGATGCGGTGAAGGCATCGGGGCAATATCGTTTTGAATTGATATCCAACTTTCGGCTGGGGGAAGCAGCGGGGGGCAACAATCTGGCGGTGTGGGATGTGCCGGTGATGCAGTTGGAGCAACACCGCAAGCGTTATGACCCGATCACGCGGACGTATGAGTTCATGTTGAATTTGGAGGCGGTGCCACCGATGGGCGAGCCGATGCTGGTGACGGTGACGTTTGTCCCGGTGCAGGGTAGTCGATTGAGCAGTCGCGCCAGGGTGGGGCAGCGCGGATTGATGCCGGTGGAGTAAGCATGGATCATGGATAAAGGATGATGGATAATGTTCGGAGAGAGTGTACGTCCGTCAACCCCCGGTTTGAACTGTGGATGTCGGAGTTGGAATTGCTGGTATGAACACAGAGCCGCGAGTGGCAACGAGCGGTGTATTTGAAGAACCACTCGCTTCCGCTCGTGGCTCTGAACCTGACCTGTTTCGGCTGGATCAATATGAAACGTATGACATCAAATGAGCATGAACACCGACGGGGTTATCCGCGGAGGATGCCGGTTTTGGCGTCGTCCATGTCGTCGTAGAGTTGGAAGACGGTATCGAGCTTGGTGATTTTGAAGACAAACGAGACGTTGCTCTGGCAGCCGACGAGGGCGATTCGTCCGCGGATGTGTTCGACTTCCTGCATGAACTGCACGAGCAGGCCGATGCAGGCCGAACCGATGAACTCGACAGCATGCAGGTCGAAGATGAAGTAAACCGCGTTGTCGTTGCGCATTTTCTGCATCAGGTCGTCGAGGACTTCCTGCATGGTGTTCATGTCCAGCGGGGAAGTATCGATGGTGATCACCACGACATTACTGGACTGATCGAGTTGGTATTTTTGGCTGAGCATGGTTGCGACTGCCTATAACATCGGATGCAACTGAGGGCAGGCCCGCCGGATGAGCCGGTTTACCCGGACGTTAAGGTTTCAATGGCCCCTACAACCGTCACCAACAGAATAAACCCACCTCACCTGGGTTGGAATGCCAAGGGATCAACGATAACCATGAGGGTGGGTGATTCTTTCATTTCAACAATTTTGGGTTTTTAGGAAAATCGTGGGAAGATTTGGGCAGGGTCAGTGCCACTCATATTCAGTGGCGCGATGTGTCCCGGTTGCGGAGGCTGTGCGGTTGGAACCCACGGATGTCGAACTGGTGCGGCGCGCCCGCCGGGGCGATGAACAGGCTTTGACGCTGCTCATCGGGCGCCATGCGCCGCAGTTGCATCAGATGGCGGTGATGATGACGGGGAGCACGCACGATGCACAGGACATCGTGCAGGAGACGCTTTTGGCGATTTGGCAACAGTTGCACCGGTTTGAAGAACGATCAACGTTTCGTACCTGGGCGATCGGCATATTGCTTCGGCAGACGGCCCGGCATCGACGCAGGCAGGCGGCACGACGGATGGTGTCGTGGTTCAAGCTGGGTTTGACCGGAGACGGGACGGACGAGGCAACCGGCGAACCGACCGCAACAGAAAACGCAGTGCAGCGCAGTGATGCAAAGATGGATGTGATGCGGATGCTCGAAGGTTTGCCGACGGAGCAGAGAGAGGTGCTGGTGTTGCGGGAGATGGAGGGATTGAGTTACGCGGAGATGGCGGCTGTGCTCAGGCTGCCACGGGGGACGGTGGAATCGAGGCTGCATCGGGCGAGGTTGGCATTGCGGGAACGGTGGGAGCAACTATCCAATTAAAACCAAAGAAAACCACAGAGACACAGAGTCACAGAGAAGCAAGCAATCAAAGGCACGCCCTCACCCCTGCCCCCGCCACGGCGAGGTATTCAACTCTCCCGGAGGGCGAGGGGGTGAAGAAAAAGCAGCAGGTGAATCATGGGTGGATGTGAAAAGACAAGTCGGATCATGGCGTATCACGATGGGGAACTGCCTGTCGAGGAGCGTCAAGCATTGGAGTCGCACGTGGCGGAATGCCCGGTGTGTGGGGCGGAGCTGGCGGGGTTGCGGGCGGTGTCGGAAAGGTTAAGGACGGCGGATCGGCCTGGGGTTTCATGTGAGTCGACGATGCGGCTGTGGCAGCAGGTGCGGTCGGTCGATGAACGAGCGAACTGGCGGTTGGTTTGGCGGCTCACGGCAGCGGCGGCAGTGATCGTGGTGGTGTCGCTGCTGGGGATGAATGTGTCGGCCACGCAGGCCAATGGGACCACTGCCTCGTGGGAATTGGCAGCCACGTGGGCGGGGACGGAACTGGCGGGCGTGGAACAGGGGCATTCGGAACTCGCGGCAACCGGAGTAATGGAGTATCGGACAGCCCACTGGATTGCGTCGGGCTTGTCGCAAGGTAACGGTCAGGGGAACCAGTGATGAAGAAAACACGATGGATGATCGGGCTGGTGTTTGTGGTGGCGTTTGCAGCGGGGCTGAGTTCGGCTTTGCTGGGAAGGCAGTATGTGGCGGAGGCACCGCGGCAGCGCGGAGCGTGGATGACAGCGGAGTTGAACCTGTCAGCGGAGCAGGAAAAACAGATGCAGCAGATTTGGGGACAGATGGGTCGATCAGGGTCACAAGAAGAAGGCGAGAAACGCAGAGCACTACAACGGCAGCGCGATGAGGCGATTGCGGCGCTGATACCGGCTGAGCGGCAGGCGGAGTTGGAAAAGGTGCTGGCGGAATACCAGGCACAGATGAATGAACTGGCGCAGCAACGGCAACAGCGATTTCAGCAGGCAGTGGAACAGACCAAGGCGATGTTGTCAGCAGAACAACGGCTGAAGTACGAGGAAATATTGGCAAGGCGACCCGAGGGTGGACGACGCGGATCAGGAGTCGGTGGGATGGGGAGACCGGGTTCGGGTGTGCCGGGGACAGGGGTACCGGGGGAGCGGGAAGATCGGACGAGCGGATCGGAACGAGATTGATGATGTTGGAACGAGTGCGGAAGTTGGAATGTGAATGATATTTGGGTCACCAAGGAGAAGCATCATGTTGCAGCGCAAACAGGTCGGGTTGTGGACGATGGTGACGGCGATGGTGGTGGTGACTTTGGCGAGTGCTTGGGCGGTGGCGCAGCAAGGCGAGCAGCGACCGGGGCGCGATCGCGGGACGGAGCGCAGTGCGGAACGTGGTGCGGAGCGAGGCGGAGAGGATCGTGGCGGGGATTGGGCGGCAAGGCGGGAAGAGATGCAACGGCGCATGGCGGAGCGGATGAAAGAGGCATTGGGCGCCAGTGATGAGGAGTGGGGCTTGCTGCAACCCATGATTGAAAAGGTGACGACGTTGCAGGCAGCGTCGCGCGGCGTGATGGGCATGGGCATGATGGGCGGTCGGCGCGGCGGGCAGGAAATGGGACCAGCGGGACAACCGGGCGAACGAGGGCAGAGTGAATTGACCAAAGCGCAGCAGGAATTGCGCAGTGTGTTGGACAACCCCAATGCGGGGAGTTCGGAGATCAAGACGAAGTTGGACGCGATGCGTGCAGCACGTGAAAAGAACAAAAAGGAATTGGCATCGGCACAGAATGAATTGCGCGAGGTGTTGAATGTTCGGCAGGAAGCACAATTGGTGATGATGGGGCTGCTTGAGTGATGGGAAGGGGGAAGTGGCCAAGTGGCCGAGTGGGAAGAAAATTTCGAATTTCGAATTTAGCGGGAGGACCCGCTGTTGAAGCCGTCGGTATTTGAAAGCAGATGCGGGCAGAGATACCAAATCGATGACACAGGTGTTCATGCAGATGCAGCGGCGGGGGTTGCTGGATGAAGGGGGCATCGAGCGGGTGCGAACTGCGCTGGCGGAGGGCAAGGGATTGGAGGATGCGCTCGTGGAGGCGGGGCAGGTGCCGGAGGAACAAGTGCTGGCTGCACTGGCGGAGGAGTTCGGGGTTGAAGTGGTGAATTTGGAAACCACACGACCCAAACGTGAACTGGTGGGCAGGTTTGCGGCGAGGTTGTTGTTGCAGCACAACCTGTTGCCACTGGAGGAGAAGGATGGGCGGGTACGGATTGCGTGCAGTCGGTTGTTGGATACGACGGGGTTGAATGTGTTGCGGATGCAGTGCGATGATGAGTTTGAGATGGTGTTGGCGCCGGCGGGGGACATTGAGCGATGTTTGAAGGAAACGTTGGGGGTGGGTGCGGACACGGTGCAGACGCTGGTGTCGGATGCGGACGCATCGGGGCGGGGGATTCAGGTGCTGGGTGGCGAGGAGGAGGGTGAAGCGGATTTGTCGGAGCAGGCGGAGGACGCATCGATTGTTCGGTTTGTGAATCAGGTATTGGGCGAGGCGATTGAGTTACGGGCGACGGATGTGCATTTTGAGCCGTTTGAGCAACGGTTCCGGGTGCGGTATCGGGTGGATGGGGTGTTGGTGGAGGCGACGACGCCGGCGGAGGTGCGAAGGTTTGCAGCGGCGATTGTGTCACGGTTGAAGATATTGAGTCATTTGGATATTGCGGAAAAACGGCTGCCACAGGATGGAAGGATCAAACTGAAGGTGTCGGGGCGGGAGGTGGATGTACGGGTATCGATCATACCGATGCTGCATGGGGAGGCGGTGGTGCTTCGGTTGTTGGATCGCAGTGCGCCGCTCTTGGGGTTGGAGAGGTTGGGGATGGCGGAGCGGGATCGTGCGGTGATTGAAAAGACGTTGGAGTTGCCGCATGGGATTGTGCTGGTGACCGGGCCGACGGGGAGCGGAAAGACGACGACGTTGTATGCGGGGTTGTCGCGGATCAATCATGTCGATTTGAAGATCATCACGATCGAAGACCCGATCGAGTATCACCTGGACGGGATCAATCAGATTCAGGTTTCGACCAAGGCGGGGCTTTCGTTTGCGTCGGGTTTGAGGGCGATATTGCGGCACGACCCGGATGTGGTGCTGATCGGGGAAATACGTGATCGGGAGACTGCGGAGATTGCGGTGCAGGCATCGCTGACGGGGCATTTGGTGTTTTCGACGCTGCACACCAATGATGCGCCCGGGGCGGTGACACGGTTGGTGGAAATGGGGGTTGAGCCGTATTTGGTTTCATCGTCGCTGGAGTTGGTGCTCGCGCAACGTTTGGTCCGGCTGGTATGCCCGGATTGCAAGAGGCAACGGGAGGCGACGGAGGCGGAAAGACGCGAATTGGAATGTGAGTTCGGCGGGGAAGCGCCGAAGGTGGTGCATGAAGGAGTGGGGTGTCGGCTGTGTCGGGGGACGGGGTACCGGGGACGGAACGGGATTTTTGAAGTGATGCCGATCAGTGCGGAAATTCGGGCGATGACGTTGGCACATGCGCCGGCGCAGGAGATTCGGCGCATTGCGGTGCAGCAAGGCATGCGCGGGTTACGGGAGGATGGGCTGCGCCTGGTGCGGGAGGGAAGAACGACGTTGGAGGAGGTGTTGCGGATGACCAAACAGGAAGCGGGTTCGGCGGCGGGGTGAAGGGGGATGAGGCGCGATCGTGCCGGTGATTGGGTGATGATAAAGGATGGATGATGCCGAGCTTTGTGTATGAAGCGGTGGATGGACGGGGCGAGCGGTCGCAAGGGACGCTGCTGGCCGAGTCGCGCGCTGCGGCGCTGGGGGCAGTGAGGCGACAGGGGTTGACAGCGGTGTCGGTGCGGTTGCAGGAGAGTCAAGGGGGGGCGGTGCCGGAGGGGAAACGTGAAGCAGATGCGAGGATGCAGGCCAAGCGGGCAAGTGCGGATGCAGATGACGGTGATGCCAACGGGTGGCGACGGGGATGGTGGGAGCGGAAACAAGTGTCGGGGGCGCAGGCGGAGGCGTTTACGAGGGAGTTGGCGAATTTGTTGGAGGCGGGGGTGCCGATGGGCAGGGCGCTGCAGATTATGAAACGGGAAGCGAGCGGGTCAGCGGCGCGGCGGCAGTGGGCAGCGGTGCATGATGATGTGGTGGGAGGCAAGTCGTTGGCGGAGGCGCTGGGGCGCTGGCCGGGGTCGTTTGCGGCGGTGTATGTGGCGATGATTCGCGCGGGGGAACTGGGCGGATTTTTGGATGTGGTGCTGCATCAGATTGCGGACTTTCGCGCCAGGGAAAGTGAATTGCTGGGACGGGTGAAGGCGGCAATGGTGTACCCGGCGGTTTTGGCGGTATTGGCGGTGGTGGTGGTGATCGGGTTGCTGACGTTTTTCATTCCGCGGTTTGCGCTGATGTTTGCGGATTTCGGGGCAGCACTGCCGATGCTGACGCAGTTGATCGTGGCGGCCAGTGCCTTATTGACGAAATATGGATGGTTGTTGTTGATAGGGATGGCAGCAGCGGGATATGGGTTGAAAAGATGGATGCAAACGGAAAGCGGTGAGCGGCGATTGGAAAGGGTGATGTTGGGTTTGCCGGGGGTGGGGGTGATTGTGGCGCGTTTTGCGCTGGTGCGATTTGCGCGGATGTTGGGGACGTTACTCAAGGCGGGAGTGCCGATGGTGACAGCACTTCGGGTGGCGCGTGAGGCAATCGGCAATCAGACACTGGCGGATGCGGTGAGCAAAGCGATTGAGGATGTGAAGGAGGGAAGCGGACTGGCACGAAGTTTGGGGAAGTGTGAAAAGTTGTTTCCGCCGGGGGTGGTGGAAATGGTGGCGGTGGCGGAGGAATCGGGCCGGTTGGACAAGGAATTGCTGAGGTTGGCGCAGACGTATGAAGTGGAACTGGATCGTCGGCTGCGGATGCTGGTGTCATTGGCGGAACCGATGTTGTTGTTTGCGATGGCGGCGGTGATCGGCACGATCGTCATCGGCATGTTGCTGCCGATTTTCACCCTTCAGGAACTGATTCAATGACCCGCGCAATAAATAAAAAACAAATGGGTGGTGCGAAGTTTGAAAGAACGTGTGTTGCGATGCGAGCAGCAACAAGGCAGGGTTTTTCGTTGATTGAATTGCTGCTGGTGCTGGTGATTCTGGCGACGCTTGCGGCGCTGGTGGTACCCAAGTTTGCGGGTCGGAGCGAGCAGGCGCGGGTAACGGCTGCGAAGACGGACATTGCGATGCTGGAGACGGCATTGGATGCGTTTGAGGTGGACACAGGACGATACCCGACAACACAGGAGGGTTTGGGGGCACTGATGACAGCACCGGCGGGGGCGAGTGCGTGGCGCGGGCCGTATGTGAAGAGGAACGTGGGCAACGACCCGTGGGGGAATGCGTATCAGTACCGCAGCCCGGGGTTGCGTAACACGCAGGGTTACGACCTGTTTTCAGCGGGGCCGAACGGGGTGGAAGGGGATGGTGATGATTTGGTGAACTGGACGAATTGAAGGGAATGAGTGGCGAAGTGGTCGAGTGGTCGAGTGGTCGAGTGGTCGAGTGGTCGAGTGGTCGAGTGG
>CAZJMK010000007.1:0-76838 GCA_964547135.1 uncultured Phycisphaeraceae bacterium | reverse complement strand
GCGTCACCTGTTGCGACTGCTCCTTCATCCCGCTGGCCATCTCTTCGCTGCTGGCGGCGATCTGCGTGGCCGAGCTGGCGACATCGCGGGCTGTGTTGGAAAGGGTTTCGATGACGTTGCGTAGCGAAGCGGACATTTCATTGGCGGATTGGGTGAGCTGGCCGATTTCATCGTGATTGACAATCGGCAGGTCGCTGCCGCGCAGGTCATTGGCGGCAATTTCCTTCATGCGCGCCACCAGCGGGTGAATCGGCCTGGTAATCGCCCGTGAAATGAGCACGCCCATACCGATGGCCAGCAGCACGCCGACGCTCACGGCAATGATGGAAACGATCATGGCGGTGTGCGCAGCGGCTTCCCCCTGATCGTGGGCTTGTTCAGCATCTTTTTCATTGAGGGTGATGATGTCATCCAGCATATCAAGGGCTTTATCGCGGGCTATCGTGCTGTTGATGAGCAAGTGTTGCTCAGCCTCACGATTCATCGCCAGCACTTTGTCGGCTTCCTGACTCATCTGCTGCAGAATGCCCAACGTGCCATCGATGGCGGGCACGACCCTGGCCTGCATCAGTTCCTGCGCCTGGGTGGTTTGCCCAGCCTGCACCAGTTCCTTGACTTTTTTGATGTTGCCATGAAACTGGTTGTGGTGATCGTGAACCTCATGCATCAAGGTTTGAATCCGGGGGTGCTGCGGTTTGAAGGAGGCCAGCCACTTGCCAAAGTCGCAGGCAGTCGGGTCTTCGCCGCCGTCGAAGGTTTTCCCGGTGAGTATGGCGTTGTCCAGACTGGAGGAGAGTCGATAGTGCGCCATGCGGAATTGTTCGATGTTGGTTTTCAGCATCTGGGGATCGCCGAGGTTGAGCTTGTCCAGTTCGCTCATCATCTGCATGAACTTGCTGTTGTCGGTCCGCCACTGATTCCAGGCCGAGCTGAACGCCTGCCAGAGTTTTTCTTCTTCCGTATCGCGGGGCAGGGCTTCATAGATTTTCCAGGATTTGTCGTAATGCTCACGGGCATGTTTGATCGAGGCGTACTGTTCCTCTCGCTGCTCGTCCGTCAAACGGGTGTTGAGCAGCAGGTTCAGGGCAGCCGTGATTTCGTTGGCGTGTTCCTTGACGACCAGCAGATTCTGCACCGCCGGGAGATTGTTATCACCCAGGGCTTCCAGCGCATCGGTGGTGCGTGACAGGCCCCACAGGCCGTTGATGCCCACGACAGCGGTGATCATGGCGATGAGTAAAAACGCTCCGACCAGACGGGTGCCGATACGAATGCGGCGCAGCATAACAACCTCCCTACGAATGAAAAAACGAGGGGTCACAAACAGGAAATGCAGTCAAAGCCCACCCCTGACTCCGCCTCCCCGAATGAGGCCTGTCGGCTCGGTCACACCCGCAGCCGACCATTTCCATCACCCTGGCAGTAGGGCCATCGACTGAGCCGGGGTGTCAATTGAGTGATACGATGACTCATTTTTGTCAATTACAGATTAGTTCTGAAGCAAGGTCCGATAATGGGAATGAGCACATCGCCGGGTGCCACTGGCAGCTTGTCTGCCAGTGCCGTCAATGGGGTGCTGGTGATGCCGTGCCCACCGGGGGCAGGGCCGGATTCTTTGGTCGTTCGAATGGAGGATATCAGCGATCCGGGGCTAAAGCCCTCGGCGTCACTGGTTGTTCCGCACTTGGCCACTTCACTTAATGATGATGATGGCCTTCGGGGCCGTGTACGTGGCCGTGGTCGATTTCTTCCGCGGTGGCGGCACGTACTTCCACGACATTGACCGCAAAGGTGAGTTGCACGCCGGCCAGGGGGTGATTGGCATCGACCTTGACATCATTGCCATCGAAGCCGACGACGGTGACGACCCGCCGGCCTTGCGGTCCCTGAGCCTGAAACTGCATGCCGACTTCGAGGCGTTCGACGCCCTGAAAGCGTTCCCGGGGCACGGTCATGACCAGTTCGTCCTGACGCGGGCCGTAGGCATCTTCGGGGGCGATGGTGACGGTCATGGATTGGCCGACGGACTTGCCGTCGAGGGCTTTTTCCAAACCGGGAATGATCTGGCCGACGCCGTGCAGATAAGCCATGGGGCCGCGATCCTTGCTGGTGTCCAGCACCTGTCCCTGCGGATCGGTGAGCGTGTAATCAATCGATACCACAGTGTTGGCGGCAATCTGCATCGGACATCCCTTTGACAAGTAGGCGCATGGTTGAAAGATACAAGCCGCATTGTAGGTGACATCGCATTGGTGTGCGAACAAAGAGCAATCATGATCGTTGAATGACGCCGAGGGCTTTAGCCCCGGATCGATCCAGTATTGTTCCATTTGCATAAATCCGGCCCTGAAGGGCACGGCGTCATGGAAGTCCATGATTCCCCTTTGACACCGCACCGCCGATGCCCACAATATCACCGGTTCGTCAAACCCCTCATCCCTTACCACGGAGCTGACTGCAACATGAGCATGAAGATTCGTTCCGCAAACGAGTGTCAGTTGGATCAGGTGTCGCTGGGCGAGTGCATGATTCGCCTGTCCCCCGAAGGTCATGGCCGTATCGAGTTCGCCCCCCTCTTGGAAGTATGGGTCGGCGGCGGGGAATACAACACCACCTACGCCCTGTCACGCCTAGGCATGCGCGGCGGGTGGGTCGGGGCTGTCAACGACTCCCCCATGGGCAAACTCATACTCAACCATGCCCGTGCGGTCGGCATGGATGTCAGTCACGCTCTGGTCCGCAAGTTCGACGGCGTGGGCAAAAAGGATCGCATCGGCCTGAACTTCACTGAAGTGGGCACTGGTCGTCGTGCTTCAACCACTTTGTACGATCGTGGCCACAGTGCCACCGCTGGCATGAAGCCCGGCGAAGTCAACTGGAACAAACTGTTCAAGGAACGCGGGGTACGCTGGCTTCACACCGGCGGCATCTACGCAGCATTGTCGGAAGGCACACGAGCCGTCACGGCTGAGGCTGTCAAAGCCGCTCACGACGCGGGCACGATTGTTTCGTATGACCTGAACTTCCGTTCCAAACTTTGGAAGAGCGAGGAAGCGATTGCCACGACCAAGCCCCTGGTGCCCTACATCGACTGCCTGATCGGCAACGAGGAAGACTTTCAAAAAGTGCTGGGGTATGAAGTCGAAGGCGTGGACGTGGAAAAGGGTGAAATTGATACGCGGGCTTTCAAAAAGATGGTTGAAAAAGTGGTGAAGGATTACCCGAACATCAAGGTGGTGGGCACGACGTTGCGGGGCGTGAAGTCGGGGCTGATCAACGACTGGTCGGCCATCATGTGGCACGAGGGTACGTTCTACGACGGGTTGAATTTCGAAAACCTGGAAATCGAAGACCGCGTCGGCGGCGGCGACGGTTTTGCCAGCGGGTTCATCTACGGATTTCTGGCCGGCAAATCGGCGCAGGAATGCGTCAACCTGGGCGTGGCGCACGGGGCATTGCTCATGAGCACCCGCGGCGACTCGTCACAGATCACGCTCGATGAACTGCTGCACGTGGCCGGCGGCGGCTCGGCACGTATCAAACGCTGAGCGATCAGAAGACTTACCCCCCCAATTGGGCACACAATTGACCTGACCGATGGTTTCACGACGCGGTGAATCCCTCGGCCAGGTCTTTTTTCTTTCCGCATCCAATGGCGTTTTTTTTCACGCGAACCCTTGACATAGCGCATTTAACGGTATAATATTAAGCGCTTAATAAAAAAACTTGGTTGGCCGTCATTGGTTCATATGCGTGTGATCATTTTGTATGGTGAATGGGAGTCGCAATGGTGGTTGAGCGTGTACAAGCTGTCCATCAGGGGTTGCCAAGTGAGCGGCGGGTGACGCTCAAGGATGTAGCCTCGCTGGCGGGGTGTTCGCCGGCGTTGGTGTCCACGGTGATCAATCGTTCGAGCACCAACGCGGGCGCCAGTCCGGAGTTGGCGCGGCGCATCATCAAGGCTGCGAAAAAATTGAACTATCGGGCCGACTTTGCCAGTCAATCCCTGGCACGGCGATCCACGCGCACGATCGGGGTCTATGTCACGCCCGACGTTTGCAGTTCTCTGACCTATCCCTATGAATCCGCGATCCTGCATGGCGTCGAACAGGTTTGTCAGCAGTATGGGTATGACCTGCTGGCCATCAACCTGACGGGGGCCGCTGCGCCAGAGGGCTGTTTTCACAAGTTCACCGAACGTCGCATTGACGGATTGGTGCTGCTTCGGCTGCACCACCACACGCCCTGGCTGGCACCGCTGATCGAACGATTTCCCAAAGTGGTCGGCGTCAATTTTCATGGCGATCTGCCCGGTTTACGGCGCGTGAACTTTGACGACCAGGCTGCGATTGCCCTGGCGGTGAAACACTTGGTCGAATTGGGGCATCGGCGGATCGGCTACCTGGGGTCTGGTTCGCGTGAAGCCGGGCCGGGTGCGCTGTTGCGTCGCACGGGTTTTGAACAAGCGATGCAGGCTGCGGGGCTGGTGATTCCCCCGGCCTGGGTATGGGACACCAGCAACCCTGCTTCAGCCTCGCCGACCCGGGACGTGGACCTGCCCACCGCAGGCAACCTTGGCGTGAATGCACTGTTTACCGGGCATGATCGTCCGACTGCGCTGGTCTGTTACAGCGATTTATCGGCCATTTATGCCGTGCGCCGTCTGCAGCAAATGGGCTTGAACGTGCCTGGGGATGTCAGCGTCATCGGCATTGATGACATGGAACTGTGCCGACATGTCAGTCCGTCGCTCTCCTCGATTCGGCAACCGCTGGAGGAGATGGGCAGGCGTGCCACGCAAATGCTGTTTGAGCCGCAATCCAATCACGCTGGTTCAGCCTCGGACGATTTGCTTGAACGGGTGGCTCCGCAGCTGGTTGTGCGCGAATCCACCGGTGTACCCCTCGACGCATCCAGCCCCTCATACGGAGCGGGTTCGTGTGAACCTGTCGTTTGATACGTCTGGCCGCGTACGCGGCATAAAGGAGGACTCAATCATGTTCACGATTCAAGCTCGTTGGTTGGTAGCACCCGTGGTCGGCTTGTTGGGCGTTCTGGGTTGGTCTGGCGATGCCGACGCCAGTGTTCTGATGTTCGACTTTGGTCCAACCACCGTCACCGGTGCGTCGCAAACCAACAGTCCGCTGCACACAGCCGTGCCCTCGTTCACCGGGTCCACCTGGAACAAGGTGGAGTTGGCCGACATCAATTCAGGCCTGCTTTACGCCGACGGATCGGCTGCCACCGGCATCGCGTTGAACCTGGGTTCCGTCACCAGCGGCACAACCATCAACCTGGCCAGTCAGCCGAGCACCAGTAACGCGCTGGGGACGGGAACCGGTAGCGGTATTTACGCATCGCCATCCGTGGGCAGGGACGGCATTTTCACCGGCACCACCGGCCAAAACACCCGCACTGGTTTGCAGATCACCGGTCTGGCCGCCGGCCAATACAACATTTACGTCACTTCTCGCAACACCAATACCGGTGCCGGTTCCAATGAGGTATATACGATCCTTGCCGGCGCTGGGGCCGTGGGCAACTTCGACTCGGCAACACTTGCCCAGTTCGGGTCGAACACGTTCACCGCTCCCAACACGTTGACCACCCAATGGGCGCAGAACCAGAACTACGTTCTGTTGACCGTGACGCTTTCGGCGGGCCAGACCCTGAACATCGCCAGTCACGCGGTGGTCAACGGCAACCCCGCCCGCGGGTTCCTCAACTCGGTACAGGTGGCGTATGTCATCCCCGAACCGGCGTCGCTGGCCTTGCTGGGGCTGGGTTCCCTGTGTCTGATCGCGCGTCGTCGTGCTTGAAAGATCGTCAGAAAACTCACTCGCCCTGGTCGTCTTGATCGGACGGCCTGGGCCTTGTACCGGGTCATTGTCTCCGAAGTTGCGCAGCTCATTTTGTGGATGTGGAAGGGCAGACTCAGGAAGAAGGCCATGATGAACACTTCCGCTCACCGCGTTCGCCTGGCAGGGCAAACGCATGTACGATCCGCGACCCCCGGGGGCGTGAGGGAGCGGTGCTTCGATCATCTATTACCATCAAACCACCGCTCCCTTACGGTTGCGGCTCGTTCAATCAATCCACATGCGTTTGCCCTGGTTCGCCCGGGCTTTACCTTGATCGAACTGTTGGTGGTCATTTCGATCATTGCGTTGCTGGTGGCGCTTCTTTTGCCCGCGTTACAGTCGGCTCGCAGCGCTGCCCGAAAGACGCAGTGCCTCTCGAATCATCGACAGTTGCTGCTTGCGGTCTCCACCTACGCGATGGAGAACGCCGGTTACGGACCCTTGGCGGAGCAAAACATCAGCGGGGTCTGGTACCGTTGGCATCATCGCCGATTTTTGGGTGATTTCGTGGGCAACAACGCTCAGCAAGAGGGCAACGCCAACACCACCCGTGTCATTTTATGTACCGAGCACCGACCCAACACCACCAGCAATAACGACCTGGGGTTGGGGATCAACTACCACAACGACGCCCGGGCGTTTCGCAATATTCCGACGATGACGCCGCCACGTCCGCAGCTTCGCTTGGATGTTTTTCGTGCGGCTCCGAACAAATTCATCTGCTTTGCCGACAGCGCAGGCGGAGGCGGCGGCTACCGCTGGGAGAAATACTATTTCGATCAATCTGGCGCCAATGCCACCGGAGCTGGCAGTAACGGGCTGGTCACCTACCGCCACAGCAACGCTGCGGTGGTCGGTTTTCTCGACGGCCACAGTGCGGTGTATTTGAATGAAGCCACCACAGCCTTGGTGCCCGGGCTGGATGTCGGGCTTCATCAAGCGTTTCAGGAAGGAAGCGTCAGCCACCGGTTCAATCCGTAAGGCTTGGCCGTGAATCGATTGAAACGTCGGCGTCACGACCCGCCATGCCAAGGGACTTGGCGATTGGGCATTTATCGAATTGTCATTGGAGACCTTTGATGAAACTTCGTTCGACGATTGCTCTGCTGGTGTTGGTACTGCTCATCGGCGGATCGGCCGGTTTTCTGCAAGCACAGCCCCAGGCCACGGCAGATGATGAGAAAGCGTCCACGTTGATGCTGTTCGACGGCGCAGCCGACAATGCCGCTGCGCTGCTCAAGCCGGACAGCAATCAGGTTTCCTTTGAGCACAACCCCGACGCCCAGCACCCCGGCGTGGATGTCACGATCACCAGCGGCGATGCGGGATACCCCGGCCTGCGCCTGGTCGCCTCGCAACCCTGGGACCTGTCCGCCCACGGTTACATCGAGGCTCGCATCCTCAACACCGGCAACAAACCCATGCGCCTGTCCCTGCGCGTGGACAACGATGGTGACTGGAAGCAGGAACCCTGGAACACCGAGAGTGCCACCATCAAGCCCGGCGAAGTCGGTGCTGTTCGTACCATCTTCGGCTACAGTCAGGGCTACAAACCGGGCTTCGCGCTGAACCCCAAGGCTGTGGTCCGCGTGATCCTTTTTGCCGGCAAGTCGAAGGAGGACCGCTCGTTCCGATTGTTGTCGATCCAGGCGGGTGGCAAACCCGGCCAGAAGCCGCCGACGCCGCCGGGTGCGGTGCGCATCAAGCCCGAGGGTGGCATAATGTTTCATCAGGGAATGAAGATCGACGAGGCGACACAAATCGCCGCTCGCAACGGGGCGTCGGCGTCGCTTTCCGACGGGGTCATTGGTGTCACGTTTCCAGCGGGCAAGCAAGACGCAGCGGCGGACTTCAAGCCCCCGGTGGGCCGATGGGATTTGCGTGATGCACTGCAGGTCGTCGTGACTGTTCGCAACGATGGGGCTGTACCGCTCACCCCACGGGCACGTTTGTCCAGTCAGGGTGGGCCGACGGATTGGGCCTCGACCCAAGCGCCCCTGACGCCCGGCGAATCGGTGCAAATCATCATCCCGTTTAAGGCCAGGTCGATCTGGGACGGCTCACCCAACTCCGGCGATCGGGTCACCAGCAACAATGTCAGTGCCGTGGTGATCGCCGCCCAATCGGACAAGCCCGGCAAGCTCAGTGTCACGCAGATCGTTTCGGAGAAGCCGCCGCTGCCGCCGCTGCCGGAGTGGCTGGGCAAGCGTCCGCCGGTGGAGGGCGATTGGTCGCTGACCTTCTCCGACGAGTTCGATGCCGACGCCATCGACACCTCGCGCTGGAACATCTACACCGCCAATTACTGGGACAAGCGCACCCATTTTTCCCGCAACAATGTCCTTATCAAGGACGGCAAAGTTCACCTTCGTTTGGAACGCAGACGCGGCCACCATAACGACGACCCCCAGGAAAAGCAGACCGATTACGCCACCGGATTCCTCGATACCTACGGCAAATGGACCCAACTCTACGGCTACTTCGAAGCCCGTATGAAACTGCCCAAAGCACCGGGGATGTGGCCCGCCTTCTGGCTGATGCCCGACCGTGGGGTCGAGGCTGGGCCGCAGTGGAAACGCGCCAGCACCCATCAGGGCGGCATGGAAGTGGACATCATGGAATATCTCTCCGGCTGGGGGCCGCATCGCTATAACATCGCCTTTCACTGGGACGGCTACGAAAAACAACATAAGCACCTGGGCACCGATAAGGTCTATTTCCAGCCCGATGCCCAGGGCTATATCACCGCTGGTGTCCTTTGGCTGCCCGGTTCGCTCACCTTCTATGCCAATGGGCAGGTTGTCGGTCGCTATGAAAACCCCCGCGTCGGCAGTGTGCAGTCATACCCCATCTTCACCAACGTCACCGGCGGCTGGGATAACCTCCCTCTCGACGACGCACAATTGCCCGATGACTTTGTGATCGACTACATCCGCATCTGGCAACGCGCTGATCTCTTGTCGCCTCCCAAACCCTGACAACAGTTTTGTAACCACTTCGTGATACCTCAAGCCGATCGCCTCACCACGCTTGGCTTGTGGTCTTTTTGCCTTGCTTGCGCAATTCACATGTTTTGCACATTACCATGGGGGTCGCTACCATTGGCCGGTCGGTTCGGGAAGCGATCGACGGGCGGAGTCTGAGCATGATGACCCATGCCTCAAGTCTCAATGCCGATGTACTGGTGCTGAATAAGCTCTGGATGGCGGTGCGTGTCGTCGATGCTCGCCGGGCCTTGTCATTGCTTTTTCGTGACCTGGCGGAAGTGATTCACGTGGCCGACGGGTCGTACACCGGCTACAACTTCGACAGTTGGGCGGACCTCTCCAACGCTCACCTCAAATTCACCGCACAGGAATATGAATGGGTACACACGGTACGCCTGTCCCTGGCGGTGCCCAAGGTGATTCGCCTGCTGGGGTACGATCGGCTGCCCAAGCAGGATGTGAAACTCAATCGGCGGAATATTTTCGCCCGTGATCACAACATCTGCCAGTATTGCGGCAAACATTTTCCCACCAGCGAGCTTTCGCTGGACCATATCAAACCGCGCAGTCAGGGCGGCGGCAGCTCGTGGGAAAACCTGGTCTGCTGCTGCGTGCGCTGCAACACCCGCAAAGCCGGTCGCACCCCCGATCAGGCGGGCATCAAACTCATTCGCCCACCGTTCAAACCCCGTCGCAACCCGGTGATCAACCTGCGCTTGGGCAGTGCCAAGTACGCTTCGTGGCAACAGTTCCTCGACCATGCCTACTGGTCGGTCGAACTCAAGTAAAATGTGGCACGACCCCGGCGCGCCCCCGGCGGTGTTGGGCATGTCGAATTTCGAAATTAACAAGCCAAGGACGAGGCCGACAGGCCGAGGACTTGGGTATTCCGTGCTTCAGAGCCTGTATGAAAAGCCCATGGTCTTGACGAGCCGCGCCCGTCAGGAAGCGGTTTTCGGAGTGCCTGCCGCTTGGGAAGACCGCTCCCTCACGGTCGCGGCTCGTTCAAAGGGACTTTTCGTACAGGCTCTCAAAGGCGAGGACCCGCGGGTTGCCACCTGTGGCCTGTGTCAGTGGATGGCACTGGCAGACAAGCTGCCAGTGGTACCCGGTGCATTATCGATACGTCAAAGTCGGATCGCCATTGACATCGGCGGCTTTGATTTACCCAGCCGGGGGCGGCTGGGCCACAAAAACGGATGCCACCCAACCTATTTCACCTTCGCCCGATCAACTCATACAACGCCGACGGCTGCAAATCATTCACCATCAACTTCACATCATGTCCCTGATCTCGCAGCAGTGCCTCGGCTGCCAGGTAACCCGAACGCACCGCCCCCTCCATCGTCGCCGGCCAACCGGTTTGGCACCAGTCCCCCGCCAGGTACAAATTCATCGCATCGCCCTGTTCCCCCCTCGGCCCAGCCATTGGTCGATACCGATTCAACCCCGGTGCTGCTGAAAACGTCGCACGCTTTTCCTTCACCACCCGACCATGCAGAAGCTTCGCCTGCCTCGCTTTGGGCAGCACCGACCGCACCTCACGCAAAGCCCTTTCAATCAACACCGACGCAGGCTCGTTCACCTCTGCATGGGCGGCACTGATCACCGCATGCAAATGCTGCCCACGCACCGTCGGCGTCGGCTGCACCTGTCCCGCTTCATCCGTCACTTCATCCGCCTGGTGATCGACCATGCCCTTGTTGAACAGCCATTGAATCATCGTCCCGGTCACCACCAAATGAGGCAGTTCCATCACCGGTTGATCGTCCTCCGCTTCCAACACCAAGTGAATACCAATGATCGGACTGACTTGGATTTGCTCAACGCCTTGCAAACGAGCATCGGTTTCGCGCAACGACTGCGGTGACAATTTCGCCAGCCGATCAAACGGCAAAGCACTCACATAAGCATCGGCCGTGAGGGTGCGACCCTGGTCAATTTCCAACCCAACGACTCGGCGGGTCGTCGCATCGTATTGCAATTGATGGGCACTGGTGGACAAAAGCAGTTCGCCGCCGGTGCGTTGAAGCAGCGCCTCCGCCGGGTCGTACAGTTGCACGAGCGGCACCGCAGCCAACCCCATCACATACGCATTGCGATGCGCGAGCATGCCTTCCTGAAACACCTGCAACGCCGCGTCAGCGGACATACGCCCCGGTAATTCATTGATCGCACTCACCACCACAGGCCCCCAAAACTTTTCAATCAAACTCATCGGCTGCCCGACACTTGCCAACCAATCCGCAAAACTGATCGTGTGCAATTGCGCACGCCCCAGCCGACCTGCCTGCATCACCGCCAACATGCCTTTTGCAATCGCCAGTTTTTCGAGCACGGTCAGTCCGCGAAACGCAAGCAGCGAGGCACTCAAATGCAGCGGCGCAGGCAGGTCGTCGCTTTCCAGCGCATCAATCACCCACGACTGCGCCGAGTAGTGATTTTTATTTGGAAACGCAAAGTACAACCGGGGGTGCCAGTCTATTTTTTGCGGCACGCCCAGTCGGTCGTACAAGTCCAGCAGGTTGGTGCAGCAACCCAGCAGCACATGCTGACAATTGTCCAGCAATTGGCCCGTGGTCGGGTCGGTGAAACTGGTCGCCCGGCCGCCGAGGCGTTGACGGGTTTCCACCAGCGTGACGCGCTGGCCTTGCTGAGCCAGTCGCACCGCAGCCGCGATACCCGCAAGCCCCCCGCCGATGACGATGGTGGTGCGTGGTGGTGTTGTATGGGTTTGCACATTCATTCAAAATCACTCATGCGCCGTCGCCAAGCGTCCGCGCTAAACAATTTCGCAATTCGAAATTGTCCGTCACTCGGCCACATGACCACTTCCTATTCCCACGGCTGTCCCAATTTCGCCCTCAACCCAATACCCAGTTTACGCCACTTGGGCACCGACACTCTGCCCCGCAACACTGCTTCCGGATTTTTCGCAATCGTACGCAAAAGTTCATGGTAAATTTCCGCCATGGCCCAGCAGGCACATCGGCTGTCCGCTTCCAATTGCATTTCCAACCCGCGCGATGCCTGGTAATACCCTTCCGCACGCTCGATATGCACCTGCATCATCTGCGTGAACACTGTCGGGCTGATCGACATCCGACCGTAACGCAATTCGGTTAAAAAACGCTCCGGGTCGATGCCATGTTGTTGCAGTTGTTCCGCGGGCAGGTACAGCCGATCACGCTGCGCATCTTCCACGATATCGCGCAAAATGTTGGTCAGTTGCAGAGCCAATCCGCGCTGGATCGCCATTTGCCGGGTGGCCTCATCGCCCTGATATCCCCAAATGCTCAGACACGACAAACCCACCGTGCCCGCCACCTGATAGCAATACTGTTCCAGTTCCGCCCACGTGGCGTAACGGGTTTTGCGCTGGTCGTTCAATTGCCCTTCGATCATGTCCAGCAGCACGGGCAAGGGCATTTGATAGGTGACAAACGTCTGCCCAATCGCCGGCCAAACTTCGGCATGTCGTGCATCCAGCCGTGTCATGTCCAACGCACCACGGCAAGCCTGTTCCGTCTGCACACGAAACAATGCCAGGCGCTGCTGCTTTTCACTCACCGCATTGACCGTGTTATCCGGCTCATCCGCCAGGTCATCGACCGCCCGCATCCACGCATACA
Organism: uncultured Phycisphaeraceae bacterium; assembly: GCA_964547135.1. GTDB lineage: Bacteria > Planctomycetota > Phycisphaerae > Phycisphaerales > Phycisphaeraceae > JAJXSS01. The sequence goes on along the minus strand of CAZJMK010000007.1, from coordinate 64,358 downwards.
ACGCATACATCGCCGACCGTTTGGGCTGCCCCAACAGTTTCAACCCATGATAAAAATTGCCGGCACGGGTGCGCGTGATCTGTGCACAGGCTGCAAACGATCGATGTAGCACATCCGCGTCCACCCTCGGCGGCGCCGTCGCTGCAACCACCTCGTTTTGGGGCGCCCCTGTCACAGTCATCGCGTGATTCCGCTCATGGCCAATAGTTTACCGGTCAAGGCGCGCATCATCAGCGTCATTTTCGCACCCTTGGACAGCGAAGGTCGATGGGTGAGTGTGTCGTAGTTTTGTCGCTCGATCATTTTCAAAATCGACTCGCCGCCGAGGGTGAACAGTTGAATGTCCAGCCGAACTTGCGGTTCCAGCATGGGCCAAAGTTTCCGCCCTTCATGAAACAACGGCCAGGTACGTTCGACCAATTCCCGCAACGTCGCGCGATAGGCCGGCAAAAGCGCCGTCACACCGACACCGGGCACACGGGCACAATTGCACCCTGTGCTTTTTGTCTCGTTCTGTTTTGAATCAGCACTGCATGATATCGTCGGGTTGCTGCGTTCATCCTGCTGCACGACCTGCACGAGGGTGTCAATGTCCAACCCATGCCTGCGGGCCACTTCATGGGGTACATACACGCGCTGACGTTCCACGATATCACGGCGAACATCCTGCCAGAAGTTGGCCAGTTGCAATGCGGTGCAGGTGGCATCGGACAATCGCTGCCGCGGTTCATCACGATGCCCGCACAGGTACAGCACCAACCGGCCGACCGGGTCTGCACTGCGCGTGCAGTAATCGACCACCTGTGCCCACGTGTCATAACGCAGCACGGTCTGGTCCTGCACGAAGGCATCGATCAAATCGTCGAAGGGTTTGCGGGGTATGTCGTGTCTGCGGATCGTCGGGTGCAGGGCGACAAACACCGGGTGACGCGGCTGATCGGCGTAACAGGCATCGACTTCCCGCCGCCACCAGTTCAACAGTTCGATGGACTTTTGCCGATCACCGGTTTCATCACCCAAGTCGTCGGCCCATCGGCAGAAGGCATATACATGATGAAAATCCTCGCGCAGGTGCTTGGGTAAAAACCAGCTCACCACGGTGAAGTTTTCGTAATGCGATTCCGCCAGGGCACGGGTGTAGGCCGCTGCCTGTGCGTAGGTGGTCGGCTGACAGTGCTCCGGGCCGAAGGTATCGAGTTGTTGCAACAGGGCCGAGGGCATCAGCACTGCATCATAACCGCAAGTGCAATCGTTGATCAGTGGGTCGGGTGACGTAGTGGTCGAGTCAATCGTATCGGTTAGCGCCGCGATTTATCGCGTCTAGTCGGTGTGGTTCGTCGAGTGGTCGAGTAGCCGACGCACCGACCAACCAAACATACCCAAGTCCTCGTCACTGCGTTCCTCGTCCTTGGCTTGGTTCTGAAAAACCGAAATCCGAAATTCGAAATCGCCTTCTTTCACCCTCCCGCAGCGATCACCTCGAGCACCTGCTGGTCGTGGCCATCGACGCTGACCTTGTCAAAGCGTTGGGCGACGACGCCCTTGGGGTTGATGACATAGGTGGTGCGCACCACGCCCATGTACTTGCGCCCGTACATGCTCTTTTCCTGCCAGACACCATATTGTGCGCAGACTTTGGCGCCCTCATCGGCCAACAGCGTAAAAGGCAATTCGTACTTGGCGGCGAACTTGGCGTGTGACTTCACATCATCGGGGCTGACACCCAAAATCACAGCCTTGCTCTTTTTGAACTTGGGCAGCCCATCGCGGAATTGGCACGCTTCTTTGGTGCAGCCGGAGGTATCGTCTTTGGGGTAAAAGTAAAGCACGACCCATAGGCCTTGATAATCTTTCAACGTGTGCGACTTACCGGCTTGGTCCGCCAATGAAAAATCGGGGGCGGGTTGACCGACCTCGATCAAACCACTGGTGACCGTTGCTTCTTTTTTCACAGGCTTGTCGGCTTTGGGCTTGGCGGGGCTCATGGCTACGATTTCCTTGAGTAATTATTGCACCACAGTGGCACTGAAAAAAACCGATATCAAAATGCTAGGCCCGATGATGCGCACGGCAAAACACAATCATCACGCTGGGTTTTTCATTGAGTTCACCATCGTTTGCATGATGGGCGTGATGATGTCGTTCAATGTTGCGCGAGGTCAAAACCATGATGATCGGGTAGTTGCTGCGTCGTCGAGCGAACCACCCGCCACGACGCGCATCGCTCGCCTGGTTTACGGCCAAGGCAAACAACCCTCGTGCTTTTCCGCCGGGTTTCTGCAAACCGTCATCGATCATGGCAAGCACCGCGTCGAGCCTCATTTCACGGCTGTATTCCTCGACAGTGACGAACCCCTGCAACCCTACCCACTGCTCCTCTGGGCGGGCGAAGGTCGATTCACGCTATCGGAAAAAGAACGGCAGCGCTTGCGTGATTATGTCGATCAGGGCGGTTTCATCCTCGCGTCCGCCAGCTGTGCCGATGCCGCCTGGGGCGATAGTTTCCGCACGGAACTCAAACTGATTTGGCCCGCTGCTGCGCTCACGGAAATCACCGCTGCCCATTCATCTCTGCAACAGGGCGTTACTCCGCTGGACAAAATCGAACCACGTTTACCGACCAAACTGCCGTTGGTGCAAGCGATGCAGCAGGGTGACCGTTTGGTGCTGGTGTTTTCGCCTGTGGGTTTGCATGACACGGACAATGCCGGGCCGGGCTGCTGTTGTTGCGGGGGTAATGAAATCAGAAACGCACGAATCATCAATGCCAACCTGTTGTTATATGTGCTGAGTTATTCGGATCGATGATCGGCATAACTTTGATTGCATGCTGTTTCATTGAAGGCTGATTCGTATAATAAGGCCATACGGACCATGCCATGAAAACGCTTCACCTTGACATACCCGACTCGGCCATCGCCGAGTTTTGCAGGCGCAATCACATCCAGCGCCTGGCGCTTTTTGGTTCTGTGTTGCGCGATGATTTCACCGCTGAAAGTGATATCGATGTGCTGGTTGAATTCATGCCCGGCTGCACCCCCGGCTTTGCCTTTTTCAGCTTGCAGGATGAGTTGTCACAAATGCTTGGAAGGCCGGTGGACCTGCATACCCCCGGGTCGCTGAGCCGACATTTCCGCGACCGGGTCCTGCGCGAGTCGGAGACTTTGTATGTCGCAGCATGATGAATCTGTACGCCTCCGGCACATGTTGGACTACGCTCACACCGCCCGACGTTTGATATCGCAACGGGCAAGACTTGACTTGGATCACGATGAAGCACTTCGTCTGACGTTGACTCGCGCCATTGAAGTCATTGGTGAAGCAGCGGGAAAAGTATCGCTTGCCTACCAACAGCAGCACCCTGATATTCCCTGGCGTAACATCATCAGCACACGTCATCGATTGATTCATGGCTATGACCGCGTGGACCTGGACCAACTCTGGCACATCGTCCAAAAAGATTTACCGCTGCTCATCACCCAATTGGAAACCTTGCTTGTCGGCAAGGACAATAGAGCCCTCTGAACAATCCCCTCTCCCCCCGGGAGAGGCAGGAGACCTGCTCCGCAGGTAGAGTGAGGGCGTGCCTGGTATTAGAAAACCCATTGATTCACGGTCTTTTCTGCATAGCGCCCTCACCCGGCCTCGCAGACTCGGCCACCCTCTCCCGGAGGGAGAGGGATTTTTCAGAGCCCTCAATACTCATCCCGAATGAATGCCTTGATTGGTTTTTTGTCCAATATCATCTTTCACCAAACCCTCATGCAGCCGCCGCAACCGGTCGATAATATAATGCCCCTTGTACTGCAACCCGTAATGGAGGCTTTGGCATGAATCCGCGCCGCGCCATGATCACCGGCATCACCGGACAAGACGGCTCGTACCTCGCTGAGTTCCTTTTGAAAAAAGGGTACGACGTCCACGGCCTGATTCGCCGAAGCAGTTCCTTCAATACGGATCGCATTGAACACCTGTACCGCGATCCGCACGCCCCCGATGCCAAACTGTTTCTGCATTACGCCGACCTGACCGATGCCAACTGTCTGTCGAAGTTGCTGCGCACGATCAAGCCCACCGAGGTTTACAACCTGGGGGCACAGAGTCATGTCCGCGTCAGTTTTGATCAGCCTGCCTACACCGCTGATGCCACCGGTTTTGGTGCCCTGAAAATTTTGGATGCTGTGCGCGAATACCAGGACCAATCCGGCTATCAGATTCGCTACTACCAGGCCTCGAGTTCCGAGCAATACGGCGGGATGCCCGGCACCGCCCCGCAAAGTGAAACCACCCCCTTCCACCCGCGCTCGCCCTACGCCGTCGCCAAGTTGTACGCGCACTGGATTACCATCAACTACCGCGAGTCGTACGGCATGCACAACAGTTGCGGCATTCTTTTCAATCACGAAAGCCCCCGTCGAGGCGAAACCTTTGTCACCCGCAAAATCACTCGCGCGGTCGGGCGCATCAAGGTCGGCCTGCAAAAGAAACTCTACCTGGGCAACCTCGATTCCAAACGCGACTGGGGGTTTGCCGGCGACTATGTCGAAGCCATGTGGATGATGCTGCAACAGGACAAACCCGATGACTACGTGATCGCCACGGGGGAAACGTACTCGGTACGCCAGTTCTGTGAAAAGGCGTTCGGGCAGGTCGGTTTGGACCACAAGGATTTTGTCGAAATCGACCCGCGCTATTTCCGACCCGCGGAAGTGGAAGTGCTGCTGGGCGACCCGACCAAGGCGAAAAAGAAACTCAACTGGGAACCGCGCGTCAGTTTTGATGAACTGGTGAAAATGATGGTCGAGTCGGACCTTGATTTGGCACAGCGCGAACGCACCTTGGTCGATGCCGGTCATAGCGTACCGATCCCCGCACGTGATCGGTGATGAAAAGGATGTGACTGTTTGAGGAAGTGTATCGGTTAGCGCCGCGATTTATCGCGTCTGTGTTTGTAGCCCAGCCGCCCCCGGCTGGGTTATGCAAATCCGCCGATGGTATCGGCAGCGGGTGACGATCGAGTAGCGCGGGTGCCTGTGGCACGCTCTGGTGCCACAGGCCATTCCCTGTGGGCAGCCCAAAGCGTCTGCCCACAGGCACCCGGCGATTTTTCGGATCGACGGATCCATGTCACCTGCAAATGGAAATCACTTGACCGCTTTTTCGAATGCCCATACCCAAGCCCTCGGCCTGTCGGCCTCGTACTTGGCTTGAAACTGACACTTCAATCATGCTATTGGCTTGACCCCAATTCAACAAACCGATGATGCAGTGCTGCGTACACCTGTTGCCGTCGCGGGTCGGGGTGATAGCGTTTACCCGGCAGGCGAACATGCTGCGCCAAAGTCGTCAATGAATCGGTCGGTTGCACCGCCACCCAGCCCATCATCGCGGCACCGACGGCTGAGGCGTCGGCTGCTTCCAACGGTGCGAGGGTGACGCCCAATACATCAGCCACGATCTGACACCAGAGCGGTGATCGGGTGATGCCGCCGGTGAGTCGTAAAAGTTTAGGCCGTTGCTTTGCGGTGGTGATCAGGTCCCATACATCGCGCAGGCAATAGGCCACGGCTTCCAACCCGGCACGTGCCATGTGACCACGCTGATGTGCCAGTGACAAGCCAATCCAACTCGCTCGTAAATGAGGGTTCCAATGCGGGCAGCGTTCGCCGGTGAAATAGGGAAGCAATGTCAGCCCGTCAGCACCGGGGGCGATTTTGCCTGCTTCGTGAAACAGGGCTTTGTAGCCGCCTTGGTGGGCAAACAAGCGGTCGTGAAGCCATTGAAGGGTGAGTCCGCCGTTGTTGATGGCTCCGCCCGACAGGTAGTGTTTTTCATCCAGCACGTAACACCAGCTGCGTGCCAGTTTGTCGAGCATCGGTTTGCTGGTGATGCGTCGCACCGCACCGGTCGTGCCCACCGTTGCCACGATTTCGCCCCCCTGCACCGCGCCTGCGCCGACGTTGGCCATGGCCCCGTCACTGCCCCCGGCCAGCACCGGCAAGCCCGTCGGCAAACCCACCAACCTGGCAACCTTTGCTGACAAACCACCCACCACCGTCGTCGGCCCAACCAGTTCGGGTAACTGCGTTTCATCAATTGACAATTGCTGCAATGCTGCTTGATGCCAGCGACGGGTCTGCAAATCGAGCAACCCCGTGGCTGAGGCAATCGACACATCGGTCACCCATCGCCCCGTCAACCGATGCAACATCACATCCTTGATACTCACCCATTTGGGTTGCTTGCGCCACAAGGCTTGATCATGTCGTCGCAGCCAGTGCAGGCGTGCGGGGTGATACATCGTCTGCACCGGGCAGCCGGTTTGCTGATACAACGCATGGCCTTGCTTGCCTTCACGCAGTTGCTGCGCACTGGCGGCACAGCGGGCATCGGCCCACGTCCATGCACGCATGAGCACCTGATCGTGAGCATCGACAGCCAACAGACTGTGCATCGCACCACTGAGCGCCAACCCCGCCACTTTTCGCCGGGCCAACTTTTGGGTCAGTGCGCGCAAACAGCGCAGGCAACCCCGCCAAACGTCGTTGACATCCTGCTCGGCGTGGTCGGATTGCGGTGCATACATCGGGTACGTGGCCCCGGTCACCGCGATCAGGTGCAACCGGGCATCGACGGCCACGGCTTTGCAACCGGTCGTGCCCACATCCAAACCGATCATGACGAGTGGTTGATTCATGATTGGAAAGCATGGTAACCGAGAGAGGTATTTCGAATATCGGATTTCGAATTGGTAATTTGCTGAACCAAGCCAAGGACGAGGAGTCACCGAAGGTGACGACGAGGACTTGGGTATTCTTTGTTTGAAATATTTGGCGATCTGGCGATCTGGCGAATTTTTCGGATTGACTGATCGATTCACCATTACATGAAAACCACTTGGCCAGTTCTTCAAATACCCAAGTCCTCGTCACTACGTTCCTCGTCCTTGGCTTGGTTCCGACACTTGGCCACTTCGGTATCACAAACTGCGTTGCAGGGTGAGCAGGGCGATTTCCGCTGGACAGCGAAGGCGCAGGGGGAACCATGAACCGACGCCTGCGGTGACATAAAGGTAATGATCACCCTGTTGGTACAAGCCATGCGGGTAGCGAAACGCCAGGCTACCCAGCCCCAGTGAGCCTCGTTTGCTGCGTTTGGAACGAGCCAGCACGAGTTGTCCGCCATGGGTGTGACCAGCCAGGGTCAGGTGAACGCGATGTTTGCAGGCTGGTTCAAAGGCATGGGGGTGATGTGAAAGCAGCAGGCGAAGGTCAGCTTGGCCATGGGCAGCAGGTCGGCGCAAAGCGTGATGCACCAGTTTGGCGAGTAGCGCATCACTGGGGGCGTAATCGATGCCGCTGATGACGATCGATCGGCCCTGATGCGCCAGTCGCACCGATTCATTGAGTAACAGGTTCAACCCTGCTGCCCGCAAGCGTTGAATCAGTTGTGGCCCATCGTCCAGGTAATCATGATTCCCCGGCACCAGCCAAACGCCCAGTGGTGCCTGCCATTGATGAAATGAGGCAATGATGTCATCGAGCACCGACAACGACAGATCGACAAAGTCGCCGGTGACTGCGATCAGGTGCGGTTCGAGTTTTTGCACGGCTGCCACGATGCGGGGCAAATCCTTCACCTGCAAAATCGGGCCGATGTGCAGGTCCGACAAATGCACAATCCGCAACCCCTGAAGCTCGGTGGGCAGGTGCGCCAGCGTGATGGTTTTACGAATGATCTGTAACCGTTGCACGGAACGTGTGCGAGCGACCGTTCCGCCGGTGAGCCACATGGGGGCGTGCGACAGGGCTGCCTGGCGAAGCGTCGCCCGCAGTTTTTTGCGTCGATGATGTTGCTGTTCGTGATCGCGGATGAGCGTATCCTTTAATTTGGTCGCTTCGTCTTGATGAAAGCATCGGATTCACCGCAGAGATCGCTGAGTCCGCAGAGAAGAAAAGTTATAGTCCATCAGCCGGGCGATGTCGCCATGAGGTAAAACCGCCCGGCATGGGTCGATGCTGCATGAGCTTTTTAAAAAAGTCGCCCGGCTTTACGACAAACCTCGATTTAATAAGGACTTACTGCAAAAAACTGGCCTTGTGTCGATGCCCGGCCTATGATAGGCAATTGATTTGTAGTCGGTGTAACGACCATTCAGTATTTTTAGATGCAAGGAGTTGACCGTGCCTGTACGCAAGAGCAGCCGAGCGTTGGACGTCGATGGTCGTGAACTGCAAAAAGGGGACACCGTGGCCACCCTCACCGGCAACATGACCGCCAAGGTGACGGACATCGCCCTGGAAGCGGACAACACCATGTTTGTCTGTCTGCGCCCGGTGCATCGACCTTTTTCCAAGGGCATCTGGCACCCGGCTGACCAGGTTCAACGCATCGCCCTGGCGAAAAAATAATCGGGCGCCTCTGTCATTTCATGCGCTTAATCGTCTGCGCCCAATGCAACCCCCGGCATTGCATCATTTCACTTGTCACATTCTCCTTCATACTGCAACCATCACCACAAGGGTCCGCCTTGGAGGTAATCTATGAACAGTGGCAGCCACCACAGAAAAAACAAGTAGCTGGGGGCTGGGGGCTGGGCAGAATCGATGGCTACCGGTGTTTTACCTAGCAACCAGCTACCAGCCCCAAGCCCCTTTTCTCGGAGTTTTCCGGAGACGATCTGTGACCACCATCACCCCGATGTCGGACGAACCCAAAAGTGCCCTGGCGACCGCCCGGCTTTTATGGACCGTGTTACTACTCGGCCAGGGCGCCCTTTTAGCCGGGGCCTCCGCCCTGGTGCTCATGAACATGGGTGGACAGCAACCTGATACCGGGCACATGCTTTCGTACATCGCCCTGTTCATGTGCGTGACGATGATCCCTGCCGGTTATGTGGTACGTGCCCAAACCTACAAGCGTCACTGGGTCGGCCAATCGGTGCGCCCACGCGGTTACCTGGTGGGCAATGTCATTCTTTGGGCCATCTGCGAAGGCATCGCCCTGCTCGGACTGGTGGCCACGGTGTTCAGCGGCGTACTGCTGCCGACGCTGATACCGACGGTCATCGCTCTGGGCGTATTGGTGGTGAACTTCCCCAATGGGGCAGCCATGGTCGGCGCAGGGTCCAACAACCCCTATGAACACCCGCTGCCCAGGGGGCGAAGCAAGTAACACCAACGAAGGTGCCTGTGGTGCGTGCGATCGCGGGGCACCGATGGATCATGGATAAAGGATGATGGATAATGTACGAAGATGTTATAGGGTGCGATTCATGGTGGTTTTAACATTATCCATGATCCATCATCCATTATCCTTCAATCATCATGCCACTACCTACCACCACCCTCACGCAACTGACCGCGCCGACCGCCGGGGCTGTGGGCATTTTGCAATTGCATGGCCCTGATGCTTCAACCCTTTTACAACAACTCACCGGTCGCACCCACTGGCCAACCGGTCGCCTGTCACTGGTCCACCTCGCTGACATCGACACCGGTCTGGCGGTGCTTTGGCGCCAAGGCGAACAAGGCTGGGCGCAGTTGCTGCCGCATGGCGGGCCACGGGTCATGCGCGACCTGGTGACCAAACTGCTCGAACTGGGCGCGGTGTATGAATCGCAGCCCCAGGCTCACCTGCTTTACCCCGAAGCAAGAAGCACCCTCGAAGCCGACATGTTGCTCGCCCTGTCACAATGCCCCGCCGGCGGAGCGGTGGATTTATTGCTGATGCAGCCGATGCTTTGGTGCGACTGGTTACGTGAATCTGAAAAAAACCAATCGTTGATCACATCGCCTGCGATCGGAAATATACTGGCGCGCAGCAAGGTGTTGGAACATTACCGCACACCGCCGACGGTGGTGGTGATGGGGGTGCCCAACGTGGGCAAAAGCACACTGACCAACCGGGTGTTGGGACGCACCGCCAGTCTGGTGGCCGACCTGCCGGGCACCACGCGCGATTGGGTGGCCGGGTTGGTCGAGTTGCAAGGCATCGCCTTCCGCTGGCTCGATACCCCCGGCTTACGCCACAGCAACGACCCCATCGAACAACAAGCCATCGATTTGGCAAAACAGGTCATCGCCCAGGCCGACGTGATCGTGCTGCTCCGCGATCATGAACACGATTGGCCCGAAGTGGATACGACCTTGATGAAACCGGGTACCCCCGTACTCAAGGCTTGCAATAAAATCGATCAGCACCTCGCTTCGCCACTGCCAGAAAATGTGCTGGGGCTTTCGGCGCAAACCGGTGCAGGGCTTGATACCCTGTCAGAATGCATCGTGCGTGCGTTGGGTTTGCCCGCCAGTCACGATGAATTGTGGGCGTTTTCACCGACGCTGAGGCAAGGCTTGCGTGAATCAAATTGGCCGAGGCTGCGGGAATACGTTGGAGACCGACAGCCACCGACTACTTATTTTTAAGGATACACCGATGACGCAGCATGACGTGTTGGATCGCCTGGCCGTGTGCAGTTGGTCACTGCGTGCCAAGTCGCCGTTGGAATTGGTGACGCTGGTAAAGCAAACCGGACTGCATCAAGTACAGTTGGCCCTCAATCCGCTGGTGCAAGAGCCAACGGTTTGGGGCGATGTACCGGCTTTGTTGCAACAGGCGGGCATCACCATCGTGTCGGGCATGTTCGGCACCCTCGGCGAAGATTACACCACCCTGCAAACCATTCAACGCACCGGCGGCATCGTGCCCGATGACACCTGGCCCGCCAACTGGGAACAGTTGCAAAAGGTCGCCCGGCTCGCGCAACAGTTGCAATTGAAAATCGTGTCGGGGCACCTGGGTTTTATCCCGCATGATTTAACCGACCCCACGGCGGTGAAACTGCTGGAGCGCACCCGACAACTGGCCGACGTATTCGCCAAGCACGGCTGCGTAATGCTGATGGAAACCGGACAGGAAACCTCGGACACACTTATCGCCCTGCTCAAAACAGTCAATCACCCGAACCTGGGCATCAACTTCGACCCGGCCAACATGATTTTGTATGGCAAGGGTGAACCGGTGAGCGCCTTGCAACAATTGTTACCCTGGGTGAAACAGGTGCATATCAAGGATGCGGTCGCCAGCGATCAGCCGGGCGTGACATGGGGGAATGAAGTGGCTGCCGGTCGGGGACAGGTGAATTGGCGCGGGTTGGTGCAGGTGCTGCGTGATGGGGGCTACACGGGCAAACTGGTGATTGAGCGTGAAGCAGGTGCGCAGCGCGTCGATGACATCAAGTCAGCAGTGACATTGCTGCGTGGGTTGGTGAAGTAATTGAATCGGCGCGTATCACACGTTTAGCGCGGACGCTTTGCGTCGGCGTGGTAATTGTTGTAGCCCAGCCAGCCCTCGGCTGGGCGAATTAAAACCGATGATGGCATCGGCGGCGCGCTGTTTGACAACCTGACTTACACTTGGCCCCCGGTCATTGACCGGGGGCTAAATAAAATGAAGGCAGTGAAGTTCAGGTATGGCTTTCACCCCTTGCTTTTTTCAGCACCCTGCAATTCTTCCAACTTGGTGCGAATCATGTCGGCATGACCGCGCGGGCTGACGCTGGGCCAATGATGCACAACGACACCTTCGGGGTTGATGATCAGCGTTGAACGCACCAGTCGATTCTGCTCGTTCACCGCTTTGTAAGTGCGCATCACCTCTCGGCTGGTATCCGACAGCAAGGTGATTTTGAGTTTGTGTTTTTCCGCAAATTTTTTCTGATCCTCCACTGAATCGGGGCTCATGCCCAGTACGACGGCGTTCATGTCGGTGAATTTTTCAATGCCGTCGGAAAAGTCACAGGCCTGGGCGGTGCATCCGCCGGTGTCCGCCTTGGGGTAAAAATAAAACACGACCCATCGGCCTTTGAATTCGGAAAGCGACACGTCCTGCCCGTGCTGATCCTTGCGGGTGAAATCAGGGGCGGGCTTGCCGACTTCGATGGTTTTGGTTTCATCAGCGGATTGCGCTGCCGCCGTTTGCGTCCAAAAAGGAGCGGTGGTGAACAGTGCCAGCAACAACGCCAATATCGATTCGTAGCGCATGGGTGGTTTCCTTGTGTGTGCGTCCGCGTGAACCGTCATAAGGTTCAACGCTGCCAGTAAGTATAGCGCTGCTGCCCGATCACGTCTGTTTTCATTCCATGAGTGCAAACCGTAAACTGTGGCCAATGCCCTGGACGCTGTACCGATTCATCGTGACCGAACTGCTCAAATTGCTGGCTCTTTCAGCGATTGTGCTGGTACTGCTGGTCAGCACCGCAGCGGCCATCAAACCGCTGATCGACGGCATCCTCGACCCGGCATCACTGGCGATGTTCATCGGCTTTACTTCGCCGACGATGCTGCAATTTGCCCTGCCCTTTGCCGCAGCATTTGCAGCGACGCTGGTGTTCTCGCGGATGACGGCTGACAACGAAATCATGGCCTGTTCAGCCGGTGGTTTGAGTTACCTGTCGATTCTGCTTCCGGTGTTGTATCTGGGCATGTTGCTCATGCTCGGGCTGTTTCATCTGTCCAACACCGTGGCCCCCAATTTCAACCAGCGGGCAGCCTCGGTGCTGCAAAAAGATTTGATCCGCGTGATGGTGAATCAACTGCAACGCGGGCAGGCTTTCAAATCCGGCAAGACGGTGATTTACGCTGACACCGCAGAGGAACATGAACCCACTGCGGAGGAAATCGATCGGGTCATGGCGGCGGGTTCACGGCTGCCCCCGTTTCGTACCATCACCTTGCGCAACGTGGCGGTGAGCATACTCGGCGATCAATCGCAGGTGGTGCGTGAGGGCACGGCTCGCACCGCCAACATTTTCATGTTCCGCGATGGGCGCAAAACGCTGGCGACCGCTTATTTGCAGGACGTGTCATACTTCGACGCCCAGCGGGGCGATTTGCTGTATATGCAGCAGAGTGAATGGGTGGCTTTGCCGATTGACAGTCCGCTGCGCGACAAGCCGCAATTTTTAACCCGGGCACAACTGCGCGGTTTGGCGGAAAACCCCGAAGGTTTTGACAAGGTGGCCCGCGCCAAACAACGCCTGGTGCGCGCGGTGGCACGGGCGGAACTGCTTGCCAATATCGACAGGGGGTTGCAGCCATCGACCGGGCAATCGGGCAATGCGAGCGTTGAGTTGTCGGGCTACGGCGAAGAACGATATCGACTGACGGCTGCACAGGTACGGGCGACCGAAGCAGGATTGGACCTCACCGGGGGCGTGCGGGTGGAACTTCGCCGAGGTGCGGGGGTGGTGCGTTATTTTGAAGCAAGGTCAGCGCTGGTGAACGCCCGACAGGATGAGTTTGATACCGAACCGATGGCGATGATTGAATTGCGTGAGGCACGGGTGGTTGATCCGCGTTTGACAGGCAGGGGAACGGAACATGCGAGTTTGATGCTGCCCGCCGCACGCTGGCCAACACCGATTCTGACAGTACACCAGCAGGCGAATCTGAAAACACTGGAAGCACAGGCAGCACAGCAATTTGGCGGCGATGCAAGGGTGCAAAAGGCACTCAACAGCCTGCGTCACGAATCGTTTCGACTGGTGCGTGAATTGACCAGTCAACTGCACATTCGTGGCGCCAGTGCGGTGACGTGTCTGCTGGTGCTGGTGCTGGGGGCGGTGCTTTCGATGCGTTTGCGGGGACGGTCGCCGCTGGTGGTATTTTTTTGGAGTTTTATGCTGACGCTGGCGGTGGTGATACTCACGCACACCGGGCGCACGGTGGTGATGGACAACCGCTTGCCGATGACCATCGGGGCGGCGGCGATCTGGCTGGGCAATGCGGCGCTGCTGGGGGTGACGACATGGCAGTTTTTGCGATTGCGCAGACATTGAGTAAGCGGGATTACATGACGCCGTGCCCTTTAGTGCCGGATGGCTGTGCGAATCATCCGGGGCTGAAGCCCTCGGCGTCAGTGCATGGTTTGTTGTAGCCCAGCCGCCCCCGGCTGGGTGAAAAATCAATGACACTCGCACCGCCGAGGGCGGCGGTGCCACTATTGCCGGGGCTGAAGCCCTCGGCGTCGGTTCAACAGTGAGTTCAATAATTGATGCGAACGCTCGACAAATATGTTCTGCGTGGTTTCGTGATCAACTTCACCATTCTGCTGGTGGTGATGATGCTGCTGATTGTGGTGGTGAGTCTGATCGTGAACATCGACGAGTTCATCGGCGCACGTCATGCCCCGTTCGACACGGCTTTGCTCGGTTCGCTTTACACGATCATTGATTTTTATTACCCGAACCTTTTTTTGCTGTACATCCTCATGGGCGGGTTGGCAACGGTCGGGGCGATGGGCTTTACCTTTTCAGCACTGGCAAGGTCGGGTGAATTACTGGGCATGATTGCCGGGGGCGTGAGTCTGCATCGCGTGGCTGTGCCGGTGCTGGTGGCTGGTTGCGGGTTGAGTTTACTGGCGCTGCCGATGCAGGAATGGGTGATCCCCCCGCTGGCGGGCAAACTGGCGCGCGGCCCGTCGGACGCCAAGTTGAGCACGGTTTCGACCTTTTCGATTTACTACGCAGCCGACGGTGCGGGCAACCTGTTCACCGCCGACCGGTTCATTCCTTCCGACGGCCTGTTGCGTCTGGTGACGATTCTGGAACGCGATCCGCAGGGCCGGGTTTTGCGTCGCATCACCGCGGAAAGTGCCACGTGGAACGGCAACCAGGGCGGCTGGGACCTGCACCAGGGTCAGGCCGTCGAACCGGTCCGCAGCGATGCCGGTTCGATCATCAGTCAACGTCGTGCTGCCATCGACTTTTTCAGTTCCGATCTGACACCCAATGTATTGCTGGTGCGCCGAGCGGCGATTTTTCCGCGTTTATTGGGGATGCCTGAGTTGCTGCGCATGGTGGAAACGCCTTCGAATCAGCAGGCGACGATTCTGCGCGTGATTCACAGTCGGTTCAGCGGCATGGTGTTGAACGTACTCATATTGATCATGGTGTTGCCGTTTTTTCTGACCCGTGAACCGGTCAACTTCACGGTGCAAACGGTCAAGGCCTGCGGTTTGTGCATGGCGGCCTGGGCCAGTGGCTTGATGATCATGCAGGCGGGCATGGGCAACCTTAATGCGGTGACCACCGCCTGGTTGCCGGTGGTGATTTATCTGCCCATCGCCGCATGGATGCTGCTGCGCGTGAAAACGTGAGGGGTCATCCCCCATTGACGCCGAAGGCTTTAGCCCCGGATTGATTGCATGATGATAAAGACAGCCATCCGGCCCTCAAGGGCACGGCGTCATCGGCAAGTGTGCCAGTGGCACCCGTCAACATCGCTCACCCTCACGCCCACGCAAAGCGTCCGCGCTAAACATTGCATATGACTCAACCCCCTCACCCGCTTTTTCATCAAACTTAAACCCGGCGCAAGTGAACCCTGCACAATCATCCGGCAGAATACTTGCGTTATCGGGCAATCGTCATCCCTTGGGCTGAACGAAAAAAACTGCTGAACCCCTGCATGACTTTTGTTAGCAAGCAGGCCTATGATGAACCCGGCCTTGACCGAAGGGATATCCGTCAAGGGCTTAACAGGCGTCAAGCCACCCCCGATGCGGCTGGGGCGGAGGAGAAGGTCGGAACAGTTGTGCGTATCAACGAACTCCGGTTGCGAGAGACCGCCGGAATCGTGGTGCGATGTTCCGAGTTTTCGTGCAAGGCTGAAGGCGGAAAAACGCACGGTCAATGGACCGCGGACAAACATTCCATCGGGGGCGATATCGGGATGAATACGGATGCTCGGCAGGTCGTCGGGCTTATCGACCGGACATGCAAAACAGTGGGTAATTAAAAAACCCCGCTGCCGCCGAAGCGACAACGGGGCGGAGGGGAGAAAGCTTTTTCAATCATACCTTTGAGCAAAATCGGCAAGAGGCATCGTTTGACTACACATTTTTAGCCGAAAAGTATTGACCAAGTCAAGCGGTTTCTTCTCTATTTTAACAATTCTGATCGATTTTACCGACTTTTCCACAATCGTTCCCTTGCCAACAGCGCCGCCCCGACGATGCCGGCATCGTCCCCCAAGCGGCTGGCGACGATACGACAACTGCGTAATTCCTGTGGAAAAACGTATTCCTCAAACGCCTGTTGCACCCATTCCACCCAAGGCCGACCCAGGGAATCGGTCACCCCACCGCCCAACACCACGCAGGGCAGGCTGAGCATCGTCACGCTGTTGGCAATCGCCACGCCCACGTACCGGGCTGCCTGTTGCAACACCTGTTTGGTGAGCGGGTCGTCCATTTCCAACGCCTTGGCGATCACGCGGGAACGAATGCTGGAAAAATCTCCGCCGACGATCTGCGTGATTTTGCTTTCGTGATTGGCGCTGATCAGTTGCGTCAGCAGGTTCACCACCGCCGTGCGACTGGCATGATTCTCCAACGTTCGTCGGCCCAGCGCCGCATCGGCATGAATCACGGTATGACCGATTTCCCCAGCCGTGAGGTGATGCCCGCGAAACAGTTGCCCACCCAGCACCAGCCCCCCGCCGATGCCCGTGCCCACCCACACGGCCAGCATGTCCTTGTCCTTTTTCGCAATCCCCGTGGCAAACTCGCCCCAGGCTGCCACGTTCACATCGTTCTCCACCACCACCGGCTTGCCCTCCAACTCCTTCTTCAACAACGCCCCAAGCAACACCTTGTTCCAACGCAGATTCACCGCCCGCACCACCATGCCTTTGTCGATATCGACCGTGCCCGGTGCCCCGATGCCCACCGCCTGCAAATCCCTGACCTTCAGCCCCGCATCCTGCGCCGCATCACGCACCGTTTCCGCCACCCGGCGCACCACTGCCATGGTCCCCTCATCCGCGCGCGTCTTCATCTTCGCCCTGCTGACCACCTTGCCCGCGCTGTTGACCACGCCCGCCTGAATGTTGGTCCCGCCCAGATCAACGCCCACCCACATCGCCTTGCCGCCCTGTGCCATGGTGTAATTCCTTCCGTGAAACTTGGTGAGCGTCAAGCATACCCAACACCGGCTGACGTGCGCAATGATGCTGGTTAAAAATAAATCAACAGCGCCGGGGTGCCGGACATGGCAAGCAAGTCTTTATTCTTTCATTCTGACCGAATCACATTCCAAGACAGGCCGATCCAATTGCCGGCTCTACCCCCGGTAGGTGCAACAGGTTTTTTCCGTTTCCCAAACCTTCACTTCTTCGAGTTTGGCATCGATGCTGTTCACCGCCCCGGCCAGCCAGCCGTGAATGACCATGGCAATATTTTCCACCGACGGGTTAAGCTGGGCGAATTCGGGCACATCGACGTTCAGGTTTTTGTGATCCAGTTTTTCGATGACCGCCTGGTTCACCAGCGCGTCCAGGTCCTCCACCGGGCGGACCCGGCCAGTGTTGTCGATCGCGGCGCAGATGGCCACTTCCAAATGATAATTGTGCCCGTGGCCGGCGGGGTTGTTGCACTTGCCAAAGGTTTTGCGATTGTCCGCTTCGCTGAACGTGGGCACGTGCAGGCGATGGGCGGCGGAAAATTCGTAACGCTGACGCATCACCAGTTGGTTCATGTTCTCTCTCGCAAGGCACAAAAAATGATAGGGCGATAAATCCAGTTGCAGCGCGATCACCGTGTTCTGCAACGGTTCCTGCAACAATTCGAGCATGCGTCGCAACAGCAGACCCATGGGGATCAGGGCTGACGATTCACACGAAGCCAATAGTTGATGCAGGTGCGGAATCACCCTTCGATGCACGGCTGAGTCAATGTGCGAAATATTGATGAAGTAACCGGTCACCGGGTCCGCATTGCCCCGGCAGGTGACATGCAACACATAAAACCGACCCAACCCGCGCATCGCCGGCCAGGCCGAGTAACCATTGCGCCCCGCCCGCGGCGGCGCTTCGCCATCGGGGTCATTCAAACAAAATCGTACCGACCGGGTGAGTTCGAGCATGGTCGGCGATTATAGGAATCGACGACGACAAAGATTTTTCAATTTCGAATTTGTTGTGCGCGGCGGTGAGCGAGGCTGTGTTGATGTTGCCCAGCCGCCCCCGGCTGGGTGAACAAAGCCGCCGATGGCATCGGCGGTCCGTCGCTTTTGCTTATCATTGACGTGATTGCTGAAACATGGCGGATGCCATCCGCCGCTTTGTCTCTCACACCGCCGAGGGCGGCGGTGCCACAAAAGGTTCGCCGTGCCCTTGCGGGCCGGATTTTTTTCGGATGGATGTGTCGAACGATCCGGGGCTAAAGCCCTCGGCGTCATTTATTTTTTAAAAACCATTCCGAACTTCACGCGGTCGTGAAGTTAAAGCGTGAAAGAATTGATAATCACCCAATCGCCAAATCATTCAAAGGATACCCGAGCCGTCGGCGAGGACGCCTCCGACTCGGCTTGTCTGAGCACTTGACCACTTGATCACTCGGCCACTTGGCCACTGGACCACTCGGCCACTGCCCTATCGCGCCACCTTCATCAACTCTTGTTCCGCCGCCTTGGTCCACTGGCCCCGGTCCAGTTTCGCTGCCACCGTCGGGTACTTTTGCACCAACTCCGTCAACGGCGTGAGCGGCAACTCACGCAGCATCGGGTACACCATGATTTTGCCCGCCAGGGTGCGATTCTCCACCGCCGCAATGCCATCAATCGCCCCGGCGATGCCGCTGACCGCATCCAGCGACGCATTGGTGTCCAGTGCGCCCTTTTCCACCTTCTCCAACACAATCATCATGTCCGCGATGGTCGAGCCGCTGGTGCCGAACATGAAACACTTTTTGCTGATGTAGGCGTCCAGGTCCATCACCTGTTTTACCGGAGCAGGGATGCCCGCAAAAATATTGATGATGGCGTTTTCACCAGCATCGACCACCGCCTGTGCCACCAGGGGCGCCACCGGGGCCATGAGCGCGATGTAGCTGAACGTGCCCTGCAACTTCGTGATTTTTGTATTGATCAGTTCCAGCTTCACGCCGAACTTGTCCGCCAGGGGCTGAGCCTTGTGCTTGAGCGATGCCAGGCGCGGGTCGTCCATGTCCGTGCCCACCAGTTGCAGGTTGGCCAAACCCAGACTGGCGTTGCGAAGCACGTGCATCTGCCCCATCGGTCCGCCGGCCCCGACCACCAAAATGCGATCACCGCTGCGCACCTCGCCCGTGGCCGGAATGTTTTTGTATGAATCGCAAGGGTCGCTGCCGGTCGTACCCACCCAGCGCGTCAAACCATAATGCACACGACCCACGCCGACGTTCACCGGCTTACCGATTTTTTTGCCGCCCAACACCAGGTTGATGATGCCCCTTGCAGCCAGCTTGTCATTCAAAATTTCGATCACCGCTGCGTCGGCCCCGAAATAGACAATGTCATCAAACCCTTCATCGGGTTGCGTCGCAGCGGCATCGGGGGCGATGACCGTCACCTGAGCAGGCGGGCCTGACGGTGAATAGGCCTGACGCAGGCCATCGATGTCAGCACCCGGCGAAGCGACGACCAGCAGCCGACCCATGGGCTTGATGGTTTGTCGTTCCTTGGTGACGTATGAATCCTCCACGCAGGCCCAGGGTTCGACCAGTGCCACCGCTGACGCACTTTTTTCTTCGCTGACCGGAATCAGATACCGCTGCCCCTTGGAATCGACCACCACGCGCTCGTCCATCACGATGTATTCCTGCAACGCGCCTTCGAAGTTGTAACCAAAAGCCGAGGCCGAGTTGGCGGTGGGCAGATCACGGTAATCGGTCTGCACCAGGCAGCGCTCGCCGACCTGGTGATGTTTCACCTGGTTACCCACAGCGACAATACGGCAAACCACCTCATGCCCGGGCACCGTCGGCTTTTTACCCGGCACATAACTTTGCACCTCTGCCAGCGTGTCCGCTGACAGGCCGCCGACGACTTCACTTTTGCGGGCGTGGGTGTCGAATTGTTTGAGCAGTTTCAGGTCGGAAAAACACAGGCCGACGGCCTCGACTTTGGCGAGCACTTCATGCGGGCCGGGCACGGGCACTTTTTTGCACGGGTTGAGTTTGAGTTCCCCCGGTCCGATCAGTTGCACCGCCTGCTGTGTGGTGGGTATGGTTGCGGTCGTCATGACTTGTCCTTGATTGGTTATCGAGTGTTGGGTGATTGTTTGACGCCGAGCCCTTTAGGGCCGGATGTTTGTTTAAGTCATTCAAGTGATCCGGGGCTAAAGCCCTCGGCGTCACCTTCCATTCTTTCCTCAATTCAACATCACCTGTCCGCCGGTGACGGGCACCGCCTGACCGGTTTCGTACTGTTGCTCCATCAGATAAAAAATCGCTTTCATCACGTCCGGGGTCGTACACCCACGGCCCATCGGCACCTTCGCCTCATAAAACTTTTTCACATCCTCAATCGTCTTGGCCCCCGGCACTTTGCCCGTCCTCAAATATTGCACAAACAACCCCGTGTTCGGGTCGCTCCACAACGGCCCATCAAAAAAATTACCCGGGCAAATCGAGTTCACCTTGATGCCATCCTCAATCAATTCCAGCGCAAACGACTGCGTCAATCCGATGCCCCCGAACTTGCTCCCCGCATACGCCCCGTTTTTGTTGCTGCCCTGCAAGCCCGACTTCGAATTGATTTGCATGATGTCCGACAAGTACCCCGGCTGTGCCAAATGCTGCAACGCCATGATCGGCGAAGCCTGCTGCACACAGACAAAATAACCCTTGTAATTCACCGCCGTGACAAAATCGAAATCCTTCACCGCTTGCGTTTTGACCGAACCCGCTTTGAGCACCCCCGCGTTGCTGACAAACACATCCAACCCGCCAAAACAGCGCACCACCTGATGCAAACACTCCGCCACCGATGCCGAGTCCGTCACGTTGATCGGCAACGCCATCGCTTTGCCCTGCCCATGTTTTTCATTGAGTGCCTGTGCCGCCGCCTGTGCTGCGGTGTGATTCAAATCCGTCAGTACCACGCATCCGCCTTCGCCGGCAAAACCTTGTGCGATTTCCAGGCCGAAGCCCTGGGCCGCCCCGGTCACCACCGCCACCTTACCCGCCGCCCGACCCGCTTTGCCTGCATTCAATTTGGCGATTGATTTGCGGTAAGCCTCGACTTCCCACGCTTCGATGAAAGCTCGCTGCTCGGCTGGTAATGGGTGTACCCCGCCCAGTCGGTGTGCCCCGCTCATGACACGAATCGCATCGAGGTACAAATCGCGCACCGTGGCCGCCCCAGCCGGGTCATCGCCAATCGCAAACAACCCCAGCCCCTGCACCAACACCAACTTGGGCAGGTCGCCTTTGCTTTGTCGATGTTGCTCGATGGCTTGTCGCAATTGCTGCGCCAGTGTCGCTGCGTCCGCCGTCGGGTTCACTTCCACCCACAACGGGTAACTGTTGCAATACACAATCTGATCAGGCGTGAGCGGCCCGTTATTGACAAGCTGTTTCCCCAATTCCGTGCCCACCAGCCGCATGACTAAATCACTGTCATCAAACCGCACCACTTTGAGCAATGGCCCGCTAGCCAGCAATCCGCGCAACAACGGCGCAATGGTGTTTACCATTAACCGGGGGCTGTCGAGTTGTACCGGTGTGCCCAGGGCTTGTTCCCAATCAGGCCCAAGGTGTGCCCCGATGGTTTGCAACACGAAATCGGTGTTGTCACGAATCGCTTGCGGATCGTCCCCGGCCACGATCAACCCGTGATTGGCCATGAGTATGGCCCGCACGCCCCGACCGCCGTCCGTCCGTGCTTGCAACAAGCGGTGAATCGTCTGCGCCAGCACAAAACCCGGATCGACCACCGGCACCCACAACACCGCTTCTCCAAACCACGCCCGACAAAGCGACTCGCCTTTGACGCAACACGTTAGTGCGTTGGCCACTGTTGCATGGGTATGCACCACGTACTTTCCGGGCACGACATGATGCACCACCGACTCGACCGAAGGCCGGCGCCCCCCCGTTGCATCGATACGACTGCTCATGATCGCTGACTTGAAACGCTCTTCACGCTGCACACGGTCACTACCAAGGTCGCTTTGCAGCAAGGCTGTCAACCGGGGGCGGTCCAGTTCGACCAACCCTTCACGGGTCAGCGTCGCCAATGGGTAACCACTGGCCTTGATGAACAGCCGATCACCGAGTTTGACCGACGTGTTGCCCCCGCCCGCCAATACAAAATCAGCATCGCAGCCGTAGTACCGCGATAGTTTCACCAATACTTCGATCGGTTCATCACTTGCTGCAAACGTCGGCCAGGGCATGGGGGCAATCCTTAAAAATCATGGATCATGGATGATGGATGATGGATAATGTTCAAACCAAAAACATCATGATTGAAACTCTTTTCTGAACATCATCCGTCATTCTTTCTCCATGATTCATCTGTTTCGTCTCTTTCCGACACACGACATCTTCCTTGTATTGAAACTTGTTGCTTTTCCTCTCAGCGATCTCTGCGTTCTCTGCGGTGAATCTTCTTTCCGCTCTGCTTGGCGCCTTGAGGCCGGTGACTGCGCAGAACTAATGATCGTTGTCTTGTTTTCCCAGCTCCCAGCACCTAGCCCCTTCTTACAAATCTTTCCAACACCACCGCACCCAATTTCGCAAACCCGCTGATGCGTTCATCCGCATTTGCAAAACCGGCACACAATTCACCATTGCTTTGCACAAAGCCCGCTGCCCCGACACTGGTGAGGTATTGATGCGCGACCAATACCAAAAACCCTTCCCAGAAAACGGGGACCACTTCCATCGGCAACGCTGCCCCTTTCACGCAGGTTGGTGCCAGGGGCAACAGGTCGAGCGTGTTGTGTTCCGTGCCCGCGGTCACCACCAACCCTGCTGCACGAAACGCTTGAACATATCGCAGCAACACCGACGGGCTGTTGCGAATCGGAATGAGTTCGACCGCATACAGTTGGCGCTTTTTGAGTTCACCGATGCAGGCTGTCACCGGGTCTTCAAACGGGCAGATGGGTGATGCCCCGTCCGCCAGTACCGGGTACGCGGGTATGCCGCCCAGTTGAAGCACCAGTTCACGGGCCTCATCGAGTTGAATAAACGGTTCAGGCACGAACGCCGGCTTGCCCGCTTTGAGCAAATGCGCACGCAAATCGTTCTGCACCGTCACCGCATCCTCCGGCGACTTGGCCTTGGTCGAAGCCCCAAACAATGCGCTCAATTGGGCAAGCCTTGCGGGGGCAGCGATTTTTTCAAAAAGTAATTCCTGGAACGCTTGTGCGACGTGACGTTCCTGTAAAAACACGGTTTCCGGCGGGCAGCCATGACGCCCAACAACTCGTGCGACAATGCCCTGGTAGTTCAACCCGGTCGATGCACCTTGTTGCGTCAAGTAGGCTTCGAGTTTGTCGATCATGGCTGACAATCGCTGGGCATCGGCACTGCGAATGCGTTCGATGGTTTGTCGGGCTTGTGATGTGAATTGCTGAGCCGAGGGGGCCATCGCCTTGCCGCAAAGGTACACCTTGCCGGGGTTGCCCGGGTCGTTGACCTTGATGCCCGCCTGACGCAGGCTTTCGTCCATGCTCAATATTTCCAGCCCCAACAGCGGAAACACCCCCGTCTGTTGCGCCAGCTCCGCGAACCGATCGTACACCGTGTAGTCGTAGTAATTGGCCGTGCCCAGCCCGACCAGCCCCTGCGTTTGCGCCAGCGTCACCGCCTGCTCAACGGTCGCAAACGCGCTGAAGTTCGGCGGCAAATGCACATGGGCATTGTGTATCCGTGGCGCAGGCAACGCATGAAGCTCGCGCGACAGGCGCCAAAGTTCATCGGGCGAGCCGAGGGTTGACAAGGTTTGTGCGAATGAACCGTTCATGTCGTTTTCCGTTGTTCACAGACGCGATCAATCGCGGCGCTAATCGATACGCCGACGCAAAGCGTCCGCGCTAAACATTTCGACTACTGTTAAACCATCACCGCTTCCAACTTGTGTATCTTCCGTGGCGGCAGGTGCAGGGCCATGCCCAGCGCATTCTCCGCTGATTCCTTGATCGCTTCACTCAACGTCGGATGCGCAAACACCACTTCCGCCAGGTCACGCACCGTCGCCTTCTGATGCAGCATCGTCCCCGCTGCCGCGATGTATTCCGTGGCATTGTGCCCCAGTATGTGCACGCCCAGTATCGCCTCGGTTTCACGATGACGGATTACTTTTACAAACCCTTCGGTGTGCAGGGCAGCCATGGCTTTGCCCAGGTACCCCAGCGGAAACCTTCCGATCGACACGGGCAACCCCTGTGCAGCGCATTCCTCCTGTGACAAGCCCACCGCTCCGACTTCCGGGAAGGTATAAACCGCGGACGGAATCGGAGCCGTGAAAGCATGACCATGCCCCAGGGCATTTTCCACAGCGGCAACACCATGGGCACTGGCCGCATGAGCCAGCAGGCAGCGCCCGTTGGCATCGCCGATGCAATACAGCCCAGCCTTGTTGGTCTGCATCGTGTCGTCCACCGGTACGAACCCTTTTTTCGACAGGTTCACACCCAGTGCATCCAACCCCAGGTTTTTCGTATTGGGGGCACGCCCCACACACACCAGCACGCGATCGACCTCCAGCGTCGAACCATTTGATAATTTCGCCTGTGCAATCATGCTGCCCTGCGTCAGTTGCAGGTCATCGACTTTGGTTTGCAAATGCAGTGTGATGCCCCGGGCTTTGAAAACCTTTTCCAGCCCCGCGCCCAGTTCCCCATCCAGCGTCGGCAGCAACCTCGGCAGCAATTCCACCACCGTCACCTGCACCCCCAGCGCATTCATCAAACACGCAAACTCACACCCAATCACCCCGCCCCCCACGATCAATAACTTTTTCGGCAGCGTCTTCCAATGCACCGCTTCGTCAGACGTGCAAACCACATTCACATCTCCCGGCCAACCGGGAATACGCACCGGCACACTGCCCACCGCCAATATCACCTGCTTCGCCCTCACCGCATAAGGCGTCGTTTGCTGACCGGCTGCCCCCGGCCCCGCCCCCGGCCCCGGTGCCCCCGGGGGCTTTGGGTCGGCCTGTGTCGGGTCCACCATCACCTGCTGCACCGATCCATCCAAACGCCCCAGCCCCGGCAGCAACGTCACCGCTCGATTTTTGAAAGCACTGCCGATGCCCCCGCGCAGTTGACGCAGCACTTTGTCCTTGCGCCCCTGAATGGCGGACCAGTCGAAGCTGACACCTTGCGGGACCGTGATGCCATAGTCCCTGGCGTGATGAATACTGTGCAGCAATTCCGCTGAAGCCAGCAACGCCTTGGAGGGAATGCACCCGTAATTCAGGCAGGTACCGCCCAGGTAATGCTTTTCGACGATGGCGACCTTGGCACCCAATTGGGCAGCCTTGAGTGCCGCGATGTAACCCCCTGGCCCGGCTCCGAGGACGAGTATGTCATAGGCTTCCGTTGTCATATTCATTCACGCGCTTCTATTGCATCATTTTCGAGCCGATTTCGCCGCAGAGTTCGCAGAGAGAAATGGTTAATGGATGATGGATCATGGATAATGTTCAATCCATCGGACATGGTCGTTGATACGACTTTCTGAACATCATCCATTATCCTTTATCCATGATCCATCTATGCAACTTCGTGGCTAATTCCTCGACTTCAAGCCACCGCGCCCGGGTTTTCCAAATTTAGTTTGAAAGCCGCCATGAACTGTGCCGCCAGCATGCCATCGACGATGCGGTGGTCGGCGGAAATCGTCAGCGTCATCACCTGCCCCGCACGCAACGCCCCATTTTTCACCAGCACCCCTTCACGGGCGGCACTCACGGCCAGTATGCCTGCCTCCGGCGGGTTGATGATGGCGGCAAATTCCTCAATGCCGAACATGCCCAGATTGCTGACGGTGAAGGTAGCCTTGCCCAAGTTTTCGAGCTTGCCTTTGCGGGCGTTTTCGACCAGCCGTTTGGTTTCACCCGAAAGGTCCGCCAATGATCGGCTGTCCGCGTTCATCAGCACCGGCACCACCAGCCCATCATCAACCCCCACCGCCACGCCCAGGTTCACAGCCGCGAACTCGACCATCGTGTCGCCTTCCAGCCGACTGCGAAACGCTGGAAACGCTTTCATGGTGCGTGCCAGTAAATACAAAATAACGTCGTTGATCGAACACCCAGCCAGGGGTTTCATCGCTTTCTGATACGCGATCATCGGCTGGGCATCAATGGTCTGACGCACGTAAAAATGCGGCACGGTCTGCTTGGATTGCTGCAAATTCAAACCGATCGCCCGACGCATTTTCGAAATCGGCTTGCGGGTCACACCATCCACCGCGGGGGTTGATGCAACCACTGTGGTTGATGCGGCGATTTTTTTCCCCTCTCCCTCCGGGAGAGGGCTAGGGTGAGGGCGTGTCTGCGCTATTGCATGAGTATCAATCTGACTCGCCAGTTTCGCCACATCGGTACTGAGAATGCGACCGCCCGGCCCCGAACCGGTGCCCGCAGCCGCCAGCGCCGCCGGGGCGAGGTTCTGCTGTGCCGCAACAACACGGGCAGCGGGTGAAAGTTTGGGGCGACCCTCGGAAGATTTCGAATTTCGAATTGAGCGGCTATCGCCGCCATTGAGACCGTCGAATTTCGAATTTTCGGAAGTGTTAGTTCGTGCTGCCGTAATCGAGTCGTGCGCAGTGACCGAATCAGCTTGTTTCGTTTCTAAATCCGAAATCCGAAATCCGAAATCCGAAATTCCATCCCCCACCCACGCAATCGGCGACTTCACTGGTGCCGCCTCGCCTTCGGGTACAACGATTTTCGCAAGCTTGCCCGCCAGGGGCGATTCATATTCCATCGTGGCCTTGTCGGTTTCAATTTCACAAATCACCTGCCCGACAGTAATCGTGTCGCCCTCTTTAACCTTCCACGCAAGCACCCGGCCTTCCTCCATCGTGTTCCCGGCCTGGGGCATCAATATCGGTGTCGCCCCCCCGGTTGTCATACCCCCGGTTGTCATACCCCCGGTTGTCATACCCCCGGTTGTCGCACCCTCGCCGGCATCGCTACTCATGGGTTTGTCCTTTCCACGGTTGGCATTGGTTTGGCTCGTGTTGCCGACATGGCCCGCCGACGCCGTTTGAACCGTCGTGGGTGATGCTGTTGTTGATGATGATGTTGACGTTGATGTTGACGTTGATGTTGAAGGCGTTGACGAAGCAAGCACCGCCAGAGTCGCCCCAGCCTGCACCGTCTGCCCCGGCTGTACCCGCACCTGTTGCACCGTGCCCGCGTCAACGGCGGACAGGTGAATCAGGGCGTCTTCCAATTCCAACTCCGCCAATATCGCACCCTTGGCAAACGACTGCCCCGGTTGCACCAACCAACGGCGCAACGTGGCGCAAGCAGCGGGTAAGGTGGCGGGCAATTTCAACTCAGCCATGGGTCACCTGAAAAGTACTGCCTGCGACCACTGCCTGCGCCAGTCAGACGCGACAAGTCGCGGCGCTAACAATCACCACCGAAGACACCAATATGACTAAATTAGATTAAATCCGTCACTTGTCAAGTGAAATAATTGATTATTTTGATTGAACTATTGACTTTTTTGACGTTTTGGTGTTCACTATGTGCAAACGAACGAAAACGGATTTGACTGATTATGTCCATGGCCACAGCTCAACGACGTGACCGCATTCTTTCCAGTCTGGTGGACAAAACCCACCTGACGGTGCGCGATCTGTCGGCTGTGCTGGCGGTGAGCGAAGCCACCATTCGCCGTGATCTGCGCAGCCTGGCGGACGATGGCAAACTCACCCTCGTGCATGGCGGAGCGACGCTGTCGCCCGTCTCCGGGTTTTCCTTTGACGCCAAGCACCTGCGCAACCTCGACGCCAAAAAAATCGTCGGGGCACTCGCCGCTGAACTGGTGACCGACAACGACCAGGTATTTTTGGATTCGGGCACCACCTGTTTTGAAATGGCAGCCCACCTTCGCCGGCGACGCAATCTGTCGATCATTTTGAACAGCACCCGATTGGCGATTGAATTGCAGGGCGTGACGCAGACCCATCACGGAGGCGGGGCGATGACCGGGGGCAACGGCACGGGCAACCTCAGTCTCATCATGCTGGGCGGGCAGTATCGCCCCGATCGCATGGACACCATCGGCCCGATTGCCACCAGCACCCTCGAACAACTGCGCGGGTATCAATGCTTCATCGGCGCCGACGGCCTGGCGATGGACTTCGGCCCCTCGGCAGCCGACATCGACAGTGCTCACCTGTACCGCCTGGCGATCCAACATGCCCGCGAAACCATCGTGGTGGTCGATCACAGCAAGTTTCAAAGTGCGTCACTGTTCAAGCTGGTCGATTGGCCACGGATTCAGAAACTGGTGACCGATCAAACCCCCGATGAACCCTGGCTCACCTTTTTCCGTGGGCAGAATATTGAAGTGATCGTCCCGCAGACGCAGTCGAACGAAGAACCATAAAACATTCACCGCAGAGACACAGAGAAAAGGAGCTAGGGGCTAGGGGCTGGTAGCTAGGAAAAACAACCAGCATCAGCGAGTCTGCCCAGCACCCAGCCACTAGCACCCAGCCACATTGTTGTCTCGGTGGTGAATACGAAAACAGGAGTCAGCCCATGCCCAAAAGTGTGATGATCGACCCCAAAACCGCGCGCAGCAAAGCGCAGATCACCTTCCAACCGATTCCGGTCAACAGTTATGACCGGTCGATCAAGGACGAATTGGCCTCGGGTCAGTTCACCAAGGCTGACCTGCTGCGCATTCAGTTCGACATGATGGTGATTCGCGCCTTTGAAACCATGCTCGACAACGTCAAACGTCAGGGCAACTACCAGGGCATCGAATACAACCATCGCGGGCCTGCGCACCTGTCGATCGGACAGGAAGCGACCGCAGTGGGCGAAATGTATCTGCTCACGGTGGACGATCACATTTACGGCTCGCACCGCAGCCATGGTGAAATTCTGGCCAAGGGCTTGTCCGCCATCGCCAAGCTCGATGACCCCCGGCTGATGAGCCTCATGCAAAACTACTTCGGCGGACAATGCCTCAAGGTCGTCGAACAAGGGTTCAAAGGCACCACCCGCGAACTGGCGATCGATTACCTGGTGTACGGCGCCCTGGCGGAAATATTCGCCCGTGAAACCGGCTTCAACAAAGGGCTGGGCGGATCGATGCACGCCTACTTTCCGCCCTTTGGCATTTACCCCAACAACGCCATCGTGGGCGGATCGGGCGACATCGCGGTGGGGGCTGCCCTCTTCAAACATGTCAATCGCAAACCGGGGTTGGTGATTGCCAACATCGGCGATGCCTCGGCGGGTTGCGGGCCGGTGTGGGAAGGCCTGTGCTTTGCCACCATGGACCAGTTCAAAGAGTTATGGACCGGTGCTCACAAACACGGCCTGCCGTTGATCGTCAACTTCGTCAACAACTTTTACGGGATGGGCGGCCAACCGGTCGGCGAAACCATGGGTTTCAAAATGCTGGCGCGCCTCGGCGCAGGGTTGTGCCCCAATCAGATGCACGCTGAGCGCATCGACGGCTTTAACCCCCTGGCGGTGGTCGATGCCATCGGTCGTAAAAAAGCGATCATCGAAAAAGGCGACGGCCCGGTGCTGCTGGATACCGTGACCTATCGTTTTTCAGGCCACTCACCATCCGATGCGTCGAGCTACCGCGACAAACAGGAAGTCGAAGCCTGGCAGCAGCAGGACCCGTTGCACGTGTTCGGGCAGCAACTGATCGAAGCAGGCGTATGCAAACAGGGCGATATCGACACGATGAAAGCGGGCATTGATGCGATGATGCTGCGCTGCTATCAGAAGGCGATTGATTTGAACATCAGCCCGCGCGCGGACCTGATGCAGCCGGGTAACTTGTTGGAACAAACGATGTTTTCCAACGGTCGTGTGGAAAAGTTGGAGGACCGTAAGCCGGAGGTGTTGATTGAAAAAATCAGTGACAACCCGCGTAGTAAAAGTTTGGTGGGCAAGTCGCGCACTGGTGTCGATGCAGCGGGCAAGCCGCTGGCCAAGAGCAAGTGCGTGCTGATGCGTGATGCGCTGTTTGAAGCGATTGTGGACATGTTTTACACCGACCCGACGCTGGTGGCTTACGGGGAGGAAAACCGTGACTGGGGCGGGGCGTTTGCGGTGTATCGCGGGCTGACCGAGGCCTTGCCGTATCACCGATTATTCAATTCGCCGATCAGTGAAGGAGCGATTGTCGGCACAGCGGTGGGGTATGCCTTGGAAGGCGGTCGTCCGTTGGTGGAATTGATGTATTGCGATTTCATGGGCCGATCGGGCGATGAAATTTTCAATCAGCTCGCCAAGTGGCAGTCGATGTCGGGCGGTTTGCTGAAAATGCCGGTGGTGTTGCGGGTGTCGGTGGGCAGTAAATACGGAGCGCAGCACAGTCAGGATTGGACAGCGTTGTGTGCGCATATACCGGGGTTGAAGGTGGTGTTCCCTGCGACGCCCTATGACGCCAAGGGGCTGATGTACGCGGCGCTATTGGGCACGGACCCGGTGGTGTTTTTTGAAAGTCAACGGTTGTACGACATGCCGGAGATGTTTGCCCAAGGCGGTGTCCCGGAAGGGCGGTATGAGGTGCCGATGGGTCAGCCTGACGTGAAGAAGGTCGGCAAGGACCTGACGATTTTGACGGTGGGGGCGACCTTGTACCGGGCATTGGACGCAGCAAAAGTTTTGGAAGAGCAATACGGGTTGTCGGTGGAGGTGATTGATGCCCGCAGCATTGTGCCGTTTGATTACACACTGGTTTTGGAGTCGGTGAAAAAGACGCGCAAGATTGTGCTGGCCAGTGATGCCTGTGAGCGGGGCAGTGTATTGCAGACGATGGCGACGAAGATCACGCAACTGGCGTTTGACGAGTTGGATGCTCCGCCGGTGGTGGTGGGGGCGCGGAATTGGATCACACCTGCGGATGAGGTGGAGGACACCTTCTTCCCGTTCCCCAACGACATACTGGACGCGATTCACGAGCATGTGATTCCGTTGCAGGGGTATG
Organism: uncultured Phycisphaeraceae bacterium; assembly: GCA_964547135.1. Taxonomy (GTDB): domain Bacteria; phylum Planctomycetota; class Phycisphaerae; order Phycisphaerales; family Phycisphaeraceae; genus JAJXSS01. The sequence continues at coordinate 33,378 of CAZJMK010000007.1, read as the reverse complement.
CGGTGAAACGGCCTGGTGATGTGAAGGAGTTGTTGCGCCGCAGTGCATTGGGGATTTAATTTTTCGTGACGCCGTGCCCTTTAGGGCCGGATGTTTGTGAAAGAAAGCCGGGGCTAAAGCCCTCGGCGTCAGTGTCATTGGACCGCTTCATCCAACATCACCGGCGCGGTACGATTGCATCATGCCTGATCTGTACAAAACCCCGCAACGGGAACTGGCGGAAAAAGTGCTGCGTGCCGAGGCGGCAGCGGTGTTGTCCTTGGTCGATCGGCTGGACGAAGCCTTCGACCGGGCGGTGACCTTGCTGGCTGATTGCAAGGGTATGGTCGTGGTCACCGGGCTGGGCAAGTCGGGGCTGATCGGCACCAAACTCAGTGCCACGCTCGCCTCCACGGGTTCGCCTTCGCATTTTTTGCACCCGGCCGAGGCCATGCACGGGGACCTGGGGCGCATTCGGCGTGAGGATGTGGCCCTCATGCTCAGCTACGGGGGCGAAACCGAGGAAGTCGTCGCTCTGGCGGCATTGCTCAAACAGGATGGTGTCCCGATTGTCGCCATCACCGGCAAACCCGACAGCCACCTGGCGCGCCTGGCGGATGTGCTTTTGAATTTGGGCGACATCACCGAAGCCTGTCCGCACAATTTGGCGCCCACGGCCACGACCACTGCGATACTGGCACTGGGGGATGCCTTGGCACTTTCAGTCAGTGACAAAAAGGGGTTCACCGCGACGGACTTTCGCAAGTCGCATCCGGGGGGGCAGCTTGGTCGGCAAATGATGCCGATCACTCAGGCGTTGCGTTTTCGGGTGGGGGTGAACCTGCCGCTGGTGTCGGAGGGTGTGCAGGTGCAGGCGGTGCTGCAACAGGCAGCCCAAACGCCGCGACGAGCGGGGGCGGTGCTGCTGGTCAATGAAAACGGCAAACTCAGCGGCATATTCACGGATGCGGATTTACGCAGGTTGTTGTTGCGTGACGGAGTGAGCGTGCTGAATAAGCCGATCCGTGAGGTGATGACCCGCAACCCGACGGCTTTGTCCGACGCAGCCGTGGTGCGCGAAGCGGTGCAATTGATGCGGGAAAAACGGCTGGACGAAATACCGGTGGTCGATGACCAGGGCAAACCGGTGGGGCTGATCGATGTGCAGGATTTGATCGCGCTGAAGGTGATTGAGGAGTAAAGTCGTCGGAATGAAGTGGTCGAGTGGTCGAATGGCCAAGTGTCGGAACCGTAGTTGTATGTTAGCGCCGCGATTTATCGCGTCAGGTCGAAGTGGTTGATCGGTTGGTCAGTGAGTCGGTTAATCAGTTGAAGAAGTGGCCAAGTGGTCAAGTGGAACAAATAAGCCAACCCGAAACGCCGACGCAAAGCGTCCGCGCTAAACAAATACCACCAATGAACCGTGACCTTGGTTCGTACCGCGCTTGTCAGACATCGGTCGGCGATTTAAAGTGGTGGATTCAGGGACATGCGTTGTTGCGGTGGCCGGCGGGCGAGGGGGGTCGGGTATTGAGTGTGCATCGTGATCGCTAATCTTGGGTTGCAGGGAGTCTCATCATGGCCAAGATGTTTTACACAATCGAAGAGACCGCCCAGACGCTGGGCATTTCCGCCGAGCAGGTCAAGGACCTGGCGACCAGCGGCAAACTTCAGCAATTCCGGGATCGTGACAAACTGATGTTCAAGCGCGATCAGGTGGACAACCTGGTCGGCAAGGTCGGTGCAGCCGACAGCAGCGGTTCGCAGATCAGCCTGGCGCCGGAAGGTCGCAAAGGTGACCCGCGCGAAGGCACGGGCATGAACGTGTTCGAGGCGGATGAAGTCGAACCGGCGGACCCGATGGCACAGACGCAAATCACCAAGCACGCCCCCGGTGATCAGCCGGAGGAAGGCGAAGTCACCCTCGAAAGCGTCGGCTCAGGCAGTGGGCTTTTGGACCTGACCCGTGAAAGTGATGACACCAGCCTGGGTGCGGAACTGCTGGATGAAATTTACCCCGCCAAGGAAGGCGAAGGCCAGTCGGGGGATTCATTGCTCGCGGGTCAAACCGGAGCAGGGGCGACGGGCGTGATGGAATCGGTGCTCGGGGCCGAGGGTCAGGGCCAGCAACCAAGCGGTACGGCTGTCGGAGCCGGCGCGCTTGCAGAACTGGGCGGCGGGGATGATGTCACCCCCACAGCCATGCCCGTGACCATGATGGCTGAAGAAGCATACGACCCGGCAGGCAGCGGTATGTCTTTGGGTTTTCTGATTGGAGCGACGGTGGCCCTGGTGGTGTTGCTGATTGTCGTGGCCAACAGCCTGACGGGCATTCCCTCAGCCATGGTGACCACCATCGCCAAAAGCATGGGCACGCTGATGATCTACGCCGGCGGCCTGCTCTTGGTGAGCATCATCCTCGGCCTGATCGGGTTTTTCATCGGCAAAGCAAAAGCCTGATGCGCGAAGTCAAAGCATCGACCCTGATTGGATATTTCGAATTTCGGATTTCGAATTTCGGATTTGAAATACAAGCCGAGGAAGTGGGTATTCTGGAAAGTTAATCGGTAAGTCCATGAATCGGTTACTGGGACGGAATGGTATTTTTCTTCCCGATTAACCGACCCACCGACTCACCGATTAACCAGTTCGATGGCTCACCGACCAACCGATTCACCAAACCATACCCAAGTCCTCGTCACTACGTTCCTCGTCCTTGGCTTGATAAATTCGAAATCCGAAATCCGACATTCGAAATTCCCGCCTCATGCTCACTCCCTACGGCAAACGTGAATGGCTACTGATTTTGTGCCTGAGTCTGCCCATCGCGGCGGCCTTGGTGTTTTTTCATTTGTGGTGGGTGCTGGCATTGTGGGTGTTGCTCGTACTCGCACTGCTTTCGTTTTTCCGCGACCCCTGGCGAAAGGTTCCGACCGAACCGGGCGTGATGGTCAGCCCGGCGGACGGTCTGGTGAGTTCGATTCATGAGGTTGGCGACGATTGCCCGTTGGGTGAGCCGGGGGTTTGCGTTCGCATTTTTCTTTCCGTGCTGGATGTGCATGTGAACCGCAGCCCCTGCGACGGGCGGGTGGTGTCGATCACGCCCAAAGCGGGTAAGTACCTCAATGCCCTGAACCCGCGCAGTGCGGAGGAAAATGAAACGTTGACCATCGTGTTGCACCCTGCGACCAGCAAACGACCGATTGCTGCGGTGCGTCAGGTGGCCGGGCTGATCGCCCGTCGTATCGTCTGTGCTGCCAAGGTGGGTGATGAACTCAAACGCGGCCAGCGCTTGGGCATGATCAAGTTCGGGTCCACCACGGAACTGTATCTGCCCCTTTCACTCAAACCGCAGGTACAGGTCAAACTGGGTCAGCGCGTCTGGGGTGGCTGCACAATTCTGGCCAGGGTTTGAGGCGATGTCTTGAAATTTGCATCCCTTGGTGGAGCGATGGCGCCTAGCCTGATCATTTTCACTGCGAATATTCTCACGCCTGATCTTGGTCGTCTGCGATGGAGATCAGGGTCGTTTCAGCACCAACCACCTCGTGCATGCGCCGACGCAAAGCGTCCGCGCTAAACATTTTGTATCACTCGATCACTTCATAAGGAAAAACCCACGCCGTGTGGGGCGTGGGTCAAGTGCGATGTTGAGTTGTATGAATCGGCTTTACGCGAACCACCAGACCAGCAGTTGCTGGGTGTCCAACTGACCCACGCCAAATTCCTGACTGGTCATATCCGCCGTGCCCAGCGCCGCACGCATCGTGGTGACGGTGAACGTACTCGGATAAGCCATCAACCCAAGTTTGCCGGCGTTGGAGTCATCGGCCGTGAGCGGGTTGTTGTCCGGGTCATCGGTTAAAAGCAGCCATGAATCCGTGATGAATGTGGTCGGCTGATGGTTCAGGCCCAGAGTGTGACCCAGTTCATGCGCCACGGTGTAACTCAGTGCCAGGGCGTAACGATTGAGCAATTGGTCAATCGTGCCCACGCCACCCTGACCCGCATGGTTGTTGACAATCACAATCGCCTCGTCCGCCGGGTTACGTCCAGCCACATCAATGTCACTGGCTTCGCCCAGCAGGAACGGAGGAGCACCTGTGGTGCTGCCCACAAAGACGGTGGTGAAGTCCAGGTTGGGGTCAAGCCCTTGAGCCGTCGCCGGGTTCACGGTGGTGAACCAGATGCCGGTGTCCGCCGCCAGGTAAGCCGACCAGCCCAGATCGTCCACCGAGTGTGCCAGACCGCCGACCGGTGCGCCAGGCAGCGACGCAGGCAGGTCGTTGTAGATCGCCAGCACATGTTCCATGATGCCGGTGACGCCGACACCGCCGTTGATGAGCGTGTCACGGAAGCTGCCGCCGGTCAGCAGCAAGTCCAGGTCCGCGGGGTTGAACGGCGTGAAGGCCAATACCCCGTTGGACGTCTTGGTGGACACACCGCCGTCGAAGTTGACGTACACCAGTTGTTTGGAGCTGCGCAGATGGTTGCTGACGTAGCCCACATCGTAAGTCGCCGTCCCCAGCGTCACCTTGCCATCGAGCGTCAGTGTTCCGCCGAGGTTGCTCGCCATGTCGGCGTCGCTGGTGGTGTTGCTGACGTTGAGCAGATACGATGCGCCATTGTCGCCGCCCTGGAAGAAGACCTCGTTGGCCTTGACCACCACGTAGTATTCGCCGTCGATCGGCAGTTCCAGGAACTGTGCCAGGTCGGAATCGCCAAAGCCCCACAGGTATTCATAACGAGCCAGGGCTTCGAAGGTGTCATCGGCCGTATCAACAGTGCCCTGCGTGTCACGGTAGAACACCGCCATCATCAGCGGGGCGCTGCCGGTGACATTCACGCCCAGGAACGTGCCCGCCAGACCGTTGAAGCCGAAAATGTCCACGTCATTGGTATCGACGATCGTATTGGCCAGTTGCAACGATCCGCTGTCCAGCGGCAGGGAAATCAGACCGTTGGCCGCATCCAGGAACTCATTGAAGGCATCGCCGCCGAAGGTGATGGCTGTGTAATCGCCGCCCTCGACGCCGTTGCCGTCACCATCCAGAATCGTGCCCAGCGGATCGCCCACCAGCGGGTTCCGCAGCGATGAACGCAAACCGGAACGGTCCACGATCGGGCTGTCACTGCTGCCGTCGAGTTCGATGCGGATCAGGCCGCTGAACGGATTGGTGTTGTTGATGATCAGCTTGCTGCGCAGGATACCGTCGCCATCGACGAATTCCTGGTACAGCAGCGTCACCGTGCTGTCGGTCAGTCGGACACCATCCTGGAACACGCTCACCGTGCCGCCGTCGTCGGCAGCGTTGGACAGACGCAACGAATTGCGATTGATCGCTTCACTGAAGGTGATTTCCACGCGGCCGTCGCTGGGGCTGTTGTAGCCCAGCACCGTCGGCGCCCCAGCCGGGTCAGCGTAACTGCGCTGTGCCAAGGCGGCACCGGTCGTGTTGGTCGAAACCCGACCGATCGTACCTGCCACGGCCAGCACCGATTGGCGTGCACCACCGACCTGTGAAGTTTCGATACGACCGCTGAAGGTGACCGATTCCGCCCGGCTGGGCAAAAGGCCGCCGGCTTCCGCCGTGTCGATGAAATCACCATTGACCAACTGGCCGACGTACAAGCGATTGTCGGTCGGAACACCCGGGCCGGAGGCAGCCGAGGGCAGCACACCCACCGCCAGCACACTGTCAATGAACCGTCCGCCGAAGCGTGCCGATCGCAGCACCCCGCCGGTGATGACATCGTCGGCAGTGTTGTACACGCCGTCCTCACCAATCCAGGTGCCCACCGAGTACACGGCATTGGCACTGTCACCGCTGACGCTGAGGGTGCCAAGGTCCATACCGATGAACACCCGGCCACCCAGCACATCACGGAACGTCGCCGAGTTGGCTCCCTGTTGCACAGCCACCGTGCCAAAGTGCGTCAGGCCGACGGTCACCGAATTCACCTTGCCCGCCACCTGCAACAGGCTGCCGGTTTCCGTGCCGCCGGTGATAGTCACGCTCGATGCGTCGCCATCAACCATCAGTCGGCTTGTGCCGGCCAGTAACCCGCGAACGTTGAGCGCACCAGTCATCCAACCAAACTCGCCCATGCCGGCGAAGTTGCCGTTGACCGTCAGTCCGCCGGCGGTGCCGGTGACATGAATCATCGCCCCCGCACCGACATTCTGGCTGATGCTGATCGTGCCGGTTTCGTAAGCACTGAGGCTGCCGTTGAAGCTGCCGGTCTGTGTGAACGACGCCAATCGACCCGCCACATTCACCAGCGCCACATCGGCCAGGTTGCCGGTGTGCGTCCAGGTGGTGACATCGCGTCCAACGTTCACCGAACCAGTGATGTTGCCGGTGACGCTCAGGCTGCGCAGGTTGCCGGGGGTTTCCAACGCACCGGTAAAGTCGCCGGTGATGCGTACATTGCCGAAGCTGTTGCCGGTGGAATGCAAACGCGCGCCCAAGGTGCCGCTCACCGTCACGTTGTCGAAACTCGTGGCCGTCAAACCGCCCTGCTCGGCAGCGGCACCCATGCTGACAAACTTCTGTGTGCCGGGCACAAAGCCGATGAACGCACTGCTCGCTGCGTCGTAGGCCAGGTCGGCGAGGTTTTCCGTGACCAGACCCGAACCGGTCAGCGGGGTGACCAAAGCCGTGGTGGTGTTGATATTCACCAGCCGACGTTGCACCGGATCAGCCGCCAGCAGTGTGCCGGTGGCATCGTTCATATCCAGGGCCGACAGGCTCACGGCTGTGCCGCCTTCAAATACATTACCAACCTTGGTCAACGTGCCACCCGCCACGTTGTAATCAAACAACTGGTTATCACCCGTGACGATAAACAGTCGGCCACCGGCAAAGTTGTCACCCGCCACAAAGGCGCGACCGTTGACCCCAGCCGTCAACCCGACCCCGTTGCTGTCGGTCAATGCAGCGACACGGGTGAATTGGCCGGTGCTCGTGTCAATGCGACCCAATACCAGGGCACGACCCTGTGCATCAGCCGGGTCCGCCGGGTTGCCCAGCAACCGATCGTTGGTCAGGTCATAGGCAAAGCTGCGGAATGAGCCGCCCTTGCCAATGGCAAACACATCCAACGTATCCGACAGGTTGCTGTTTTCCTGCACCAGTTGGAAGACGGAAGCATCAGCCAGGTCCGCCACTGCCAAGCGAATCAACTGCGAGGGGCCGGTGTTGTTGTGATCAAGGGCCACGAGGTTGCCCTGGGCGTCAAAGCCCATGCCGCGAATGTCGGTAATCCCCGTGCCGCCGGCGTTCACCTGCACGGCACCGATCAATGTCACCGCGCCGGTGGTGGCGTTGATGGTGACCAGGTCGTCCTGCAAGCCGCCGGTGTTGCGAACGGCGAAAATGGTGCCCGTACCCGCCTGCACCGCCAAACCCTTGAACGAGTCGGTCACCGTGCCACTGTCGAGTTGAATGCCCTGCAAGGCCGGGTTGCCGATGCGCGTGACATCGACCAGCCCGTCGCTGTTGGCATCAGCCGTTTGAATTTCCACCAGGGTCACGGCGTTGCCGGAGGTCAGCCCGTTGCCGTCACGATCACTGACCAGGGCGATCAGGCGACCGCTGTTGTCAAAGGCTGTGGCCAGTATGTGCTGCGTGAAACCCGACACGCCCGGGGCATCGGTCAGCGGGTTACGCAATCGACCGATCACGGTGATATTGCCCGTGGCCGTGTCGATGCGTACCAGTTCGTCCTTGTTGGTCGAGCTGTTGGTGTTCAAGGCAAACACCTGGCCGGTGCTGTTGATTGCAAGCCCGCGCAGGTCCAGCCCGGCTGTGAGGTTGGCCAGTTGCGCCGTCGGATGGGGGTCGTACAAGCGGGCGATACCGTAAAGGTCCGCCCCCAAAAAGTCCATGTTCAGCAGCGCGTCGTTGGCGAAGTTGCTGCCGTTGTAGGCATCGACCAGTGTCAGGCCACCGGCACCCGGCGGGGTGGTGAAATCATTCGATACCGCCGGGTTGGCGACAAACAACTTGCCCTGGGCATGCACCCACAAAGTGCCGATGCCGTCGGCACTGAGGGTGTTGAAGGACTGGGTGTAGTTTGCAAGGTCACCCAGCAGGGCTGAGCCGGTCGATGAACCGACGGTCAGGGTACGAACCGCACCGCCGACGTTGAGTTTGGCAGCGGCGGACAAACCGTTCAGACGGGCAGTGCTCAAATCACCACCGATGCGACCGACGACAGCCGAGCCGAGGTTGCGCAAAGTCAGTGAATTCATGCTGCCGTCGATCACCAGGTCGGCATCGGTTGTGCCGTCGCCCACCAGGTCACCGTCGAAAGTGAATGTGCCGACGGTGCTGTCGTCATCGCTGATGACGCGACCAATGGTGACCACCTTGGCGGGGTTGCTGCTGGTGATGGTAACGCTCGTCGAGGCGGTCGTACCCACCAGCCGAAGCGTGTCAATTTTGTTGTCGGTATCGGTGCCCAGTTCGTCGTAAATCACCAGCGACCCCGGCCCGGAAAGGCGAATGATCACCGTGCCGCCGGTGGCACTGACAAACGTAAACGGTGTCGTGCTGGTGACCGTGGCCAGCAACGTTTCCAACGGGTTGGCTGCGGTGATGTCGGTGATGTTGTAATTCACCTGCGTCACTGTGCCCCCGGCTGCCACGGTTCGATTGTTCGTGATACCCGCATCGGTGATCAGTTGTGAACCCGCTCCGAGCGTGCCGCTGATGGTGCCGATGCGGCTGCTGCCGCCGGTGGACGAGGTCAGCACGGTCGGTGCGGCAAAGTCACCAGTCGCACCCGGATCGACCCCGGCTGACACCAGCGAGTTCACCCACGCAGCCGTGGTCGGCAACTGCAACGTCACAATATCACCACGGAACAACGCCAGGTCGGTACCCGACCCATTCCCCCGACGCGCCAGGTTGCGTTCACCGGCAGTGGCCAAAGGCGTGTTGTCAGCCAGCACGTCCGCGATGTTCATGCTGCCCAGTGACAAGCCCGATGAAATCGAACTGTTGATCACCGACAGCGTCGAGGCAAAGCTGTTGATGTTGCCCCCGGCTGCGATGATCGAACCTTCCATGCCACGCACACTCACCCGACCAATGTTGCCCATTCGGCTGGTTTCACCCGCATCAATCGTCGCCAGGGTGGTGGCAAACATGCCATCGGACCCCCGGCTGATGCCCGCCTGTACCAGACTGGTGTTCATGGCCCCGTTGATCGTCAGGCTATTGATATCAAACCCGGAGGTGATGACCGAGTCCGTCAGGTTGCCGACGGTGATCGTGCCGATGGCGTGATCGACCAACAACTGCATCACCGCACTGCCGGTGACATTCAGGCTGGTCAAACCACGCCCCAACGAGAAGGTCGTCGGCGAACCGACCATGCCGAGGTTGCCGCGCACCGTGATGGTCACGTCTTGTCCGATCATCGCCGACGCAGGCAGCCAGTGGCCGGCGATGTTCACTGTCAGGGCTGTGGTGCTGTTGCCGGTCACGAGGTCGCCCTGCATGTTGCCGGTGACGGACAAGCTGCGCAGGCTGCCGACCTCGATGTCAGCACCATCCAGCACATTGCCGCGCACGGTCAGACTGTTCATATCACGGGCGACGCTGACATCGGCTGACCCCAGCAGGTTGCCGGCGATGTTCAGGGTGCCAGCCGAACGCGCTGAAAGCATGCCGCCGAAGTCCGCCCCGATGCCGGTGGTGGTGATCGAATTGATCGCACCATTTTCCGCGATGATGTCACCGAGTATGCTGCCCCCGGTCACGCTGACGGTGCCGATGCTGCCGTAAATGCCGGCGATTTGCGACCCGGCATTCATGTTGCCGTTACGGAAGGTCACCGAACGCACATCACGACCCGCCGCGATGTCGCCCGCCAGGTTGCCGTTGACGAAAGTGAGTGACCCCAGGTTGTTGCCCACCGTCAGTTGCGTGGTGAGCAGGTCCACCCCGGCCTCATTGGTATCGACGCCAACCGTGGCCGAAGTCAGGTCACCGCCGACGTACAGGCTTGATTCCCACAAACCGTTGATGGTCAGGTTGCCGAGGTTGCCCTGTACCAGAATGGGCAGGTTGAGGGTGTGAATGTCCGCGGTACGTGCGGTGCCGACGGTCAGTTGCTGCAGGTTGCCGCTGATGGTGATGCGGTCACCTGTTGACTGAGCCTGCATATTGCGGAACACGGTGATGCGCCCGACATTGCCCAGCACCTGAATGTCACCGGTCATGTCGCCGCGAACCTCAAACGATTCGAGGCTGTTGCCGTTGGTGACGCTCTGACCATCGGAACGCAGGGTTCCGGTGAAGTTGCCGCCGACGGACACCGGCCCGATGCGCGAGCTGGCACGAATGATGCCATCGACATCGCCGGTGACGCGAACCCCGTCGATCGAGCCATTTTCACCCGTGGCCTGTATGACCGAGTTGTCCAGCAGACTGCCACGGATTTCCACCTGACGCAGACGACCCGCCACGTTGAGCGTGGAGCCGGAGATGCTGCCCCCCGGGCGGAACGATTCGAGCGCGCCAGTGGTGATGGTGGTGTTGATGATCGTGGACGGGTCAGCATCGATGCTGGTGAGCGTGGTGATGCCGCGGATGGTGTTGGAAACCGTGATGCTGCTGTTGGACAGACGGTAGGCGGAAAGCGTACCCACATTACCCACGGTGCGCAGGTCCAGCGTGTCAATGACCCCGGCCTGACGGTTGTTGCTGAGCACCAATTGTTGCTGATTGGGCGTACCGCCGGCATTCGTCGTGGTCACGGTGATGAGGAACGGGGCCTTGGCATCATTGGCCAATAACTGCACAAACTCGCCGCCGTTCTGCGCCAGAATGCCCGAAAGGATCGGGTCGGCAGTTTGCGCCACCTTATCGTTCCAGGCCGCCACCAGCGCCGCCACGATGTCGGTGGGGGCCGTGGCACCGGGTTGAGCCGTGACTTCCACAAACGAGGTGCGGCCAAAGCCGTCGAGCACGGAGATACGGAACTTGTCACCCGCATCAATCGGGCCGACGGGGGTCACCTGTGCCTGGGGCAGGCCCAGCGCCAGATGCAGGTCATTGTTCTCCGTCAGACTGATATTGAACAACGGGTGCATCACGAAGTTTTCACTTTGACGCACGGAACTGGAGTAGCTGGTGGCAGCCAGCATTTGCCCGCGTCCGGAAGCAGTGATGTTGCCGACGCCGCCAGCACCAGCAATCATCCCGACATTACGTAACCCATAGCCGTCGGCGGTGATGTTGCCGATACGGCCGGAACCAACAACTTCGATAAACGAATTGATGATGCCGAATCCGCCACGGACGTTGACATCACCAATACTCAAGGCCCGTATCTGTGATCCCAGAATGCCGCCGATACCGTTGAGGTTGACGCGCCCGATGGCCGTGGGCGTGTTGTTAAAGCCGGCGACCCCAGTCAGTATGACAGCGCCACCCAGATCACTGGCCATGTCAAAATCGGGCATGACAGCGATGGTACTGCCGACGATCGACCCACCATTGAGGCTGATTTCACCAATCGATGAGCCGTTAACGAGGAAAACTTCGCCGGCCGGACCGGTGTTGGCCACGATGTCGCCCCAGATGTCGTTGCCCACACCGTTGCCGCGTACCGCACCAATGGCCCCGGCGTAAATACCGGCACGCGACATTTCGCCATTGCCTGAAGCGGCCACACCCTCGCCGATGTTCACCGTGAAAATCGTGCCTGCTGCGGTAATCGGCGCATTGATGCCTTCAAACACCCCGATGCTGTCCGCGTTGTCGGCATTGGCGCTGACCGTGCCGATGTTGCCCGACACGATGACATTGCCGATGCCCTGTTCGCTGCGAATTTCAATGATGTTGCCCGCGATGATGGCAGTACGCTGATCGACAAACGGATACGTATTGCCACCGGCCACGACCGTGCGCGGCAGAATGGTCATGCCATTGATCAAGCGTGAATTGGCCAGCCCGATGGCTCCGCGACTGACCAGCGACCCCACACTGGCGACATCGATACCGATGATCTGTCCGCCGAGGGTGCTGTTGTTAATGCTTGTCAGGCCGGTGGTGGTGGCGATGATGTCCAGCACATCCAACGGCGTGTTGCCCGAAAGCGTGACACTCACATCACCACTCAGCCCCGCCAGTGACATCTGACCGGTGAGCGGGTTGGTAACCACCGAACGACCGGCGACACCACTGATGGTGATGCGGGAAACTTCCCCGCGACCGGCATTGCCCGCGGTGGTGCCGCTGATGTTGATGCCCCCGCCGCTGCTGGTGACATCCACCAGCACACTGCCGCCGGTGCGAATGCCGTAGGTGGTGATGGTCAGCGCCCCTTGCGAAAGGAAGCGATCGTTACCCAGACCTTCAGGCAGACGGGGGTTGAAGTTGGGGTTGGCGATACCCGTGGGGTTGATGGAGAAAACCGCGCCGCCATCGTCCACATGGGTATAGCTCAGACCGGCTGCCAATTGCTGCGGCGAATACCCGCCGGGCTGGATGGCTTGGTCCTGGTAAATATCGCCGCCCACACGGATAAAGCGGACGTTGCCGCCCTGGCCGGTGGTGATGATCGGGCCACCGGCGGAGAGCGTGCCCATGTCCCCGGCGACATCGATCAGGTCGATGAACCCGCCGCCGTTGTTGTCCGCATCGACACTGACAATCGGAGCTTCGTTGATCAAACCAAAGACGCCACCGACACGGATGGTGCCGATGCCGCCGTTGGCGATGAAACTGCCGGAGAGAAAACTGGCCGAGTCGATGGTTTGAAAATTGCCGCCGATGGAACCGACGGTGGTGAAACGCAGGAACGAACTGGTGCTGCGAATCAACCCGACATGACCCACGGGCACGGCAAGCGCAGGCGATTGACCGATTGCACCGCCGACCGTGGTGGAAATTTCCCCGCCGACCATGGCCCGCAGGCTGCCGTTGCTGACCAGAATGTGCGTCTGATTAAAACTGAAACTCTCCATCGCGATGCTGGTAAAACCGATCAGGCTGCCCAAGTCGCCCCGTGCCACGCTGACGGTGGATTGGTTGCTCAGGCTGGTGATGGTCCCGGCCACGATACCGCCCAGCGCGATGCTGCCTGCGTTTTCGACCAAAAATTCATAGTCCTGGAAACCAAAAACGAACCCTGAGTTTTCATCAAAGGTGACATCCGACAAATATGCCACCACCAGGGTGTACTCACCGGGGCGATCAGCAATGAAACTCACCGTGTCCAGGTCCGCACCCGAACTCGAATAGTTACTGGCGATGATTCGGCCATCGGGATCACGCACCCCCAACGTGGCAACACCCGTCTCCGTAAAGCCGTTGCCCAAACGGATCGTCACCGCCTGACCGGCCAAGAGACTCACCGCGTAATGATCAATTTCATCACCGACCAAAGTGCCATCCAGCGTACCGGTGACCCGAATCACATCCGGCTGACCCAATAGCCCGGCTCGCAACGTGCCCAAACGCTGCGCCGTGGCAATGGTGTTGTTGAAGAATCGGCCATCCGAGGCAAACAAACCGTAAGGGTTGCTTAGATTAAAAACCTGAGTTTCCGTGAACCTGTCCCCGTTGTCAGCCGTTGACAACAAGCCCTGTTCCACTTCGCGCTGCGCCAGGAACCCAGCCGTGTAACCGACCACCGAAGTGTTGTTGTTCACCGTCACCGAACCGACGAACGTGGCCGGAGCGCTTACCTGACCAAGGCGCCCGCCGACCACCAGGTCAAACCCGGTGTGATATCGGCCGGTGTAAGGCGTGAGGAACACCCCTCCACCGTTGGTACCGATGGAATCAGACACCATCAGGTTGCGCAGATCGCCGGCCACGCGGAAGTTGCCGGGAATTTCCGGCGCTCCAAATCCTTGGCCATACGTTGCCCCGGTCAGTATCGCCCCGGCATAGAAGGTGTCAATCGAACCCGACAGGTTCACCCGACCGGTCACCCGGCCACCCACCAAAATGTTTTCAATGTCCTGTCCCACCGCGGTCGTGTTGCTGGTCCCCGCCAGGGTCATCAACCAGGCGGACTCCGGGGCAAAGCCCTCGTTGGGAATCGCCTCCCAACTGGGGGCATTGTCCACCGCCAACACGCGATCATTGAGCCAATCCAGCGCCAGCGCGCCCACCGTCGGACGCAGCGAACCGGCAGCCGTGGCCACCTGTAACCCGACATTCACCGTGGTGCCATTGGCACCCTGCCAATCGACATCGACCAATCGACCGTTGTACCTGTCATGCGCCAGCAGCCGGCCACTCTTGTCGAAAGTGATCGACGTATCGGTCAGGGCACGTCCGTCGCTGTCAGTCATGATGCCCAAAAGCTGGCGGTTGACCGTGTCCACCGAAGTGATCACGCCCCCGGCAGCGGTGTAGCTCAGTTGATACAACGCCCCGGTGATGTCCGTGATGAACAACGCCCCGACCGAAGGATCGAAGGAAGATGGGAACAAACCCACAGCCATGGAACGAATCGGATTGGTGTTGAAGGCGGTAATGTCAGCAATGGCGGTGAAATCGCCCGTGACCGGGTCCAGTTCGCCCAAGAGCACATCCCCCGCAATGTTCAGAATGACGTACAGCCGTTCGTCATCGTTGAATTGCACATCAGCATAGGTGATCGCCAGCAGCGCGCCTGCTTCGACGAGGTTGCCCAGGTAACGCACGGGTGTGCTGGTGGACAGGCGCCCGGTGGCGGGGTCAACCACACCGACTTCCAGGCCGGTCGCATCGCCAAAGGGATCGACCCCGTCGGTGTCCACTATGACCAGGCCGTTGGTTTGCGTGATGTCACGTTTGGCAGCCATGCCCAGCACGCGGTCAAAGTTTTGTCCAACCATGCGACTCGACAGCGAACCGCTGCCAGCGTAAAACCGCAAAAGCGACGGGCCGACGTTGATGCCTGCCGAGACGTTGTCGGTGGAGTTGACGACTTCATCAATTCCCACCGCTCGTACGCCCAGAGTGTCGGCCAACTGAGCATCGATCACGGGACGTAAACGCTCGAATTCCGTGGCCGTGGGCGTTCGTCGGATCAACTGCCTTGCACCGATGTACACCCCGCCGATGTCGGCTCCGAATTTGATGATCGGCACCGTGCCGCCCAATACGTCCACATGCAGGTCATACACATCCGCACTGCTGGCCTGAATCGTGTTGGTGCCGTTGTCGGCCAGCACCGAAACACCGTCGTAAGGGCTTAAAAACGTCCCCTGTTCAGTCACGTTGACGGTCGTGATGGCAATCGATGCCCCGGCACTGGCCTGAGCCACATAAATCGAAAACAGATCACCACTGACCGGGGGCAAACGATGATCGATGTACAACAGCGCATCGGAAGCTGTGTCCGTCCCGATCAGCACACCGGGGGTGCCGGTGAAGGGATTGGTCAATACCGGGTTCCAGGTCAGCCCGCCGATGAACTGGCCGCGCACCGGGGTTGTCGTGTCCACATCGGTCGGATCGGCGGTTAAGCCGTAGTCGGTGGCGATGCCGGTAAACAATTCAATGCGTAACAACCGACTGGCGGCACCGCCCAGATTCAACGTGGCAAAGACATGTGTTTCCGCGGAACCGGCTGACGGATTGACAAACGCCAGCCCGGTGAGTTGATTGCCGTTGACCGCTACGCCGCGACGAGTCACGTTGATGCCCGAATTGGTGATCACCTGGGCCGTGGCAACGTTCACCCGCGCCATATCAAAATTGACGGTCGCCGGCGGCGGACCCGACACCGGCGTGGCAATCGTACCAGCGACCCACAGGTTCACATCCCCAGGGTTGGGGCCGAATTGATCAAACGCCATCGACGCCACGACCGTTGTGCTGTTGCCGATCTGCCCGATCAGGTTCAGGGTCGCGGCGATCCCGCCGAAGGCATCGACATCGACACTGTAAAGATTGGTGATTTTCCCCGCACCCTGGCCCTGATCAGCGACGAAATACAAAAGCCCGCTGTCCGGGTCGAACTCCGCAGCCGTGACACCGTTGATTTCCGTTCCGAGCGGCCCTTGTAAATGAGCGATCACGGTCGCATTGCCGCGATCAGGATCATCCGGGTCAACATTGAATTGCAACAACTGCACCAGTTGCGTTTGCACCCCGCCGATGCTGACGGTCACGACATTGAAACCGTAGGTATTGCCGTCGGAAGCCCGCGACGCGATTGCCTGAATATTCAGGTTGATTTCAATATCCGTTGCCGCGTCCGGCGTGGCGGGAATCGGAACGTCGCCTTCAGGAGCAATCGTGTCGTTGATCGGTGTCAAACCCAGCAATCGGCTGCCGCCGATTTCCAGGGTGTAGCCTGCTCGGCCCAGGGCACTTTCGATGATCGTGCCGCGCAGATCGCCCAGGTCGATGGTCGAAGCCGTGGTGGAAGCACCAATCAACTCAACGACAATATCGCCCCGCAGATACACACGCACCAGCTGGTCGTTGGCATCCCGAAATTGAAACACTTCCCCGCCCACCAGCGTCGTGAGCAGCTTACGCGGTTCGAGCGTTTCCAGTTGGTGGACCATGCGACCCGATGACAGCGACACGATGCGATCCGACTTGGTCGATGACATAGCCGACTCCCTTTGACTGCCCGACTCACTCAATTCGGTTTTTCCACCCGAAGCCACCAGGAACCTTCGCCCCAGCAAGGTCACATCCAAGACGACAAACCATCCGCCGACGATCGGAAAAGCGCGTCGATCACGCCCTGTGATTCATCATCCGCCCGCTGCTTCTTCGGCGGCAGCGCTACGTTTACGAACATCCAGTTCGAGGTTGCCGAACTGTTTTTCATGATTGGCCACCACCTGATTGAGGGCGATCGCCAGTCGCTTGGCGGACCAGGGGCTGAGGATGATGCGTTGTTCGACGCGCATCACAGCCTTGCCCGGCGAAGCGGGCCTGATGCCCCCGGCAAAGTCGAGGTACACCTCTTCCGCGGAACCCCACACACGACTGGTCGTGCTGTAATGCACATCCGCCTGGGCGTCGTCAATTTGTATCTGAACCTGCTGCTGTCCAGAGGTGGGGGTGTTGATGGCCTGGTTCACCGAAGCGTCCCGATCTTTACTCATGGGTTCACCCTGAAAAGCGTTGACAACCCGCCCGGAGAGTCCATCAGCAACCCTCGACACGATGAAAGTTTAACACATGCGCACTGATCCATATTCAGGAGGGTAAACATCCTTATAACCAAGCCCCGATGCTTTGTCCAGCAAGCACAAAACGGGGGTTCGCAAAAGTGATGAAAGAATGGGTATTTCGAATTTCGGATTTCGAATTTTTCAAGCCAAGAACGAGGCTGGCAAGCCGAGGGCTTGGGTAAACTGCGCGGTTAATCGGAGAGTCGGTTCATCGGTTACCCGGGCGGAATTGAATTTTTCTTACCGATTAACCGACTCACCGACCAACCAATCAACCACTCCGACCAGACGCGATAAATCGCGGCGCTAACTGCCGAATGCGGTTCTGCCACTTGGCCACTTGGCCACTTCTTTCCGTCCGCGATCACTTCTCACCATTTCGCCGCCCTTTGGCCGATAAACCCTCGGCACGGAGGCTTTTTGCATGGCTCAGTTTCCAGGCTTTGCCAACACCCCTTTACAGTCCGTCCGCGACTATTGGAACCGTCGCCCCTGCAACCTGCGCCATTCGCCCCAGCCCGTGGGCACCCTCGCCTACTTCCGTGAAGTCGGGCAGCGTAAATATTTCGTCGAACCGCACATTCCCGCTTTTGCCCAGTTCGAAAAGTGGGCTGGCAAACAAGTACTCGAAATCGGCTGCGGCCTGGGCACTGATACCGTCAGCTTCGCCAAGGCCGGTGCCCATGTCACCGCCATCGACCTGTCGGATCAATCGCTCAAACTCGCCCAACAGCGCATCGACCTCGAACAATTGACTGACCGAGTTACGTTCCTCAACACCAACGCAGAAACCCTGGCGAATCAATTGCCCGCCCAATCCTTCGACCTCATCTACTCCTTCGGCGTCATCCACCACACGCCCCACCCCGACCGCGTCCTTGCCCAAATCCGTCAGCTCCTCCGCCCCGGGGGTACGGTCAAAATCATGGTCTATCACCGCTATGCCACCAAAGTGCTGGGCGTGCTGCTGACCGAAGGTTACGGGCAATTCTGGAAACTCGATGCACTGATCGCCCGTCATTCGGAAGCCCAGACCGGCTGCCCGGTGACCTATTCCTACACCCGATCATCCGCTCGCAACCTGATCGAATCCGCCGGGCTGAAGGTGCGCGCTATTCAGGTCGATCATATTTTCCCGTACCGCGTGCGGGATTATGTGCAATATCGTTACGTGAAACGCTGGTATTACCGCTGCATGCCCCCGATGCTGTTCCGCGCCCTCGAACAAACCTTCGGTTGGCATCTGTGTATCACCGCGGAGGGATGAATGGAATTTCGAATGTCGAATTTCGGATTTCGAATTTTTCAAGCCAAGAACGAGTCTCGCCGCAGGCGGACGAGGGCTTGGGTATGGTTTGGTCCAAGGTCCAAAGTCATCGGAGATAAGTGATCAAATGTCGGAAAAGGGAAATTCGAAATACAACGGTCTCAACCGCGGGTCTTCCTGCTAATTTCGAAATCCGAAATTCGAAATTCGAAATCTAATCCATAAACCGCTGCTATTAACAGTGCGCATGCCATTACCCAACCCCCAACCCCTGATCACCCTGTTCACCACGCCCAAACCCTTTGTCGGGCACATCGGCCTGATCCAGCGCAATGCCCTGGCCGCCTGGTCCAAACTCGGACCGCAAGTCAAAGTGATCGTCTTCGGCGAAGAACAAGGTGCAGCCGAGGCAGCCAACGAACTCGGACTCATGCACGTGCCCTTGATCGGTCGCAATCGTTACGGGACACCCATGCTCAATAGCCTGTTCAGTCAGGCGGAGTTGCGCAGTCCGACGCCGTACCTGTGCTACATCAACGCGGACATCATTCTGATGGACGATTTTTTAACCTCACTGCACACCGTGTTGCGCAGTAAAAAATGGTTTTTGATGGTCGGTCAGCGGTGGGATTATGACCTCACGGAGCCGATTGACTTCACCAGCGATTGGCAGACCCCGTTGCGTGCCGCGGTGCGTGAAAAGGGCAAGCCGCAGCGACCGACGCTGATCGATTATTTTGTGTTCGCTCGTGGCATGTGGGGGCGTTTGCCGGCCTTTGCCATCGGGCGCACCGCCTGGGACAATTGGCTCATCTACAAAGCCCGGCAGTTGAAAATACCCGTCATCGACGCTGGGGACGTGATCACCGCCGTGCATCAGAATCACGATTACGCCCACGTCGGTCGCAGTCAGCACACCAAGGGTTACAACTGGGTTTGGCGCGGCCCGGAAGCCAAACTCAACCTGGCCATGGCCGGGGGCAACAAGTGTCTGTTTACCCTCTGGGACAGCACCCACCTGCTCACCCCGCAAGGTCTGCAACCCTGGCCAAAGCAACGCGGCCTGGGCGGGGGCATCTGGTCGTACCGCCGCTCGGCAAAATGGGGATGAGGGAGAATTTCGAATTTCGGATTGCGAATTTCGAAATTATCAAGCCAAGAACGAGTCTCGCCGCAGGCGGACGAGGGCTTGGGTATGGTTTGGTCCAAGGTCCAAAGACCAAAGTCATATTTGACTTTGGCCCCGTCAGAATACCCAAGTCCTCGTCGCGGACTCCTCGTCCTTGGCTTGATTTCTTTCCCTCGGCCACTCGGCCACTTCCGGGGGCTTCCACGTTATACTTGCGACAAACTGGAACCCCATCATGATGAGCAACGAGGTTTTGCTGGCTGAGTGCATTCGGGTGGTCAATCGCGCCTTTCTGGGCATGCTGACCACCGTCGATGAAACGCACATGCCCTGTGCCCGCTGGATGGGCACGGCCACCGCTGAGAACGGCCTGCACACCCTTTACACCCTCACCGGGAAAAACAGTCGCAAGCTCGCCCATGTGCGGGGCAACCCCAATGTCTGCTGGGTGTTTTCCGACACCGAGTACAACGACATCGTGACGCTCTACGGGCAGGCGATCATTCACACCTCGCCCCTGGCCACGCAACAGGTCTGGGATCGACTCTGCGACTTTGCCCGCACCTGGTGCACCAGCAAAATCGCCCACGAACAGGACATGGAATTTGTCACCCTCGAAACCAGCGTGACCAAAATCGAGTTCATGAGCCCGCGTTTGAAAATCTATCAGCCCACGGTCGTGAATTTCGTACGCTGATTTTCGGAGTTCCGCCCCATGACCAATCGAGCGATGCCCGCCCGGGTGATATGCACCGGCTTGCTGCTACTGACGCTGATCGTCAGTGGTTGTGCGTTCTGGGAAACGCGCACCAGTGATGCGGATTTGCAACCGATCAACACCCGACAGTTGCGTGAATTGCTGGGCAGCGAACGAGCCGGGACGGTGCTGGTGGATGTGCGGACGGCGGCGCGGTTTTCAGCCGAGCATCTGCCCGGGGCCATCAACCTCCCCTTGGCGGAAATGCGCTCCGGTGATGCACGCTTGGCGCAAGCCCGCAACATCGTCACCTACAGCGGCGACTTCGGCGACTATCTGGCACCGGCAGGCGCCAAAAAACTCATGGCCCTGGGCTACCAGAATGTCTGGGACTACCGCGGCGGCATCGCCCAATGGAAAGAAGACGGCGGGGAAACCGTGCGCAGGAGTGAGTGATTTCGGATTTCGGATTTCGAATTTCGGATTTTTCAAGCCAAGAACGAGGCCGAAGGCCGAGGGCTTGGGTAAACTGCGCGGTTAATCGGAGAGTCGGTTCATCGGTTACCCGGGCGGAATTGAATTTTTCTTACCGATTAACCGACTCACCGACCAACCAATCAACCACTCCGACCAGACGCGATAAATCGCGGCGCTAACTGCCGAATGCGGTTCTGCCACTTGGCCACTCGACCACTTCCCGTTTCATCCCTGATCACGATACTCACTGGGGCTGTGGCCGACGATGCGGTGGAAGGTGCTGGTGAAGTGGCCGTGGCTGGAAAACCCGGTCTTTTGCGCGATCTGACCGATGGGCAGTCCGCCTTTGCGCAGCAGCCACTTGGCGACCTGCAATTGTTTTTTCTGCAGGTAGATTTTCGGGCTGATGCCCACCTGCCGGGTGAACAAGCGATGAAAATGGAACGGGCTGATGTGTACGATGCGGGCGATGTCCGACAGGCTGGGTGATTCGGCAAAGCGTTCGTGAATGTACGCAAGCGCCCTGGCCACGCGATCGTCTTTCATCAGCCCGACCGCCGGCAGATCATCCGGTTCAAGCGGTCGCAATTCCAAATGCCAATGCAATGCCTTTGACTCATCGACCACCCGACTGCGTCGCAGCACCACCCAGCCGGGCTGCCCGCCCAATGACAGCACGAGGTCATAGCTGGTGTCATCGTGCAGGTTGGGATAGCGCTGTTCCAGAATCTGCGGCAGACCCTGCAACCACTGGGCCACCATCTGCGGCTCTTGCAACAATTGCATCTGCGTTTGCAGGTCCGCCAGGAGCAGCCGTTGATCGTGACCCAACAGCAATTGGCGCAACCCCGGCTCCCCAGGCTGAGCAAAACGCATCATCCAATGTCGCAGATACAACCCCAGTAATTGCTGCTCGTTCTGCGTGAACGCATGTTGCTTTCGCGTCACCAGCAACCACCAATAACGTTTGCCGGTGAGCGATTCGGGCAGCGCCAGGGCCAGGGCATGCGCCCCCGATGCCACCAGCGGCGACGCCAGTTCACTTTTCCCCGGCTCATGAACCGCCAAACCCGAACGCATCGCCGCCCGCAGCAATCGATCATCGCCCGCCGGTGGACCGAACCATTGACTTAAATCATGAACGCTCCAGCCATGCGAAAGCAGTAACTCATCCAACTGCGGCATCTGACTGTGCAGGCAACCCATGGCCACCTGATCCAACGGCAGCGCGCGGCGCAGCGCCTCAAGGATCGGCAAAGCAGGGCTGGTCCAGGGATCACCCAAGGAAAGGGTCGAACGGTGTGAGATTGTCATAGGCCTTCCAATTTCCCCCGGCCCCGGCCTCGTTACCGGAAGTTGGTGTTGGTCGGCCCCTCGCCTCATGCCACGGAATCATAGGTTTGGGGAGGTCCGTCGTCGCGGCTGTCAGCTATTTTTTTGCAGGTTTGCTCCGCCCCGAAACAGGTTATAACGGTCCGGCATCCCCGGCAGGTTGCTCAATCCAGGCAAGCATCCGCTCCCCCCCGGTTCCCCCGGCCCCCCCGTTATCCCCGGTTCCCCGACAATCGATGTGTGCCATGAAAAATTGTTTCCGATAACGCCAAAACAGCGGCCAAATGATAGCGCGATCCGTCTGCGGAATCGGCAGGTGCGTGATGTTTTCAACCGCGTGCCACTCCAGCGTCCCTTCCTCAAACGTGGTGCGTGCCAACTGCACCGGTCGGCGCACTTCATACAAAAACATCAGCCAATGCGTCTGCCCCTGGTAGGCGGTTTCGGACACGATGCCGGTGAGGTGAAGGTCGCTGACCTGCACCACCAGGCCGGTCTCCTCGTGAATTTCGCGCACGGCACAGGCGGTGGGACTTTCACCCTCGGCCTGTTCGAGTTTGCCGCCGATGGGCGAGTACAAATCGATGTTCGGCTCTTTGCGTCGATGCAACAGCAACACCCGTCCCTGATCGTCAAACAGGTAACAGAGCACCGCAATTTTGTAAGGGATGGTGGCAGCAGCGAGGGACATCAGGGGATAAGCGTATCCCTCATTTTTTGAAAAGCAAACGGAAAAGACCCAGGTTGCATCAATACGATGCCGTGAGCCGGGGGCGGGTGCCGGGGGCGCGGGCGTATCGCAGTGTGCCGTGGTTCTTGTTCATGTGGCATCGCCGCCCTCGGCGGTGAGTCTGAACATGATGATGCACCCAGCCGTGGGCGGCTGGGCTACAACTGACGCCGAGGGCTTTAGCCCCGGATCGATTCACCCTTCACACAGACATCCGGCCCTGCCCCCGGTGGGCACGGCGTCAAACGCCGACGCAAAGCGTCCGCACTAAACAAATCCGAAATCCGAAATTCGAAATTCGAAATTCTCTTTACCCACCCATCGCCTTGAGTTGTTCACTCACCACCGCCCATTCTTTTTCCGCCTGCGTCAACTGGTCCTTGGTCTGCTGCACCAGGGCGGGCGGAGCGCGATCGACGTAGCTGGGGTTTTTCAAACGCCCCTGCAAATTGCTGATCGACCTGGCCAGTTCAGCCTGTCGCTTCTGCAAGCGTTCTTTTTCAGCGTCCGCCTGCACCAGCCCATGCAGATAGATTTCGACCTCCGCCACGCGCACCGCTGCGGCGTCGCCGGGCTTTTCAACCTTCGGGCCGATTTCGCCGCAAATCACATTCGCCAGGGTTTGCGTGATGTCACGATGCGGCAGCAGTCGTTGCGCCATGGCCGGCGGAGCCTTGGCACTGATTTCCACCTTCTGCCTGGGCGGCACCTTGTACTGCGTGCGCACCTGACGCATGGCAATAATCGCTTCACGCACCAACTCAAACTCGCCCTCGGCCTGCGGGTTACGCAACCGGGTAAAGTTGTGCATGTCGGGCCAGGCTGCGTGAATGAGCAGTGCTGATGCGGGCAACTGCAAACCCAATTGCTGCGCCATCAATGTTTCACGATCGGGCGCGATGGTGTGCAACTGTTCCCATAAGGTTTCGGTCAAAAAGGGCATCACCGGGTGCATCAGCCGAAGCGACGTATCCAACCCGGCCAATAACACCGCACGCTGAGTAACGTTCTGCGCCACGGTGGGTTTGATGGCTTCGATGTACCAGTCGCACAGGTCACGCCAGAAAAAGTCGTACAGCCCCTGGGCGTAGCGCGAAAACTCGTACTGCTGTAGCGCGCTTTGTGAATCATTCACCAACTGCGCCAAACGTGACAAAATCCATTGATCCGCAAGACAAAGCCCAGGCACTTCCGGGGGGGCTATCCCTGGGTTTTGCACCGCTGTCACTTGTTGCTGCGCACCACCCTCCAACACACTCAAGGCAAACCGTGTCGCGTTCCAGATTTTGTTGGAAAAATTACGACCCAGATCAAACTTGGGCGAAGTGTTCCTCCCCGTGGCGGAGTCCTTCACCACCGGCATACGCACATCCTGCGTCTGCGTGGTCATCTGTGCCAACGTAAACCGCAAGGCATCGGCCCCGTGACTGGCAATAATGTCCAACGGGTCCACCCCGTTGCCCAAAGACTTACTCATCTTCCGCCCTTCACCATCCTGAATCATCGCGTGCACAAACACATCCGTGAAGGGCAGACACCCACGGAAATACAAATTGAACATCACCATCCGCGACACCCAAAGCGTGATGATTTCCCGAGCCGTGCAAAGCGTTGAGGAAGGGTTCCAGTGCTGTAATGCCGGGTTGTTGTTTTCATTCGGCCAACCGAGGGTGCTGATGGGCCAGAGGGCGGAACTGAACCAGGTGTCCAGCACATCGGGGTCCTGCACAAAGCCAGCGTCTTCCAGTTTGTTGATCAGTGCCGGGTCATCTTCACGCAGACAGACATAGGTGGTGTCATGAATCACCTGCACCGCGAACTTGTCCGACACTTGACCACTTGACCACTCGGCCACTTGGCCACTTCGACTCCACACCGGTATCCGATGTCCCCACCAGAGTTGCCGACTGATGCACCAATCGCGGATGTTTTCGTGCCAGGCTTGAAAAGTATGGGCATACCTTGCGGGCGTGAATCGCAATGCTTTTTCCGTGGAGAGCCGGGGCGTATCGCCCCGGTGTTTTTGTATATGCGCCTCCGGGCCGGCACGGCCCGGCTCTGACAAACCATGATCCGCCAGGGCACGCAAGGCCGCACCCGTCAGCCGATCATCCGTGACTTTCACATACCACTGATCACTCAAATACGGCTCAATCGGCGCGTGACTGCGGTAACTGTGACCCACACTGTGCCGATACGGCTTGACCTCTTCCAACAACCCTTGTTCCTCAAACCACTTCACCACTTTTTTCCGCGCTGCAAAACGATCCAACCCCAACAACTCATGGGCAAACGCATCCACTACATGCGTGTTGGTGCCGTGCGTTGTCGCGCGCTGCCATTCGCCTACCGGCCACCCGTGATCGCGCGATATTTTCGCTTCCGGGGAAAGCACGTTGATCACCGGCAAACTGTGCCGCTGACCGATCAGCCAATCGTTTTCATCATGCGCGGGGGTCACCTTCAAAAACCCGCTGGCAAACTGGGCTTTGGGGTCTTTTTCATCACCGCCCATGCTCACCGGCAGCACCACGTATTCATCTTCAATGATCGGCACGATGCGGTTCACGATCGGCAAACGCACGAACTTGCCGCGCAACGCAGCCGCCCGTGGGTCTTTGGGGTTGATCGCCACGGCTGTGTCGCCCAGCATCGTCTCTGGGCGCGTGGTGGCGACGATAATGAATGATTTCGAATTTCGAATTTCGAATTTCGAATTTGCCTCTTCCGTCACTGGGCCACTGGGCCACTCGACCACTTGGCCACTTCCCTCTTCCTCCACTTGGCCACTTGGCCACTTGGCCACTGGGCCACTTCCTTCTTCCGTCACTTGACCACTCGGCCACTCGACCACTTGACCACTTCCCTCTTCCGCCACTGGGCCACTGGGCCACTTGGCCACTGGGCCACTTCCCTCTTCCTCCACCAACGGATAACGCAGGTAATAGAAAAACCCATCGACTTCCTCCATTTCGACTTCATCATCCGCCAGGGCGGTTTGCGTCACCGGGTCCCAGTTGACCAATCGTTTGCCCCGGTAAATCAACCCATCCTTGAAAAGCTGGAAAAAGGCTTCGCGCACCGCAGCGGCACAAATGTCGTCCATCGTGAAACGCTGGCGTTCAAAGTCGCATGAGCAGCCCATCATTTTGAGTTGGTGCGTGATCGTTGCTTCGTATTCATCTTTCCAGGCTTGAATCAACTTCACGAATTCATCGCGCTGAAAATCGGTGCGCCGTTTGCCCTGCTCCGCGAGCACCCGTTTTTCGACCACGGTTTGCGTGGCGATGCCCGCATGATCGGTGCCCGGTATCCAAACGGTGTTATCCCCCATCATGCGATGCCAGCGAATCAATATGTCCTGCAAGGTGTTGTTGAGTGCGTGGCCCAGGTGCAGTTGTGCAGTCACGTTGGGCGGCGGAATGACAATGACATACGGGGACTTGGTCGGATCAGGCTCGGCAGCAAATGCGCGCTGCTGATTCCAACGGGCCAATACCTGCGGTTCGATCAGCGACGGTTGATACGTTTTGGCGAGTTCAGCCATGGTATGACCCAGGGGGTTAACGGCGAAGTCTGTAAGTGTACGGAACTCCGCCATGTGAACAAGCGGCGGGGGTGGCGCGATGGATGGATGGATGGATGGATGGATGGATGGATGGATGGATGGATGGATGGATAAAGGATAATGTTCAGAATTGGCTGACGACGATGTATTAAACATTATCCATCATCCTTTATCCATTATCCATATTGTGCTTCGCGGCGCAACTCCTATGTCTGACGACGCATTGCCGGCGGGGGTTTGCTACAATCACCGGTTTGTCCGGCGCAGTAGAAGCCGGGCGTGAAGGAAACAGCCATGCGTTCAACTTCGTCAGCGTCGCCGCCGACCGGTGTCAGCTTGGAAACTGCCGCCGTTTTTTCGTCGTTGGGGTTGGATCAGGGTCATGCCGCGGTCTGCGGGTTGCAATGGGGCGATGAGGGCAAGGGGCAGATTGTCGATTTACTGGCATCACGCTTTGCTTACGTTTCGCGCTACAACGGCGGAAACAATGCCGGCCACTCGGTACACATCGGCAGTGAAAAATTCGCCCTGCACCTGATTCCTTCAGGCATTTTGTACCCCGGTGCGACCAACATCATCGGCAACGGCGTGGTGGTGGACCCGATCGGGCTGCTCAAGGAAATCACCGGGTTGCGGGAACGGGGCGTGAAGGTGGCGGAAAACCTGTGCGTGAGTAATCGGGCGCATGTGGTGCTGCCCTATCACAAAATCGAGGATCAGCTTTTCGATCAGGCGGGTGACAAAACGTGGGAAGGTTCGGGCATCGGCACCACCGGGCGGGGCATCGGTCCCTGTTACGCGGACAAGGCCCTGCGCTGGACAGCGGTGCGCATCGGCGACTTGCTGTTGCCCGATGAACTGCGCAGCAAACTGCGCCGCATCGTGGCCATCAAAAATGTCATGCTCGCGGCCCTGGCGCAGCAATGCGGCAAGGCTTACGAAGCGCTCGATGCGGACAAGTTGTGCGACGAGTTTGTGGCCCTGGGGCAGCAATTAAAACCGCACATCACCGATACCACCGACCTGTTGCACAAGGCTTTGGGCAGCGGCAAACAGGTGCTTTTTGAAGGCGCCAATGCGACCCTGCTGGACATCGACCATGGCACGTATCCGTTTGTGACCTCCAGTTCGTGTTCATCGCTGGGGTTGTATGCAGGCACGGGCGTACCGGGGGGCACACTGCGACACATGATCGGCGTGGTCAAGGCGTATGCCACCCGCGTCGGCGGCGGACCGCACCCGACCGAACTATTGGGCGATGATCCGCTGGCGCAACGCATTCGTGACGTCGGCAAAGAATACGGGACCACCACCGGTCGCCCTCGTCGCGTCGGTTGGCTGGACCTGGTGGCTGTGCGTTACACCGCCCGACTCAGCGGCGCCACGATGATCGCCAGCACGGGCTTGTCCGTGCTCACGGGCATCGAAAAACTGAAAGTATGTGTCGGGTACGAAATCGATGGCAAAACGGTCGAGGCGTACCCGGCTGATGGTTTGCTATTGGCGAAGGTCAAGCCGGTGTACCGCGAGCTGCCGGGCTGGAGCGAGCCGTTGGATGATTGCAAGCGTTATGAAGAACTGCCCGCCAATGCGAAGGCTTACGTGAAGGTGATGGAAGCGTTCACGGGTGTGCCGGTGCGCCTGGTGTGCGTGGGTCGAAGACGCGATCAGATTTTGGCGCAGTGAGGGAAGAGTAGTCAGACAAGCCGAGTACGAGTCGCCGAAGGCGACGAGGGCTCGGGTATTGTTTATGAAAAGATTGGGTGATCTGGCGATTGGGTGATTTTGCGATTTTTTTTGATTGGACAGCCAATTGAGAAAATCACCAAATCGCCAAATCGCCAAATCGCTCAATGCAGAATACCCAAGCCCTCGGCCTGTCGGCCTCGTTCTTGGCTTGATACAAAACGTGAAAACACGCCGTATGGATGCGACATCAATCCAACCTGAGCAGGGCAAACCGGTGGCGGAAGGGTTTTCGCCGCTGCCAAGGCACATTGCCATCATCATGGACGGCAACGGTCGCTGGGCACAACGACGGGGCAAGCCAAGGTCACTGGGGCACAAGGCCGGGGCCGAGGCAGTGCGACCGATTGTGACCGAGTGTGCGCGGTTGGGGATTGAAGTATTGACGCTGTATAGTTTTTCGACGGAGAACTGGAGCCGATCGAAAGAGGAAGTCGATTTTTTGATGGACCTGTACGTCGAGTATCTGCGCAGCGAACGGCAAACCATGCTCGACAACAACATTCGTTTTGCCCAGATCGGCAGACGTGAAGGGCTGAATCAGCGCCTGCTCGATGAACTGGACAACACCATCGAACTCACCCGACACCACACGGGCTTGCGCCTGGTGTTGGCGATCAATTACGGGGCACGGACGGAAATCATCGATGCGGTGCGACGCATTGCTGATGAGGTGAAACAGGGCACGTTGCAGCCGGAAGGGATTGATGAACAGGTGTTGCATGATCGGCTGTACACCGCCGGTTGGCCCGACCCGGATTTGCTGATTCGCACTGCGGGGGAAATGCGCGTTTCCAATTACCTGCTCTGGCAGATCAGTTATGCGGAAATTTTTGTTTCGCCGGTATGTTGGCCGGAGTTTGACGTGACGCAACTGCATGAATCCCTGCGTGAGTTTGCCCGCAGACGGAGAACCTTCGGTGCAACTCCGCAGAGTCATGGATAATGGATAAAGGATGATGGATAATGTTCAAAACCATTTTTCGATGGTTTGTTTTGAACATGATCCTTTATCCATCATCCATGATCTATCTTTCAGCGGTGATATTGGACGAACTGCATGACCTGGTTATGGGTGATATTGAACGGTTTGGGGGTGATCCGGGTCATCATGGCTGTGCTGTCGGTATTGCAATGTCGAAAGTTACTGGGGCGATTCAAGCGTGAGCCTGCGGTGCTGGCGACGGGTGATTTGCCGCGGGCCTGGGTGATTGTGCCGTTCAAGGGGCTGGATGCGGACCTGACCGGTTGCGTGCGCAGTTTGTGTACACAAAACCATCACGATTACCGGCTGCTGCTGGTGGTCGATTCGCCAAGCGACCCGGCTTATGCAGTGCTTCAAAATCAAATCGCACGGTTTCCGCAGCGCTCGATTCAACTGCTGGTGGCTGGGGCGACGCAGGGCAGTCAATCGCAGAAGGTGCATAATCAGTTGTATGCACTGGAACAGGTGATGGGCGAGGCGAGGGATGAGGATGTGTTGGTGTTTGCGGACAGTGACGCGGTGCCGGGGGAAAACTGGTTGGCGGAAATGGTGTTTCCGACCGCAGATGATCAGACCATCGGCATGACCACGGGGTATCGCTGGCTGATTCCCTCAGCCGACCCGCAGACCGGTCGCGTGACGGTCTGGTCGCATCTGGCGAGCCTGATCAACAGTTCCGTGGCCTGTATTTATCGCAATCGACTCACCAGCAGGGCCTGGGGCGGAGCGATGGCGGTGCGGGTGTCGATCGCTCGTGCAGGCAACCTGTTGTCACGCTTGCAAGGGGCACTGACGGACGACTACCAGTTCACGCAGATGTGTCGTGATTTGAAAAAGCGTGTTTGGTTTGTGCCGCGCTGCCTGGTGGCCACGCCGGTGCATTTTTCGATGGGTGAGTTTTTCAATTTCGCCCGTCGGCAATATTTGATCACAAGGGTGTATGAGCCGGGCACGTTTACGCTGGCGCTGTTGATTTTGACCGGCTGGGTGGTCGGCATGGCGGCCACATGGACGGCACTCATTTGGGCTTTGCTGCAACCCGGTCCACATCGGCCCTGGTGGTTTGCCTTGACCATGCTCGCGCTGGTGATGCTCGCCAACCAGTTGCGCGCGTGGTATCGACGACAGGTGATTCGCACCGCTTTCGGCGAATCGACGTTACGACAACTGCGCGTCACGTTATGGCTGGACCAGTGGGCCACCTGGTGTTGGATGCTGCTGCATTGGGGATTGGTGCTGGGGGCGAGCGTGGGCAAAAAAATGCGCTGGCGCGGCATCACCTATGTCTTGCACGGCCCGCAACAGGTGCAACGACTCGAATAATCAAACAATAGCGCGAAGGTCGTCGTGGGCTTGGATCACTATTTCAGCACACGGTGGGGCGGGCGTCCCGCCTGCCAATGGGCGCAAGCCCTATTCGAACAACCATGGTCGATCAATATGAGCCTTCGGCTCTTTGACAGGCGAGACGCCTGCCCCACCCAAACCAGCGATGAAGCAGTTTCTAAGTTCGCACCACAAGTCTTTGTCCGTTTCATGTATGCCACCGTCCCGGTGTTTTCCTTATCATGATGTCGTCATGAACCCGACATCGAACCCATCAACCCCTGTGCCGTCGCAAATGCGTATTGCGGTGGTCACCTGTGCGGTGTTGGAATTGGAAGTGCAGCATTACATGAAAGCGCTGCCGGAGGTCGTGCATGTCGAAATACTCGAGCAAGGATTGCACAACGAACCCGATCGTCTGCGCAGCGAATTACAGAAAGCTGTCACTGCGGTTGAAACCAACATCGCCCCCGATGCGATTGTGCTGGGTTACGGTTTGTGCAGTCGCGGCATCGAGGGTGTGCATACTCACACCGCCAAACTGATTGTGCCCCGTGCCCATGATTGCATCACCCTTCTGCTGGGCAGCAAGGAACGTTACGAGCAGTACGTCAAAGCCCACCCCGGCACGTACTGGTACAGCCCCGGTTGGAACAAACATCACACGCCGCCGGGCAAACAACGCTACGACAAGCTGTATCAAAAATACCTGGACCAGTTCGGCGAAGAAGACGCCAAGTACCTCATGGAACAGGAACAACACTGGTTCACGACCTACAGCCGGGCCACGTATGTGGACCTGACGGTGGGGGCCACCGAGGCCGACCTGCAATACACCCGTGATTGTGCCGACTGGCTGAAATGGAATTTCGACCACCAACGCGGCGACCCGCAACTACTCATCGACCTGATGCAGGGGCGCTGGAACCCCGATCAGGTATTGGTGCTCAAACCGGGCCAAACCGTGCGCATGACCGCCGACGAGCGCGTGATGGAAGCGGTGACGGCGAAATGATGCGTGGTCGAGTGGTCGAGTGACGGAACCGCATTCCGATGTTAGCGCCGCGATTTATCGCGTCTGGTCGAAGTGGTTAATCGGTGAGTCGGTGAGTCGGATAATCGGGAAGAAAAATACAATTCCGACCGAGTAACCGAGTAACCAAACCATACCCAAGCCCTCGGCCTGACGGCCTCGTTCTTGGCTTGGTCAATCCGCAATCCGAAATTCGAAATTCGAAATTTTTAATCCCCATGCCCACCACCCACGTACAAATCGACACCCCTGCCGGCACGCAAACCATGCTGTTGCCCGCCGGCGAAAACGCCCCGGTTATTTCATCGCTGCTTCGTCGTCAGGGGTTGCCCCTGAACACCCGTTGCGGCGAACGAGCCTTGTGCGACGGTTGCCTGATCGACCTGGTGCAAGGCCGACTGCGCCAAGCCGTGACCGGGCAAACTGTCACCGCCTCCGCCAATGCCCCTTTGCAACTGCGTGGCTGCGAGTACCAATTACTCGACTCCCCCACCCCGGTTCAATTGCGTTTGCCCGCCCGTTCCCTGCTGGCTCACGAACCGCAGGTGCAAAGTGAATTCGCCCTGCAGGTGCCTTACGCCCACGACCCGCTCTTGCCCCTGCAACCGGATGGCAAACAAACCCTGGGCGTCGCGGTGGACATCGGCACCACCACCGTGGCCGTGATGCTCATCGACCTGGCCACCGGGCAAATCGTCGGTCGCGCCTCCAGCTTCAACCGCCAAATGCACCTGGGCGACGATGTGGTCACGCGCATCAACCTTTGCATGAACAACCCCGATCAACTTCGCCAACTGCAAAGCGAAGTCGTGCAGCACACGTTGCAACCGCTGGTCACGCAGGCCCTGCGCGAACTGGGCCACGATGCCGCTGACAAGGTTCACCTGGCCGGGTTCACCCTCGCCGGTAACACGACCATGCTGCACCTGCTGGCCGGGGTCGATCCGTCATCATTGGGTGTCGCCCCGTTCACGCCTGTCTTTCTGGAACATCGCACACTTACCGCCGACGAAGTCGGGTTACATTTACCTTACCCCGCAACATCGAATCACCCCACGACCGACACCACCCCATTGCATTTACTGCCTGGCGCGGCTGCGTACATCGGGGCGGACCTCGTGGCCGGTCTTCTTTCCAGCGGCCTGGCGTACGACGACGGACCATCGCTGCTGGTGGACGTGGGCACCAATGGTGAAATTCTTTTCAAGCACAAGGATCGCATCCTCGGTTGCGCCACCGCCGCAGGCCCAGCGTTTGAAGGGGCACGGCTGCACTCAGGCATTCGAGCCGGTCGCGGCGCCATCAGCGACATCACCCTCAACGCCAACCCTTTTGCCATTCACACGCAGATCATCGGCAACGATCGGCCCATCGGCTTGTGCGGCTCCGCCTACATCGACTTTTTAGCCCACGCCCGACGCATCCACCTCATCAACGAATCGGGACGCTTCGATTTGGACGCCGTGCCCGACGCTAAAGAACATTTGAAGTTTCACGATGATCACGCCAGTGCGCTGGTCATCGCTCATGGCCGAGGGCAGCAGGATTTACTCATCACCGAAACCGACCTCGCATCCCTCTTGCAAGCCAAGGCTGCGATCGCGGCAGGTATTGCGACCTTGCTGGAACAAGCCGGGGTGAAGCCGGAGGAAGTCAAAACCCTTTACCTGGCCGGGGGCTTTGGCACGCACATGGACCATCGAAACGCGATTGCCTGCGGGTTGCTGCCGGGGTTTGCCGCTGAGCAGGTGAAGGTGATCGGCAACAGTTCCCTGGCCGGGGCGATGCTGGCCATGCTCGATCGCGGGGCGCTTGCCGAAATGTCACGCCTGGCCAAGTGTATCGAAATCATCGAGCTGAACCTGGTGCCCGGTTTTGAAGACCGGTTCATCGATCACCTGATGCTGCCTTGAAAAACGAACTGATGTGGCACCGCCGCCCTCGGCGGTGTTCT
>CAZJMK010000006.1:6505-90111 GCA_964547135.1 uncultured Phycisphaeraceae bacterium | reverse complement strand
TGCGGCGGACGCACTCGCGGAGCGCAGCGGCTCGGCCAAGCCGAGCCACGCGGAGGCGTTCCGACGTGCGAGCCAGGGCGGCGGGCGGAAGCAGCGGGAGCGGGGCGAGCGGAGCGCATCATCGGACGGAGTCATTGGGTGCACACTTCAAGGGGGACACACTGCCTGTGGACCGAGGGACGCGACGGCAGGAGCCGACGCGGGGTGGCGGGGAGCTGCATCGAGCCGCCTGTGTCTGCATGGCAGCGGCTCGATGCAGCCGCGAGCACGCGTGAGACAGAGCCGAGCGAAGCGGGCCAGGATGCCCGCGTAGCGACCCCGCATGGAGCGGGGCGGCGACCCGCACAGCGAACCTGGCAGCGCAGGCACAGCGCAGCGCAGCCGGAGCGACGCCAGGGAGCGGGGCGGGAACCTCGCTTGGTAGACGCACAATCACGGGCAGGGTGACCCGCTCGCGTTCTTCCGCGGCGAATCACCAGGCGTTCCAGTGAGGCCACGACGACACTGGCGGTGATCCCGCGACACCGCGACAACCAGGCTACGACGATGACGGGACCAGGCGTGATTTGCAGACGCGACACCGCGACAAACTTCGCGGCTCGCGGCCTCACTCACTCTCCCGCCAAAGCTCTCACTGACTCAAGTCAGAGAGATTTAATTGGAGGCTCTCAACTCTATCAGAGATTGATAGAGAGTTTGATAGAGAGTGAGAGGGCGCGATTGTCCGAAAATCGCGTAAAACAGGCTGTTTTTGAGAGAGGCAGAGTGCCGGAATTTCTTTCAGGTCCTGGCCGGCGGCACCAGATTCAGTCAGGCTCAACCCAGTTGTCGCGCCACCCGGCGAGCGAGTTGGGCGCTTTCACTGGCGTAGATTTCCGTGGTACTCGCGCACGCATGGCCGAGCACAGCCCGCGCCGCCTCGATGCCTGATGCATCTCGCAGACGTTGTGCTGCCCCGTGACGCAGACTCAGCAGACTCACTCCCTGCACCCCGGCTCGTCGGGCGGCGGTGCGAAACTCTCGGCCCCAGGTGTTGACGGTCCACCTGGAGTTCGGGGTGCGCCACCACAGCGGCCCCTGCACGCTCGTAATCAGGCCGCTGAATAGGGGGGGTGGGGTCAGGTAGGGTTCCAGCGTCGCCCGTGCCCTGGGACCGATGTAGACGATCCGGTGCATCCCCAGGTGCATGGTTTTGTGTCGACGCGGTCGATACTCCCAGACTTCCTCACCTTTGATGATTTCGTCGCTGTGCATTTGTACCAACTCGCCTGGCCGGGCCCCGGTCCAGTAGGCTAGGGCAGTCATGGCGGCGATCATGTCATCGGTCATCTGCGAGGTGATCGTGCGCAGCTCGTCGACGGTGATCGCCCGCACGCCGGCACTCTCACGCACCTGGTCGTTTGGCCGTAATGCCGAGACGCTGGCCAGTGATGTGAGCACCATGGACGGCACGATCCCCTGCTCGACTCCCCAGCGGAAGATGCGACGCAGCCGACGCACCCGGCTGTTGATGTACGATCTGCTCAGGTCGCGGTCAATCATTTTCTGCCGGGCATCGATGAGATCGCTCGCCATGATGGTCTCGACCAGGCGGGAGCCATGCAGCTCACAGAATTCGCTCGTACAGTTCAGCAGGTTGTCGTACTCCGATCGCTGACCGGTACCGCCGTGATGATGCCATGCCCAATAGAGGAATGCCATGACCAGGTCTCCGACTGTGGCTTTTTTTTTGGGCACGCCGATTGGTAGTGATTTGGGCGGGACGAATTTCTGCTTGGTCATTGTTTTTTCCCTGGATGATCGGCCAGAATCACCGAGGCCATCAGACACGCTGCATTTTCGATTCTCTGACTCTGTCGTTTTTTTTCTACCCATCTCCGAACCTCGCTACATCTTTTCACGCCTCGACGCAGCACGAGCTCAAGAGAGTTGATGACGCCCGCAGACGCAAGCAAGCGGACTTCCTGGGCGACGCCAGGCATACGGAAAATGTCGCGGGGCGACTGCCCCGCGAAACTCGGATGCAGGTCCTCGTCACCCGTCAATTGGTCGATGAGACGGACCCACGCGCTTTCGCCGGCCATGTCATCACTGCCGGCAGCAGCACGCAATGACTCACCCATCACTCGCCGCAGGGGTGGTGGTGGTGGTGGTGGTGCGGCAGCTACATGTCCGTTTGGTGGATGACCGGGGGATATCTTTTCCACCCTTTGACCGACTATTTGGAATGTGGCATCTATGTCGATCGTGATGCGGAGGTAGGGGACGCCCATGAGGGACTCCAGAGGGTGCATAGCCGACCACCCACGGCCGTGGGTGATCGGGGAGGGTGTGCGGGCCCCACACAGGGCACGCGAAACTGCGGATTGTTTGACCGGCACTGCTAATGCCTGGTCAGGGAACTTGGACATCATTGTCGGCGAAACAGATTGGCTTGCAACAGAAATTTCCCGTGTGAGTGCCATACGTGTGACACCGGTCGGCAGGTTTTTTTTGCGCCGGCGCAAAAAAAACCCCTGCCGACCATGTTCCGGGAAGTGAGGTCGGAGGGGTTTACGCCCGGTTAGCAGCCGGGTTGGTCAGTGCTTTCGACGCACTAACCAAAAGCGGGTGAAGGGGCTCGAACCCTCAACATTCAGCTTGGGAAGCTGACGCTCTACCATTGAGCTACACCCGCAGAAACGGACACTGTCATGCTCAAGGCTCGTTCATTGAACTGGTCAGCCGACACTTGAGCAGACTTTACAGACGATTTTATGAAACAGATTACCTGCCGCATTTTAACAAGCGACTTGGTTTGTGCCAAGGTAACGCTGCAACGGATCGGGCCGCGAAGACATGAAGTGGTCAAGTGGTCAAGTGCGAAGAAAATTTCGAATTTCGGATTTCGAATTTCGAATCTGCAGAATCAAGCCGGGAACGAACCACGAGCGCAGCGAGTGGTGAGGGGCCGGGGATTCTGCATCGTTCATCGGCGATTCGGTGCATCGGGTACTCGGTCAGACTTGCCTTTGCTCTTACCGATTAACCGACTCACCGATCAACCGATGAACCACACCGATCAGACGCAATAAATCGCGGCGCTATCTCCCGAATACTGCTCCTCTCTTTTTCGTGTCATCGTGGTGCCGGCGGCGTCAGGTTTGAGCCGGCCTCGCTCGCGGCTTTTTCAACGGCTTTGGCAGCCTCTTCCAACGCACGCTTTTCCGCATCCAATCGCTTCTGTTCCTCCACGCGAAGCACATAACCCGACTTGGGCAATAGCCCCGGCACAGCCTTGTCAATCACCCCGAAGTACCACAACCCGCCCAGCAGGATTGCCACGATGGCGATGATGATGGCCCAGGTGCGACCGGTGTTCTTTTCCGCGTAGGGGTCCACCAAATCACGCTGCGAACCTTCGGGCAAATGGGCGACAGCCGTGAGCGAACGACCGAAGGGAATGTTGATTTTCGCCTTGGCGTTGACCGCCCAGCCGTTGGCGTCCAATATCGGCCCAAGGTTGCGCTGACGCAGTTTCAGCCACGCAATGACCATCGACGGGCCTGATATCAACAGCAGCAGCAACACGACATACAAGGGCAACATCCAGGTCGGTGTGCCGGCCAGCCAGTTCATGATGCCGGCAAAGGCGGTGGCCACAAAACCAAACGCCAGGCTGAAGGCGGCGATGATGCCGACATCCAGTTTTTGAGGTGCAGCCGGCGTCGGGGGTGTCGGCGGTTTGCCGGCCATGGCTGCGCTTGCCCCGCTGTCCAACTGCGCCTGTCGAGCGGCATCGGCTGCGGCGGCACGCTTGGCCATCTGTTCCTGAATCGACCGTATCACCCGTTTATACGGCAGCCAGAAAGCCTGGCGAATGCTGATCGGGTTATCGACGATTTTGGTGATCGTGGCGTCCCAATCGCGTCCCTGTCGATCATAAAAGATGCCGTTGCGACCGACCATCAGGTTGTCACTGTCACCATCCGTCATCGCCGCGGCGATGCTCATTTTTTCGCCCGTGGCTTTGCGCACCAGGTCGCAATACAACAGGTACGCCTGCGACAACGGGGCCATGGTTCCATGTTTGCCGGCATCGTCCACCCGTACACACAAATCACAACTGCGCGTGTCCAGGTACAGGCGACCGACCTGAAACACCGCCTTGTCACGTCGGCTGTAAAAATCGGAGAAGTTGACAAAGTTGACCAGCAGCTTGCATAAGTCCCGGTGATAGCGTGTCAGTTGATCGACCGCGGAAATGGCGTTGAATTCCGGTTCCAAGGCTTTGTCTTGCGCAATCAGTTCAGCTACTTTGGCCTTGCCGTCACCAGCGAGTAATTCACGCACCCGGGCGATGCCCAGTTTTTCGACCGAGGCCCCGGCTTTGCCCGACATCCATGC
Organism: uncultured Phycisphaeraceae bacterium; assembly: GCA_964547135.1. Classification (GTDB taxonomy): domain Bacteria; phylum Planctomycetota; class Phycisphaerae; order Phycisphaerales; family Phycisphaeraceae; genus JAJXSS01. The sequence goes on along the minus strand of CAZJMK010000006.1, from coordinate 85,725 downwards.
GTCAAAGGCGGCGAGCTTGCCGCCGACCGCGGACCAGTCGGCTTCGGTGAGTTCCGTGCGCTCCCCCAAAATGGGTTTGACCACCTTGGCGACGAACTCGTCAATGGCCGCAGCCCATGCGGGGTTGACGCCCTGCTTGAGGGGTAATGCCTTGCCGGGGGCCACGAGTGCGAGCGGAAACCCAGCCACTTCACTGCCGGTGGCGGATAAGTCTTTGCTCAGCAGTGCTGCGTAGTCCGCCTCATTGCGATTGCTGGCTGACACCGTGCGCGGGTCGAAGGCCGCCAGGTGACAACGGGTGAAGTAGTCGTCGATTTTCGCCTTCACCGCTTTGAGGGCTGTCAAGGCCCCGGCTGTCGCATCGCCCAAAGGCAACACCGAGGCTGCTTCCTTTTCACCCTTGCCCCACCAGTCGGCAAAAGCCTGCAACTCGCCAAAAAACTGATCGACCAACGCGGTGTTGATGCCCGGCTTGCCACTACGATCGGTGACCGGGGTGGTACACGCCAAAATGTCTTTGATCACCGCCTGCACGCCAGGGTCGTCGGCAGACTCGGCAGTGATGATGCCGTCGCCGTTGAATTTGGTCTGGGCCAGCATTTGCACCGTGTCGGTGGTGTCGCTCACGCTGATCTGCCCGGCTGCGGTTTTACCCAGGTTGGCCAGCACCTGCTTGGCCGAGGCCAGCATCTGCGCCCCCAACGGGTCTTTGTCGTTGATGGCTGTCAATGGCAACGCGGGTGACCCTTTCAGCAGGTCATCCGGGTTTTTCAAAAGTGAACATGCCCATTTCCCGGCTGCGATCATTTCCGGGGCACGAATCCGGCCATCTTTATCGGTGTCGATCAACTCCAGCGTGCGCTGGTCAAACTCAAGTCCCTTGACCGGACAGGCCAGGGCGACCCAAAGTTTCTGATCAAGTTTGTCGAGGTTGGCGATGTCAGCCCCGCTTTGCAAACGTACCTGATCAAACCCGCCGGCTCGAAAAAAATGCCAGACATGATCGACAGCCATCACACACCACCCTTCTCATCAATGAAAAATTGCACTTGACCCCATGAAACTCCGGTAAGCATAGGCTTGTTGCCGAAACAGGCAAATGTTTCGTGGTCATGTCATCAGCCTTGATTCAATCAACGCCGATGCCAAGCGTCCGCGCTCAACATAGACAATCGCTCGGCCACTTGACCACTTGACCATTCCTCCCGCACTTGGCTTTCGATGATTTCCGGGATACGCTAATCCCCCGATTCTGTGGTTCCAATCGTTTCCGGGATGTGAGGTTCCAACATGTTTTCCAGCATTACCATGGCTCCGCCCGACAGCATTCTCGGTCTTGCGGAGGCGTTCAAAAAAGACCCGCGTCCGCACAAAATCAACCTGAGCATCGGCGTGTATTGCGATGAGTCGGGCAAAACCCCCGTGCTGCCCAGTGTGAAGGAAGCCGAGCGCCGTTTGTTAGCCGGGGAACAGAGCAAAAGTTACCTGCCCATCGAAGGCACGCCGTTGTATGGGCAGCAGGTGCAGGCAATGCAATTGGGCGCAACGCATGAAGCGGTGACCAGCAAGCGAATCATCACCGCACACACCCCCAGCGGCACCGCAGCCCTGCGCGTGGCAGCCGATTTCATTAAAAAAAACCTGCCCAGCGCAACCGTTTGGATCAGTGACCCCACCTGGCCCAATCATCCGCAAATTTTTCAGGCGGCTGGTTTACACTGCAAAACCTACCCCTACTTCGATCCGGCTGCCAACGATCTGGCCTTCGACAAAATGCTCAGCGCGCTGGCGACCATCCCCGCTGGTGATGTGGTGTTGCTGCATGGGTGCTGTCACAACCCCAGCGGCATCGACCCGACGCCCGCCCAGTGGCGCAGCATCGCCCAAACCTTGCAACAGCGCAGGGTGATACCGTTTTTGGATTTTGCCTATCAGGGGTTTGGGCGTGGCTTGGAGGAGGACGCGATTGGTTTACGTGAACTGGTGACACCTGGTGCGGAAGTGATTGTCGCCAGTTCGTTTTCCAAAAATTTCGGGTTGTACAACGAGCGTGTCGGGGCATTGTCGGTGGTGGCAGCCGATGCGGATGCAGCGACACGGGTGATGAGTCAGGTGAAGTCCGCCATTCGCGCCAACTATTCCAATCCACCCTGTCACGGGGGCGCGATCGTCAGCACCATTTTGAGCGACCCCGCCTTGAAAGCGCAATGGGAAAACGAACTGGCGCAGATGCGCCGGCGCATTCAAAGCATGCGCGAATTATTCGTCCATGCACTCAGGCAAAACGGTGTCACGGCTGACTTTTCCTTCATCACCCGGCAACTGGGCATGTTCAGTTTTTCCGGGTTGACCAAGGCACAGGTGGATCGCTTGCGTGATGAGTTTGCGGTGTATGTGGTGGGCAACGGCCGCATCAACGTGGCCGGCATGACCCCCGCCAACATGCCCGCCCTGGCACAGGCAATCAAAGCGGTGATGTGAGGGAAGCGGGAAGTGGTCAAGTGGTTCGGAATGTTAAGCGCGAGCGCTTGGCTTGACGCCGTGCCCTTCAGGGCCGGATGATTGCATTTCGCCTGACAAAAAACACTCCGGGGCTGAAGCCCTCGGCGTCAATTGTTCAGTACTTTGTCCAAGGCATTGGCACACATACCAATCAATATCGCAAAAACACCTGTTGTTTGCGGATCAATTGACCGATGCCTTTGCCCGCCAGGTTGAGCATCGCATCCAGTTGCTTGCGTTCAAAAGTGCCCTGCTCCGCACACCCCTGCACTTCGATGAATCGCCCTTTGCTGTTCATCACCACGTTCATATCGACCTGGGCATGACTGTCCAGTTCGTAATCCAAATCGAGGCAGACCTTGTCATCGACAATGCCGACGCTGACCGCTGCGACCGGGCCGTGACCCTTGATCGGGTCGGCTTGAATCATGCCTTGTTTGCGTGCCCATGCAACGGCCAATGCCAGGGCGACAAACCCGCCGGTGATGGAAGCGGTGCGTGTGCCGCCGTCAGCCACGAGCACGTCACAATCGATGGTGACGCACAAGCCGGGCATTTTCGTCATATCGACCGAGGCACGCAGGCAGCGCCCGATGAGGCGCTGTATTTCCGTGGCTCGCCCATCAGGTCCGCGTTTTTTTCGTTGCGGGGTTGACCCGGGCAGCATGTTGTATTCGGCTGTCACCCACCCCTGCGTCGCCGGTTCACCAGCCTTGGGTTTCAAATGCGGCGGCAGGTCCGTCGATACACTGGCCACGCAGAGCACCTGCGTACGACCCGCAGCAAAAAGCACGCTGGCCGGGGTCGCGCCCGCTTTGGGGAACTTTTCGATTTTCACTTCACGCAACTGATCGAATCGCCGGGTGGGCATGAAAAAACCTTTCGTGAACAATTGAAAACGCTTGATACTCACTACTCTACCAATGAATGTTGATGAATGACGACCAAGGCTTTAGCCCCGGTGTTTCTGACACGATGACATGTACATCCGGCCCTGAAGGGCTCGGCGTCAATCGTGCAATCATTACTCTTTCAAGTTGGCCATGTTCTGATACATGCGTTCATACTCACGTACCACCGACGGCCAGAGAAATTGTTCTTCCACCAGTTTTCGCCCCGCATCACCCATGGCTTGACGCTGCTCACGATGACGATGCAATTGCAGAATCGCCTCGGCCACCTTGTTGACATCCAACGGTACCACGATGCCGCAGTTGCCATTGCGCACCGCATCGCACAGTTGCACCTGATCGGAAATCACCACAGGCGTGCGCACCCAAAGCGATTCGATGACCACCATGCCGAAGTTTTCCTGGCGGCTGGGCAGGCAGAAACAGACGGCATCGGCCATGAGCGACATTTTGTCCACGCCCCACTGCGGCCCGACGACATGCACACGGTCGTTCAACCCCGCAGCCGTGATCTGCTCAATGAAACCCGCCAGCGCACCGCCATCGGGGCCTGCGACGACCAGTTGAAGTTCCGGGTCCTGCCGGGCGACGATGTCGAAGGCACCCGCCAGGTAGTCCAAACCTTTAACCGGATGGATTCGTCCAAGGAAGAGCACATATGGCCGACCCTGCAGTTGCGGAAATCGTTGATAAGCCGTGCCGGGGTCGGGGGCAGCAGCAAAATCCGCCTGATGAATGCCCAAACCAATCACCTGTGACGATGGCTGCAATTTCAGCAAGCGATGACTGTCCGCTTCGGTGCTCGTCGTGGCGTGCAGCACCGCAGCGCGATTGAGCATGGCTCGGTAACCCAACCGCAACGCCAGTTGTTTTTTCCAGGCACGATTGTGCATACTCCAGGGATCGAGCATACCGTGCGACGAAAGACAGAACGGCACTTTTTGTTGAACGGCGACATGATGAGCTGCCACGAGAATCGGGTCCCACACGCCGTGCAGGTGTACCGCCTGCGCATCTTGCAAAAGGGGGCGCAGTTGTCGTTGAAGTTCGCTGCCGCGCAGTTGCTGAAGGAACGTGGGGCGTTGCAGGATGCGTACATCGACCGCCGACATGCCGGGGGTCGTTTGCAGGCTTTGGCGGATCACCTCATCACGACCGGGCACATGGAGCGCCACCAGACGCACAGCATGGCCGACGCCCGCCAAAGCAGGACACAAACCGCTGACGACGGTGATCGGTCCGCCGGCGGCGGGGTCCAGTCGGTCGATGACATGCACGATCCTCATACCCAATCCAACCTTCTGTGCAGAGGGGAACACCCCGGTCTTTACTTGATCAAATGCTGTTTGCGAAACAGATGATTCTGCCAACCGATCCAGTAATGAAGTAAAAGCGCCGCCACCAGACCGACCCCAGCCGTGAGCAGCCGATTGGCCAATAAAAATCGGGGCAGTTCATGGTCCGTCCGCACCCATTCAATGAAATAGGTCAGCAGTGGCATCGCCACCGCCAACGGCGTCAGCCACCAAAGTAATTTGCGACTGCAAGTCCACGCACATAGTAATAACGGCACCGCATACAAAATCGGCAGATTGATATACACACTCGACAGCAGATCAAACACCATGAGCAACGCCATGATGAACACGCATGCCAATGCCACCAGCAATCGGTCCAACTGATCAAAAAAATCTTCGCCGGGTTCCGTGCTGGGCAGCCCCGCCAGAGTGCGATGCCAAAGCGATGTCAGGTAGTCGATCCGATACGACATCAGCGTGATCAGCGCGATCACCGTCAGCACCATACCCCGGTTCACAATCCGAAAATGACGCAGTCGCTCAATCAGTTCCGAACCGACGCCCGGCAGCGGCTTGAACAGATACACCAGCAGCGTCAATGTCATCAGCAACAACGCCAAGGACCAGGGCACCGAGCGACGGGTCAACAGCACATACAAAATCACCGGCAGCGTGTGCCCGATCGAAATGTTCACCGAGGGCATCAACATGTCCACCGTGGCAAAACCAGCCGAAAGCATCACACAGATCGCCGCCATCATGGTGGTATTCAACTGCCCCGGCAGCAGCAACGCAGCAGGTGAACCGGGTTGAAACGTCGTCGGTTGATTCATGGACGGATACGTCCCACTCCCCCGACCCAGGTCGGCTTACATCATTGTTACCTGCAACCGCATCGCAGGCAACCATCGAATGGGTCGAATCATCGAGTCATCTGAAATGTTTGGCACGGACGCTTGGCGTCGGCGTACCAACGCACCGGGTCACGAAAAAAGAAAAGCCGACGACCCTCACGCATCAGTCGTCGGCCCTTCCACAAATACGGATCACGTTGGAACAATCACCCGATACGTTCAACCATTGATCAGCAGATATTATAGCACAACCAACTCTGTTTTTTGATGTCGTGCCCTACAGAACCGAAATTTTATGCCAATCACCGGCATCCTCCGGGGCAAAAGCACGCGGCGTCAGAGTGGTTAATTGATTGGTCGGTTAATTGGTTAATTGGACGGAATGCTAGTTGTCTTTTCTGACCGATTAACCGATTTACCAGTTAACCGATCAACCACTCAGAATACCCAAGCCCTCGGCCTGCCAGCCTCGTTCTTGGCTTGTTAAATTCGAAATCCGACATTCAACATTCGAAATCCTCCTCATCACCCCATCGTCGGCAGCGGGCCTGCCAATGCCTCAAACTCGCTCATCACGATTTTGTCACCGCTGATCACCGTCTCGCGCAGCATGCGCACCTCCGGCAACTTCACGGCCAACCACCGTTTGGCCACCGCCAGTTTGCCGATGCCGCCTGCCTGTACCCCACCAGCCGCCTGTTGTTTGACCGCCTGATCGCAGAAAAGCAATCCGACGATCAAAGCGATGGCCATATCGACGATTCGCCTTCCGTAAAGGTCCATGTATTCCGTGCCCGATTGCGCCTTCACAAAAGCCACCACTTCGTCCAGTATCGCTGCGTGTTTGCGCCATTCCTCCACCATTGGCAACACTTCACTGGGCCAGGTCGTATGCAGCGCCAGTAATTCATCGATGACGGTGCGTGCCGTGCCCGCCATGACGCCGCGTACCGCCGCCACCACCTGCAACTGGCTGGTGCCCTCGTAAATGGTGGTGATGCGACTGTCGCGTAGGTGGCGTTCCACCGGGTAATCCTTCATGTACCCGCTGCCGCCGAGCACCGCCACGGAGCTGTTGGCCACGCGCATGCTCATCTCCGAAGCGTAATACTTGCTCATCGGCGTGAGCATGCCGTTGAACCGTTTGAGTTTCCGTGCATCCTGTTTAAGCTGCCTGGCCTGATCCGCCGGCATCGGCACACCGCCTTCCAACCGCCAGGTGGCACCGATTTCCATATCAACATTAAACGTCGCGTAATACGTCAGCGCCCTTGCCGCCTGAATATCGATGCTCATATCCACCAGCAACTCGCGCACCGCCGGCAAATGCTCGATCGCCTGATTGAATTGCCTGCGCTTGTGCGCGTAATCACGAGCCACCCGATACGCTGCCTCGCCAATGCCCAGTGACTGTGCCGCGATGCCGATGCGTGCCCCGTTCATCAGACTCATCACATAAGTCACCAACCCGCGCTGCGTTTCACCGATCAGCTTGGCGGGGGCATCGTCGAAAAACAGTTCACACGTCGGGCTGCCGTGAATCCCCAGTTTTTCCTCCAGTCGGCGAACCCGCACCCGTGGCCCGCGTTCCACCAGATACAACGACAACCCGCGTGCATCCGCTGAGCCTTCCTCGCTGCGTGCCAATACCAAAAGCACTTCCCCGCAGCCGTTGGTGATGAACCGTTTGACGCCGTTGACAAACCAGTTGCCGTGTTGGTCCTGGTACGCCCGCACCTTCACCGCCTGCAGATCGCTGCCCGCATCCGGCTCGGTCAGCACCATCGCCCCGGTCTTTTTCCCGCTCGCCATATCAGGCAGGTAGTCAGCCTTGAGTTTGTCATCCCCAAAAGCGTTGATCGTTTCCGCTATGCCCTGCAATCCGTAAATGTTCATCAGCGACGCATCCGCCCTGCTGATCATTTCGTTGCTCATCGTGTACAACAGTTGCGGACAGTTCAGCCCGCCGTATTTATAAGGCAACGTAAAGCCCATGAGGTCCGCCTGTGACAAACGTTTGAGCGCCTCGGCGATACCGGGGGCATAGGTGACACTGCCATCGTCATGCAATACGTTGCCAACCTTGTCGGTGTGCTCCGCGGTGGGGGCGATCACGTCGCCTGCCAGCTCGCCCAGCGTGCTGAGTATGCGCTGATAATTATCAATCGCGTCGGCTGCCGAGTCGGGGGCAAAGTCGTATTGATAGCGAAAGGCAAAATCCTGCTCCACCATCGCCGCCAGTTTGGCCAGGTCGCTGTGTTGGAAATGAAACTGAATGTCGGGGTTGTCAGTGAAAAAGTTTGGCATGATGGGGTTGGGTTAAAGTTTTTGGGTCTAGTCACGATTTAGCCACGAAGCCAATCGATTCGCCACGAAGAAGAAGAGAAGGGATAATGGATAAAGGATAATGGATGATGTACAAACCAAAAGTTAGTGAACGTCAACCATCTCTGAACATTATCCATCATCCATTATCCATTCTGCTTCATCTCTTCGCAGCCCATACCGGTCTGACTCATCATCAACATGGGCAATGGTTTGAGTTCGCGCTTCAATGGGTCCAGCAGTAACCCCAGCGCTTCCAGCGTCAAAGCCCCCAGCAGGTTGCTGTCACCTCGTTCACCAAAAACCACTTTGGAAGTACCCTTGCGTGTGCCGAAAACAAAATAGGCCTCCCCGACTTTGCGGGTGATGGTTTCACCATTGGCGAGTATGAACGAATGTTCCTCATCCGCTTCCACGCCCAGGTTTCGCAAAACCTCGCCGGGGACCACCGTCAAAGCGGCGCCGGAATCAACCAAAAATTTCAACTTCACGGTTTTCCGGGCATCTCGGTTTTTCTTCAGCATCATGTCCACATAGGTCATGCCCATTTTGCACCTCGTGTTGAATCATATTCAACAGCCTACTCACCGATGAACCACGCCGATCAGACGCGACAAGTCGCGGCGCTAACTTTCATCTTCGAATACCCAAGCCCTCGGCTTGCCAGCCTCGTTCTTGGCTTGGCTTGATAAATTCGAAATTCGAAATCCGACATTCGAAATTCTTCCTCCACTCGGCCACTTCTTCAACCAACCTTCGCCCCGCTGCGAATGGCCTTGATCATTTTCGGGATGACGACTTTCATGTCGCCGACGATGCCGTAGTGGGCCACACCGAATATCGGGGCGTTGCGATCGGTGTTGATGGCGATGATTTTTGCCGACTCCTCCATCCCCGCGCGATGCTGTACCGCACCGCTGATGCCGCAGGCGATGTACAAGGCCGGTCGCACCGTCGTCCCCGTCTGACCGACCTGGTGATCCTTGTGTACAAACCCCAAATCGATGGCTGCCCGTGATGCCCCCACCGCTGCACCCAGACAGTTGGCCAATTCCCAGACAAACTTGAAATTGTCCTTGGTGCCCACCCCGGCTCCCCCAGCCACGATCACCCGTGCAGCCTTCAAATTCACCTTTTTTTCCGTGCGATGCGATTCCAAAATTTTCACCGCTCCCCGGAAGTTACCCAACCCGGAATCCGCCTTGATCACCTGACAGGGATGCGACGCATCGGGCGTGGGCATCACCATCACCCCCTCACGCACCGTGGCCATCTGCGGCCAACGTTCATAGTTGACGATCGTCGCAATGATCGACCCGCCGAACGCAGGCCGAATTTGCAGCAATAGGTTTTTGTGTACTTCTTTTGAACCGGGCGGGGTGTGATCGCCGATCTGCAAATCGGTGCAGTCAGCCGTCAACCCGCACTTGAGCGCACTGGCCACCGTCGGTGCCAAGTCACGACCCATGGCCGTGGCCCCGTACAACACCACCTGTGGCTGATGCTGCTTCACCAACCCGCACATCACCCGGCTGTACGTGGCCGTCTGATACTGCGTCAGCGTGTCGTCCTCCACCACATACACCTTGTCCGCCCCGAAAGCCGACAACCGGTTGGTGAGCTGCTCCACGCCCCTTGCCCCCAGCAGCACCGCCCCCAACGGCACGCCCAGCTTGTCGGCCAGCTCACGCCCCTTGCCCATGAGTTCCTGCGGCACTTCCGAAAGCTGCCCGGCTTCCTGCTCCGCAAAAACCCAAACTTCGCCTTGTCGGTTCGCCTGGTTCATCGTGTTATTCACTGGATTGGTTAATCGGTTGGTCGGTGAGTCGGTTAATCGGTCATGCCTGTTAATTGCTTACGTCTTCTCTATCGATGTTTTTCGTTGGCATCACCATGGTCTTTTTGTCGAAGATGCGCAATGTAGCCATTGAGTAATCGAATAACCGAGGTGGCTTGTTTCCGCAGATCATCCAAGTGTTCCTTCTTGAAAAACCCCTCATCCTCGCACAGGCTTAAATCATCAATCAATTCATTCACACTCCCGCGAGAGCGATAGAGGTAGCTGATGGTGTGACGATAAGTTCGATTTCCATGTCCCTCAGCAATGTTGTTAGTTACGGATAGTGCTGCTCGCCGCATTTGTGATGCCAACTCAAACCGTTGTTCTTGGGGTAATAGTTTGACGAGCTTGAATACCCTTTGGCGAAGGACTCTGGCTTCCTTATACATTTCCAGTTCGTAAAACTCACTGGGCATACCAACCTCGCTCGTAGTAATCCAGTGCCGTCATCATTCAACCGATTAACCGACTCACCGACCAACCGATTAACCAATCGTATGGTCGACAATCAGCCCATGCACCAGTTCCGCCACGCCCTCGTCCGTGGGCGGAAACTCCTTGTAATTTCCCCCGGCCAGTACGATCGCCTGCACGCGATGCACATGCGTCGGGCTGCCCTTCAACCCGCACCAACTCAGGTCCGCCTGCACATCATCGAGGTTCCAACTTTCAATCAACAACCCGCGTTGCGCAAGCTCGGCACACTCGGCTTCGACTTTCGCTTTGATAACTTCCGGGGCCGGGGCCGGGGGCTGACCGGTCATGGTTTTGTTGACCTGTGCCTCCACCTCCGCCCGGCTGCGTGCTTTCTTAAATTTCATCATCCGTTTGGCGGCACACGGCCGGGGCACGTTGGCACTATCCAACACCGTCAGCAACACCGGCAGATTCCCTTCCACCACTTCCCACCCATGCCCCAAATTGCGTCGCACGGTGATGGTTTGGCCCGACAGCGACAACAGTTCGTCCAAATAGGTGATCAGGGTGAAGCCCAATTTTTCCGCGATTTGCGGGCCGGTCTGGGCGGTATCGCCGTCGATGGCCTGTCGTCCGCAGAGCACAATGTCGGGTTTCAATTTTTTAATCGCACACGACAAAATGTAACTGGTCGCCAATGTGTCCGACCCGGCTGCACGTTTATCGGTGATCAGAATCGCCCGGTCCGCGCCGCGAAACATCGAATCACGCAGCACATCACAGGCCTTGGGCAAACCCATGGTGATGACGGTGAGGGTTCCCCCATGTTTTTCGCGGATGGCCAGCGCCGTTTCCAGCGCGTGCAGGTCTTCGGGATTGAAAATGGCAGGCAAGGCGGCACGATTGACTGTGCCGTCTTCCTTCATGGCTGAGCCTGTGATGCGCTTGGTGTCGGGCACTTGCTTGACGCAGACCACGCAGTGATAGGCCACGATATCAGCTCCTGTCGCCACAACCTGTCAATAAGAGACGAATGAATCTTAAAAACGGAGATGCAGTATCGCCTTGGGGGGTGATGTGGTCAAGTGTGGAGCAGAATGTCGAATATCGAATTTCGGATTTCGAATTTATAAGACAAGAATCTTTCACGCCTGAACTTCACGTCCGCGTGAAGTTCAGGACGGTTTTTCATACAACAAATGACGCCGAGGGCTTTAGCCCCGGATCGTTGACTCATCATTCAGAAAAAGAATCCGGCCCTGAAGGGCACGGCGTCAAGCGCGCGCGCTCAACATTTTCATGTCATCGGGTCATCTACAAGCCAATCACGACCTTACCACGGCTGCCTGTGCGGGGGCAGCGCTGCCGCGCTGTTCCTCATACACATGTTGCAGCGCCCGCTGGGCCTGACTGGTTTCATCCACCAGTTTGGCCAGCACCGGCATCACATGCACAATCGGCTCACGTGACTGCGGGTTGCTCGCCAGGCGATCGTTGGCCAGCGTGAGTGCCGTGGAACTTTCCCGCACCGCGTGAAGCACCCGGGCCATGGTCCGCGGCGCATCGGTGGCTACCGGGTGATGATTGCCACCCTCAGCACTGTTTACATAATGCACCCGCCAGGCAGTCCCGCTGAGCAGAGCCGTGAGCAGCGCCCGCTGGGCTTCCGGGTTGGACAGGTGACGAATGAGCAGACGAATCGAATCAAAACCCGGATGGCTCTGACCGTTCATCCAACGATAAACCGTCGAGATTGACACCCCGGCCAGTTCGCCGATTTCAGTAGGGGTGGTCAGACGGTCCTGCACCATTTGACGAAGAATGTTGGCGAGCATGGGAACAGCTTCCCCCATGGAGTTAGGCGGGGTCGGCGAGAACAGGACCCCTGCGGCAGTTAAAGAAATAACACGCGCCCGAGCATGGCTGTGATAAACAACTCTCACAGCATCGCGGCGGTGCACCATGCCTCTGTCGTACATTGTAAAATTGAAATGCGAAATGTCACCAACCAATTTTATCCGTTGAAAGACAGTTTCAGGAACTTTTCCCGTTGGGCAAAGTACCTATTTTGACTTGATTTAGCCTGAAAACAGTCCATCATTCATCCCCCGGCCAGCCCTCAAACACGAATTTCCCATCTTTGGAAATGACCTTCCCATCGACGGTAATGGTTCCTCCGCCATGCTTTGCCCCCGGCCTTAAATCGCAAACCATGTCCCAATGCAGGCCTGATTCGTTGTCGTTGCCGGTTTCGGGGTAGCCTGCGCCCACCGCTGCGTGAAATGTACCTCCGATTTTTTCGTCAAACAAGGTATTTTTGGAGTAAGTGCGAATGTTGTAATTGGTCCCGATGGCAATTTCACCCAACCGACGGGCCCCTTCATCCTGATCCAACATCTGAATCAGAAAATCCTGGTTTTTGCTCGCGCGGGCTTCGACCACTCTGCCCTTTTCAAAACGCAGCACGATGTCGTGTACCTCACGCCCATGATGCACCGCAGGGAACGAGTAAACCACCGTCCCGTTGACCCCGCCGTCGTCGGCTTGCAAATTCGGCCCGGTGAACACTTCGCCGTCGGGGAAGTTTTCATGGCCGCAGCAGTTGATCCATGTCATCCCCGTCACATTCACCGTCAGGTCCGTGCCGTTGGGGGATTGAAAGCGAACGATTTTTTTGCCTTGCAGGTAATCGACGACCTTTTGCTGCCGGGCTTCGATCTGCCGCCAGACCGCCACCGGATCGGGCTTGTCCAAATGACCGGCTGCAAAGACAAAGTCTTCATACTGACGCAGACTCATCTCCGCATCCTGCGCCGACGCCAGGGTCGGGTATTGCGTCCCACACCAGCGCAGTTCCTTCTTCGCCGCCCGTTCCATGAATATTTTGAAAATGGGTTTGCGTGCCGCCGAGGCTGTGCCCTGTTTACGCGGGTCCACCTGTGACAGGCTTTTGGTATTGTTCTCCGCCCACATGCCGATGGACACGTCGATTTTGTTCACTTCGTCCAACGCAATCGGGTTGACGAATTTGAGCTGGTCTTCACTGGCGTAAGCGAAAAATAAATCCTGCAACGAATCAGGTGTCAGTTTCACAAACGGATGGGCCCCGACCTTGAGCGTCTGTTCATACAGTGCTTCGATCAGCGGCAGGCATACCGGGTCGCCCGACAAACGCACCAACTGACCGGGCTTGATCTGCGTGGCATATTCCACCAAAACACGGGCAAGTTTGTCCAATCGAATATCGCGCACGGTAACACTCCTTGGTCGTTGGCTTGTGCGGATATGGTAACCATTTCTGACTGGAGGTTGACAGCAGGAAACATCAAAGCCCATCAAGCCGGGAACGAACCACGAGCGCAGCGAGTGGTGAGGGCCCGGGTATTCTTGATCGAATGATTGATGATTGAATCAACCGCGTCTGACGTGGCACCACTTACTGGGGCGCCCTCGGCGGTGAGTTTGGCAAAGCGGCGGATGGTATCCGCTGTGTTCGTTGAACGATTGATTCACCATTCTCAGGACCGAACCGACCACCGATGCCATCGGTGGCTTTACAGGACCCAGCCGAGGGCGGCTGGGCTACATGCATCAACGACATGGTGTGCCACCGGCAGCTTGTCTGCCAGTGCAATCATCGATCGTTCACCGCCTGCGCCACAACATCGGCAACGTCAGTGCCATGAAAAGCATCGACGCTGGTTCGGGGATGACACTCACAATCTGATCACGATAAAACGTCAGATCGATGGCGTAAGTCACATCGCCGGGTCGTCCGCCGAGAATGTCAAACGCGCCGGGGCCGGTGCCGTGGTAAATCGCCGAGTTGCTGCGAAAACCCAGAATGCTGACCATGATGCCCGACAATTCCCACGTCCCGGCGTTGTTGGCAAATACACCGCCGCCCGAGTCGCCGCCCTGGGCCTGTGCCTCATGCGTTCGGCTGGGTTCGCCGTCGTAGGTTTCCTTGTTGAAATGCGTGGTGAAAGTACGACTGTTGAATCCCAGTCCGCTGAAAAACAAATCGTTGACCGTGTCGCCGTTGTTCGAAGTGATCAAGTCACGGTTGTCATCGATGTTTTGGCCGTAGTCCCGCCAGACGATGTTTTCGCCCCACAATTTGCTGCGGTTGGTGGAAACATCAAAGCCGACCAGATTGCTAGCCGGGCCGATGCTGTAATTCTGTTCACCGCTGCCGGCGATCAGGCCGGTGCCGATCATGGTGACAGCCGTGCCGGTTGTGATGGTGGTTTGACGAATGGGCAGCCAAGGCAGGTTCGGTGCGTTTTGAATGCGAAACAAAAGCAAATCAGGTGACCCAGAGTCACCGGATACCGGTGCCAGTGAAACTGTTTGTCCGGTGAGCGTGTAGTTGGTGCCATTGAGATTGAAGGGGGTGTTACGGTTGACATGCCGGGCGGTCAGCACCCAGCCGTTGCCCATGTACACACCGCTGCCGTTGCCCACGCTGCCGACATAGCTCCAGCCCTGGTCGCCGGTGGGGGCGGTGGTGTTGCCGTTGCCCGTGCGCACCACCAAAGCCTGCGTGGCGGAGGGGGCAAGTGTTAACCCCATCAGCCCCAAAGTAATACCCAAGGCGGCTGTGACCGACCGATTCCGCTGCATGGTCATAAACTTTTCTCCCTATCCATCCTGCACGTGAATGCGAACATCATAGGCAGCCAAAACCGCAACTTCCGTGAAAATCAACCCGTGAATCAGGTTGACCCCCGCGATTGAAAGTCTATTCTGATGCACATTCCCGAACGAGGCAAGGGTTTTATCGAAATGATCGGCTTGGTTTAATCCCCTCTCCCCCTGGGAGAGGGCGAGGGCGAGGGCCGAGTGATGATGGGTGTTGGATTGAGGGAGCGTTGCCTCGCACTTCCGCCCTCACCCGGCCTCGACGACTCGGCCACCCTCTCCCAAGGGGAGAGGGAGTTTCCCCAATCGTTTCGTTCATGAGGCAAGGGTATGACCACCGCACTGGTTTATCATCCCCGTTACCTGGACCACTTTGCCTCACCCCTCGGCCAAACCCCCTACAACCCCAAAGCGCAGGGCAACCATCACCCCGAACGCCCGCAACGTCTGCAAGCGATCATCGACAAACTGCAAGCCTCGCCCCTGTGGGCACAACTTTGTCACCTCACCCCGACACCCGCTTCGCTCGAACAGGTGCAGGCTGTGCATGATCCCGTTTATGTGCGTCGCTTGCGGGCTGCCTGTGCCGGGGGATTGGTGCACCTGGACAACGATACTTACATCAACCGCGACAGTTTCGACATCGCCCTGCTCGCCGCCGGGGGGGTGATCACCGCCATTGATGCGGTCATGGCCGGGGTCACCGGTCGATTACCCGATGGTCAGTCAGGGGTACCGGGGGTACGCAATGCGTTTTGTGCGGTGCGTCCGCCGGGGCATCATGCTGAGCGCGATCGGGCGATGGGTTTTTGTTTGTTCAACAACGTCGCCATCGGGGCGGCGCACCTGCTTCATCAATACCACCTCGAGCGCGTGGCTGTCATCGACTTTGACGTACACCACGGCAACGGCACGCAACATTTATTCGAACATCAACCCGAAGTATTTTTCATCAGCATTCACGAACACCCGCGCTCGCTCTATCCGGGTTCGGGTTACGTGCATGAAAAAGGGCTGGGGCGGGGTGAAGGGCACACGCTGAATCTGCCGCTCGACCCGGGCGGCGATGATCAAACCTATCGGCGAACGTTTTTGCAACAGGTGTTGCCCGCCCTTGATCGATTTCGTCCGCAATTCGTGCTGCTTTCCGCCGGGTTCGATGCGTCACGCGATGATCCGCTGGCTCATATGAAGGTGACGACCGACGGGTTTATGTGGATGACCCGTCAACTGAAAATGGCAGCCGAGCGCCACGCTGGCGGACGACTGGTTTCGGTGCTCGAAGGCGGATACGACCTGCGGGCGCTTTCGGAAAATGTGCTGCTGCATGTCGGGCAGTTGATGCAACCCGAAGGCCACGATGACCTCATGGCGATGAAATCAGGTATCTATTGAGGGACGGTTTTCACCACAGAGACACAGAGGCACAGAGATAAGGAGCTAGGGGCTGGTAGCTGGTAGCTTGGAAAAAACAACCAGCACAATCACTCTGCCCAGCACCCAGCACCCAGCACCTCATTCCCCCGTGTAACGCAACACCGCCGCTGCAAACGCTGCGCCCCGTGCCTCGTAATTGGCGTATTGGTCCCACGAGGCAAACCCCGGCGAAAGCAGTACCACCTGCCCCCGCTGCATGTCCGCCACGATGCGCTGCATCGCCGCATCCAACCCACCGCAATCATGCACCTTTGCCTCAGGTTGGCTCGCCAGTGCCAAGGTCGCCAAGGTCGTCCCCGTCGCTCCGATGGTGTACACCGCCTTGCATTGCTCAGCGGCGAACGACGCCAGTTCCGCCATGTCCAAATGCTTGTCATACCCACCCAGAATCACATGCACCGTGCCCGGCGGAAAAGCCTTGATCGCCAGCATCGCCGCCTCCGGCGTGGTGGCTTTTGAATCATTGAAAAACTTCACCCCCCTTGCCTCGGCCACGAATTGCAAACGATGCGGCAACCCGGTGAAATCCGCCAGGGCCTGCGCCCCTCTGCCCGGCGACACCCCCACCCCCATACAAGCCTCGATCGCCAACCACGCATTGAGCTGATTGTGCGACCCCGGCAACAACAGTTTGATCTGACCATCCACCCGCCCGTCCGCAGCGGCTCGAATCACCCGATGATGCCTGGGTTTGATCACCGCCGGCAGCCCCGGTCCAAGCACCGCGATGTCCTCCGCCTTTTGATTTTCCAATATTTCCTGCTTGGCCAATGCATACGCCTCAAACGTGCCATGACGGTCCAAATGATTGGGTGTCAGATTGGTCACCAAGGCAATATCCGGCGACCAGGGCTTTGCCTGACCGGCCAATCGCGCCACACGCATGTCTTCCAGCATGAAACTCGACAATTCCAACACCACCCAGTCACGCGAAGTGATTTGCTCCACCACCGACAACAACGACCCACCCAGGTTGCCTCCGACATACACCTTCACCCCCGGCTGATCGGCTGTGATCGTTTTTTGGAGTATGTGACCGATCATGGCCGTGGTGGTTGATTTGCCTGCCGACCCGGTGATACCAATGGTTTTTGTGCCTTGGGGTAAATGCTCGATCAGCAAACGAATTTCACTGATCGTCGGTACCCCGGCTTGAGTCGCTGCCTGAAGGTAACGATTGTTGGCCGGGTCCACCGCAGGGCTGACCACGATCAGTTCGCACTGGGTGAAATCACTTTCTTCGTGAACCCCCAATCGATATTTCACAGGCACACCTTGCAACGCCCTGACACTCTCCGCCAGGGCGGTCGCATCGAGCATGTCGGTGACGGTGACCTGTGCCCCGCGTGAAGCCAGAAAGCGTGTCACCCCGACCCCGCCGCCGAACCGCCCCAACCCCATCACCAACACTTTTTTATTTTGCAGGTTCATGAATGATTTTGATCATGCCAAACAGACGCGACAAGTCGCGGCGCTAACCAAATAAACTGTTTTCAAAATCCAAAATGGGACGGCTACAACACCGGGTTTTCCGCAAATTCGAAATCCGAAATTCCAAATTCGAAACGCCTACTACCGCGGTATCGTCAGGCTTAAATCCTGTTTGATCGTCGCGCCCAGGTGATACGCCCTCAACTGAATACCCTTGGGCACCAAAAAGTAAAGGTACAACTCTTCGCCCGGCTGCATCTCCGCAATCGGCAAATCCCTTGCAGCGCGAATTTCCTGCGTACGATCAATGGCGATCATCTGCGAACCATTGCCCGCTTTGCGCACCCAGACGTAGCCAATCGGGTAATACTGTTCACCATTGTTATCGACGATGTAAATCGGTTGCAGCATCGTGGCCTGGGCACGGGCACGACCGAAAATCGACTGGGCATCATCACGCGACATTTTCAGCCGAACCATCGCCCGATGACCGGGTACGTGAATCGACTCGACCCGCGTTTGAGCGTTGAGGTTGGCTCCCGGTGCGCCCACATCCGACTTGCCTGAAAATATGGCTTGCCCTTCGAGGCGAATCGGGCCGAGCATGTTGGCCGACACGGCGGTGGGCAGCATGTTGGTTAATTCAATCGCATCCGCACGGGTGCCGACGCGACCGGGGGTTTGCGTCACCGTCCCCGTGGTCGAAGGCGGAGTGGTGGTCGTGCCGCCAGGGGCGCCGGGGGCACCGGGGGTTGCTCGTGGCGGGGTCGTGGTCGTACCACCGGGGCGTGTGGTTGTGCCACCGGGACCGGGCTTCGCAGGGGTTTTACCAGCGATGACCTGTTCCTCGACCTCGGTATCATCGCCGGGCAATCGACCGATGGCCGCGACCATGGCCGTGGCCGCCGGCTTTTCAACTTTCGAAAGCGTCAATCGCAATCCGCGAATGATCAAATACATCGGTTCATGATCGGTGGGCAGTGCGAACAACCAGCCCAGGTCACCCTTGGCGTTGAGCCGGGCGTAGTTGGTTGAATTGTTCAAAAACTGAACGGTCGGCCGTTTGGCGCCTGATTCGCGGACCGACACCGCCTTGGGTTGCAGGGTCACGGGTTCATCCGCCTTGCCGGTGGGTCGGGTGACCAGCAGCACCTGAGCCGGGGCGATACGCAACGCTCCATCGGGGTCGTACGTGCCGGGCTTGACTTCAAACCGGGTATTCACCATCACAATCGTACTACCCGTGCGCACATCCTCGCTGATCGGACCGGCTATTTCACCATTCAACCCCGCCACCGGCAGCGGCATCTGATACACCTTGTCCACCGTGATGCCCTCGGGCAACGCCACGATTGAAGCATTGGCGTCCAGTCGAATGCGCGCCCGATGGGCCGTTTCCACCAAACTCGCGCGATGCTCTGAAATCGGTTTGCCCCGACCCAAAGCCCCGGCTGAAAGCGCATCATAAAAACCGCTGGTCATGCGATCCACCGGCACCCACAACTGCCCGTCCGGGTTGGCCACCGCCTTGCCCTTCTGATCCAGCACCATCGGCTGCCAACCCATAAAATCATCCTGCAACGGCAGCATCGAAATGCTGATCAATATCATCCCCGCCGTGAGTATGCCCGCCGCCAGACCAAACACCCCGCCCACGATGATGTTGATAATGCTGTGAAACTGCATGTTCGCCAGTATCAGCCGATCCATCGAAAAACGAACAATCGCCAAAATCAAAACAAACGGACCGGCCAAACCCAAACCCCAAGCCATCTCCGGCATGCGGTTGATTAAAAACCCCAGTACCAACGGCTCCCACAAGGCCAGCGCCAAGGCCCCGGCCACGATCACCGCGATCAGGTGCAACAGCCCCGAAAACAAGCCCTGCACCGAACCCCAGTAAAAGGCCATCAACCCCAAAAAAATGATTAGCAGCAAATTCAATATCATGGCTTTACTCCGCGAATCATCAACATTCATCACCCGGCTATTTCAGCCGATGAACCGATGAACCGACTCACCGATTAACCACACCGAATACCCAAGCCCTCGGCTTGGTTTTGTAAATTCGAAATCCGAAATTCGAAATTCGAAATTTTCTTCACTCGACCACTTTCTTCACGCAGGTTTCTGACTCGCCAGCGCCCGCGTCACTTCCGCAATACTGGTCGTTCCATCGACCACCTTGGCAAGTGCTGTTTCCTGCAACCACACCATTCTGTTTTTACGCAGGTACGCTCGCAGTTGATCCAGTTGCCCTGCCGCGATCATTTGCCGGGCCTGCTGGTCCAGCGCCATGACTTCAAACACTCCCGTACGACCACGGTACGCCATGCCCTGACAGGCCGGGCAGGTTTGAGCCTTGCCCTTGATGCTCACCTGGCCCGATTGCTTGAACAACTGTTGCACCTTGTCCGCGGGCAAATTCAATTTACGCAGCGCTTCGGGGTCGGGTTTATAAGGCGTTCGGCAGGTCGGGCACAGCTTGCGCACCAGTCGTTGCGCGATGATGGCCGACAACCCCGCAGCCGCTGCCTTGGGTTCGCCCATGGCTTTGATCCAGGCCCGCAGCGCTGCAAACGTGTCCTCCTCTCGCAAGCCGACGTAAATGCGTGCCTCAGCCGCCAGTGGAGCCACCGTGCGTGCCATCTGCGGGTCAAACAATTTGCCCAGCATCACCACCTGCGGGTCCTGTCGAACGATCGCGCCCAGTTTGCGATTGAGGGTCGCGCCGTCCGCACCAACCTCCGCCACGTTGTGATTCACCCCCTCAATTTCGTACGCCAGTTCATCTTCAATCGTCACGATGCTGTACTGATACGGGTCGTGCTCGTGCATCAAACTGTAAAGCGTCGTCGTCAGCCCCTGCCCCGAAGGAGCCGTCACCAGCACGATGCCCTTGCGCGTGGCCACAAGCGGGTCCAAGGCCTGCCTTTGTGCTTCCAACAACCCCAGTTTGCCCAGGCCGACGCCCGCGCGCATGTCCGGGTCCAATTTCAACGTCATCATCAACTCGCGGGTTGAGCCGCTGGTGGTCAGTGCCACCGTATGCACACCATGTTCCCCTGCGTGAATCTGAAACGCAGCAGCCTGTTTCTTGCGACGATCCTCCACCTCCAGGTCATACATCGACTTGAGGTAGTCGATCATCGACACCACTGCCTTGGCATCGAGTCCCTGTTGCGGATAACGAATACCGTCGATCGACACTGACACTGCTGTCTGACCGTTGGCACCCACGCCCAAATCGACGCGATCGCTTTTTCGGGGCAGCGCAAACACCATCAAATCCTCAAAATGCACATGCGCATCCACAAACGGCGTCTCTCCCGAAGGCACCGGTTTGCGCGTCCCATCTTTATTCAGCAAATGCACCGTCGCCTGCCTTTGGGCCTTGTTCGCCTGCACGACTTCCATCTTCTTCGTGAACATGTCGGTCGAAAGTTTCCAGCGGGCGTGCGGCTCGACCTGACTGTTGCGATAAAACACATACCCGACGATGGTCATGCCCATGACGATCAATGCCAGCAACCAGCCGACGATGAAAAACGGAATCACCAGCCACAACAACAGCGCCACCACCGCTGCCAGTAGTTGCACACCGTTCCACAACTGCCGTTGCAGAAACAGCGTTTCCAAATCCTTGTCCAATCGGCTGACCACCCAGCCCCAGCCGCCCATCGTCAGCAGCAGCAGCAAGGTCTTCGGAATGGACAGAAACACATAAGCATCAGCCTGAGCCAGAAGGGGTAACATCGTGGGCATGGGCAGCATCCCTGAAGTCATTGCGCTAATCATTGTCCAACGTTCAAACTCAACCTCACTCTACTGATTGTCAAGCCATTGTCACCGAAAAGCAATCCTCGCACAGTCATCCGCTCTCGGTTTGCATCATGACACCGGGCTGTCCACTTAGCCCCCGGTCAATGACCGGGGGCTAAATGATTCACCACTCAACATCCAATTCCTTCCATCTTCAATCACTACTGATCCCCCGCAGACGCATTTTCACTTCCTCCGGCGAAATCGCCGAGGCCTGCGCCACGCGCGGGTGAATCAGTTGTTTTTCCACCAAATCCACCAAGCTATCGGTGAACGTCTGCATGCCGTCTTCGCGCTGACCCTTGATCACCTCGCCCAGTTCGTGTTCTCTTCCATCCAAAATGAACTTGCGCGTCGGCGGACTTTGCAACAGTATTTCGAGCGCCGGCACACGCTGAATATCCGGCTTCACCGTCGGCAGCAGCTTCTGATAAATAAAAGCCTGCATCTGATACGCCAGCATATTCCGAATCGCCGGCCGCTCCTCGATATCAAACAAATCATAAATACGCCCAAACGCCTGTGCCGCACTGGCCGCATGAATCGTCCCAAACACCAAATGCCCCGTTTCCGCCGCCTGCAGCGCTGCTTCGAACGTCTCTTTGTCGCGCATTTCGCCGATCAGCACCACATCCGGGTTTTCGCGCACCAGTGCTTTCAACCCCGTCGCAAAGTTGGGTACATCAATACCCACTTCGCGCTGGTTCACCACTGCTTTGCCATCGACAAACAAATATTCAATCGGGTCTTCAATCGTCAATATGTGGCAGGCGCGACGCTCATTGATATGTTGCAGCATTGACGCCAGCGTCGTGCTTTTGCCGCTGCCCGTGATGCCCGCGACCAGCACCAGCCCCTGATGCAACTCAGCGATTTTCGCCAGCGCCGAGGGCAGGTACAGTTCTTCAAAGCTCATGATTTTGTTGTTGACCCGCCGGGCGGCCAGGGCACTGCGCCCACGGGTGCGAAAAATATTGACGCGAAACCGATGACCCGAATCCAAATCAAGCCCCAAGTCGATCGATCCGTTGGCGGCATACAACTGCCATTGGGCATCCGACAGCCCGGCTTCGACCCATTCCTCAAACGACGCCGCTTCCAACGCCGGCACATCCAACCCCTTGAGCGCCCCGCGAATCCGCAACTTGGGCGTCTGCCCGCCGCGCATCAAAAGGTCGGAGGCTTCAAACCGAATCGCTGCCTCGAAATATTTTTTCAGCCCCGTGTCCGCCAGGGAACGCCGTTCCACCGCATGATCAATCGTCACGGTGCGATCTGTGTTCCCGGCTTGCAAATGCGGCGTCGAATGCGTCGGGTTCATGCAGCAACTCTCCTTGAGGCAGGTCAGACAACCCTGCTGGGTCAGACCCACACGTGGCGGGAACGCAATCGTAACGCCCGCCCCCAAATGTGTCGAATGCGGAAAGAAGTGGCCAAGTGGTCAAGTGCGACGAAAATTTCGAATTTCGAATATACAGAAGCAAGCCGAGTACGAGCGGCTTTGCCGCGAGGGCTCGGGTATTCTGCATCGGTGCATCGGTTCATCGATTACTCGGGCAAAACCACATTTGCCATTACCGATGAACCGACGCGCCGATCAACCAAGCCATACCCAAGCCCTCGGCTTGCCAGCCTCGTTCTTGGCTTGGTTTGTTAAATTCAAAATCCGAAATTCAAAATCCGAAATTCGAAAACCCATCACCCATGCCCCACTTCAATTTCCAGCACCGCCAGCGCCGCCTCGACATGATGACGATCACCATCGGCCTGCAGCATCGCCGGGGTGCTCATCGCAAGTAACGCCCGCTTGGTCGCCGCCAGCGTCGGCCAATCGGCATCGACGTGCAGCCCCAGTTTTTTGCGTTCATGCGCCAATTGACTCACCACCTTCCGTCCGCCCAGGCGCTGCTTGCGCGCCCAGTAAAGATGTTCGAAATACACCGCATCCTCAACCCAATGGCCGGGGTGTGCCTCGGCAAAATCGATCAGCACCGCTGGTCCCTGCGGTGCCGGGTGACGACACAAGGCATTGGCCAGATGCAGGTCGCCATGTATCCAATGATTGCGCGGCCGATTGTTCCAAATCGACAACCATTGCCCCATTATTTTCTGACAACGTTTGAGGGCGTTTTTCCAGCGCTGTTCATGTTGCACATCATGGTCTTCCGCAATGTGCCTTCGCGCCATGTCGAGTATTTTCTTCCAGTCTTTTTCCTTGGGCAGTTCGCCGACCGCTGCTGTGTCGGTCGCCTGATAAAAACGACCCGCCGCCTCGATCAGCCAGTCAAACTCGTGGCCGTTCCACTGACTGTTCATCGGCCCGTGCGGCAAACGTTCCATCACCACCCACGCCAAATCGTAACTGCCCAGCGTCGAACCCTGCGCAAAAAGTTTCGGGGCCACATCGGGGTAGGGTTGCAGGTATTCCAGCCAGTGCAGTTCATTGGGCGGCACAGGCATTTTCACCACCACCGGCTGCTGGACCCCCGCATCATCACGAAACGTCGCATAACCCGTGGCCGCTCCGCCCCGCTGCCAGGTGGTGCGAAACCAACTGATGTTTGACAACCGCTGATCACAGGCCTGCTGCAACACCGGTTCGAGCATCGCACCCATCGGCGCGTGACCGGGTTCCAGTTGATGCAGGTGTTCGGACGCCTCCGTCACATGCGAAGTTATATGACCGGGGGCGGCAGGCAAAGCCGAGGACGAGGCGACATGGGCGGTGGGCAACTGTTCGACCATCACACCTTCCTTGCTCAGCAGGGCCTCCGGTGCATGAATCACCCTAGCCTTTGTCAGTGGTTCTGACAAGTGTTAAAACTCCGATGTAAACATGATTGCCGCCCATGCACCAAGGCAATCATCGAATCAATCAGACCATACCCAAGCCCTCGGCTTGCCAGCCTCGTTCTTGGCTTGGTAAATCCGACATTCGAAATTCGCATCACTCGACCACTTCCGCAGCCACCTTTCAAGTTCCGTAACTACCTCGTCCGATAAATTCATCGTGAAGTGTGTGCTGCGGTTTCGCAGTCGCGCGTGACATTCGGCCGATAACAACACGGTTCAGTTGGATGTCCCGTTTCTGCGCGATGACCGTTACAACCCTTCACGAGTTGCCCCATGCGCCAATTACCTGCACAAGTTCTTTTCACCGGGTTGCTCGCCACCGCGCTGCTATCCGGCTGTGCGACCGGCAAACGCCCCATGAGTGCCGAGGGCAACACCACGCCGAGTATGCCCCCGTCAGTGCCGCGCTCACTGGTGGCCCCGTCCAATACCGATCCGTCTGTAGCCGTGGCAAACGACCAACCTGCACAACGTTACTCGCCCGCCGCCCTCGCCTTGTTCGGCCAATTACCCTTTGCAACCACGACCAGCGGCATCGACGCCAACCTGGACAACCTGCGTCAGATCACCTTCGCCAACGAAGGCGACGACTTTGACCCAGCCATCGACCCGACGGGCAAGTTTGTGGTGTATGCTTCGACCCGTCATCGCCCGACGCCGGACCTTTATCTGCAATCGACCAACGGCTCAGCCGTGACCCGCCTGACCGATGACCCCGCCTGGGACACCATGCCCACCTTCAGCCCCGACGGCAAACGCATCGCCTTTGCCTCCAACCGGGCGGGCAACATGGACATTTATCTCATGGGGCTGGACGGCAGCCAACCGGTGCAAATCACCAGCGATGCCGCCCACGATATTCACCCCAGCTTTTCCCCCGACGGACGCATGCTCGTTTACAGCACGCAATCGCTTTCATCAGGCCAATGGGAACTGGTGGTCGTCGATTTGGAACGCCCCGGTCAGAAGCACTACCTTGGCCCCGGGCTGTTTCCCAACTGGTCTCCCCAAGGCAACAAAATCGTCTTTCAACGTGCCCGGCAGCGCGGCACACGCTGGTTTTCCATCTGGACCATCGACTTTGTCAATGGTGAAGGTCTGCATCCGACCGAATTGGCTGCCAGCGCCAATGCTGCGTGTCTGACGCCGACGTGGAGCCCCGATGGCAGGTTCATCGTGTTTTGCACGGTGATGAACCCGATGGACGCAAACGGTCAGCAGGGCAGCGAGGTGAACCCCAAACCGGCACAGGCGGACATTTGGGTGATGAATGCTGATGGTTCCGGCCGGGTGAATCTGACGGGCAATGCCCAGGTGAACACCCAGCCGCGCTGGTCCAGCGATGGGCTGATTTATTACGTGAGCAGCCCCAGTCGTTACGCCCCTGAAAATATCTGGTCGCTGCGTCCGCAACGGGCACTGGCAGCCTTGCGCAACACGGGTGACAGCATTGGCGCATCACACACGCCCGCATCATCAGCGACGTTGAATGCGGCCAATGCACAATCCAATGTCAATTCGATGACGCCAAGCCCTTCAGGGCTGGATCACAGGGCGACCCCGGCCCAACCGGTGATCGTTGATGCGGCACGCTCGATGCCAACGGTGAAGCCCGCCCCTGCCTCGGCTCCCGAAGCCGCCATCGCCGTGGGCGACCTGCCTGCACCGTCGATGCGGCCACGCCAACCAGCAAACACTGCAACCAACACCAGCCCTGCCGCGATGATGAACGAACTGGACGACCAAGGCCCCGGCGCATCCACCGACCGTTCGGTGCAGGTGCCCGAAACGTTTGGTCCGTAAAAACTTCATCACAGTTTTTCACGACAAAGGCTTTTACCACAAAGACACAGAGAAGATTGGAGCTAAGTGCTTGGAGCTGGGAATGCGGACAAACAGCAATACAAAAGGGATCGACCCAGCCCCCAGCTACTAGCCCCTAGCTACAACAAACATGATTCGACGGTGACCCGGCAGCGGAGGCTGACCGGCTTAAACCCCAGGCAGGACGCCATGACAAGTGCAAAGTTTTTTTCGCCCCTGGTGGTCGGCTACCACGCTGTGTTGTGTCAGCGTGTGATCGTCGCTGTGCTGCTGGGGGCATGGGTCATGTTGCTGACCGCCTGCACCAGTCAAAAACCAGCCGAGGTGTTGCAAAGCCCTTACCCCACCCGGCACGTCTGGGCCGTCGCCCCCTTGAGCAATCAATCGGGCAGTCTGGCAGCCGACGGCTTGGCCTTGGCGGACCATTTACATCGGCAGTTGGAAAACGCAGGCAACCTGGATGTGCTGCCGGTGAACCGGGTGATCGCTGCGATGGAATCGCTGGAACTGCGCCAGGTGACAACGACTGCTGAGGCTTTGAAACTGTTGCAAACCCTGGCGGTGGATGGGCTGGTGGTGGGCACGATTTCCGCCTATGACCCGTACGATCCGCCCAAGGTGGGGCTGACGCTGGAACTGTTCACCAGTGAAAAAATCGATCAGTACGATGCGATGAAACTGCGGGCCTTGTCACGGCAGCCTGTCGATGATGCTGTTGCTGACTTTACTGTGAACAAGCCCGCACAACCGGTGTCGATTGTCGGTGCGGTGCTCGACGCTTCCGACCCGCGGACCCGTGGGGCGCTGGAAAAATATGCCGTGCAACGTGGCCCGCAAAACGAGCGCGATGCCTGGCGGCGTTATCGCATCAGCATCGATCATTACAGTGAATTCGTCGCCTACGTGATGAGTTACCGATTGCTGGAAGCTGAGCGACAAAGATTGTTCCCTGCACCGCCGGCTGCTGCCGACGCAGGCAAATCACGTCCGATGCAAGTCCCCGACCTCAGTCCGATCACCGATCCGGTGATCCGCAAACTCGAATACATCGTCGAGTAAGTCCCCAACAACATAATGTCGTTGACACCGTACTGTTGACACCGTGCCCTGTTTAGCGCGGACGCTTTGCGTCGGCGTTGTTGACGCCGTGCCCTGTTTAGCGCGGACGCTTTGCGTCGGCGTTGTTGACGCCGTGCCCTTTAGGGCCGGATGTTTTGGTTTGGAATCCGGGGCTGAAGCCCTCGGCGTCATGCCTTGCTTAACCGGGGCTGAAGCCCTCGGCGTCATTCAAAATCCGATATTTTAATACCCCCCTGAATGCCCTGTCTGCATTCAACCGTGAAGGAAGGAGCCTGTTTATGTCCAGTGCCCTGATTGCACAGTTCGCCAACTACCTGCGTTTTGAACGTCACTTTTCGCCCTACACCGCGCGCTGCTACGAAGCCGACCTGCGCCAGTATGCGGAGTTTCTCTGCCCTGAATTGGCCGGGGAACCAAACAACCAACCCGCTGCGGCGCCGGCTGTCACCCCATCATCCAACATCGCTGACACCACGACCGGTGACCTGACCACCGCTGTGCCGGAACAGGCTGTGCCGACGGTGACGATGAGTGAAACGCTGGTCGATGCCCGCATCAAGGCAGCCGACCCGGTTTCCCTGCGCTCGTACCTCACACACCTGGACAGCTTCGCTTACTCGGCTTCCACCGTGGCACGCAAAATCGCCACGCTGCGCTCTTTTCACAAATGGCTGGCCAAGCGCGGCAACATTCCCGCCAACCCGATGCTGCTCATTCGCACCCCCAAACAGGCCAAGCGTCTGCCCAAGGCCATGTCCGTCGAAGACGTTGAAAAACTTCTATCCACCCCTGATGCACATGAAACCCTCGGTGCCCGTGACCGCGCCATTCTCGAAACCCTTTACTCCACCGGCGTGCGCGTCAGCGAACTGGTGGACCTCAATCGCAACGACATCGAACTCGACGAACAAACCATTCACGTTCGCGGCAAGGGCAAACGTGAACGCATCGTCCCCTTGGGCAGCCACGCCCTGGCAGCCATCCGTCACTACCTGCTGTTGCAGGAAGGCGATCAGCGGTTTGCGTTTTTACGCGAACGCATGATGAACAACCCCAATGTGGCACTGTTCATCAACAAAAACGGCGGCAGGCTTTCGAGCCGAAGTGTGCGTCGCAAGCTCGATAAATACCTGCGCATGGCCGGGCTTGATTTGTCGATCAGCCCGCACACGCTGCGTCACTCGTTTGCCACGCATTTGCTGGATAACGGGGCCGACCTGCGCTCGGTGCAGGAACTGCTGGGCCACCAGTCGCTGTCCACCACCCAGGTTTACACCCACCTGTCGAGCATGCGTCTGCGCACCGCTTACCAGCAGGCACACCCCCGCGCGGTGTGAATCCGAATCAGCTGGGTGAATGATGGATGATGGTTAAATGATAATGGATAATGTTCGAACCAAGAGTTGGTGGACGTGCACTCTCTGAACATCATCCATCATCCATGATCCATTATCCATATCCATCAATCGCCACCGCCGAGGGTGCCTCCGGTAGCGGTGCCACATCAACTCATGTTGATCAAAACACACGATTCATTTCTCCGGTTTGCCACAACTTGCAGAAAAAGCGATAGTAACGTGCGATTTTGCTTCCGGCGGATCGATTCAGCGTTTATAGTTCAATGTGGTTTCCGTTCATGATGGTTCCGGTCCACGAGGTGATTGATGCGCCGAGGTTTCACGCTCATCGAAATTCTGGTCGTGCTGGGCATCACGGTTCTGCTCATCGCCATTGCCATCCCCGCCCTCATCGGCACGCGCAAACGCAGTGAGCAGGCCCAGTGCGGCAACAACCTTCGGCAAATCATGGCCGGTTGCATCAACTACTCCCTCGAATCGCGTCAGTACATGATGTTCAGCAATTCCGCCGGTCTTGAATCGGGCAGCCCGCCGCAGTGGGCCGGGGCCGGTTGGCTTTACAACTGGAGCAGTATCACAGCGGACAGTCGCGATCGCGCCAGCTTCCGCGGCGATGACATCAAAAACGGTGTCATGTGGCATTACGTCTCAACCAGTCGCAAAACATACTTCTGCCCCTCCAGCAAGGAAACGCTCGAAGAAGACACGGGTAACGCGGAAGTCATGACCAGTTACATGATGAACTCGGCAGTCACCGGGCTGGGTTCGGGTGCGGGCGCCAAAGTATCACCCTTTCGTATCGATCGCTTTGAGCCCAAGCACGTGGCCTTCTGGGAACCGCAGGAGGGAGCAGGCGGCAACTGGAACGACGGCAACATCGAACCCGGTGACGGACGAACCACCCGGCACGTGGAAGGGTTGAATGTGGTGGGCTTCGATGGTCACGTCGAGTTTTGGACCAACTTCAAGTTCGATGAGGAAGCCAACACGCCCAATGCCTCACGCTTGTGGTGCGACCCGCGTAACACGACCACCGGCAGGTTCAATTAGATTCAGTTTATAACTGCTTTGGTGGGGCGGGCGTCCCGCCTGCCAATGGGCATCAGCCCATTTCGAATCACCCCGAGCACCGATATGAACCTTCGGCTCATTGACAGGCGAGACGCCTGCCCCACCCGATCAATTAGTCATCATTCTGTAAGTCGTCGAGTGATTGATTTGGATGTATGCCATCCGTGAGTATGATGCTCACCATGTCCAACCCCAACCTACGCATCGGTATCATCGGCGGGTCCGGTCTGGCAGACGCTTTGGGTGCCCCAGCAGGCCACACCGAATTCCCCGACACGCCCTTTGGCAAACCCAGCGGACCCATCACCCTCACACAGATGGAGGGCAGAGAGATTGCCCTGCTTTCACGTCATGGCCCGGGGCACCTGTGTCCGCCCAGTTTCGTGCCGTATCGCGCCAATATTTTTGCGCTCAAGTTACTGGGCGTGACGCATGTGATTGCTTCGGGGGCGACCGGGTCCTTGCGGGAGGAAATGAAGCCGGGCGATCTGGTGATTGCGGATCAGGTGATTGACAAAACGCATCGACGGGTGAGCACGTTTTACGAACGGGCTGCGGTGCATGTCGAATTCAGTCAGCCGTTCTGCCCGGTGATGCGTGATTGGCTATTGAAGGCTGCGCAACGACTGACCGACGTGAAGGTGCATACCAGGGGCACTTACGTCTGCATGGAAGGACCTGCGTTTTCGACCGTGGCGGAGTCGAACATGCACCGGCAATGGGGCGGCGACCTCATCGGCATGACCGTGATGCCCGAAGCCAAACTGGCGCGCGAGGCTGAACTGGCGTATGCCCTGGTGGGTTTGCCGACGGATTACGATTGCTGGAAGCCGCACGATGCGGGCAAGGGGCAGCAGGAATTGCTGCGGGAAATCATCGGCAATCTGCAACGGGCAAGCACAGCCGGCATGGCCCTGATCCGTGAAGCCCTGCGCGATATCACCCTGCTGGAACACCAACCAAGCCCGGCGCATCGGGCTTTGGAATTGGCGATATGGTCTGACAAATCGCGCATCGACCCGGCGGAGGCGGCAAGGTTGAAACCGCTTTGGGGCCGATATTTTGAGGGGTGACGCAGCAGGAAGAAAACTTTTATTGGCAATCAAGGTGACCCATGCGCAAGCAATACGATCTGGCGAAAATGAAGGGGGTGAAAAATCCGTATGTCCATCAGCTCAAGCAGCCGATCACGATTCGCCTGGATCGGCAATCGGTGGATTATTTTAAGGGCCTGGCCAGGGAACTGGGGCTGCCCTATCAGCACCTGATCAACCTGTACCTGCGCGATTGTGCCGAGAATAAAAAGAAACCCACGCTCAAGTGGGCTTCGTAATCACGGGGGGTTGAGCCGCATACCCCTGCTTGTATTTTGCTTTTTTCTTTTTCGAATCATTCAAATAAAACTACCGCTGCACGTCGGTTCCTGTTACGATGGTCGCAATAATGTGATCTTTTGATCTTCATATCCCTACACGACATCGCCCCCGGCTGTCGATGGAGCAGTGCAGTATGTGGTACAAACCCTACGGCAGCACGGGCAAACAGGTTTCGGTCATCGGCTTCGGCGGCATGCGGTTCCCCAAACCTGATGACCTGGATGCCATGGCCGAGGTGGTGTTGCACGCCCATCAGCGCGGCATCAACTATTTCGACACCGCCCCTCACTACTGCAATGACAAAAGCGAAGCGATCATGGGCCGGGCGTTTCGAGCCATGCCGCGTGATTCGTTTTACTGTTCCAGCAAATGCGGCAGTGCCAGGGGCGATGAGTTTCGCCAAAGCCTGGAACGCTCTCTCGACCGACTGGGCGTGAATACCATTGATTTTTTTCATGTCTGGTGTCTGCTCAAACCCGAACAACTGGCGCAGCGCGTGGCTGGGGGAGCCATCGGTGCTGCCCTGCGTGCCCGTGAGGAAGGTTTGATTCGTCATGTGGTCGTCTCCGCTCACCTGGACGGCCCGAATATTCAGCGCGTGCTGGAAGCCGGTTACTTTGAAGGCATCACGCTGGGTTACAACGTGCTCAACTTCCCTTTCCGTGCCCAGGGACTCGCGGCTGCGGAAAAGTTGCATCTGGGCGTGGCCACGATGAACCCGCTGGGCGGGGGCATGATCCCCAAACAGGCTGATCGCCTGTCGTTCCTCAAAGGCCCCAACGACAAAAACGTGGTCGAGGCAGCGATTCGTTTCAACGTGTCGCACTCAGCGGTCACGCTGGCCTTGGTGGGCATGGGCAGCAAAGAGGAAGTCGATGCAGCGGTCGATGCGGTGAAGGATTTTCAACCTTACACGGCGGAGCACATCGAAAAAATCAAAGCCCACATCAGCAAAGAATTCGACGGGTTCTGCACCGGCTGCGGCTACTGCATGCCCTGCCCGGCCAACCTTTCGATTCCGCAATTGATGGACGCCTACAACCAGAAAATACTGTCGGGCAATGGCGATGGCAAAGCGGTGGCCAATCGTTTGAAATGGCAATGGGGCCTGTCGCCGGAGCTGGCGGCGGACTGCCTGCAATGCGGCAAGTGCGAAGAGGCATGTACGCAGCACCTGAATATTCGTGAGCGCTTGGAATACATCGCGGGCCTGGCGGGCAAGGGGTGAAAAGAAGTGGCCGAGTGGTCAAGTGAAAATCACCAAGCCAAGAACGAGGCCGTCAGGCCGAGGGCTTGGGTATTCTGAGTGGTTGATCGGCGAGTCGGTGAATCAGTTACTCGGTCAGAATTGTATTTGCTCTTCCCGATGAACCGACTCACCGACCAACCGATTCACCACGATGACCAGACGCAATCAATCGCGGCGCTAACCAGTGCGCCGACGCAAAGCGTCCGCGCTAAACATATGAACACTTCATCCATTGGGCATCAAGGGCGCAGGTTTGTTTTCATATTTCAACGGAATCAAAAGGCTGAACGTCGCGCCTCTGCCCACATCACTCACCAGTTCGATGCGACCTTGCAGCAGCCGTGACAGTTCACGACAGATCGCCAGCCCCAGGCCGGAGCCGCCATGTTCCTTGGTCACCGCTGAGTCGAGTTGCGTAAACTTTTCAAAAACCTTGTCGTGCATTTCCGGCGCAATACCCGGCCCATTGTCGGTCACGCTCACACACAGGCGCGTCGTTGGTTCATTCACATTCGCCTCGGGTGGGTGCAAGCGGGCGTCGATGCTGATGCTGCCGCCTTCGGGCGTGAACTTGACCGCATTGGCCAGAAAATTGAAAAGCACCTGCTGAAACTTCCCCGCATCGGTTTCCACCATCGGCAGGTTCGGCTGGACGCTCACCTGCATTTCAATCTTCCGTCGCTCAGCCTGCGGTTTCATCAGCGTCACCAAACCTTCGACCGTATCAGCCACGCTCATCGGTTCGATGCGCATGTCCATCCGACCGGCTTCGATTTTCGCCAGGTCCAACAGGTCGTTGATCAGGTCCAGCAGCCGACGGCTCGAAAGAATGATGTTGGCCACATATCGCTTGCGCTTTTCATCCACCGGCCCGGTGCGCTCACGCAGTGTTTCCTCCAGCACCTCCGCAAAGCCCACAATCGAGTTCAGCGGCGTACGCAACTCATGCGACACGTTGGCCAAAAACTCATTTTTGATTTTGTTGGTTTCATGCAGTGCCACATTGCTGCGCGACAGTTCGACGAGTTTCAAGTCCAACGTTTTGTTGACGTTGCCCAACTGGTCCTGATTTTCCTTGAGCGTTTGGACCATGTGGTTGAAGGTGTCGGACATTTGCTCGAATTCGTCGCCGGTGTTGATGTCCGAGCGAATGTTGAGGTCACCCTCGGAAATTTTGTGGGCGGTATCGCGCAGCACCCGCACTGGTGAAAGAATGAGGCGCATGGTGATGAACCAGAACACGCCAATGGCCAGTAACCCCGCCACCAGCCCTGCGGCGACGACGTACATGCGGTTGAGGGCGAGCTGCTTTTCGGCCTGCTCGGCGCGCATTTGCAGGAGCAGCACCATTTCCAACGGGTCGGCCAGGCCGGGCGATTCGAGGGTTGGGGTCAAACGATTGGGTCCGCCGTTGCGAAGCCGGGGCAGATCGGATTTGCGGATGGCACGCACATAACGGAACGACGGACGACCGGGCATCGCATCGAAATATTCATCACGATCATTGCTGCTTTGAAACTGACGAATAGCCGTGGCAAGCGACTGGTCCTGCGCTGCGGCCAGTTCGAGTTCGTCTTTGCGAATGAGGGTGAGCAGCAAACCTTGATCGAGGTGGTCGATGAGTGTGGTGGAGTTGAAATCGGGGGCTGCTTCGGTCAGGTCGATTTTGCCGGCCAGCCAGGCGTTCGTCAGTCTTCGAGCCGCCTCCTTGTGCCCCTCAGCCACGAGCACCTGCATACGCACCCAGACCACCGCCAAGGCTGCGGTCAGAATGAGCACCACCGCCGCTCCAAAGAGCAGTTGACACTTGTTCGCCAGACTGATGCGTACAGCTTTGGCCACGTCAGCATGATAAGCCATTGGCGGAAGGAAGTGGCCGGTGATGAAAGAAGTGGCCCGGTGGCCGAGTGGTCAAGTGGCCGAGTGTCGGAACCACGCCTGAACTTCACGTCCGGTCAGATATAGTTCATCGGTTGGTCGGTGAGTCGGTGAATCGGTCAGAGCAAAGACAGTTCTGCCCGAGTAACCGAATAACCGACTCACCGATTAACCATGCAGAATACCCGGGCCCTCGGCATATGCTACGCTCGTGCCTCGTTCCCGGCTTGCTTTCTTCACTCGGCCACTGGGCTACTTGGCCACTTCTGCATCCGTCGTTGCATCAATCAGGCTGCTGTAGGTGAGCTGTTCCAAAATCTGATTTTTCGCATCGACCAGCACCACGTGTGACGAATGTTTATTCACGTCACGTTCGTCCAGCAGGCCGTAGCAGACGATGATGACCTTGTGGCCCTTGGCGACCAGGTGTGCCGCCGCCCCGTTGATGCCGATGGTCCCGCTGCCCGGTTCGCCGCGAATGACGTAGGTTTCAAACCGCTGCCCGTTGTCCAGGTCCAGCACCTGTACCGCTTCATTGGGGCGGATGTCCGCAGCCTTGAGCAACTCGGCATCGATGGTGATCGACCCAACATAATTGAGGTCACAATAGGTGACCGTGGCGCGGTGAATCTTGGCTCGCAAAAGCTTACGAAGCATGATGAAGTTTCCGTAGGCGAACATCACATTCTAGCACGAAAGCCCCGGCAACATCGGCTGCGGACGATATGAAAAAACCTTATACTTGGACCACTTCATCACTCATCAAGTTCATTCACGAAAGGATGGTGTTTCATGGTGCAACCGATGCGCGTCGCAGTGACCGGGGCAGCCGGGCAGATCGGCTACAGCCTGCTGTTTCGAATTGCCAAGGGTGATATGTTCGGCCCGACCACGCCGATCATTCTGCAATTGCTGGAAATCCCCAACGAAAAAGCCATGAAAGCCCTCGAAGGCGTAGCCATGGAATTGGAAGATTGCGCCTTTCCGCTGCTCAAGGGCATGGTGCTGACCAGCGACCCAAGCGTCGGTTTCAAGGATGCGAATTGGTGTTGCCTGGTGGGCGCCAAGCCGCGTGGGCCGGGTATGGAACGGGCGGATTTGCTCAAGGACAACGGAAAAATTTTCATTGAACAGGGCAAGGTCATTGACCAGGTTGCAGCTGACGATTGCCGCGTGGCCGTGGTGGGCAACCCGGCCAATACCAATTGCATGATTGCGGCCAGTCAGGCCAAGCGTTTGCCAGCCGAGCGGTTCACCGCCATGGTGCGCTTGGATCAGAATCGTGCCGCGGCACAGATCGCCCGAAAAGCGGGGGTGGAACTCACGGCTGTGAAGGACATTTTCATTTACGGCAACCACAGCCCGACCATGTTCCCCGCCCTCAAACACGCCCGCATCAACGGCAAGCCCGCCAAGGACGTGATCTGCGACAAGGATTGGATTCACGGCACATTTTTGGAAACCGTGGGTAAACGTGGGGCCGCCATCATTGCCGCTCGTGGTTTGTCCAGCGCTGCCTCGGCTGCCAATGCCCTGATTGATCATGTGCGTGATTTGATGACCCCCGGCGCGATTCACTCGGTGGCGGTGAAGTCCAACGGGGCGTATGGGTTTGACCCCAACGTGTGGGCGGGCATGCCCGTGGTGACCACGACGCCCGGCAGCTATGAAATCGTGCCCGGGTATGACATGTGCGACACCTGCAAGAGTAAAATCGCCATCACCAACAAGGAATTGGTCGATGAACGGGCGATGGTGCTGCCGATGCTGGGTTGATGGATCGACGGCATGACGTCAACGAAAAATGATAATGACAACCGCTCCCAAAATACGGGGGCGGTTTTTTTACAGGTCAATATCGCTTCATGTTTGATCGGGTGGGGCAGGCGTCTCGCCTGTCAATGAGCCGAAGGCTCATAAGGATAGACGGTGTTACTCGAAATGGGCTTTCGCCCATTGGCAGGCGGGACGCCCGCCCCACCAGTCGAAACAGGCTCTGAGCAACACCGGCCCGGCGCTGACAACCATTCACGGATTGAGTGGCGCAGGGGATGCGGGTGACGGGGTCATGGCATCCAACGGCCAATCTTCGAGCGGCAGCATCGCCTGCAGATTGATGATTTCCGCCTGAGCCGAGGCCAGTTGCAGTTTCAGGGCGTCAATGGCTTTGAGCAGGTCACGATTGGTGTCACGGAGCAGCGACACTTCCAGTTGCAACAACTCCAGTTTTTGCGCCTGTTCATCAACGGGTTTTGCAACGGCTGACGTGGGAGCAGGCGGCGTGGGGGGAGTGATCAAGGTGCTGGCAATGTCGGCAACGGGCGATGGTGACGATGATGTGGTTGATGTTGATGATGTAGTTGATGGCGAGGTGATTGCAGGCAGGTCGCCGGCTTGGGTTTTGGTTTCATCCGCCAGGGCGATGGTGTCGCTGATCGCTGACGGGTCATTGGCATCGGGGGTCGCGGTCGGGGCGGCTTGCGGTTGAGCAAGCGCATCGACTACAGCTGACGAAGTCGTTTGATTCACCCCGGCCTGCGTCGGACAGGTGCGACTGACCATCACCACCGCAGCGACCAGTGCCAAAAGCGGTAGCAGCGCGAGCAATGCCAGTAATCGGGTCATGGTCGTGTCCCCAAAAATCAGACTCACCGTTCACAACGCAAACGTATCGACATGATAACCCATCGGTGAACCACCGGCGGTGACATGAATCAGGCTATGTCTCGAAGCGACCGTGTCATAACCAATTCAATGGGTGGGGCGGGCGTCCCGCCTGCTAATGGGCGCCAGCCCATGGATGTGACACACCGTGCATCACTATAAGCTTTCGGGTCAATGACAGGCGAGACGCCTGCCCCACCACCCACCCACCCAAGTATTATATAAAATAATGATTGACACCCTGTCGCGCATTTTTATCGCGCTCAATTCGCACCCTGTTGCATCATCACCAACGACGCGATAACCGCCTGAACGACCCGAATTGGACGTTTTGGTCGTTTTTAAACTGCAATTTTTTTTACATTTTACGCTTGACCTTCCAATCTTCGGGCGTAAATTATATAAGAGTTGGACTGGGAGACTAAACACGCTGCATGGCATCGACAGATTAAATGAATACAGCGGGTGCGGTCGGGGAGGACCACGGCCTTTCATTGGAGATCACGTTCAGGCGGAAGGGAAGCACTTTCATTTTTCAGGAACAAGGAGAACGCATCATGAAAAGAGTCGTCGCATCGGGCATCGTGTTGGGTTTGGGGTTGGGCACATCAATCATGTTGCCCGCGCAGAGCTATGCAGTCACGTTTTACGAATGGAACCGGATCAGCCTGACCAGCAGCGGACTGGACCTGATTGGTACCAATCCGACGCAACTGGGAGGCAATCCCTCGTCGATCACCATCGATGGTTCGACGGTCTATGTCGGCGCCAGCGGCTCAACGGGACGCATTGCACAAATACTTAATGCCTTGAGCACCCCCGGTGTCGGTGCGGTGTTTGGCGCGGGCACGGGTGGCACAAGCAGCGGATGGACCGGGCTGGACCTGCAGGGCGGGCAACTGGTGGGGGTCGAGTCCAACGGCGGCACGCCTCGTTTGCGTTCCTTTACCGTGGGCAGCATTGTCAATGGTTATGCCGGTGATTGGACCGCTCTGCCTGCAACATTTGCGGGCACTTCCGGGCAGAATCGCTGGGACGGCATTGCCTTTGACCCCGGCTTCGGCGGCAGCGGCGGCGGCGTGGCGGGAATGGCTCGTGGCGCGGGTCGTCGCATGTTGGCCAATGCTGCGGATGGCAGTGTGATTTACTCCAACTCCGGTGGAGCAGACCCCGGATTCATTTATTCCACCTCGGAAACCACGGTGCGCGATGTGGACTTCGACCCCGACAACGGCGACATATTTGTCCGTACCGAAGCAGGCGTATGGCGCGGTAATCGTACCGGCGTCAACAGCATCGTTCGCCCGTCGGACAGTGCGGCTGGGGCTGAAAAAATCGTCACTTTGACACAGAACACAGCCGCCAATAATAACCTGAAATTACTGGACAACCTCGGCGGCACGACCGACTACATCATCCTCAATGACAAATCGGGAACCCTCGGTACGACCAATCCCTTTGCCTCGGTGGTGAAGTTGTTTACCTCCAGTGGGGCAATTGAGCCGGCCATTTTCCTCAATGCCACCGGGTCATTGCCCTTCACCCCGGCCACGGGTTCATCAACGCAGACCGGCATTTTCGATTTTGCCTGGGACAGCGCCACCGAAACCCTGGCGATCTCCGACTTCTCCAACAATCAGATTTACCTGTTCCGTACCGGGGTCATCCCCGAACCGACCACCTTTGCCCTGCTGGCCTTGTCCAGCGGCATCGTGATGCTGCGGCGCAAACGAGCCTAACCCCCCCTGCATCGTCGGGTCTAACCGCCCGGCGGTGCTTTTCTGAAGTGGTCGAGTGGTCGAGTGTTTGGACCCCCTCTCCCCCCGGGAGAGGGAGACCGAGTCTTCGAGGTCGGGTGAGGGCCGATGAAGAAGCGGTCATGCTTGATGGGTTTTTCAATCGCCGGAAACGCCCTCACCCTAACCCTCTCCCGGGGGGAGAGGGGACCAGAATGGATGCCCCCAGCCAACCCCCGGTTCCATATCGCGTCCATGAATTGGAGTGTGCAACATGAAACGACAGAACAAAGCCTTCACGCTGATTGAATTACTGGTGGTGATTTCCATCATTGCGCTGCTCATCGGCATCCTTCTGCCGGCGCTGGGTGCAGCGCGTAAAACCGCAGCCACTTCCAAATGCCTGAGCAACACCAGGCAATTCGCGCTGGCGGCCACGAGCTATGCGGTGGACCATCGCGATGCGTTTCCGCCTTCGACAGGTATGAGTTACCCAGGCCTTCCTACGGAAACTCAGGAATGGTTTGATGTCGGACGTATCGGACGCTACCTGCCCAGTGACCGGACGGTTGGATCAAGCGTCAGCGGGGATAATGACTCGATGGGAGGTTTGACTTTCATCTGTCCAGCTGATCGTCAGGGAGCAGCTCGTTCGTACAGTATGAATGCCTATGCCAGCAGTATCAACCCTGCAAATGAATTGTCCCTGATAGGAATCATGCCAGACACGAAATGGGGACGATATTTCAAAGCCGATGTGATCAACGCTTCAAAAGTGATCTTGTTTGGCGAACAATGGTCGAACAATCAGGTAGGAAGTTCGTGGTATTGCAATCAAATTATCGGCGGCGGGGCTGTCGGTGGTGATGCTCGGAAAGTACCAGCAGTCCGGTTGGCGGGGAATCAAAACGTGTCGGTCAACCTCGGTCGCTTCGGTTCGGCCACGGCTCGGACCAACATCGATTGGACCCGCCATGGTGATCAAATCCGCCCGGATCAGACCGGCGGCACCGCCAACTTCGGCTTTGCCGACGGTCACGCGGAAACCGTCAAACAGGTCGATACGGTGGACAGCAACGGTTACAGCACTTTGAAAGTCATGTGGTCCCCCGGCGACCCGTCACTCACTGCCACGGGTGTGATTCAATGATGGATGTCATTCAATGATGTTACAAATGACGCCGAGGGCTTTAACCCCGGATCGCTTCGCGATGAAGAATGAAGAAAAGTCAATCGGGGAAAATCATCCGGCCCTGAAGGGCACGGCGTCATCAAACGTTCTGTGTGATGTAGTGCTGGGTGTCATTAAACGTTCCGTGTCATGAAGGGAAGGAATACCGGGCCGACACGGCCCGGCTCCGATCACGGCCCGGCTCCGATCACGGCCCGGCTCCGATCACGGCACGGCTCCGATCACGGCACGGCTCTGATCACGGCACGGCTCTGATATCGACTTTGCATCAACTCCAGCGCACAATGACACATCATGCAACTTTTCCGCGGACGATTTTTCGTGAGCCTGCTGCTTTGTTGTGTGTGTCTGGCAGGCATCGGGTGTGATGCCAAAAGCAGCGCCAACACCGACCCTATCGAGCTTGAATTATGGACGCTGGCACTGCGCCCGCGCTTCACCACGTACATGGAGGAACTCACCCAAGGGTTTGAAAAAGAAAACCCGGGGGTGAAGGTGGTCTGGGTGGATGTGCCCTTTGAAGCGATGGGGCGCAAGCTCGTGGCTGCGGCAGCGGCAGGCCGGGCGCCGGATGTAGTGAACCTATCCGATGGTGATTTTGCCCGTTTTGCGTCGCTGGGGGCGATGCTGGATTTGTCACCTTACCTTGAGCAGAAGGTGCGTGAGCAATATCTGCCGGGGGTGTTGCGGGTGGCGATGTTGCAGGACCAGTGGCAGGCACTGCCCTGGTACCTCACCACATCGGTCACGCTTGTCAACACGCAGTTGCTTGCATCCAGTGAACTCGATATGCAAAACCTGGGGCGTGATTGGGCGACCTTGCGCCGGCAGGCCCGGGTTTTTTACGAGCATACGGGCCGATTTTTATTTTCGATTTCGCTGGGACAGGAATCGGAGCTGCCGGGGATGATGCTGGCTGATGGTTTACCGATGCTGATCGCCAAGGGGGAGGATCGA
The DNA here is from genome assembly GCA_964547135.1 of uncultured Phycisphaeraceae bacterium. Taxonomy (GTDB): domain Bacteria; phylum Planctomycetota; class Phycisphaerae; order Phycisphaerales; family Phycisphaeraceae; genus JAJXSS01. Next base: position 45,006 of record CAZJMK010000006.1, on the reverse strand, counting down.
TTGCAGGCCAATTTGCTGGACCCGTCGATCGTGGCCGTGGTGAAGGATTGGGTGAACCTGTATCGGGAGGGAGCCTTGCCGCGTGAGGCAGCCACCGGCGGACATGCGCACCTGGTTCGGCTGTATCAGGATGGGCAGATTGCCTGTGTGCAGGTGGGGGCGAATTTTTTGGTGCGGGTGAAGGATGCAGCCCCCAACATTTACGAGCACACGCAGGTGCTTGGGCCGATCACGGGGGAACTGGGCAGGGCACATGTGGCGGTGATGCTGCTGGGGGCGACGCGGCAAAGCAAGCACCCGGAACTGGCGGCGAAACTGGCGGCCTACATCACCGGCCCGCAGCCGCAATCGGCATTTGGCAAAATCGTCAACATACTGCCCAGTACCTCGGCGAGCCTTGATGATGCTCATTTTCAACCGCGTTTGAGCGAAGGGGTGACATGGACGGATGCGTTGGCGAAGGAGCAAGACAAACTGGTACAGGCACGCTGGCAGTCGGCAAAGGCGTTGCGGGAGGCGGTGGCGTTTACCCCGGTGATCGAACCCTGGCCGGCGATGCGAAGGGTGTTCAATGAAAGCATCAAGGCAGCATTGCTCGAAGGGCGCGAGGTAGAAACGACGCTGGGTGAAATACAAATTCGTTGGAATCAGTTGCTCGATGCGGCCAGGCCGGTGGGGTTGGAGGCGTTGCCGGGGGGATTGGCGAAAACAACCAATATGACGCCGAGGGCTTTAGCCCCGGATTTTTTTGAATGAAGCATGATGAGGATGAAATCATGAAAACCATCCGGCCCTGAAGGGCACGGCATCACAAACAAACCGTGCCATGAAGGGCACGGCGTCATCAAACACACTGTGGCACGAAGAGCACGGCATCATCACTCATGAATCAACCATCACCACAACCTCAAGGCAGACTCAGGCCGCATCGGGCGTGGACGCCGTATGTTTTTCTGGCGCCGGCGATGGTGATACTGGGGGTGTTTGTATTGGCGGCAATGTTGCAGGTGATCGGGTATTCGTTGACGTCGTACACCGCCTTTGCCGGGCCTGAGTTTGTTGGGGTGGAAAATTATCAGCGTTTGCTGTCGGATCGATTGTTCTGGCTGTGTCTGGGGAACAGTTTTTTATATTTGCTGGTGACGCCGATGTTGATGGGAGTGAGCCTGCTGGCGGCGCTGGTGGTTCATGCGGGGCTGCGTGGCATGGGCGGGTTGCGGGCGCTGCTGTTTTTGCCGGTGGTGACACCGACGATCGTGGCTGCGATCGCCTGGCGGTTGTTGCTCAATGAAGATGCGGGGCTGCTCAATCGCTGGTTGGAGGCATTGGGGCTGACGGGGGTGAACTGGCTCAGTGAACGGCCTTGGACCTTGATGAGCGCGATGCTGGTGACTTTGTGGAAGGGTTTTGGTTACTACATGATGGTGTTTCTGGCCGGGTTACTCGCGGTGCCCAAAGAATTGGAGGAGGCGGCTGCGATGGACGGTGCGGGACGCTGGGGCGTGTTTCGACATGTGACGTTGCCTGCGTTGCAGCCGGTGCTGATATTGGTGACGATCATTTCCAGCATTTCCGCACTCAAGGTGTTTGAGGAACTTTACATCACCATCAAGGGAGCACCGCTTTCGCATCAGACGGCGGTGCCCTTGATTTATGACCTCGCGTTTGAACAGGGCGATTACGGGTTGGCCAGCGCGGTGGGCGTGACTTTGTTTTTGGTGGTGCTGGCGTTTTCGATGGTGCAGTTGAAATTGAGCGGAGAGGGAAGATGAACAAGAAGTGGATGACGCCGAGGGCTTTAGCCCCGGTTTTTTTTGAATGAAGCATGATGAGGATGTAATCATGAAAACCATCCGGCCCTGAAGGGCACGGCGTCATCAAAACGGAAACCTTGTTTTGAAAAATGATCGACCTATATTGTTTTCGGTGAGCATGTACGCTTTGGCGATACTGCTGGCGCTGCTTGCCATCGGCCCGGCGGCGTGGCTGTTTGCCATTGCCCTGTCGCCGGCGTCGCTTTCGCTATCGCAATTTCCAACGCCGACGCAATTAACCTTGGACAACTTTCACGGGGCGTGGAGCGAGGCACAATTGCTGCGCCCGATGGTCAACTCGATCATCGTCACGGTGACGCAGGCGGGGTTGAACGTGCTGTTGGCATCCCTGGCGGCATACCCCCTGGCGTGTATGCAGTTTCGCGGCAGGCAGGTGATTTTCATGTTGATGCTGGCGACGATCATGGTGCCGGAGCAGGTGATTTTGGTGCCGGTGTTCCGCACGATCGTGGGCATGGGGTTATATGACACGTTACTGGCGGTGGTGCTGCCGTTTTCGGTGACGGCTTTCGGGGTGTATCTGTGTCGGCAGGCATTTGCGAGCATTCCGCGTGAGTTGGAGGAAGCCGCCCGCATCGACGGGGCACATGCGTTGCAAATATGGTGGCACGTGATGCTGCCCCTGGCCAAGCCGACGCTGGCGACTCTGGCGGTGTTCAGCGTGATCGGGGCGTGGTCGAATTTGCTCTGGCCGCTGGTGGTGTTGCAGGAGCAGCAGAATTACACGCTGCCGGTGGCGCTGAATCAATTACTGGGCGTGTTTGCGACCAATGTCCGATACGCATATGCGGGGTCGGCACTGGCGCTGCTGCCGATGGTGCTTTTCTTTTTGCTGATGCAACGCTGGATGCAACGGGGGTTATTGGCCGGAGCGGTGAAGGGGTGAGAATTTCGGATTTGGAATTTCGAATTTCGAATATAGCGGCAAAGCTCGCTGTTGAAGCTGTCGAATTTTGGATTTGAAAAACATGACGGCGACTTCTTACTCGGCTTGGTTTTGAAATTCGAAATTCGAAATCCGACATTCGAAATGAATGAACATGGAGCAATTGTTGTCACATTTCAACGTAGCACCACCCTTGACCGTTGCCACTTTCGGCTTCCTCGACTGGTCGGTGGTGGTGGTGTACTGGCTGGGGATGGTGGGTATTGCGTTGTGGACGGGCCGGCGGGATGCGAATGCGGAAAGTTTTTTTCTGGGCAATCGCAATTTGCCGAGTTGGGCCTTGGCGGTGTCGATCGTGGCCTCGGCGTTGTCAGCGGCAACCTTCATCGGGGCGCCGGATCAGGCGTATCGCGGCGACCTTTCATACCTGATATTGAACCTGGGCGGCTTTCTGGCGGTGTTCATCGTCGGGTTTTTATTTGTGCCCAAACTGTACCGGGCGGGCACGATCACCATTTACGGTTACCTGGCGCAGCGTTTTGGGCCGACGTCGCGTACGGCTGTGTCGCTGATGTTTTTGTTCGGTCGCTTGCTGGCTTCGGGGGCAAGGTTGTTTCTGGCGGCGATACCGTTGTGTTTATTGATATTCGGCACGCATCAGCCGGCGCTTTGGCAATTGATATCGGCGATTTGTCTGATCGGGGTGATCGGCACGTTTTACACGACATTGGGGGGCATTCGCGCGGTGGTATGGACGGACACGGTGCAACTGTCGCTGGTGATTTTTGCGGTGCTGCTGTCGATTGGGTTGTTGCTTTACAAGATACCGCTGTCGTTGCCGGAAATTGTTGCGACGTTGGGGACGCCGGGGACGGGGACGAGCGAAACGACGAGCAAGCTGCATTTTTGGGATTGGTCGTGGGACTGGAGCAAGCCTTACACGATTTGGTCGGCGATTTTCGGGGTGGTGTTTTTGAACGTGGCGGCTTACGGGGTCGATCACGATTTTGCCCAGCGGTTCATGGTGTCGCGGTCGGCCAGGCACGGGGCAAGGTCGGTGATCGGAGCACAGTTTGTGGGCATCGGGGTGGTGATGCTGTTCATGATGGTGGGGCTGCTTTTGTGGATTTATTACCAGCGACCGGACATTATGGGGGCGGCTGCACCGAGCGTAGTGCCGGAGGGCGGGGTGCAGGCGGCGTACCCGATTTTTTTGGCGAACGAACTTCCGCCGATCGTGGCGGGACTGGCGTTTGCGGGTTTTTTTGCGGTGGCGCAGGGCAGTTTGGACTCGGCGATCAATGCCATGGCTTCGAGTCTGATAGCGGACATATGGTTGCCGTTGAGGAAGAAGTTGGGGTATACGACGGATGAAAAAACAGCCAGCGATGCGCCGAAGGTGGCGGTGGCACTGCTGGGCGGAGCGATGGTGTTGTTTGCGATTTACTGTGCGATCATTTACGACCCCAAGCAAAAAACATTGCTGGATTTTGCCTTGGGGGTGATGACGTTTGCGTTTGCGGGCATGTTGGGGGTTTTTTTAACCGCATTATTCACCAAACGGGGCAACAACATTTCAGTGATATTGGCCCTGGTGACGGGCGTGGTGGTGATTGCGCTGTTGCAGGATAAAACGTTGGCGTGGTGGAGTGCGAAGGTGTTTGGGGAGCCGGTGAAACTGGCCTGGACGTGGTGGATGCCGATCGGAGTGACGGCGAGTTTTTTGGTGTGCGTGATGGGAAAACCAGGAAAGCATGGATAATGGATAAAGGATGATGGATAATGTACAAACCAAGAGTGGGTGGATCGAAAGGTACTTCTGAACATTATCCTTAATCCATCATCCATTATCCATTTTGAAACACAGAGAATGGTTGACGTTTGATTCACGGCTCATTCAAAAAAAATGGGCCTCGTCCGGGGAGGCAGCCGGAGCGAGACCCAATCCAGGGTGAGGGAATATCCGTCGATCGAGCAGTCGGGCCGATGCGTGAACCGGTTCGTGCTGTCGATCGTGTTAGTGATTCAACGATTCAGGCAAACTCAGGGACGCGGACGCGGTCGGCGAAGCAGGGTCAGCGACAAGTTCATCATCATGGTTAGCACTCCTGTAACAACCACCCCGCCGATTGTGCTCTGCCCCAGCCAGGGGCGGCTGGGCTACATGGGGTCATGGCGTATGCGTGATTCCCGTGGATTCCCCTTGAGGCACCCGGCGTCAATCCCCAAGGTTGACTCGCACCGGGTGTACGTAAATTGAAAATGTGGCAAGGGCAAATGCCAATGATGGATGAAAATAATGCAGGGGGTGTGGGACCGACTGTGACGGGTATGACGAGGTTGGGGAATGGGTAAATCAGAGCGAAGTGGTCGAGTGGTCGAGTGGTCAAGTGGCCGAGTATCGAAACGCCCTCACCCCAGCCCTCTCCCGGAGGGAGAGGGGGCAGAGCGTGACCAGTGTTATTCGCTTGTAACTGGTCAGAACCCTCATATGTCGGAGATAGCCACGTAAACAAGTGTATGAGCTAAGATGCACACATCATGTTTCGCTTTGACCAACCCGGGAACCTTTGGTTACTGCTATTGGCAGTGCCGATGTTGTGGCTGGGTTGGCGAAGTCTGACGACGCTGGAACCGGGGCGGCGATGGACGGCCATCGGCATTCGCTTGGCGGGGTTGGTGCTGCTGGTGATGATTTTGTCGGGGCTGGAGTTGGTGCAGCGACACGCGGAGCTGACGGTCGTGGCGGTGGTGGACCAGTCGGAATCGGTGCAACGCTTTTTTAATCCGCCGATGCAGGGCACGACGAGCGAGCCGGTGTCGGTGCAGCGCTGGGCACAGCAATTTTTACAACAGGCACAGGCCGAGCGACGCCCTGATGATCGGTTGGGGCTGATCACCTTTGACGGTCGGCCGGCGGTGCGCACCCTGCCGAGTATTCACCCACTTGAAGATCAGGGGGCTGCGCAGAACCCATTGGATGGCACCGACACCGCGGCAGCCTTGCGCCTGGCGATGGCGATGTTCCCTGCGGACAGCAGCCGACGGATTGTGCTGTTCTGGGATGGCAATGACACGGTGAACGACCAAGTCGGCGGACAGGGCAACGTGATGAGCGCGGTGAACGAGGCGCGGGCGGCAGGGATACCGATTGATGTCGTGCCGCTGGACTATCGGCTGGACCGGGAAGTGATGGTGGAAAGTGTCATCAGCCCAACGGAGGCAAGGCGGGGGCAGACGGTGGCGTTACGAGTGGTGCTCAGTGCGACCCAGCCGGCGGAGGGCATGTTGTTTTTACGGATGGATGGTGAGCCGATTGATTTGGCACCGGGACAGGCGGGCATGGGGGCGGAGATCGGGCGACGGGATTGGACACGTCAGACTGAAACCACGGTAATAAACAGTGGCGATGCGACGGACACAACGGTGACGACCGCGCCAATGTCAACAGGGGTTGCAGGGCGTTATTTGTGTGTTCGGCTGATTGAGGTGCCGATGCAGGACCGTGGGCTGGCACGATTTGAAGCGGTGTTTGAAAGCAGTGAAGGGAGCGATGCGATAGCTGCCAACAATCGAGCGGAGTCGTTCACACTGGTGCATGGTCAGGGGCGGGTGCTGTTGGTGGACAACGTGGGCGGGGAGAGCGGCGACATTTTGAGCAAGGCCTTGGTGAGTCGGGGCATTGAAAATCAGCGAATCGTGCCCGAAGCATTTCCGACGGATTTGGTGACGCTTTTAAGGTATGACGCGGTGGTGTTGCAGAATGTGCCTGCGGATGCGATCACGTTGGCGCAGAATCGGATGCTGGCCAGGTATGTGAATGATTTGGGGGGCGGGTTGGTGATGGTCGGTGGGCCGGAGAGTTTTGGAGCGGGGGGGTGGACGAATTCACCGGTGGACCGGGTGTTGCCGGTGGAGTGTCAGATACCAGCTCAGACGGTGTTGCCATCAGGGGCGCTGGTGATCGTGACGGATCGTTCGGGGTCGATGGCGGGGATGCAGGGCGGGGCGGTGAAATTGGAAATCGCCAATGAGGCAGCGGTGCAGGCGGTGATGACGATGTACCCGCAGGATTTGGTGGGGGTGGTGGCGTTTGATACGCAGACGACATGGGTGATCGGACGACCGGGGCAGTTGGAATTGAATCAGAACCCGGCAGCGATTGCCCGGCGGATACGGTCGATACAACCCGGCGGCGGGACGGACATTTACCCGGGCTTGGAACAGGCATACAGCGCCTTGGCGAGGCTGGGGCCAGAGGACGCGGCGGTGAAGCACATTATTTTGCTCACGGATGGTCAGAGCAATGATGGGCCTTGGTTTGAAATCATGGGGAAGATGGCTCGTGCGGGGATCACGCTTTCGACGGTGGGCGTGGGGGATGATGTGAACGGGCAGTTGCTGACGCAACTGGCGCAGATGGGTGGGGGCAATTTTTATCAGGTGCAGGACCCGCGCAGGCTGCCGCAGATTTTTGTGAAGGAAGCGCGGACGATTCGCAGGAATTTGGTGAAAGAGGAACCGTTTGTGCCGACACTGGTGCAGACGGGTTCGCCGGTGACAGCGGGGTTGGGCGGGACACCGCAACTGCGGGGGTTGGTGTTGACGGGGCCGAAGTTGGACCCGAGGGTGTTCATGCCGATGGTCGGGCCGGAGGGCGAGCCGGTGTTTGCGCATTGGCAGGTGGGATTGGGTCGGAGTGCTGCGTTCACCTCGGATGCGACGAATCGGTGGGCGGTGGATTGGCTGGGGTGGGACGGGTTTGCGGATTTTTGGGCGCGGACGATTCGTCAGGTGGCCCGGCCGTCGTCGAGTCGGCAGTTTGATTTGACCACGACGATCGAGCGCGAGCGGTTGCGCATTCGGCTGGATGCAACGGCGGCGCAGGGTGGTGGAAATGAAGGAGGGGCGAGGACTGGGCCGGGGGCGGGGCCGGGGGGGTTTGCGAATTTCATGGAGGTGGTGGGTACGGTGATCGGGCCGGGGGGCGAGCCGACGGGGGTGAGGTTGGCGCAGACCGGGCCGGGGGTGTATGAGGCGACACTGCCGGTGCAGCAGGCGGGCAATTACATTGTGAACCTGGTGGCCAAGGGGCGAGGCAAAGAAGATGCCCAGGTGATATTCGGCGGGGTGACACTGGCACGGGGCAGGGAGTTGCGCACGTTCAACGCCAATCGCGCTGCGGTGGAACAGGTGGCGGCAATGACGGGGGGACGGGTTTTGGATGCGGCAAGCTCGGAGGCGATGAATTTGTTTGATCGGCAGACGGTGGTGGAATCAAGGTCGCTGCGGTCACTTTGGCGGCCACTGGTGATGGCGCTGATGGCGCTGTTTTTGGTGGATGTGGCAGTGCGACGCATTGCGTGGGATTTGCCGGCGATGGGGCGATGGGTGGTGCGACGGGTGGATGCGGTGTTGGGGTTGTTAAGGCCAAGGCAGGTGCAGAGTGAGACGACGCTCGAGGCACTCAAGGCACGGGCACAGAAGGTGGAAACACAGTTGAGTGGTGCAGCGGGTGGTGCGGCGGGGGCTTCGGTGGCGATGAATTCAGGCGGTGACCCGGCGAAGGTGAAAGCCAACCGTGAACGTAAGTTCGATGCAGCGGAAGATGAGGGGGCGGCGGAGGATTTCGCCGCGGCGATCGGCGGTGCGGGAGTGAGCGAAAACGCATCGGTGGATGTGCATGCGCTGAGCGAGAAAAAGAAAACGGGTGATGAAGCAGCGACGACCAGTCGATTGCTGGATGCCAAACGAAGGGCGAGGGAACGGCATGAGAAGGGGGAGGGGTGATGATTTTGAATTTCGGATTTCGAATTTCGAATTTAGCGGGAGGCCCCGCTGTTGAAACCGTCGAAATTGTTTAGCGCGGACGCTTGGCGTCGGCGTTTGGGTTGTGAGGGAGGGCAAGTGTCGAAAGTTCACGCAAGGAGATGGAACCATGGCAATGAATGATGACACGCAGGTACAGGCTCAGGCGGAGCGGTTTCGGGAGGCGTACCAGGCGGTGCGGGGACAGATCAATCAGGTGATTGTGGGGCAGAATGAAATTGTCGAGGGGGTGCTGACGTGTCTGTTTGCGGGGGGGCATTGTTTGCTGGAGGGTGTGCCGGGGTTGGGCAAAACGCTGCTCATTCGCACGCTGGCGGATTCGCTTTCGCTGAAGTTCAGTCGGGTGCAGTTCACGCCGGATTTGATGCCCGCGGACATCACGGGGACGACGATCGTGAGCGAATCGGAAACGGGGGGGCGGGTGTTTCGTTTTCAACCGGGACCGATTTTTGCGCAGATTGTTTTGGCGGATGAAATCAATCGTGCGACGCCCAAAACGCAATCAGCGCTGTTGGAGGCGATGCAGGAACGCAGCGTGACCGTGGCGGGCACGACCCACGCAATGGACAAACCGTTTTTCGTGATGGCCACGCAAAACCCGATCGAGCAGGAGGGCACGTACCCGTTGCCTGAAGCGCAATTGGACCGGTTTTTCTTCAAGCTGCTGGTGGGGTATGTGAGCCGGGAGGAACTGAACACGATTTTGGAACGGACCACGGCTGCGCGCAAAACGGAGGCAAAACCCGTGCTGGATGCGGGGGCGATTTTGGAGTTTCAGCAATTGGTCAGGCGGGTGCTGATTGCGCCGCATGTGCAGGACTATGCGGTGCGCTGCGTATTGGCAACGCACCCGGAGGGCGAGTTTGCGGGCAAATTGGCCAAACAGTTTTTGCGTTTCGGTGCGTCGCCGCGTGCAGCCCAAACGCTGGTATTGGCGGGCAAGGTGCGGGCGCTGCTGGAAGGAAGAGCACATGTGAGCATGGATGATTTGAAAGCCAGCGCGTTGCCGGCGTTGCGCCATCGCATTTTGCTGAACTTTGAAGGACAGGCGGAGGGACTGACGACGGACATGGTGATCAATGACATACTGGACCAGTTGCCGGTGTCGGCGGAGGTGAAGTGAGAAGAATGGATGATGGATAAAGGATAATGGATGATGTTCAAACCGAACAAGGGTTCATCGAACACCCACTCCGTACATCATCCATGATCCATGATCCATTATCCATCAGACATGAGTCACGGCTTGGAATGCAGTAGGGCGACACGATGATTCAAGGTCAGACAACTTCGCGGGGGGCGGGGGGCGATGAACTTTTGTCGCCGGGGTTTATGCATCGGCTGGACAAGCTGGATGTGCTGTCGCACAAGATATTGGCTGGGCGGATGCAGGGGGAACGACGCAGTAAAAAGAAGGGGCAGTCGGTCGAGTTCGCTGACTACCGCAATTACGTGGCGGGGGATGACCTGCGTTTCATCGACTGGAATTTGTACGCACGACTCGATCGGTTGTTTCTGCGATTGTTCATGGAGGAGGAAGACCTGTGCGTGCATGTGCTGCTGGATGTGAGCAGTTCGATGGACTACGGGGAGCCGAAAAAATTGTTGTACGCCAAGCAGACGGCTGCGGCCTTGGGGTACATCGCGCTGTCGCATTACAACCGGCTGGAAGTGACGGCTTTTGCGGACGGGGTGGTGGAACGAACGCCGCCGTGGCGCGGTCGGCGACCGATTGCGCAATTGATGCAGTTTTTGCAAAAGCAAATGCCGCGCGGTGCGGGGCAGTTGGAATCAGCGTGCAAACGGTTTGCCCTGGGGACGACGGGCAAGGGTGTGGTGATTGTGCTGTCGGATTTTTTGGACAAGGGGGATTTACAGAAAGCATGGCGATACCTGAGCGGACCAAGGTTTGATGTGTATTTCATTCAGGTGTTGGCCCCGCAGGAAATTGATCCGGAAAAGGGGGGGCTGACGGGTGATTTGCGATTGAAGGATATTGAGGATGGCAATTGGGCGGAGGTGTCGCTTGGGCCGGCGCTCTTGGCAAGGTACAAGGCAAATTTGCAGGCGTATTGTCGGATGATTCGGGAACAGTGCACCCGGCGGGACATGGTGTATCTGATGAGCGACACGAGCGTGCCGATGGAGCAACTGGTGCTGCGCTACCTGCGTGAAAGGGGGTTATTGGGTTGAGTTTTCTGGCACCCATGGCGGGGCTGATTGCGGCTGGGCTGGTGATACCGGCTCTGCTGACCTTGTATTTTTTGAAACTGCGCCGACGGGAAATGGTGGTCAGTTCGACGCTTTTGTGGCGCAAAGCGGTGCAGGATTTACAAGTCAACGCACCGTTTCAAAAGCTGCGGCGGAATTTGCTGCTGCTGTTGCAATTGTTGTTGTTGCTCGCGTTGCTTTTGGCATTGGCACGACCCACTTTACGCGGCCTGGCGGACAGTGGCGAGCAGTTGGTGCTGGTGATCGATCACTCGGCTTCGATGAACGCGACGGATGTGTCGCCCTCACGATTGGAGCGCGCCAAGGCGTGGGCATTGCGGAAGGTGGAGGAATTTGAAGGGGGTGGGGGCGTGATGGTGGTGACAGTGGCGCAGCAGGCAAGGGTGGTGCAGCCGTTCACGACGGATCGGTCGCTTTTGCGACAGGCGATCAGCGGGATTGAACCGACGGATCAGGTGGGCAGGCTGGGGCCTGCGTTGCAATTGATTGAGCCGTATGCGCTGGGTGGTGAGGGCGATGCGGCACAGGGCAAACAGTTGACGGTGACGGTGGTGTCGGATGGGCGATTCAGCGACGAAGGCAATTTGTCGCTGCGCAATGCGACGCTGCAACTGGTGCGCATGGCAGCGGAAGAGGCGAATGACCACGGCAACCTGGCGATCACCGCTTTGTCGGCCCGGCGCGATTATCAACGGCCGCAACGGGTGCAGGTGTATGCCCGCTTAAGCAACAGCGGCGATCAGGCGGTGCAGGCAAAGGTGAGTTTGATGGTCGATGGTCGGGTGAGACAGGTTAGTGCCGTCGAAGTGCCCCCGGCAACCGCATCGGCATCGATAGGCACGACAACGGGTGGTGTCACCGGTAACAACACTGTCAACGGCAGTGCGAACAGCATTGCCAACAACAGGGGGCAACCGGGGCAGCAATCACTGGCGTTTGAACTGACGCTCACCGGCGGCGGGTTGATCGGTGTGTCACACGATCACGCGGATGCACTGTCGGTTGACAATGCTGCATGGTTGGTACTGGCCCCCCCTCGGCCGTTGCGGGTGTTGCTGGTGACCGAGGGCAATGCGTTTTTGGAGCGGGCGATTGAAGCGGTGGGGGTTCGCCGACTTGTGACGATGACGCCCAAAAAATATGAGGATCAGGACCCGGCACGATTGCGCAGGGGTGATGGTGATGAGGGGTTTGATCTGATGGTGTTTGATGAGTACAGCCCGGCCAAGCAGCCGGTGGTGAACAGTGTGAGTTTCGGGGGCACGGGTGGGCTGACGGATTTGGAGCGACGACCGACGCGCGAGGGCGAACCGAAGTCGCAGGTGTTGCTCAACTGGCGACGTGAACACCCGTTGTTGCGGTATGTGGTGTTGGATGATTTGTTGTTGGTGGAGCCTGGGCGGTTGGCATTGCCGGAGGGGGCGGTGGTACTGGCGACGGGGCAGGCTGGGCCGGTGATGGCGGAGATGGTGACGGGGAGTACGCGACATGTGATGACGAGTTTCAATGTATTGAAAACGAATTGGCCGATGCAGGTGAGCTTTGCGGTGTTCATGAGTAATTGCTTGGAAGTGCTGGGGCTGGAGGGTTCGGGGTCGGCAGGCAAGTGGTATCAGCCGGGGGAAGTGGTGAGTGTGCCGGTGACGCAGCGGGATGGTGCGGTGATGGTGTATGAAGGGCCTGTGCGTTTGGAAGGGCGGGTGGAAGGTGGGCAGGCGGTGCTGACGATGTTGGAACGGGTGGGGTTGTATCAGGCCGATGGTGCGGGGACGGTGCCGACGGCGTGGGAACGGTTGGCGGTGAATTTGTTGGATGAAGGTGAAAGCGATTTAAGGCCGGCGGAGCAATTGCAGGTGGGAACCAGTTCGGCGCAGGTACTGGCGCAGGACGCGACGGTGCGACGGGAGATTTGGCCCTGGTTGGCGTGGGCGGCCTTGGCGATGTTATTGATCGAGTGGGTGGTGTACACACGACGGATGCATTTGTGAGGGAGGGGGGGTAGAAGTGGTCAAGTGGTCGAGTGGTCAAGTGACGGAACCGAATTCGGAAGTTAGCGCCGTGATTTATCACGTCGGTGCGTAGTCCAGCCCCGGGGGCGCCCCCGGCTGGGTGAATCACCATGGACATACCCACCTTCGAGGGCACCCCGGCGGCGTGTGCCACGATCAGCGCAGAAAAAAACACAGGTATTCACCCCCCCGGGGAATACCTGTGCCTGAGTCGCCTGTGTTGTCGTGAACCCAACGCGAATGAAAGCAATACCCTTGCACAGCAAGGGCGCAAGGTGAATCAACAACATCACGTTGATTGGCTGGACACACCCGTACAGTGTTCAAAACGGCGCAATAAAAACGCCGTTGGCTGGGGGGGGTCGGGCAACCAACGGCGGCGTCATGGACGCATGACTGTTGCTGGCATTCGGGGCCAGTCAGTCATTTCACTCATGTTACATCGGCAATGATCCTTAATCAACTTAAAAAAAATCACGTTCAGGTTTCGAAAAGATCGTGGGCTTCCAAAATGGCTTGCGCCAGGTCAGCCATGCGGCGGCGGGAATCACGGGCTTTGCGCCGCAAACGATTCAGGGCCTCGGCTTCGGTGATGCCCATTTTCTGCATCAGCAGGCCCTTGGCTTTTTCGATGAGCTTGCGTTCTTCGAGGGTGTTTTCCAGTTCGCCGATGCGTTGACGTAATTTCAAATGTTGCTGATAGCGCGCCCAGGCGACAGCGATATTGACGCGCAGGGTTTCACGGGTGACGGGTTTGAGCATGTAACCGAACACGCCCACACGGGTGGCAATGTCCAGGTAGTCGGCATCGGAATAGGCGCTGACAATCACCACCGGCACATTCATTTGACAGAACAGCACACCCGCCGCTGCCAAGCCGTCCATTTCGGGCATGCGAATGTCGAGCAGCGCCAGGTCGGGTTGATGTTCCTTGGCCAATTCGATGGCTTGGTTGCCGTTGGCAGCCGGGCCGATGACTTCAAAGCCCAGTGCATGCAACTGATTGGACAGATCGACCGCGATCAGGTGCTCGTCTTCCGCGACGAGGATGCGCTGAGCCGGGGGAACGACCTTGGTGGTCGCGCTTTCGGGGACATTGGGTGTGGTTGGAGGAGAAAGATCATCCATAAAAAAACCGCCAGTCGCGCCCCACCCCATGCCCCCATGGTCAATCATCGTCCGTTCGACGGGGTGAATATCATACTGCAACCAAGTTACGATTCCAATCTGTATTGGGCCAAGGTAATTCCTACAATTGGGTCTTGATATGAGTATTTATTTGGATAACAACGCGACCACTCAGCCGGCCCCGGAAGTGGTCGAAGCTGTAAAGCGGATGATGCAACAGCAGTGGGCCAACCCATCGAGTGTGCATCGGGCTGGGCAGGCGGTGCGCCATGAAGTTGAACTGGCGCGCTCGGCGGTGGCTCGGCTGATTCACGGTCACGAACGCGAACTGATTTTCACCTCCGGCGGAACCGAAGCCAATAACCTTGCCATATTCGGCCTATTGAGTCATACGACTACAGGGACATCGGGTTCAACCATGTCAACAGGCTCATCGGGGCAGAACAACAACACAACTTTGCCCCTGCTGGTGACCAGCAAAATTGAACACTCGGCTGTACGTGCCCCGACGGAGGCACTGTCGGCTCAGGGTGTGAAGGTGATGTATTTGCCGGTGGATATTCAGGGACAAATTGAAACGCAGACATTGGCTGACATTTTGAAAGAACAGGGTGAACGGCATCGGGTGATTTTGGTGAGTGTGCAGTGGGCGAATAATGAAACGGGGGTGATTCAGCCGGTGGAGCAATTGGCGAAAATCATCGCCGACTATCGTTCGAGAGCGGACGAATCGAGGGTTGGCAAAACGTCAGCAACACCGTCAACCACCCGTGGGCAGTGCCGTCAAACGCAGGTGTATTTGCATGTCGATGCGTTGCAGGCGGTGGGCAAGCTGCCGGTGGATGTGCGTGCGCTGCCGGTGGATTTACTCAGCTTTGCTGCCCACAAGTTTCACGGGCCTAAAGGCATCGGGGCGTTGTATGTTCGGCAAGGGGTGCGCTTGCGACCGCAACAACTGGGCGGGCCGCAGGAGCGCGATCGTCGCGGCGGAACGGAAAACACCCCCGGCATCGTCGGCATGGGCGTCGCAGCGGAACTGGCCCAATCATTTTTAAGTGACAGCGCACGCATCGAGTCACTGCGAACCTGGCGCGATCGATTGGAACAGTCGATATGCCAACAGTTGCCGGGAACAGTGATTCACTCGGCAGGCGCCCCGCGCTTATGGAACACGACCAACCTGGGTTTTACGTCGTTGGAAGCGGAGGCGATTTTATTGGGGCTGTCGGAACGGGGGGTGTATGCCTCGGCTGGGGCAGCCTGTTCCAGCGGTTCATTGGAACCCTCACCGGTGCTGCTTGCGATGGGCATTCCCGAAAACATCGCGCATGGGTCGGTGCGGTTTTCATTGAGTCGTGATACCACAGCGGATGACATCGACCGGGCGATTGCAGTGATACCGCAGGTGGTCGGACGCTTGAAACAGGTGATGCCGACGGGAGGTGGATGATTTCGGATTTCGGATTTCCAAGCCAAGCACGAGAGAAAAGTGTTGCTAATGACGCCGTGCCCTTCAGGGCCGGATGTGTGAAAATCGATTCGGGGATGAAGCGCTCGGCGTCATGTCGTGAATCGGCGGGTTTTCTGTCCGTACAACACCCATAAAAATAAGGATGGTATGACGTGATGCGTGCGGTTAAAATCAAATCAACCTTGGGGGGGCAGGGACCACGCCATGTTCACACCCCCGGCTGATCCCACCCAGGGCATGCTTTGGCCGGCGCTCGCACTTTTTGCCGTCGGCCTGCTGGTGCTCGCACTCATCGCTCTGGGTTGGGCCTTGCTCGCACATCATCGCGGTCGAACCCTCGCCCACATGCAAAATCGCTTGCAACTCATGCCGATGGAAGTCAGCGATGCGCTCACGGAACGGGTGATGGAACGGCTGCAACCCTTTGAGCTGCATCACTCGGCCCACTGGCGGGTGGTGCGTTTTTATGAAGGGGCAGCCACGCCCGATGGGGAGGGCACGCTCTGGGTGGCGGACCTGCGCGGCGACCCGTTCAGCAAACTCGACAATGCCGAGTTGCGTATCACGCTGGTGATGCTGTCGCTGCCGACGCTGGATTTACCCAAGTTCATCGTCGTGCCCAAAAACTTTTGGACGCGCACGTTCGCCACCGGGGCCGCCCATGATATTGTTTTCGGCGATGCCTTTTCACGTCACAACACGCTCATCGGCAGCGATGCGATGCTGGTGCGTCAATTGTTCACTCTGCCGGTGCGTTCGCTGCTGCGCAACAACAAAGAGATGACCATCGAAGGCCGGGGCGATGGGCTGCTGTTGTACCAATACCCGCAGACCATGAGCGGCATGGCGGTGAGTCAGGCGGTGCAAATCGGTTTGGACCTGACGCAAGTATTGAGCAACCCCGGTTCGCCGAGGTTGGCGTTACGCAGTGCGTGAGGATGAAGAAGTGGCCGATCATAATCCGCAAGCACATATTTTCGAATCAACGCAGCATCGCTTGCAAGTGTACTATCCGATATCAGTGGGTGTATATGCGGGGTATTGGTGAGCGTGGTGGTCATGAATAAGGCTCCGTTGTCACTGGGCACGGATCACCCAGGCTTTGTAAGCAAAGGGGTTTTTACCACTGGTTCCGGGTGTGAACTCCAGCAATCGTTCCCGGCTGAAGGCACGATCAGCATCGTGTACGGCTATGTTGAAGCCGAACCTCTTCCCCGGTGCGGTGGGCAACTTCGGCAGATCAGCCAGCGGAATCGCTATTTCATAAATCGTCAATTCGGCTTCATCATCACGCGATACCGCAGCCTGGGCACGATCCAGCACACTGCGGTTCTCCGAGACGTAAACCACTTTCATCGGTTCCCCGCCCTTGGTCGGCAGTGCCAGGCCCAACTCCATGTCATGCGGCCCGTAACCACCCTCATTCCGCTGCAGCAGCGGGTCGAGGGAAAACTGGATTGAGTCGCCGCGCCAGATTGCGCCCTGGGTGAATTCCTGGTTGTGCATGTCATCACGCACGCGCACTGCGATGTAGAACTTTTCACCATCGATCATCGTGAAAACCGTCACCGCCAGACTGTCGGCTGGAACGGTTTCCTCCCCGAAGCGCAGGTGCGCTGGATAAGCATTCGCCCAATCGGAAAGGTCGCCGTTGATGGCAACCGAAGCAGTGGCGATGCGTGTGATCAGCAGGTCCAGCGGAATTGTTTTGGTATAGGCGATACTGCCGTCGGGGCGGGTGACCGTAGCGGCGTATGTGTATTCGTGAAACGGTGTTGCCGGGACGGATGCCGCAGCGGAATCGAAGGCGATGGTCTGCGATCCGCGCCCTGCCAGTTTCACCTGTGCGTCTTGCAACGCTGTGAGCAAACGGCCGGATGAATCACGCAGGCCAAGGGTTCCCTCGAACGGGGCATCCAGCAGGTTTTGCACCGTGACCTGCAATTGCGGTGCTTGCTGCAATGGCTGATGCAGCGGTTCGATCACCACACGCACCGGAGCGTCCACCTTGGTGCGAATGGTGTATTCATCGACAACCTGACCGTCGGCAAAGGTGCGAAGCCTGGCGTTGAACATGCCGTTCTGCACCGAGGGCGGGGCGATCAATTGGAGCGTATCGGTCCAGCGTTCCCCCGGTTGCAGCGACCGTTCAATCCGGGAGGGTGGCTGGTTCCATGCAGACGGCGGAGTCAACTCCATCACCGCCTGAATCGTCAGCGGAAAGCAGGATGTATTGCGGTGAACCTGACAATGCCAATTGCAAGGTACCAGCCAACCGCGCCTGGGTCTGTTCCCCCAACATGGTGGTGCGTGTCATCTGATCCGAAACGACAGGTAATTCGATGGACTGCGCTTCAACCGACCATGCCGCGAGAATGGGTGTGCCATCAAACCGGCGATACACCTGCACCATCGCACCCTGGGCACCGACTGGCAGCGATCCGATGTAATCACTGTTGACCAATTGCGCACTCATGACCGCCAGCGCCAGAAAGGCGGGCTTGGCGGTTTTGTCCAGGTGCAGCACGCCGAAGCGATGTTCACTGTTCTGGTCATTGGTGCCGGTGTCTTCAAGCCGGTAGATGTTCAGGGCGCGAAGGTGGTCCAGTGAATTGGCGATGAGCTGTGTGCGGGTCTGGTACTGGGCCTGCACCGGTTCACTGACACCCACGCCGTTCTTGGCGGTGACATAGCCATGCTCGGTGATGTGATGCTGGAGCCAACCGCCAAAATCATCCACGACTTCCTTCATGCGCAGGGTCGCGGGTTCGAGCAGTTCTTCCGGGTGTTTGGGGTAGCCGTAGGGGTGATAGGCCAGCACATCGAGATAGGGATACGCACCGGCAATGAATGCATCACGCACAAACCCCGAGGCGGCCCCCGATGTGGTCGGCCCCAGAATCGTCACCTGAGGGTCCGCTGCTTTCGCAGCGATGACGGCATGTTTGAGTAACGAAGCGTAGTCGGCGGCATTACGCGGGGCGTTACGCCAGAATGCCTCATGGTTCGGCTCGTTCCATGCCTGAAGGTTCAAGTCGCGTTCCCTGAAGTGCCCGATCACCGCTGCAACCGTCTGCGCATACTCGTTGATACCCTCGAGGGTGTGCCCCCTGCCGTTGTTCATCAGATATAGGTCCACCACACGCAGACCCGGAAACTCCGCCAGGGTTGCATAGGTTGCATCCTGTTTGGCAAAGTCCCAGTCACCCTGCGCGTTTTTGCCGATCCAGTCAAAAGCAAACGCCCCGCGCAGCCAGCCCGTGCCGGCTTTGGTCATCAGCGACAACGAACCCGGATCACGAGCGCCGATCAAACCCAGTTTGGGTTCAAACGCAGGCGATCGTGCCGGCTGATCGGGTAACACCGTCAGTGTTGTCGCCATCGATCCCACCTCACGGCCATCCGACAAAATGCGCAAACGTGCCTCGTGTATGCCCACCCGCTCCACCACCACGCTCAATGCCTGCGTCAGTTTCGCCTCCGCTTGGAGCGTGCCGTCGGCCTGGACACGACCCAGCACCGTGCCATCCTGCGCGGTCACCACCAATTCGTTCTGTATTGTTTGCGATTCGAAGTCATCACTGCGCAGATGAACCTTGAAGCCTTTGTCGATCTCCGACACGCTGAAAATCGCGCCCAGGGCCACGGGTTCGAACCGGAATCGCGGCACCGGCAACGCGCTGACCGTGACATCATCCAGCATCAGCGGGCCTTGCGGAATAAATGCAATCGCCCCCTGCGGCTGTGTCAGGTCGATCAACGACTCAAGCATACGCCGGCCATTGGCGTACACCCGGCAGATGTTGCCTGAAAGCACAACACGGTAATGGTCCCACCGCTTGCCCGGAACGGCAGGGGAGGCATCCACCTCCGCATTCGACTCGAACTGATCGCCCGTCAACCTGCCCAGGCTCAGCCGACCACCCTCGGCACGCAGCGCCAGTGACGATGCCTCTCCACTGCGCAGCACCGCCGTCCACCGACCTGCATCGGTTGGACTGGGTCGCATCACACGGAAGGAGAGAACGCCATCACCATACGATGCACGCGACTTGAGTAAACCACCGCTTGGAGAACCTTGCGCATATCGATTGCTTCCGGGTGACTGGTTCCCGGGCACGCCCCAACCTTCACCCGATTCCCAGAGTGAACCGTCGATCCCGCGGGCAAATGTTTCGTGCAACTTCGCCGCTGGATGAGCGGTCATCACCACATCATCCACCCACAGTTCACCGTCCATCACGCGGAAACCGATGGCTCCGGGCAACACATCGGGTACGACCGCACGTGTGAGCAGTTCCCCCTCCATGTAAATTTCAAACGTATCACGATGGGCGATGATTTTCATCCAGCGCCACTGGCCGCGCGGCATGCGACGTTCAAGCTGCGGGTATCCACCGGTGTACGATGTCACGCGCTGACTGCCCCAGATGAAGCTGTCCACCAGCGCCACCTCCCTGCCGTCCGGCAGGCGGCGCATCATGATCGCCCAGTGCGGAAAATGAACCTCATCGTGATGCGGGAAGGCCTTGTGTGGCGTCTCAAAGCGAATTCTGAAACTGAGGGTGTAATCGGTGAAACTTGCATTGCGCGTGAACAACGTCACCGGTCGCTTATCGCCCAAACCATGGACAACACGGTTGTCGGGGGTGTCCGGATCGGCGGTGACGGACCAATCACCTCCGCTGTTCCAGAGGTTGGACAGCCTGGGCGTGCCAAAGTCATCTTGAAGGATGTAATCGCTCGGGTCCGGGGAATCTGTTGCAGATGGTTCCAGCGCTGCCGGATCGAAAGGTCCAAACTTGACATCATCGACCCAAACCTTCATGTGTTGCACGGTGAGTGATGCGTTGCCATTTCCCAGTGATCCTTGAAACGCACGATCCAGAACGACCAACCCATCCACCGCGATGCACAAACGACCACCCCGAATGGCGACAACGTACTGGTGCCACTGGGCTGGGGCACGTGAGCCTTCGATGCGTGCCTTGAGGTCCGGGCCGTGGATCAGCAGCGCATTCCATGCAAATGATTCCTCGACGACCAACTCGGCGGCCCGGTCATCCAATCTGATCGGCAAACGAAGTTTCCAATTCGGAAAGTGTTGGCCGTCAGGTTTACCTCCGCCGCCCATTCCCGGATAGGGCGTTTCAAATCGTGCCCGGAAGCTGAGCATCGTGTCGGGGCTGGCCGACGTCGGCAGAGGAATAGTGATTGATGGAATGAAGGATGCCGTCGCGTCAGTGTGAAGCACGCGGTTGGTGGCCGCTTCAGGGTCCGCCCCAAGCTGCCATGTACCGTGGCGCGGCCATGATTTGGGCGCATCGCCTGCCTCGAACGTTTCCTGGATTTGGGCGCCGACGGTCCAAGGCCAAATACACAATATCAGCATGGTTCCAACCAGCCGTGATGATCCGAGATGTTGCATCGTCTTCTCCCTGTCGCAACTGTGATTAACATCACCGGGCACAGGTGTTGACTGTGTCCGGGGACTTTGTCTTCTGTGCCAGACTTCATCGCATCGCCTGCGGGAATCAGGGAACCCAGTCCTGATCCGGCAGGTTGAACTTGGCGGCGTTCTGCGGACTCATGTTGAAGGCTTTGAATTCCTCCCCCGAAGTTGATTTGCCATGCCCATCCAGAAAAGCGCTGTTGAACACGCCGGTCAACGACTCATTGTTGGTTGCCAGATGGCGGCGAAGGATCTTGCGCGTGTGATTGATGCCGTCGAACTTCCCGTAAAAATGCACGGGTACGTTCATTTCCGCCAGCGCGGCATTGTGTTCCAAGGCTCGCACGTCCGTGAGCATCGGGGTGGTGGCCGTATCGTAATCACTGGCCCGCATGGATCGCCGGATGTTCGGCTCCATGTAACCGATCCAGTTCACCGTTCGGGGCAGATAGGCCGGTGGGGCATAGGTCGCCTGCCGACGGGCATACCAGAATGAATTTCTGACTTGAAGTCGTTTGATCTCATCCGTCGCATCCGGGCAGACATAAACTTTCGGATGCTCATTGGAAGCGATCCGCCCTGACGGCGAATCCAAATGCTTGATCCAACCATTGACATAGGTTGCCAAGGTTACCGACCAGTCCCACTCGGCTACGATGTTGGTGTTTTCAAGAGTGCCACCCCCGGCGGAAATCGGGTCCCATGCGATGGCGGCATCCTGGTTGTCAGCGGCATAGCCCATCGCCGCAATGCCCAGTTGCCTCAACTGCGACAGACAGGTCGAGGTTCGTGCCGCGTCACGGGCGCTGGCCAGTGCCGGCAACAACAGCGCAATCAATAACGCAATGATGGAAATGACCACCAACAGTTCAACCAGCGTAAAGCCACGAAGGGAGCGATGCGTCGATGTGTAGGCAACCATGTGACACACTCCGTGAAAGGAAGAAGACCTAACCGCAAACCTAACGCACTTTCGGATGATAAAACTCATAAGGTGGGTAATATTCGGGGTCGCGCCAAGCGACATGGCCGGCTTCGGCATGAAAATCGCCATAAAGCAGCGAGCGAACCGCGCGACGATGCGGTGTTCGCCAAGCCACGCGGTCGTAGGGAAACGCCCATCGGACCTTGATTCCTTCGATCCAGTAGGGCGGCCCCGGGTTTTCCTCGTGATATTCAATTTTCAACGGCATCTTTGCCTGGATCAGGTCCAGGCGCGTGCCCACCAGTCCGTTACTGACACTCCAACCCATCCCATCAATGCCTTTGTAGCTGCTGTAACTGGGCGTGTTGGGCGAACCCTGCATGTTGGTGGTTGTGTCCATCGGACAAAAAAACACACCCTGACGGGAACGATTTTCATTTAAACCCGTGCGCACATAGTCGTCGTTGGCCAGACGATTGACGATGCCCAGACTGTTGGCTCCGGTCTGCGCCAGCACCTGATTGAAACTCCGTGCCCAGGGCAACACGGATTTGTGGTCTTCCGTGTAGGCAGCCAGTCCAACGCCGATCTGTCGAACGTTGGACAGGCACACCGACTGTCGGGATGCATCGCGGGCGGCGCTCAAGGCTGGCAATAACAAGGCCACCAGCAGGGCAATGATCGATATCACCACCAGCAATTCAATCAGCGAAAACCCGTGGGCAGTCCATCGGTGAAAAGTCAGCATGGAATGTTCCTTGTACGCGTCGTGCTGCTTTTCCTCCATGCTTCAATCACCGGCAACGCGGTCAGGCGATGCCGGCGAATGTCGATGAACCCATCAGGCAACACGACGACGCCCCAACAGACCCAGGGCACCCAAACTCAGCCAACCCAGCTTCGAAAACGGTGATGGGTTGGATGATCCTTCAATCATGTGTGGCGACGAAACGCACAACATCCGAAAACGATTGAGCGCTGAATGATGCCTCCGGTTCAAGCTGGAACCGAAGCAAATCCATCCGTGATAATGATGCGCGGCTGACGTACCAACAATTGCGCGTCGTCGGACAATTCCCCATTACGTCGTTGCGTAAGAAGTCGCATCAAATCCATTCCGACCTCATAGGGACGCTTGTCCACCGTGGCGATCGGCGTGGTGCTTTCCCATCGTCGCAACGGCGAGGTGTGCCAGTAATCGTCGTACCCGGCCACCAGCACATCCTTACCCGGCTGAAGGCCGAACAACCGAATCGACGCATTGAGATAAAAACTCACGTAGTCCGTGTCGAGCAAGAATGCGTCCACACGCGGCGAACGTGTCATGTGCTCCACCAAGTGACCAGCCACCATCCGCACGCCCAAGGCAAACTCGTCGGCGGTGTCAACCGAGGCTTCCAATCGCTCATGAAACCGTACCACCGGCAAAGGCTCCAACCCGGCGTCGCGCATTGCTCGTTCGTAACCGCGCCGACGGGCCTTCACCCAATAATGTTCCGAATGCGCGATCCCGAATTGCACAATGCGTTCGGCGCCACGCGACAACAACATGCGCGTCAACTCGAAACTGCCCAGTTCATGATCGGAAATCACGCGATCAAATGATTGCATCGGCGGATCATCACCCTGCACCGGAACGACCGTGGTGGCGTCAAGGCTGGAGCAATTTGCGTAACTAACGAGACTGCCCAGGCCCCCTCTCTCACCGGGAGAGGCAGGAGACCTGCTGCGCAGTGCGTGAGGAGGATGAAGAAGTGGCCAAGTGGTCGAGTGGCCAAGTAACGGCACTGTATTCGACAGACAACTCTGCGATTGATCGCGTCTGAATTTGTGGCACCGCCGCCCTCGGCGGTGGGTATATCGATGGTGATTCACCGAGCCGGGGGCGGCTGGGCTACATCCGACGCGATCCATCACGAGTATACATTCGAAATCGTTCCCATCAGCATACGGGCGAGATTGACGATACAATGCGGGGCTGGCCATGGTCGGGCGTCCGCCTGACCTGCCGATACCTTCAACCAATACGGTGCCTCATGCCCGACGTCCGCTTACGTAACGTCGCCATCATCGCCCACGTTGACCATGGCAAAACCACGCTGGTGGATCGTCTGCTTTATCAATCAGGCAATTTTCGTTCGGAGCAGCTCGACAAACTGGCCGGGGGTCAGCATGGGCTGATCATGGACTCCAACCCGATCGAGCGCGAGCGCGGAATCACGATTTTTTCCAAAAATTGTGCCGTGGATTACACCGCGTTGGACGGCGACCATTACAAAATCAACATCATCGACACGCCCGGTCACGCTGACTTCGGCGGTGAAGTCGAACGGGTTTTGAAAATGGCGGACGGGGCGCTGATTTTGGTCGATGCCTTTGATGGGCCGATGCCGCAGACCCGGTTTGTGTTGTCGAAAGCATTGCAAAACGGGTTGAAACCGATTGTGGTGATCAACAAGGTGGACAGGCCCGACGCCCGTCCGCAGCACGTGCTCAACGAAGTGTTCGACCTGCTGGTGTCGCTGGACGCTGACGATCACGCGCTGGACTTTCCGGTGATTTACTGTTCGGGGCGCGATGGGTGGGCGAGTTTGAGTCCGACGGAAAAGACCAGTGATCTGCGTGCGGTGTTTGAGGCGATTATCAAGCATGTGCCGCAACCCGATTTCAAAACCGATGCGCCGCTTCAGATGCTGGTGACGACGCTGGACTACTCGGATTACGTGGGCAAGATCGCCATCGGCCGAGTGGTGGCGGGCGTGCTGAAAGAGGGTCAGCCGGTGGCGGTGATTGATCGTGACGGCAAGGTCACCAAGCAGCGCGTGTTGCAGCTCATGGCTTTCAAGGGGCTGGGACGGGAAAAGGTGGCGGAGGTGAGTGCGGGGGACATCTGCGCGGTGATGGGGCTGGAAGCGGTGGACATCGGCAACACGATTGCGGATGCGGAAACCCCGGTGGCCTTGCAGGCGCTGGCGGTGGATGAGCCGACGTTGAACATGACGTTCATGGTGAACAAGGGGCCGTTCGCCGGGCGTGAGGGGCAGTATGTGACCAGTCGGCAGATTCGTGAACGATTGGAAAAGGAACTGCAATCCAACGTGGCCTTGCGCGTCGATTTTTCACAGGGCGATGAGTTTGAAGTGTCAGGGCGCGGCCTGCTGCATTTGGGGATTTTACTGGAGAACATGCGGCGGGAAGGGTATGAGCTTTGCGTCGGCAAACCGAGGGTGATTTTTCATGAGGAAGAGGGACGCAAACTCGAACCAATTGAAATGTTGTCGGTCGATTGTCCGAGCGAGTGCCAAAGTTCGGTGATGAGTCTGGTCGGCGATCGACGGGCGATTCTGTTGCGCATGGACGCCAAGCCGGGTGCCAGCGGTTTTGTGCATATGGAATTCACGATACCGGCACGCGGGCTGATCGGCTTGCGCTCCCGCATGCTCACGGCCACGCAGGGTCAGGCCATCATGCACCATACGTTTTATGAGTATGAAGATTATCGCGGCGACATTCCCCAACGACAGGCAGGCGTGATGGTATCGACCGAAACCGGACGGGTGACTGCGTATGCGCTCGATGGTTTGTATGATCGCGGTTTTTTCTTCATACGTCCGGGTGATCAGATTTACGAAGGCCAGATCGTCGGCGAACACTGCAAGGACAACGACATCACCGTGAATGCGACGAAGATGAAACCGATGTCCAACATGCGCACGACGAGCAAGGATGATGCCGCCCGCATTCGCCCCGCCCGTGACATGTCGCTGGAAGCGTGCCTGGAATACATTCAGGAAGATGAGCTGGTGGAAATCACACCCAAGTCGGTACGCATGCGCAAACGGATGCTTAAGGAATCGGATCGGAAGCGCGAACAGCGACGTGCAGCCGACATCGCCGCCAGTGAGGTGTGACTTTCGGAAGGTGAAGTGGCCAAGTGGCCAAGTGGCCAAGTGGTCGAGTGGCCAAGTATGAAAACCACGCCTGATCTTCATGGCCTCACGAAGATCAGGATTTCGGGATTGCCAAACAACAACTGACGCCGAGGGCTTTAGCCCCGGATTTCATACTAAAACATCCGGCCCTAAAGGGCACGGCGTCAATAAATCAGACGTGTGCCACTGGCGCACATGTACCTGCGATACAATTCTGCACCTCAAACATTTGTCAGTGAAATGATGGGTGTGGCTGACCGATACATACTTACGTCCAATCGTTGACGCGGGGATGTGAGCGTCATATTGTGCAGTAGGGATTTTGTGGAGGCCCATTATGGTCATTACCGTCACCGGCCGTCATCTGGAAATCACCCAGCCGATCAGGGATTACGCGGAAAAGCGGGTGAGTAAGCTCAGTAAGTATTACAACCGGATTCAGGGCATCGCAGTGGTGGCGGACAAGGGGGACCATCGGCATTACGAAGTGGAAATTCGCGTCACCGCTGACCGAACCGAACCGTTTGTCACCAAGGTGCACGATGCCGATTTGTACGCGGGCATCGACCAGGCGGTGGACAAGCTCGAGCGCCAATTGACCGACCATAAGGAAATCGTCCGCAATCATCACGGCAAAACGTCGATGTCGGGGTGATAAGAGAAGCGGTGAGAGGCAAGAAAATTTCGGATTTCGATATTGCGAAAACCAAGCCAAGAACGAGGCCGATAGGCCGAGGGCTTGGGTATTCGGGCGAGTCCATAGTCATCGGGCAGAAGTGGTCGAGTGGCCAAGTGTGATGCCCCAGCTACTAGCCCCTAGCCCCTTTTGTTTGTCTCCGTGTTGAAATTTGCTGCCTTGGTCGCTTGTCATGATTGCGACGGCGCTCCATACTGTGGGGCCGGGGACGATCAGGCCCGTTGCGTGATTTTCGGGAGAGCAACCAGCGGGGATTTCGGGGCAGGGTTTGCAGAGAGATCGCCGTCGTTTCCATCACCACCACCCCGACGGCGTTGAGGAATACCGATGAAGCTTCAGGAATTCGTGATTCAGTCGGCCATCATCCCCCAACTCAAGGCCAGCGAGCGGGATGGCGTGATTCAGGAACTCGTCGATGCGCTGATCGAAGCCGGGGCAGCCCCCGCGGCCATCAAGGCGGACCTGATCAAAATGATCATCGACCGGGAAAAGAAAGGCTCGACAGGTTTCGGCAAAGGCGTGGCTGTGCCGCACGTCAAGCACACCAAAATCAAGAAGATGGCGGCAGGCATCGGCATCAGCGCCAAGGGCATCGACTTCAATGCGCTCGACAAGGCTCCGGTTTTCAGTGTCGTGCTGCTGCTTTCGCCGCAGGAAAAGCCGACCGAACACCTGCAGGCGATGGAAATTGTGTTTGCCAATCTGCAGAAGGATCAGTTCCGCCGATTTTTAAGACAGGCCACGACGGTGAATGAGGTACAGGAATTGCTGATTGAAGCCGATGGACAACAATTAACTGCGTAAGTGCATGGAAAAACGACAACCTGCCGCGCTATCATGAAACCGGATCATCGGAAGATGCCGATGAAAGGGGAAAGGTAGGGGCCAGGTATGAGCACGATGGAATTGGCTGTGGAAACGATGACCTCGACAATCGAAGCCCGGGTGGTGATACAGAACCGCCTGGGGTTGCACGCACGACCGGCCATGTCGTTTGTGGACGTTGCCAATGGTTTTGCCAGTGAGGTGCGCGTGCGCAAGGGCGAACAGGTGGTCGATGGCAAAAGCATCATGCAAATGATGATGCTCGCCGCCACGCAGGGCACCGAACTGTTGGTTTCCGCCACGGGGAAGGACGCCCAGGCCGCGATCGACGCAATCCAGCAATTGGTGAATCGGAAGTTTGATGAAGAGTGATGAAGGGGCCCAGTGACAGAATCATATTCGAAAGTTAGCGCCGCGATTGATCGCGTCGATTCCGGCCGTGTGATTTTCATCGTTTAGCGCGGACACTTTGCGTCGGCGTTCCGGTGATCAGCGTCATCGGGCTGCCACTGGCAACTTGTTGCCAGTGCATGGACGGACTTTTACTCCACCGGCAGACAAGCTGCCAGTGGCACCCATGACGGGTATGACGCTGGGTGCCTGTGGCACGGTCGCGTGCCACCGTGAATCACTACTGTGGGCAGTCGAAGATGCCGGCCCACAGGCACCCGTCGCTTGACGCCGTGCCCTTCAGGGCCGGATGGTTTGATTCATCCTCCAATGAAAACGATCCGGGGCTGAAGCCCTCGGCGTCATTCACTGTTGTATGTTGATTCCTTGACCACCCCATCAAAAAACCACGGGCTTGCGCTCGTGGTTCGGGGGTGTTCCGACTCAAACTTTCGGTGACTATTCCACCAGTGCAAAGGGGTTGGCACTTTCGGTCATGCTGGTGTTCTTGTAAGTCACATAACCGATGCCAGCCAGAAGCATCAATACGGAAACCAGTGCGAGCACGGTGTACACATTGCTCTTGGCGGGAACCGTCGCGGCTGGGGTGCTCATTTGCGTCATGGTCCAATTCCTTCACAAACCATCATGCGTTGCAAAATTGATTAAGTACGGATGATCACCGGCAAAAGCTCAGCAGGCTGATTCACGGTTCAAAACACGCCGCTCATCACGCGGTCCCCGGCGGACAGGGGCACTTGATTCAACTCCACCCGGCCGACCGCTTCACGATCGCTGACGGTCATGATGATGAGGTTGCCCATGAACTTGTTGTCACGGTAAATCATGAACTTGTTATTGGGGACGACCTTGTCAGCCTTGCCCAGGTTGATTTGCGCGAAGGTTTGATCGCCGACTTGTTCGATTTTGGTGATCTGCCCACGCACGGGCACAGCCGTCTGCACTGCTTCGACCACGCCCGATGCACCGGCTGCGGTGGCCTGGGTCAATCGATCACGCACATCCTGCGGTACGCGGGTCCACAAGTCGCTGACCTTGTTCTTTTCCTCGTCGAGCTGGGTCATCTGCTCGTTAAGCCGACGAACCTGACGGTTGTAGGCTTCGACCTGGTTCATCAACTCATTGTTGCGGTCGGCCAACTGAATGGCACGGGTTTCCAGCTTGACCGCATCGTCACGCCGCTGGGCCAGTTCCTTGAGGGCGGCATCCAAAATGGCCTGGTTCTGCGACATCGCCGCGGACAAGCCCGACACCTGTGCCTCCAGCTTGGCAGTGTCACGACGAGCACCGGCCAGTTCGGCACGCACGGCTGCAAGCTGGTCCTCGGCAGCTTTGGCCTGTGACAATTTGGCGTTGATTTCGTCGGCGTAGGTCTTGGCCTGCTTGTCCCATTCGCCCTTGAGCAGGTTCAGTTCGCCCTGAATGTTGCGCGACTTGGCATCAAAGCTGTCCCGCTCGGCTTTGATATCGGTGAATTTCTGTTTGTAATTTTCGGTGTTGGCGACAAAGGCAATGACCAGTGCCACCAGCGCCACCGACAACACGTTCACCAGCACGACGAAGACTTTGGTGAGAACGTTCAAGGCGATCTCCTTACAACAGGGCCAGTTGTGACAGGGCGTTCCATCTCTGCAACCGATCAGGTGCCACACCTGATCACGATGCGGCCATTATGACGCAGGGCGTGAAAGCTTGTCAAACGGGGATGTGCAGAAGTGGGCAGGTGGGCGCGTGACGGAAACGTATTCGTAAGTTAGCGCCGCGATTGATCGCGTCTGATCGGCGTGGTTAATCAGTTGGTCGGTGAGTCGGTTAATCGGTCAGAGCAAAGACCATTCTGTCCGAGTAACCGATTCACTGACTCGCCGATTAACGACGCAGAATACCCGAGTCCTCGTCGCGGACTCCTCGTCCTTGGTTTGGTTCTTTCACTTGACCACTTGGCCACTTGGTCACTTCTTCACTCACCGCGACTTCACCATCGTCCACACTTCGTCGTAAAGCCGGGTGTCCGCGCCGACGTCGGTCAGGTATTCGAGCGTTTTCATCGTCGCTGCATCGGGGTAAATGTCCGGGTTGTTGCGATCCGCCTCGTCGATCATCGGCATGGATGCCTTGTTGGGCGAGGCATAATGATTGAAGTTGGACAACTTCGCACCGTTCTGTGCATCCAAAATGAAATTGATGAACTGATGCCCGCCCGCCGGGTTGGGTGCTTTCGATGAAACCATCATGACATCGGTCCAAATCACGCCGCCTTCTTTGGGGATGACAAACGCAAAGGGTTCGCCCTTGCCGGCCTCGGCCAGTTCCGCAATGCCGCGCACCGCATCACCGTTGTAAACCACTGCCAAGCCCGCTTCCCCGGCCAGCACTTTGTTCTTGCCGCCCACGCCGCCTTCAAACCCCAGACAACGCGGGCTTTTTTTGGCTGCCAAAAGCAATTCCCCCGCCGCCCGAATTTCCGCCGGGTTGCGACTGTTCATGCTTTTGCCCTGATAGCGCAGGGCGATGCCCAGCATGTCGCGCATCGAATCCATCAGCACAAACGTGCCCGGCTGCCTGGTCGCATCAAACATCACTGACCATGACACCTCCTCGCCCGGCACCAAATCCTTGCGGTACATCAAACCCACCGTGCCCCACTGATACGGCAGGCTGAACCTGCTGCCCGGGTCAAACGGCGGCTCCTTGAAATCCTCCGCCACGTTCACCTGATTGGGCACCTGACTTTTGTCCAACGGCTGCACCAGCTTCAAACTGATCAGCGCCGGCACCACCACATCCGACACCACGATCACGTCATACTGGCTGTCGCCCCCAGCCTTGCTCATCTTCGCCAGCATCGATTCGCTGTCTTCGTAAACATCCACCAGCAGTTGCATCCCCGTGGCCTTTTCAAACGCAGGGATCAATTCCGGGTCGATATATTCCGAATACATGTACACGGTCACCCGCTGGGGCGCTGCCTGCTGCGATTCACTGCGTGAGCAACCGGTGACCATGCCCAGCAGCAGGCTCAGCCCGATCGTCAGCACCGCCGTCGCCCTCGAACAACTCACCTGAATCACGTTGCGTGTTGCCTGCGTCATCATCGTTTTACTCCTTGCTGTAGCGTCCCAGTCGTTCCAAGCCGATCACCAGCACCATGGTGAACAGAAAAATCAGGGTTGACAGGGCATGGGTCGTGGCGGTGATTCCTTTGCGCAGCTCCCCATAAATGTAGATCGGAAGCGTCACCGTGTCCGGGCTGCTGGTGAAAAAACTGATCACAAAATCGTCCAGCGAAAGCGTCAAAGCCAGCATCGCCCCCGATACCACCCCCGGTAACAGCAACGGCAGCGTCACCCGGCGCATCAAATAGGGCGTGCCCGCATACAGGTCACGGGCGGCCTCGTCCACCACTGTGCCGATGGTCGCCAATCGACTGCGCACCACCAGGGCCACAAACGGCAGTTGAAACGTCACGTGACCCAAAATCATGTTCACCGGCAGAACGATGCGCCTTTCGCCTGCGTAAAACGTCCACCAGTTGGGTTCAAAGATACTCGAAACCTGACGCAGAAAAAACAGCGCCACGACCATCGCTGCCGCGAGAATGATGTCGGGCGTCACCACCGGCAAGTGCATGATGAGTTCCAACCCGCTGCGAAAACCGCCCCGCCAGGGAAACCGGTCCAGCCCCAAAGCCAGCATCGTGCCCAGCACCGTGGCGATGAGCGTCGAAACCCCGGCCAGTAAAAGCGTGTTCCACGTGGCGGCCAATATGCGCTCATTTTCAAACACCTTCGCATACCACTTGAGCGTAAACCCCTGCCAGAGGAACCCGCGCTCGGCATCGTTCACACTGAAAATCACCACCGAAACCATCGGCAGATACAACAGCACCAACGTCGCTATCGCCGTCACACTCACCCACCAGGGCAACTTCCGTGCCCCCGCATCACCTTTGCCCCCGCCTCCGCCCCCGCCCCCGGAGTTGTTCGCCGATGGTTTGGCAGTATCAATCGAAGTTGGGTTCGTGGGGGTTTCGATAATCAACTCGCAATTCGTCGCGGGTTCATGACGCCGTGCCCACCGGGGGCAGGGCCGTATGGCTGCACTTGGATGGATAATGGATCATGGATGATGGATAATGTTCAGAGAGGGTGCTTGTCAATCAACTCTGAGTTTGTACATCATCCATTATCCTTTATCCATTATCCATCATGTCGTCATCGCCGACGCAAAGCGTCCGCGCTAAACAAATACATTCACTCGGCCACTTGACCACTTCTTTTTCACAACACCTCGCCCGCCTTGGACCCGCTGCGTCGCCAAAGGTACAGGCCCAGCAGTGTCAGCAGTATCAACCCTAATGACAACGCTGCGCCAAACGGGTAATCACGGCTCTGGTTGAACTGTTGCTGAATCAGGTCACCCACCAGCATGTATTTGGCGCCGCCCAGCAGGTTGGGCACCACGAACATCGCCATCGCGGGAATGAACGTCAGTACGATCGCCACCGTCAGCCCCGGCAAAGTCTGCGGCAGAATCGCATGGTAAAACACCCGCCAGCGCGAGGCATACAAATCCGTCGCCGCTTCGACGATCGACCAGTCCAACCGTTCCACGTTCGTATAAATCGGCAGCACGGTGAACGGCAGCAACGTCGTGATCATGCCCAGATAGACCGCGCCCTGACTGGGGTAAAGGGCCTGCCCCGGTTCCAGCAGCCCCAGCCACTGAGCCAGGCGCGCCAGGGGAAACTGGGCGGACAAAAGCAACATCCATGCGTAGGTGCGCACCACCAGGTTGGTGCAAAAGGGAATGATGACCAGTGTCAGCCAGAGGTAGCGCGTGCGCTGCGGTCGGGCGGCGATGAAAAACGCCAGCGGGTACGACAGTGTGACACAAGCGACCGTCGTCACCCCGGCGACGAGGATACTGCGACCGAGAATGCGCAGGGTTTCGGGGGACCAGCCGAAGGTTCCCCAACCCAGCAGGCGCCATAGGTTGTCGGTGGTGAAGCTCCAGTGAATCTGCCCATACGGGCCGCGCTCGGTGAAGGCCACAGCCATGAGCACGAGTGTGGGCAGCGCAAGGAAGATGAGCAACCAGAGCAAACCCCCGGCGACCATGAACATGCCGCGCAGGGTTAACGCTCTTTTGCTGGCAAGCTGCCCGAACCAGATCAGGCGTTCAGTCAACGAGAACCTCCACCGACTCCTGCGGAAGTTCGAGCCAGACCATTTCGCCGGGTTGCACCCTTCTTGCCACCGGGGCCTGCACGCGCAAAGCTCCGGGTTCGACAAACACTTCCTGGTGCGAGCCGCGGTAAATGACTTCCTTCACCCGTGCCCGCACTGCGTTGGCCTTGGGTTTGGTCGATAGCACACGAATGCGTTCGGGGCGAATCGCCAGGGTGCCCTGTTCCCAGGTCGGATGTTCGCGCACCGACAGGTCGCCCAGGTCGGTCTGCACCGTGCCGTTTTTGCGGTAACCGGGAATCAGGTTGGCGGAACCCAGAAACTCAGCGACGAAGCGGTTGCGTGGCCGTTCGTAAACATCAGCCGGGGTCCCGGCCTGTTCAATGCGACCCTCGCGCATCACCAGAATGCGATCCGACACGCTCATCGCCTCGTCCTGATCGTGGGTCACCAGAATGAAGGTTTTCCCCAGCCGTTGCTGCAAGCGACGCAACTCGATTTGCACTTCAGCACGCAACTTGGCATCGAGGGCTGACATCGGTTCGTCCAAGAGCAGCACGGAAGGTTCATTGACCAGGGCACGCGCCAGGGCGACGCGCTGGCGTTGTCCGCCTGACAATTGATGGGGCTGACGGGCAGCGAAGTTTTCGATGCGCAACATTTCCAGCGCCCGGTTCACCCTCGGCTTGGCCAGGCTGTCGCTGATGTTGCGGGAACGCAGACCAAAGGCCACGTTTTCGTACACGGACAGATGCGGAAACAGTGCGTAGCTTTGAAAGACGGTGTTGACCGGACGCCGATTGGCGGGCAAGGGGCCAAGGTCGAGGTTGCCCAGCATCACCCGACCGGCGTCGGCCAATTCCAACCCGGCGATCACGCGCAGCAGGGTGGTTTTGCCGCAGCCTGATGGGCCTAGCAGGGTGACGAACTGACCGCTTTCCACCGTGAGGGAAATATCACGCAAGACCTGCGTGTTGCCAAAACGCTTACTGACGTTTTGGACTTGAAGGTTGCCGTCGGCCGGGGCCGGGGGGGATGAAAGTTCCACGACGGAGCTGACGTTGGAACCATTGGCCGACTCCCCACCTTTGATCATTGAGCGGACCCCGGTGAGGAATCGTTCCCATGGATGGGGGACCGCTCTGGCGATGGTGTTTTCCAATTTCTGTTTTGGTCTCCGAAGCCTCCTGTTGTCGGTGTGGCGCGTGCGAGTGATCCAACCAGTGTCTGATTATAGAAATGTTATCGACAATGAAAAGAGGAAAATCAACAGAATGGATCGAAAATGATAGAACGTAAACCGATGGGGATTGACGCCGAGGGCTTCAGCCCCGGATCATCGGCCCTCAAGGGCACGGCGTCATCACTTGATTTTGATTGGCTAAACTTTCACCCATGACCGCAATCACCCTCGCACAACTTGCCCGCCTGGTGGACCAGGGCATGCTCGCGGACCGAAGGCGGTTTCACGCCAGTCTGCGCTCGCTGCGTCAGGCGCAACACCAGCGCCGCGATATCACGCAGGGGTTGGGCAAATTGCATCAGGCGATGATGCGTTCGATCACTTTGCGCGAAACTCGCCTGGCGGGGTTGCCGAAGGTGACGTATCCGCCGGAGCTGCCCATCAGTCAGAAGCGTGATGAAATCATGAACACCATCGCGCAGCATCGGGTGGTGATCGTCTGTGGCGACACAGGTTCGGGCAAAAGCACGCAATTGCCGAAAATGTGTCTGCAACTGGGGCGGGGCGTGGCCGGGCTGATCGGTCATACGCAACCCCGTCGGATTGCCGCGCGAACCATAGCCGACCGCATCGCGGACGAACTTGATACGCCGCTGGGTAAACAGGTCGGGTATCAGGTGCGCTTTGAGGAAAAGCTCGAACCTGGTGCTTACATCAAGGTCATGACCGATGGCATTCTGCTGGCGGAAGTGCCGCATGATCGTTCGCTGTTGCGCTATGACACGCTCATTATTGATGAAGCCCACGAGCGCAGTTTGAATGTCGATTTTCTTTTGGGTTACTTGAAAACATTGCTGCCCCGGCGACCGGACCTGAAAATCATCATCACCTCGGCGACCATCGACCCAGAGCGTTTTTCGCGCTACTTCAATCAGGCCCCGGTGATCGAGGTGTCGGGTCGGCTGCACCCGGTGCAAACGGTCTATCGCCCGCTGCCCTTGGAGAGCGAAGACGATCAGGCGGTGGACCTGATCGGAAGGATTGTGCAAACCGTCGGAGAGATATGCAGGGGGGAATTGAAGTATGAAGAAAGAAGTGGCCCAGTGGCCCAGTGGCCCAGTGGCCAAGTGCAAGAAGAAGACGCGACAAGTCGCGGCGCTAACAGCGAATCAAATTCGAAATTGTCTTCTCACTTGGCCACTTGGCCACTCGACCACTTGACCACTTCAAATGCCCGCGATGTCCTGGTTTTTTTGCCGGGGGAAAGAGAAATTCGTGAAACCGCGGAGGCACTTGTCGGGGCATTGGGGCAGCGCATCGAAGTGCTGCCGTTGTACGCACGATTGGCAGCAGCGCAACAACAGCGCATTTTCAAACCATCGCCCGGCAACAAACGGCGGGTGATATTGGCGACCAACGTGGCGGAAACGTCGCTGACGGTGCCCAACATCGGGTTTGTGATCGATACGGGCCTGGCCAGGCAGAGCCGGTACAACCCACGTACCAAGGTGCAACGATTGCCGATTGAACCCATTGCCCAGGCCTCGGCGGACCAGCGCAAGGGTCGCTGCGGTCGCGTGGCGCCGGGTGTATGTGTGCGCTTGTATGACGAAGCTGATTTTTTTTCACGGCCTGCGTTCACTCAGCCGGAGATTCTGCGCACCAACCTGGCGCGTGTGATTTTGCAGATGAAGCAATTGGGGTTGGGGGAGCCGGAGCAGTTTGCGTTTTTGGAAGCACCCTCGTTTCGCATGATTCAGGACGGATATCAAACCCTCATTGAGTTGGGGGCGTTGGATGCGAAAAACGAGTTGTCGGTCATCGGCAGGCAACTGGCGCGTCTGCCGGTGGACCCGCGCATCGGACGGATGATCGTGGCAGGTTTGGAGGAGGGTTGTTTGCAGCAAGTGCTGGTGATTGCTGCGGCGCTGTCGGTGCAGGACCCCCGTGATCGCCCGATGGATCAGCAGGACGCAGCCGACCGGGCGCATGGTACTTTCAAACATGAATCGTCCGATTTTTTCACCTGGCTGAAATTGTGGGAGGCCTATCACCAGAAGGCAGCCCACCTGTCCCGCGCCAAATTGCGGGAATGGTGTCATGGCAAGTTTTTGTCGTTCGTGCGCATGCGCGAATGGGTGGATGTGCATGCGGAGTTGAAGGGGGTGATGGAAGAAGAAAGTGGTCGAGTGGCCAAGTGGTCAAGTGGCCAAGTGAAAGGCAATAGAAGTGCCCAATTGACGGAAGAAGACGCGACAAGTCGCGGCGCTAACAGCCAATCAAAATTGAAATCAACAGGTCACTCGACCACACGACCACTTGACCACTCGACCACTTCATTCCCCGATGCCATTCATCGCGCGTTGCTCACGGGCTTGCTCGCCAATGTGGGGTTGCGGACGGAGGACGGGGATTATGTGGGGCCGAGGGGAACAAGGTTTCGCATTCATCCGGGTTCGACGCTGTATGGGCAGAAGCCGGCGACATGGATCATGGCTGGGGAAATCGTGCAGACGAGCAAACTTTATGCGCGGACGGTGGCCCCGGTACGACCCACCTGGATTGAAAAGCTGGCCAGGCATTTGGTGGGCCGTGATTATTTCAAGCCGTTTTGGGACCAGCGCAGTGCAAGAGTGTTGGGGTTTGAAAAGGTGATGCTGCATGGACTGGTGGTCGAGCCGGGCAGGCAGGTTCCCTTTGGCAAGGTCAACCCGCAGGCTTCGCGCGAAGTGTTCATTCATCAGGGATTGGTCGAGGGCAAATATCAGAGTGATGCCCCGTTCCTCCAACACAATCGTGAACTGGTGCAGTGGGTGAAGCGGTGGGAACACAAGCTGCGCAAGCCGGTGCTGGCGGGGGACGAAAAGCGATTTGCGTTTTATCAGCAGCGCATACCGGGCGATGTTTATTCCGGCCAGGCGTTTGAAACCTGGCGGCAAAAGATCGAACGCACGCAACCCCGGCTGCTGTACATGGGTTTGCCCGAGGTTTTACTTGACCCGGCAACGCCGTTGGATGAGGCCCTGTACCCGGAGGTATTGGAACTGGGTGGGCTGAAATTGGCGCTCGATTATCGGCATGATTTGGGAGACCAGGCCGATGGTGTGACGGTGATCGTACCGCTGGTCACCTTGGCTCAATTGCCCAGCGGTGGTGGGGCGATGGATCGATTGGTGCCGGGGCTGTGGGGCGAGAAGGTGGAGGCGTTGATCAGGGGTTTGCCGAAAACCTGGCGGACGAGTTTTGTGCCGGTGCCCCCGTATGTGCAGGGGTGCGTGGAGCGCTTACGAATGTTGGGGCATGAGCACCATGACAAGTCATTGGCGGTGCTGGTGAGCGGATGGTTGGAGGAAATGACGGGGGTGCGTGTGCCGGCGGAGGTGCTGGCGGAGGTGAAGCTGCCGGGGCATTTGGTGATGCGCTATCAGGTGGTGGATGAGCAGGGTCGATTTTTGGAAGCAGGCAGAGATTTGCAAGGGTTGCAGCAGCGCTGGGGCGATCGCGCAGCAGCGAGTTTGCTGCAACTGGCGGGCAGGGAATATCAACGCGACGGCATCAGGCGCTGGGACTTTGGCGATTTGGCGGAAAGCGTTGCAGTGCGTTGCGGGTTGAGTGAGGTCAAGGCTTACCCGGCGGTGCTGGATGCGGGCAGGTCGGTGAGTTTGCGTTTGCTGCCGACCAAGGCACAGGCGGAACAGGCGATTCATGCCGGGGTGCGTCGCTTGTTTTACTTCGAGTTGCAAAGCGACCTGGAACGACTGCTGCGTCAGCAGATGGACCCAACCTGGCAGCAGTTGGCTGTGATGTTTGCGCCGTTGGGGGCAGCGGAAGTGTTGAAAGAAGATTTGCTGCTGGCGTTGGTGGAGGAAGTGATGTTGGAGAATCAGCCGGGGGGCGGGGTGGTGCGCACGCATGAGGAATATAAAGTGCGTTTGCGGTCGGGGTGGGTGGCGATGGAACCGGGTTTGAAACGACTGATGCAATTGGTGTATGCGACATTGGCAGCGCGGCAGGCGTGGGCGCTGGCGTTGGAGAAAAGTAAACCGATCAAGGCGGCATGGGGGCCGAGCGTGCATGATTTGGAGGAGCAATATCGGCAATTGCTGCCGGAGGGTTTTATCAGGCGGACACCCAGTCGCTGGCGGTATCACCTGCCGCGATATTTACAGGGGATGACGGTTCGTCTGCGCAAGCTGGGTGCGGGGGGATTGGGGCGTGATGTGCAGGGGATGGATCAGTTGCAGCCGTGGTGGCAGGTGTGTTTGCAGAGCCTGCGGGAGGTTCAAGGCCGGGGAATGGTGAATGAGGGGTTGATGGAGTTTCGCTGGTGGGTGGAGGAGTGCCGGGTGGCGCTGTTTGCGCAGGAGTTGAAGACGGCGATACCGATGTCGATGGAACGGTTACGTAAAAAGTGGGAGATGGTGGAACGGGGGTAGAATATAATTTCGGATTTCGGATTTCGGATTTCGGATTTCGGATTTCGGATTTCGGATTTCG